>NZ_RRCU01000008.1:0-324051 GCF_003856855.1 Halomonas sp. YLB-10
ATACGCTTTCACCCATAGCGGATGGTCCTCTGGAATCAGGTTCTTGGCGGAACACACTGATTTCTCTAGAGAATACCATTCGCTATTTTCGTTTTCAGACCTACCTCATGAATAAGCCGGGTTAACCAGTACTTGCTGACTCCACCATAGAACTCGTTACCACCGCGGAACAGCCGGTCGCCGGTTTCCTGGAAGCAGCTCTCGAAACAAAAAAGATGGCTTGAGATACCGGTGCTGCCCTTGAGGGCAGCACCGGGTTGTAGGCCGTAAAGCTGGATAACGCCTAGATGTACCCGAGCTCCGCAAAGGACTGGCATCCCTCGCTCCCGACCACGATGTGGTCGACGACGCGGATCTCCACCAGGCCCAGCGCTTCCTTCAGGCGCTGGGGGATGCGCCGGTCGGCGTCCCTGGGCTCGGGGTCACCCGAGGGGTGGTTGTGAACGAAGATCACCGCCGCGGCGTTATGCGTCAGGGCACGCTTGACCACTTCCCTCGGGTAGACGCTGGCCGAGTCGATGGTGCCTCGGAACAGCGTCTCGAAGTGGATGAGGCGATGCTGGGTGTCGAGGAACAGGGCACTGAACACCTCGTGCTCGTAGCCCTGGAAGAGCACCTGCAGGTAGTCGAACACCAGGTCCGGCCGGGTGAGTTTACGGCCTCGGGCCAGAAGCCGTCTGGCGAAGGCCTGGGCGCTGCTGACCAACTCGGCCTCGGTGATCGGCGTGGTGATGTCATAGGTACCGGCGACTTCACCGGCCTTGAGCTTGCGGTGGTTCATGATCGTTCTCCTCAGGCGGCCATTACCAGCGCCATGCGGCGCTCCAGTTCTTCGTAGAACGCCGCGACGCGCTCGGCGATGGTGCGGATCATCGCTTCGTCCCGGTAGGCACGCTTCACGAACAGCGGCATCCCCGGCCAGTAGCTGACGAAGTCGATCCACTCTCGCTCACTGACCCACAGGCCGCCCTGGCACTGGGCGACATGCTCCTGGGGCAGCTCTCCCTCGAGCAGCAGCTCGATCTGGTACTTGGGTAGCTTGGTCTTGATCTCCACCAGGCCGTTGCTGTCCACCAGGCAATCCGGTGAGTAGCCCACTCCGTGGTTGAGGATGATGCCGACCTGCTCCAGTCGGGGCAGGCCGGTGGCCTCGTGGTAGAGCTCGCGGGCTACCGGCTCCAGTTCGTGGCCACGATGAGTGTGAGCATTACCCGGGAAGGCATCGGACGGCTCACCGGTGATGCGCTCGCCGATCAGCTGGTGCATATAGCTCAAAGCGCCGGCACCGAAGCCGTCCGGCCCCTTGCCCTTGACCAGCAGTGTCTTCAGCTCGGACATGGTGATGATGCCGAGGCGGGCGGCATGCCACTCGGGCGTGCCCTGTTCCAGTGTCAGGATCTGCATGACGATCTCCTTCTCGATGAGGCGGCATAGGCGGCGAGGGGTTGCCCCCTCGCTGACCGGTCAGTGACGTTGGCGGTTGGTCAGTGCTCGCTTTTGCAGAGAGGCGCGTAGCCTGTCGAAGTCGCTGCGTGGCACCTGCTCGGGCTCGCCGTACTTGCCGACGAACCACTCCTGAGTGGCCTGTGGACAGGCGACTATCAGCTGCCGGATCTGTCCCGCCTGGAAAGGTGTGACGAGTTTCACCGGGGCGGCGGCATGGCCGTTGTCGTCCTGTCCGCGGGTGGTGATGTTGAGCAGGGCGCAGAGCACGTAGCGCTTGCCGTAGCTGGTCGAGGAACCGAAGGCCTGCACTGCGTTCTTGCTGCCGCTGGTGTCGGCCGGCAGTAGCATGCTGGTCTCCTCGCGGTGGCCGTCCTGGTGCATCAGCACGCCGGTGACCTGGATGCCGCGCTCCTGGGTCTGGATCCGAAAACTCACCGCGAAGCCGTGCTTCTTCATGATCGGCCGCACGGTATCGACGATGTCCTCCAGGGTGGCGTAGTGCCCGTTGTTGGTCTTGCCACGCTCGGCGATGCTCGGCAGTTCGGTCTGCATGGCCGCCATGGCGGCGCTGTAGGCCATCAGCGCCTGGCGGTCGAGCACCCGCTCCTGCATCTGCAGCAGGCGTTCCATCTTGTCGATGTCGACCTCGGGATTGAGGGCCGCCCGCTCGATCACCTGGATGATCGCGGTGCTGTCCTGGGTGGCGTGGGCGACCGGTGCCTGATCGGCGGTCTTGGGATGAATGGGGGTTGCCATGATGGCCTCCGTTATCGATAGCGTTGGATGACGTCAGGGAGCTCCTCGGTCGGGACCGGCTCCAGGGACAGGGCCACGCGATAGACCTGGCCCTTGGCCAGCACGTGGGTTTCGATCGATTGCTCGCCGGCCTCCAGCAGCTGACGCGTCAGCTGGGTCAGGGCATGGCAGATCTCGAATGTCATGGGTGGTTGCATCGGTACCTCCATAAACAAAAACGCCCGGCCTTTGATGGGCCGGGCGCTATGCCGTGGTGAGGGAAAGACGGGGGTGGGAGGACGCAGGACGCCGTTCAGGCCACCAGCTCAAGAGCGGATTCCAGCGCCTTGTCCTTGAGACCGGCGCCCTGGCCGAACCACGCGGAGTCCATGCGGTAGTCGTTGCTGCGAGCGCGCTTCTCGTGGTCCACGTACTCGGTGACCGCGTTGAGCAGGCCCCAGGCGGTGCCTTGCGCGGTGCACAGCTGAGAGCCGCGTCCATCGCCCTGGTAGAGCTTCTGGACGCGATTGAGGGCGCGGACGTTGGGCAGCTTGGACGGATCCTCCAGCGGGGCCTCGGCGTTGCAGATCACCGACTGAAAGTAGGTCCTCGCTTCTTCCTGGCTGACCTTGCGCTCGGCCAGGGTCTTCAGGCGATACATGAAGTCGTCCCACTGCGACACGGAGATCCCCAGCTGCTGTTTGACCAGCTGAGGACGGAATTCGGTGCTGTGCGGCACCTTCACACCCTGAGAGGTGCCGTCCACCGCAATGGTCAGGGTGTTGTTGCAGACCACGCGCACTGACGTCGGGGTGGCGACGGTGGCCAGGGAGCCATCGCAGGACGTGGCCAGCAGCAGGTAGTCGTTGACCTGGTCCTGGCCCTTCAAGGCCCCGCCCAGACCACTTTTCGCCAACGCCCAGAACTTGCGACCACCCTTGAGCACGCCGGCCGTCTCCAATTCGTAGCCAGCGTATTCCGTGAGATCCCGGTAGAACTCCAGCACCTCCTCGGGCTGCACCACCTTGTAGCGCTGGGAGACCACCGACAGCGGTGCCCGGGTATCCGAGCGGTAGAGCACCTTCTGCTCCGGGAAAGAGTGGATGCTGCCCAGGTGCCCCGCGCCATCGGCGATGAAGCGTACCGGGGATTCGTCAATGTGCCAGTCCATGCCGGCCTGTTGCCGCCACACCTCCAGCGGCTGATGGCGTGACAGCTGCTGCCCCAGTCCGTGCCAGGGGGTGTCGCCGACGTAAGCCATCTGTTCGATCTGATGTGCCATGAGTATTGCTCCTTGATTGTCGAGATCACGGCATAGCAGCCCGCCACCCAAGGGCAGCGGGCCATGCTCGTGAGGATTGAGAGAAAGGGTTGAGAACGAGGTCAGTCCGCCTCGGGGCGGAAGGTGTGGCCGCAATCGCGGCACTGATGGTTGTCGAGCATCTTGTCGTCAAGCTGCGCACCGAGGCGTGCCCCGGTGACGCCGCCAGCGGCACAGCCAATCAGGCCGCCCAGGACGGCGCCGGTGAGGCTGCCAATGGTGATACCAACAGGGCCGGCCATCGCCCCTACGAGGGCACCGGTCTTGGCACCACTGAGCGCTCCTGCCGATCCTGACGCCGTACCGGCAGCAGCTCCGGTAATGCCGCATACCTTGCGGCCATGATGTCGAGTGATGACGTGATGAGAGCCACAGCTTGGACAGCATGTGGGCATGGGAGTACCTCCATGATGATGATTGATAACCCAATCGTCTGGGGTTTCATGGAGGTAGTGTGTGGTTGAGATTTTTTTCAATCTAATGAGAACGTGACGCGCGGTGTGTACATAGTATGTATACGGCAGCAACGTAAAAAAGTGGGGAAATAAGGCCTGCGACGGCAAACGCCGGAGTAGCTAGAATGGGGTGATGTAATTCTTTACACGGCCTAGTTATCTGATGCCACGAGTTCATTTTTTGCGGGAGCACTAATGGGACAAAAAACGCTAGGCAGCGCTTAACATAATCGATAAAAGTGTCAGCGGTACCGAAGCATAACCGGATATCGATAATTAGGTAAACGTTAATATATACCTACTGCTTTAGAGCTACTGGATGAGATTATTCAATGGTGTATTTATAACACCATCATTGAGCACACTAGTGAGACTGGGTGGTGCTAAAACACCAACCCTGTCGTAACGCCAACCGTTATCCGCATCAATGCTCAAATAGCTGACCGAGTAGAGCGTGAAGCAAGCGCACATATTGGTTATTGATAGCACTTACCGTCGTTCCTTAGCTGCTCCCCTGCACGTGGCAATACTGGCGAGTCAACGAGACTCGCTTCTTACAGTTAACGGAGCCAACTTCATGAAACAGCCCAAGCTTCTGAAACAACCGAAGCGCCTAAAACAAAACCGCAATCACATTCTGCATTACAGCCAGGAATACTCTCCAAAAGAAAATGTCACGCTACCCGTGCTCACCAAGGACGGGCCTTTGATCACAAGTTATCTCGACCGAGCTTATAAGGTATTTGATAATGCATTGCATGCACATAGCAAGGTTCTAGTAGTACGCTTTGATCTAAAGGTACCAGCGCAAGTCCCTCTTCCTCAAAATGCAGGTGGAAACGGCGTGATTCGCCTTTTCCTAGATTCGTTAGAAGCCAAGATTAAAGCTAACCTTCACCGTAAACGTAGCCCACACAAGTGCCCAGTTCGCTACATCATCGCCCGTGAAATTGGAGATAAGAACCAAGGGCTTCACTATCACGTCATGCTTCTACTCAATGGTCATGCCTTTCGCCACATTGGCGCCATGGAGTCAGAAGAAGACAACCCGTTCTGGTTGATAGTAGGCGCATGGGCCAGTGCTTTGAAGACGACCGACGAGGAAGCTGTGGATGGGGTTCAGTTCGGCTTTAATCGCAAAGGTGTAAGGCAATATTATCTTGAACCCAGCCTAGACTATCACCTACTACCCGACGCCTTCCGACGTAGCAGCTATCTCTGTAAAGCTCATACCAAGCATTTTGGTGAAAGGCACCACGGCCTGATGACGAGCCAGAAATAAGACACATATCCCTTGTATAGGCCCGCTTTGACGGGCCTTTCCTTTTGATATGCAGGAGAGCCCTCATGACACGATACCCTTGGCAACACCCTACCGCGTCGATAAGCAATACTGGTGGTTCAAACACGCCACCTCATACCCAATCACAGGTCTACCAGCCGGAATCATTAGACCCTGATCATGCACGGCTAGCCGCCATGGAGCAGAATGAACCAAAGCGCCGACTAATCCGTGATGCTGCTGCCTTGCGAAAGCTGCGAGGGATCACTCAAGCCCAAATGGCTAAGGAGGTTGGTGTGCCGCATCGAACATTGGAAGAATGGCTTCAGTTCCGGCGAATGCCGAAAGCACCGGGCACGACGCTAATCCGCCGGTGGGTGGACATGCACCGGAACAAGACAACTGGATGACATGCCGAGGAAACGCCACTGAATAGCGCAAAAACATGGTTATTATGGCGAAAAATAATTCAAGACATCCAGACATCCTGCCTACAGGCGCGCATCACGCCTGTATCCTGCTAGATACTACTCACGGGAGTAGCGTTCCACTGGTGGTATAGCTGCGAGGGGCATTTCTCGATCCTGCGATGAAAAACTCCATGCTTACCCTTTCGCACGGGCGGGCCTACGCGCACACCATGCGCTTCCATCAGGGCACCACAGCTATCCAGTTTAGCTCCCAAATGACGAGGGCTACGCGGCCAATCCTTATCCTCAGTGTGATCAGGACGGTAGTCATTCAGCCTAACAAGAAACTGCCCTACGGGTATATCTAGGCAGTCCTCGCCGGAAGCGCCTAGCAAGTCCCTCACAGCAACGGCGACAGGATGCTCAGAGAGCTCTAATGCAAACCGGCGTTTCATGCTCGCCTGAACCTGATAATCAAAATCTTCGGCACTGGAACCAAGGGCTTCAGCCACACTAATGCCAATGCGGTAAAAATCAATCATACCAGCTGGGCATGATGTCGGGTTGATAGATTTCCAGCGGCTATGAACGTACCCCAACAACTTCACCAAGCTTGCAAAAGCGAAATTCACGTGGTGACTCACTTGATTAAAGTAATTCTCTTTAATATTTTCGATTCGAGGTAGCTGAACAAGGACACTGCGATCTGCCAAATCGGACCAAGTGACAACACTTTCAGCACTGTTCAACAAAACCGGATGAGAAAGCATGACATTTGTATCCCTCTCCTTCTTTGACGTACTAATATCAGTTAATTTACCCTCGAGCAGTGTCAGGAGCGCACTCTGAACTTTTTGGCTCAGACCATCGACCTTATCTAAGCTAATAACGTTATCTCGCCTTCCAAGCACATCGACTTGCCTAGAGGTAGTGGGTGTGTCCACCACCAAATACTCAAAGCTTGGATCAATCAAATGCTTCAAAATAGTTTGCAAAGAGCTTTTACCACTACGCCGCTCCCCAACGATCTCCAGCAGTACATTATCGGCCTCCGGATGAAGGCTAGTTACAAGCCAAGCGGCCACCAATAATCGGCTATCATTAGGCACATTTAGCTGGCCCAAAATCCACAGCAATGGCTGGAGTTGCACTTCCCCAAAAACTGCCTGATAGCACGGAGGCTTACCGTTTTTCAAACGAACATACCCTATCGCCCCGGCGATATTGTCGGGGCGAAAGTATCCACCGCTTGGCTGGATTTCAATAACGCCAACAGGTGTTAACAAGAATACCTGGCCCTGGTCACCACATACCGTCAGCCCTATAGTTGCACGCAGGTTTTGAACTTCTGGTGCATCACCCTCGATAACCCCAAGCGCTTGCTCTATATCACCTTTATTAACTGCAAGTCCAGAAGCGTGATATGCAATGCTCTGAACGGTACTCACCAGCTGTTTCGCCTCTAAAGGAGTAGATTGCAATGTTTCACGGTTGACTAATAATGAGGTGCCTCGTGGCGTGATACCTTTATAAAAATATTCCCGCAGCAACCCATAGATCGCTTCTACCTTGCGATCCTTGCGATTGCGTCGAGGAAGTTGGCTACCTTGTGGCTGAAGCTGGGCACAGCTAACCTGACCTGTAGCTCCTGTTACTTCATGTACTTGACCCTCAGTTAGCCTTTGCCTAGTAGACGAGGTAGCCCTGCACCCACCTATCTCAGAGGTGTAAGAATAAACACCATTATTTCTATCCACAGCCCCCCCTCATAACAACATAGGCTAACCATGCTAGCCTGCGACACTTAAGCTCGAGCAAAGAGCTCCTTGTGCAATCATCAGATCTTTCAGTCCCGGAAGATGGACCATATCGACCAACTAAAATCACGCACCAAACAAACCTACAAGCCCATAATTATTTTATTCGATGCTTTTCCTGCCAGTTTTTACTTTTGATCTTATCTTCCAAGCTTGTAGGTATAAGTTCCTTTCCTGGCTCACCTGGAAGCAGGCTACCTTGCTGTATAGCTTCGATCCTTTCAATTGCTGGCCTATTCACTACAACAGTAAGGTCAGCAACCATTGGCACCCAATCAACCACTATGCCTAGCTCCTTCACTTTCACCTTGAAGGTATGCCATGTATCTGAACGCATGGTGACTCCCGGCCTTTCACCGCGGGTGACGATGGCTTTAGTCAACCCGATGCAGTCAGCAAAGCCTTGCTGGTTCATGCTAAGTGCTGCGCGAGAAATTCGCATGGCCGCTGCATCAAGCTCTCCCCCTGTCATATAGAGCCTTACGCTATCAAGCGTGCTAAATACATCCAGCTCTACTCCCCTTTGCCGCAAGACGTAGATCAACCTGACGAGGGTGTCTGCACGCATAGCCATGTCGGGCTTTTCATTGCGCGCGACAACAATTTTTGTAACCCCTAGCTCGGCCGCCAACGCATTCTGCGTCAGTTGCACCGCTGCCCTCGCCATACGAAGCCCGATGGCCAATCTCGTCGTCTCGTACATGCCGCTTGACTCCTCCGCAAAGCCCTCTATGATGTCTCAATAGTATCCGATAGATACCTTTTGTGGCAACACCTGGAGTCAGGAGACTCACCATGAGAGCCGAAGCATACGTCAATACACGCCAGCTCTACCGGAGGTACGGCAGCTCAATAAGCACGCTCCACCGCTGGCAGCACACGCAGGGCTTTCCAAGCCCCGTCATCCCCGGTGGTCACGGTGGGGAGTCATGGTGGGGAGAGTGTGACGTCAAATTCTGGGAAATTCGCCGTCCACAATTGCCCGCGTGATGCGGCCAAGATAGCCAATCCCATGGCTTTGCCGTCGACAGCAACAGCCCATTGAGCAACCTAGTGAGGGGGCACGTATGACTAAAGGGTTACTGCGCCCGGATCAGGTCGCTGAATGGCTGGGCATGAGCCCGAGCTGGGTGTACGGCAACAAGCACCGCATCGGCTTCGTCCAGATCGGCACAGCTGTTCGCTTTGAGCGGAGCGCAGTGGAGAGGTACGCTGAGAGCTGCAAGCGCGGCCCTCAGCCTGAGGTACGCGACACATGGGAATCACAGTCAGATACAGGGAAAAAAGGAACCGGTGGGTGGTCACAGAAACGTACCACGGTCACCGATATCAACGAACGTTTGCGGGGAATCGAGAGGGGGAGCGCCAGGCGCGCGAGTACGCAGCGAAGCGCCAGGCAGAGCTGAACGAAGCGGCTTTCCAGGGTGAGGCTATGGGGCGCCAACCGCGGCGCACCTTTATCGAGGGGCTCGAGCGATGGATCGACGAGTACGACGTGGCCAGTCAGGCGAAGGCTATCCGCCCTGTGGCTCGCTACATGGGCGACCGGGTACTGCTCGGCATGGACAGCGTCGACAAGGCCCGCGAGATGGCCCGCGACCTCCGCAAGCAAGGACGTGCTCAGAGCACCATCAACAATCATCTGCAGGTGGTCAAGCGGGTGCTGAACCTTGCCTATCGGGAATGGGGATGGCTGGATCGTCCCTTGGGCGACAAGATCAGAAAGAAGATGCCGAAGAACGAACGGCATGTGTACCTGACCATCGAGCAGGTGAGTCAGCTTCTGCAAGCCATTCCCGATCACTCGATTGTCGAGAAGCGGGTGATCGCCCTGGCGGCGCTCACCGGGCTCCGCCAGGGCGAACTGCTGGCTCTGGACCCTCAGAACGTCCAAGGTGGTCGCATTCTGCTGCGACCAGACCAGACGAAGAGCGGCAAGGCCAGGGTGGTGCCGGTGCCGAAGGATGCCCGAGCATGGCTGGAGGAGCTACCGTTCGCTACGACCTATCATCGGCTGCGAACGGTGTGGGAACATGCTCGCCAATCCGTGGGACGGCCCGATCTGCGCTTTCACGACTTGCGCCACAGCTATGCCAGCATGCTGGCCCAGGCCGGCGAGAGCATGACCACGGTGCGCGATCTGCTTGGGCATTCCAGCCTGATCGTCACCAGCCGCTACTCGCACATTTTCGATGCGGGTCTGGACGATATCGGCTCCCGCCTGCCGAGCTTGAGCGGGGCCTTCTGCGACCAAACTGCGACCACGCACTAGAAAGAGGGAGGGTAGAAACACAAACAGCCGCTCGTAAGCGACTGTTTTTCAAGTGGTACCGGCGGTCGGACTCGAACCGACAAGGGCTTGCACCCGGCGGATTTTGAATCCGCTGCGTCTACCAATTCCGCCACACCGGCAACGGGCGAGGATTATACGTGGGTGGCGCCAGAGGTCAATTCCCCTGAGCCGCTCGGTGGCGCCTGTCGGGGCCGATGGCGCCGTTGTCGAGGCGACTCCCGCCCCTGTCGGGCACGGCACCCGCCGCATCCGGCCGAGCATCGACCTGGGATCGGCCTCGGCCGTTGTCAGCCAAAGCCCCACCGGCCGTCGGTTTCGGCACCCTGGCGGCAGGTGGGTCATTCGTCCATGTCTTGACGCTCGCCCGCTCGGGTTAGACCTTGGTAGACTGCGCTCCGCCTGCCCCAGGTCAACCAAGCCCCTGGTCAACGAGACCCGCGTCCAGCCCAGAATGGAGTCGCCCATGGCTGACACTCGCAATGAAGCCGTTCCCCATCCGTCCATCGCCAGCCGCATCGGGCTGGTGCTGGGTCCGCTGTTGTTGATCGCCACCCTGGTGCTGCCCCCGCCCGGCGACATGTCACAGGCCGCCTGGGGCTGCGTCGGCATGGCACTGCTGATGGCCAGCTGGTGGTCCACCGAGGCGATCCCGATCCCGGTGACCTCGCTGATCCCCCTGGTGCTGGCCCCGGCGGTGGGCATCGGCAGCATCAAGGAGGTCGCGGCCAGCTACGCCAATCCGATCATCTATCTGTTCCTCGGCGGTTTCCTGCTCGGTATCGCGATGCAGACCTGGAACCTGCACAAGCGTATCGCCCTGCACGTGCTGAAGGTCGTCGGCAGCGAGCCCAAGCGCCAGATCGCCGGGTTCATGATCGCCACCGGTTTTCTCAGCATGTGGGTGTCCAACACCGCCACCTCGATCATGATGCTGCCCATCGGCATCTCGGTGCTGAGCCTGCTCGAGGATTCCGACCCTGATGAGCTGCGCCGCTTTGCCACCGCGCTGCTGCTGGGCATCGCCTATTCGGCCAGCATCGGTGGTGTGGCCACCCTGATCGGCACGCCGCCCAATGCTCTGCTGGCGGGTTATCTGGCCGATGATCGCGGCATCGATCTGGGCTTCGCCCAGTGGATGCTGGTCGGGGTACCGATCAGTGTGGTGATGATGGCGCTGACCTGGTGGTGGCTGTCCCGCGGCGGCTTCTCGCTGAAGGTCGGCAAGGGTGAAAGCGACAACCTGATCAAGGACCAGCTCGCCGAGATGGGCCCGATGAGCGCCGCCGAACGCCGTGTCGGCCTGCTGTTTCTGGCCGCGGCGGCGCTGTGGATACTGCGCCCGCTGCTCAATGACATGGGCGCCTCCTGGCTGTCCGACACCACCATCGCCATCGTCGCCGGCATGGCGCTGTTCCTGATTCCTTCCGGCCGTCGTTCCGGCGAGGCGCTGATGGTGTGGGAAGACGCGGTGAAGCTGCCCTGGGGCATCCTTCTGCTGTTCGGCGGCGGTCTGGCGCTGGCCGGCGCAATCAGCAAGTCGGGGCTGGCCGAGTGGATCGCCAACCAGCTGTCGATCCTCGGTGCCCTGCCGGTGCTGGCGATCATCGGCGGCGTGGTGCTGGTCATCATCTTCCTCACTGAGGTAACGTCCAACACCGCCACCGCGGCGGCCTTTCTGCCGCTGCTCGGCGCGCTGGCGCTGTCGCTGGACCTGCCGGTGATGCTGATCACCGTGCCGGCCGCCATCGCCGCCAGTTGCGCCTTCATGATGCCGGTGGCCACACCACCCAACGCCATCGTCTTCGGCACCGGTCACATGAAGATCCAGTCGATGATTCGTGCCGGCTTTGCCCTCAACCTGATCAGTACGGTGGTGGTGACGCTGATGGCCTACGGTCTGATCCTGCTGCTGTGGTAGTCACCCCGATGGCCCCTGGTCATCGACCCGACTGCGCTGCCCGCCTCGCGGATGGCCGACACGGGCTGACGCCCATGGCGTGGTCGTGACAGAAGATCGACGCCGTTTCCTGACGTGGCGGTCAGGAAACGGTATCCTTGTGCGCCTTTGGCATCCTTCATCCCGCCTGACGACTTGCGAATTCCCATGCAGCGCGCCGACTTTCATTTCGAGCTCCCTGAAGAGCTGATCGCCCGTTACCCGTCCGACGTTCGCAGCGACTGCCGCCTGCTGTGTGTCGACGGCGCCAGCGGACACCTCGACCACCGCCGCTTTCCGGACCTTGAACAGTTGCTCGAGCCCGGCGACCTGCTGGTGTTCAACGACACCCGCGTGATCCCCGCCCGCCTGCACGGCCACAAGGCCAGCGGCGGCAAGGTGGAAATGCTGCTCGAACGGCCGCTGGACGCCCATCGGGGGCTGGTCCATCTGCGTTCGAGCAAGTCACCCAAGCCCGGCACCGAGCTTCACTTCGAGGGCGGCATCCAGGCAGTGGTCGAAGGCCGCCGCGACGCCCTGTTCGAGCTGCGCTTTCTCGGCGATACCCCGATGATCGCGCTGCTGGAACGCCACGGCCATATGCCTCTGCCGCCGTACATCACCCGCGACGACGAGCTGTCCGACCGCGAGCGCTATCAGACCGTCTACGCCCGCCGCGACGGGGCGGTGGCCGCGCCGACCGCCGGGCTGCACTTCGACGAGCCGCTGCTCGAGCGGCTGGCCGAGCGGGGCGTCGAGTCCGCCTACGTGACCCTGCACGTGGGCGCCGGTACCTTCCAGCCGGTGCGCGTCGACAATATCCAGGAGCACCACATGCACAGCGAATGGATCGAGGTGGGTGACCAGGCCTGCGCCCAGGTGCGCGCGGCCAAGGCTCGCGGCAACAAGGTCATCGCCGTCGGCACCACCAGCGTGCGCTGCCTGGAGACCGCCAGCCAGTCGGGCGAGATCGCGCCCTTCTCCGGCGACACCGACATCTTCATCTACCCGGGCTACGAGTGGCGCTGCGTGGACGCCCTGATCACCAACTTCCATCTGCCGGAATCGACCCTGCTGATGCTGGTGTCTTCCTTCTCCGGCTACGACACCGTGATGAAGGCTTACCGCGAGGCGGTAAAGGAACGCTACGCCTTCTTCAGCTACGGCGACGCCATGCTGCTGACGCCGGCACGCTGACCCTATTTGCCAGGCGGTGGCTGCTCGGCCGAGCGGTCCACCGTCGTCAGGCTCGAATCAACGCCCCCAAGGGGCACGGAGAGACCCATGCGCGAGCAATGCTTCATGCGCTTCGACAAGCTGGCCGAGGACGGCCGGGCCCGCCGAGGTCGCATCACCTTTCCCCGCGGCACCATCGAGACCCCGACCTTCATGCCGGTGGGCACCTACGGCACGGTCAAGGGCATGACCCCGGCCTCGGTGGAAGAGATCGGCGCCGAGATCATCCTCGGCAACACCTTTCACCTGTGGCTGCGCCCCGGTACCGAGGTCATCGAGGCCCACGGCGACCTGCACGACTTCGCCCAGTGGCACAAGCCGATCCTCACCGACTCCGGCGGCTTCCAGGTGTTCTCGCTGGGCGAGACGCGCAAGATCACCGAGCAGGGCGTGCACTTCCGCTCGCCGGTGGACGGCTCCAAGGTGTTCATGGGACCGGAAGAGTCGATGGCGGTGCAGCGCTCGCTGGGCTCCGACATCGTCATGATCTTCGACGAGTGCACCCCTTACCCGGCGACCCACGACGAGGCGCGCCGTTCGATGGAGATGTCGCTGCGCTGGGCCCAGCGCTCTCGCGATGCCCACGGCGACTCACCGTCGGCGCTGTTCGGCATTATCCAGGGCGGCATGTACCCGGATCTGCGTGAGGCTTCGCTCAAGGGCCTCGGCGACATCGGCTTCGACGGCTACGCCATCGGCGGGCTGTCGGTGGGCGAGCCCAAGGAAGAGATGATCAAGGTGCTCGACTATCTGCCCGAGTGGATGCCGGCGGACAAGCCGCGCTATCTGATGGGCGTCGGCAAGCCCGAGGATCTGGTCGAGGGGGTACGCCGCGGAGTCGACATGTTCGACTGTGTGATGCCCACCCGCAACGCCCGCAACGGCCACCTGTTCACCGCCGAGGGCACGGTCAAGATCCGCAACGCCAAGCATCGTCACGACACCCGCCCGCTGGAAGATGACTGCGACTGCTACACCTGTCAGAACTTCTCGCGGGGCTATCTGCACCACCTGGACCGCTGCGGCGAGATGCTCGGATCAATGCTCAACACGATCCATAATCTGCGTCACTATCAGCGTGTCATGGCCGGTTTGCGCGGTGCTATCGAAGCGGGTACATTGGCTGACTTCGTGGAAGGGTTCTATGCCAGGCGTGGCCTGCCGGTTCCCCCCGCCCCGAATTGATGACCCGGTCGGCAGCCGCCGGCCGTCTGACTCCCTTTTCCCCACGACTTCAGGAGACCGTCGTACATGTTGGACTTCTTCATCTCCCCGGCCCTGGCCCAGGATGCTGGCGCTGCCGCCGGTGGTGGTATCGCCCAGATCGTGATGCTGGTCGGCTTCGTGCTGATCTTCTACTTCCTGCTGTGGCGTCCCCAGGCCAAGCGCGCCAAGCAGCACAAGCAGCTGATCGCTGGCCTGTCCAAGGGTGACGAGATCGTCATAGGCGGTGGTCTGATGGGCCGCATCACCCGGGTCAGCGACGACAGCGAGTTCCTCGCCATGGAAATCAGCGAAGGCACCGAAGTCAGCGTGCAGAAGAACGCCGTGGCCGCCGTGCTGCCCAAGGGCACTATCAAGTCCATCTGATTGGTGTCATTCCCCTTCGGCCCTGTGCGCCGAAGGGGGCCCCATGCTGACGCGGGGGGAGCCGATCGGTCGGCTGTCGCGCGTTGGCGAGGCAGCCGCACCCTTCGCTTTGGAAAGTCCCCGGAGCACCTCTCGAGCGCCCCCGGCTTTCCCTTATTTGTCAGCAACCTGAGGGCAGAGCCCCGATGCTCAATCGTTACCCTTTATGGAAGTACCTGCTGATCCTGGTGGTACTTCTTGTCGGCCTGGTCTACTCCCTTCCCAATCTGTTTCCCGAAGACCCAGCGGTCCAGATCAGCAGTGATCGTGGCGAGCTGAGTTTCAGCCAGTCCCAGCAGCAGAGCCTCGAACAGGCCCTGGCCGAGGCGGACATCGACGTCAAGACGGTGGAACAGGAGCCCAACAGCCTGCTGATCCGGCTGAACGACGCCGAGGACCAGATTCCCGCCCGTGACCTGATCGCCCAGCAGCTCGGCGATGACTATGTGGTCGCGCTGAACCTGGCAGAGTCCACCCCCGAGTGGCTGTCTTCGCTGGCGGCCTCGCCCATGACCCTTGGTCTGGACCTGCGTGGCGGTGTGCACTTCCTTTTGGAAGTGGACATGGAAGCGGCGGTCAATCAGCGTCTCGAGGTCAACGCCAGCGCCATGCGCGAGACCCTGCGTGAAGAGCGCATCCGCTACCGCAACACCGAGATCGACGGCCGCACCATCTCGCTGGACTTCATGAACGCCGAGGACCGCGACGCTGCCGAGACGCTGATTCGCCGCGAGTTCCCCGACTTCCAGTATCAGGACGTCGAGCGTGAACGCGGCGCCAGCCTGGCGATGACGCTGACCGACGCGTCCGTGGACGAGATCCAGGACTACGCGATCAACCAGAACCTGACCACCCTGCGCAACCGCGTCAACGAGCTCGGCGTGGCCGAACCGCTGGTACAGCGTCAGGGCCCGGATCGCATCGTGGTCGAGCTGCCCGGCGTGCAGGACACCGCCGCCGCCAAGCGTATCGTCGGCGCCACCGCCAACCTGGAGTTCCGCCTGGAGGCGCGCACCGACACCCCGTCCAACGAGACCGAGGCGCTGTCCTTCCGCAATGAACCCGGACGCACCGCCGACCTGATGCGCGACGTCATCATCACCGGCGACAGTGTGTCCAGCGCCAGCCGCGGCTTCGACGAGAACGGTCGCCCCCAGGTCAACATCAACCTGGACGGCACCGGCGGCACCCTGATGAACCGCGCCACCCGCACCAACATCGGTCGCAACATGGCGGTGGTGTTCATCGAGCACAAGACCCGTGACCGTACGGTGATGGAGGACGGTGAGCAGGTAACCGTGCGTGATCCCTACACCGAGCGCGGCATCATCAGCCTGGCCACCATCCAGAGCGCGCTGGGCAACAGCTTCCGCATCACCGGGCTGGAATCGCCCACCGAAGCCGGCGAGCTGGCACTGCTGCTGCGCTCCGGTTCTCTGGCGGCACCGATCTACTTCGCCCAGGAACGCACCATCGGCCCGAGCCTCGGCGCCGACAATATCGAGCGCGGCATGCTCTCGGTACAGATCGGCCTGCTGCTGGTCGTGCTGTTCATGTTGATCCGCTACAAGGTGTTCGGCGTCATCGCCAACATCGCCCTGGCGTTGAACCTGACCCTGCTGGTCGCCGCCATGTCGATGCTCGGCGCCACCCTGACGCTGCCTGGTATCGCCGGTATCGTGTTGACGCTGGGCATGGCGGTCGACGCCAACGTGCTGATCTTCGAGCGTATTCGTGAGGAGCTGCGCACAGGACTGTCGGTGCAGCAGGCGATCCACGCCGGCTACGAGCGCGCCTTCAGCTCCATCGTCGACGCCAACATCACCACCCTGCTGGTGGCATTGATCCTGTTCTCCATCGGTACCGGCCCGGTCAAGGGCTTCGCCGTCACCCTGTCGCTGGGCATCCTGACCTCGATGTTCACCGCCCTGCTGGTGACCCGTGCCATGGTCAATCTGATCTACGGCGGCAAGCCGGTGAAGAAGCTATGGATCTAAGCCCATGTCCACTTGCACACAACGGGGAGAGGGTATGAAACGCCTCACCAACCTGAATCTCGACTTCATGGGCCAGCGCAAGATCGCCTTTGCCATATCGGCGATCCTGATCCTGGTCTCACTGGTGTCGCTGGTGGTGCAGGGCCTGGCCCTGGGCCTCGACTTCACCGGCGGCACCCTGGTCGAAGTCCGCTACGCCACCGCCCCGGCGCTGGACAGCGTGCGCGGCGCCCTCGAGGGAGCCGGCTTCAATGACATCTCGGTACAGACCTTCGGCGCCGCCAATGAGGTGCTGATTCGTCTGCAGCAGACCTTCGAGGCCAACGTCGGCGACCAGGTCGTGGGCCTGCTGGCCCAGGGCGGCGCCCAGGTGGACCTGGTGCGTGCCGAATTCGTCGGTGCCCAGGTCGGCGGTCAACTGCGTGACCAGAGCGGTCTCGGCATGCTCGTCGCCCTCGGCGTGGTCATGCTCTACGTGGCCTTCCGCTTCCAGTACAAGTTCGCCATCGGCGCACTGCTGGCACTGGTCCATGACGTGATCATCGTGGTCGGCGCCTTCTCGCTGTTCCAGATGGAGTTCGACCTGACGGTGCTGGCCGCCGTGCTGGCGGTGATCGGCTACTCGCTCAACGACACCATCGTGGTCTATGACCGTATCCGCGAGAATATCCGCAAGTCGCGTATCGACGACATGCCGGCGATCTTCAACGAGGCGATAAACCAGACCCTGTCCCGCACCCTGGCGACCTCCGGCACCACCCTGCTGGTACTGCTGGCGCTGGCCTGGCTCGGTGGCGACATGATCCACAACTTCTCGGTGGCCCTGCTGATCGGTATCGGCGTGGGTACCTTCTCGTCGATCTACGTGGCGGCGGCCCTGCTGATCAAGCTCAAGCTTCAGCGCCGCGACCTGATCCCGGAGAAGAAGGAAGACGCCGAGGAAGAGCAGCTGCCCTGATATCACCGCAACTGCCCCTCGAGGCCCCGTCGTGGATCATCCACGGCGGGGCCTCTTGCTTTCCGAGGTCAGTGCACGATCACGGCGAGCCGGCACCGCTGTCGGCGGCCTCTCAGTTCACTTCGAAAACCATGCAGCAACGCGAGATAGGTCGTTTCCTTCCAGAAAATGCCCGCCGTCACTTGCCCTGGCCAGCGCCCCCTTTCATGCTTGTCATCCACCCCATTAAAACGTGACGAGGCCGCATGTTCCTGCTGATCGCCTTTGCCGTACTGTCCATCGGCGCCTCCTTCCTGTGTTCGGTACTGGAAGCGGCCATCCTGTCGCTGACACCGAGCTATATCGCCCAGGTCCAGGAGACCAACGAGCCGCTGCACAAGAAGCTGAACGCCCTCAAGCGGGATATCGATCGCCCGCTGGCGGCTATCCTGACGCTCAACACCATCGCCCACACCGTTGGCGCCACCGGCGTCGGCGCCCAGGTCGCGGTGGTCTTCGGCGAGGCCTGGCTGGGCGTCGCCTCGGCGGTGATGACGCTGGCCATCCTGATCCTCTCGGAGATCATTCCCAAGACCATCGGCGCCACCTTCTGGCGCCAGCTGTCGCCTTGGCTACCGCCTATCCTCAATACCCTGATCCTGATTCTCAAGCCGTTCATCTGGATGTCCGAGCAGATCACCCAGCGCATCGGCGGCAATGCCGCCGACACCGATATGCGTGGCGAGATCAAGGCGCTGGCACGCATCGGCCTGGACGAGAAGGCACTGGACCAGGACGAAGCCAGAACCATCACCAACATCCTCAACCTGCACGAGATCAAGATCAGCAAGGTGATGACGCCAAGAACCGTGTGCGTCACGGTGCGCCCATCGATGACCGTGGCCCAGTTCGAACAGGACCTGGTGCGCTCGCCGTTCACCCGCTTTCCGGTGATGGACGGCGGCGAGCAGGCCATCGGCTATGTGCACAAGGCCGACGCCTACCAGGCGGATGAATCCGTGGACATGAAGGAGATCATGCAGGACGCCCCCTCGGTACAGGCCGACGACAGCGTCGAGCACGTCTTCACCATGATGCTCAGGGATCGTCAGCATCTGGCGGTGGTCTATGACGATCACGGCACCTGGGTGGGCCTGATCACCATGGAGGACGTGATCGAGACGGTGCTCGGCCAGGATATCGTCGACGAGACCGACAACGTCACCAATATGCGCAAGTACGCCAAGCAGCGCTGGACCCAGCGTCGACAAGGCAGGTCAGCCAAGACAGACTCCGGCGACCCGGCCAGCCAGGGTTCCTGAACCCCGGCGCCAGGGAGCGTTCGCCAGTACGCAACGCAACGTAGCACGGCGACGCTCCCCCTTTGCCCGAGCATTTGCGATAACATCTCCATTGAAAATGATTATCAATGGAGAAAGCATGTACAAGCCTCTCGCCATCGCCGCCCTGCTCAGCGTCACTGCCCAGGCCTGGGCGCAACCGGTGCCGGAAAGGGTCGTCGCCCTCGACTACGCGGCCCTGGACATCCTCGACAACCTGGCGCAGCGCGAGCGTATCGCAGGTGTCGCCCAGGCAACGCTTCCCGACTATCTGTCCGACTATGCCGACGACGCCTTCACCGACGTGGGCACCCTCAAGGTCGCCGACATGGAAGCCCTTGAGTCGCTGTCACCCGATGCCATCCTGATCAGCGGGCGCCTGGAAGCCGAACGCGCAAACCTGGAAGCTCTTGCCCCGGTCTACGCCGTGGCGACCGAGGGCGAGGACGCCTGGGACCAGCTCGAACATCGGGTCGACGATCTGGCTGCGCTGTTCGATGCAAAGCAAGCGGGTGAGCAGGCGCTTGCGGACCTGCGCCAGGCGCTCGATCAGCAGTTGGCCGAGATCAACGGGACGCCGAAGGTACTGGTGGTCGTCCACAACGACGGAAAGCTTATCGTCCAGCACAACGCCGTCGTGCATGACCTGATGGGACTGGCCTCGCCCGAACTTCCCGAGAACGTCGAGAGCGTGACGCGTGGTGAGCGTACCTTCACACCGCTAACGCCGGCGCAGATCGCCGCCACCCAGCCCGACCTGGTGTGGGTGGTGGACCGCAGCGCCGCCATCGGCCAGACGCCTCTCGATGTCGAGGCGCTGACGCAGGCCGTCGGTGACGATCTGGCGATCGCCGTCGGCTCGCCGCGACTCTGGTATCTGGCCGGCCAGGGCCTGGACAGCACCCGCCTCCAGGTCGAAGAGGTGGTGGCCGCGCTGGCGCCCTGACCACGGTCACACCGAACTCACTGCACCAACAACGAATGACGCCCCCGCGGCCAGGCCGCGGGGGCGTTGCTGTGACGGCGTCACGATCACCGCTCGCTCGCGCGAGCGGTGCCGAATCAGTCCTCTTCGGGCTGACTGGGCGCGGTATGCACGTGGGGCGCAAGCTGCTTGATCAGCGCCTTGAACAGGCGCGGGTTGGCGGCCATCAGGGCGCCTTCGATACGCACCGAGGGCTGGCCATCCGGTGTGCCGATCAGGGCACCGGACTCCTTGAGCAGCAGCGAACCGATGTCCAGGTCCTGCTCCTCGACTCCCAGCACGAAGGCGGCGTCGGCACGACCGGCGGCCAGACGGGCCATGTCGAGCAGGCCACAGGCGCTGGCTTGAAGCTGTTCGGCCTGGGGGCCGAGCTGCTGCACCAGGGTCAGGTAGGTCGGCAGAAAACGCGAGCGCAGGTAGGTATCGGGAAGCCCCAGCGACAGGCGGGCGCCAGCGGCGCTCTTGATCTTGGACACACGCAGACGCTTGCCATTGAGCTGGGCGCCACGGCCACGGCTGGCAAGGTATTCGTCATCGCTGAAGGGGCAGATCACCACCGCGTGCTCCGGACGGCCCTTGATCAGACATACCACGGACAGGGCGAACTCAGGGGACGCCACACTCAGGTTCGAGTAACCGTGGAAGGGTTCGATGCGCCACAGGATATCCGCGCCTTCGCCTTCACCGGCACGGTGGGGCGTGTAGCGACCGACGACCCCGTGCTGGGGATAACCGCGGGTCAGCTGGCGGGTAATCAGGGATTCGGCGTTGCGAGCCGTGTCCTCGAGCAGACGGTCGAGGTTGTGCTCGTCGTGGGCATTCTCGATTCGTTCGCGAATGCGCAGAAACTGTTCGCCGGCGCTGCGGGCAGCGCGCAGGGCGTACTGGACCATCGGATGCATGATCGGGCCTTGGGAGTCGGTGGTGTTAAAGAACGGAGTCGACGTGGGTAACTGACTCGGCGCGAATCCTAGCAGACCACGGGCATGAATGCCACGCACTTCGCCCCAGCGCGCATCTACCCATGCTAGACTGGCGCCCTTGGCGCTGCCGACCGGTCCGCCATCAGCGCCATTGCATCGGTGACCGAAGACGTCACCGCATCGGTCATTGAATAGACCACTGCACCAACCACCGCATCAACCCGCCGCGTCGTTACAGGATCTTCCATGCTCGAGCGCATTCGCATCGTTCTCATCGGCACCAGCCACCCCGGCAATATCGGCGCCACCGCCCGCGCCATGCACAATATGGGACTCGCCGATCTGGCCCTGGTGGCACCACGCTGCGAGGTCATCACCGCCGACAGTGTGTCCCGCGCCTCCGGAGCGGACGCCCTGGTCCACGGCGCCCGGGTGGTCGACAGCCTCGAGCAGGCGGTCACCGACTGCACCCTGGTGGTGGGAGCCAGCGCGCGCTCGCGCACCCTGCCCTGGCCGATGATCACCCCGCGTGAGCTGGGCGAGCGTCTGCCCGCCGAGCTGGCCACGCCCGAGGCCCGGATCGCGCTGGTCTTCGGCCGCGAGGACAGCGGCCTGTCCAACGCCGAACTGCAACGCTGCCACGCCCACGTCCACATCCCCACCAATCCCGACTTCAGCTCGCTGAACCTGGCCGCGGCGGTGCAGGTGCTGGCCTACGAATGCCGCCTTGCCTGGCTGGCCCAGGCCCAGACCCAGACCCAGACCCAGAATAAGCCAGGCCCGGCACAGGACGATGAGGAAGAAACGCAGCCACTGGCCAGCCACGAGGAGCTGGAGCACTATTTCGCTCATCTGGAACGCGCGCTGATCACCATCGGCTTCCACGACCCGGCGAAGCCTCGCCAATTGATGGCCAGGCTGCGCCGAGTGACCCTGCGCTCGCGCCCCGAACGCATGGAGCTCAACATCCTGCGTGGCATCCTCAGCGCCACCGAGAAGGCCGCAGGCGGCCAGGCGCTGGGCGCCCGGGGTAGCGAGCCGGAATTACAGCGAGAACATGACACGCATCAGGGCCAGAAGCCGACCCAGGACTAGCCCGAACCAACAGCAGGATCAGCGCCAGGCCGGCGGCTCTGGAGCGACACGGCGCCCACCTTCGAGCCGCTGAGCTGAACCAGATCACTGACTCGACAGGTGGCAGGCTTGAATGGCCCACCACCAGCCCCCACTATGATGCTCTTGACCGACTCAGGGACTGCCGCATGTTTCAACGCCTACGCGAAGACATCAACAGCGTATTTGCCAGGGATCCGGCGGCGCGCAACTTTCTTGAAGTCCTGACCAACTATCCTGGCCTTCACGCATTGCTGCTGCACCGGATCTCCCACCAGCTGTGGAAGCGCAATCTCAAATGGATCGCGCGTACCCTGTCGACGCTGGGCCGCTGGTTCACCGGCATCGAGATTCACCCCGGCGCCACCATCGGCCGGCGCTTCTTCATCGACCACGGCATGGGCGTGGTGATCGGCGAGACCACCATCGTCGGCGACGATGTCACCCTCTACCAGGGCGTGACCCTGGGCGGCACCAGCTGGAACAAGGGCAAGCGTCACCCGACCCTGGAGGACGGCGTGATCGTCGGTGCCGGCGCCAAGATTCTCGGCCCCTTCACCGTCGGTGCTGGCGCCAAGGTCGGCTCCAACGCGGTGGTCACCAAGGAAGTCCCGGCCGGCGCCACCGTGGTCGGCATCCCCGGCAAGATCGTCCAGCGCCGCGACCCGGACAGCGACCCGGGCCTCGAGGTCGACCCGGCCCGTCGCGAGGCGATGTGCCAGAAATTCGGCTTCGACGCCTACGGCATGAGCCAGGACATGCCCGACCCAGTGGCCAAGTCGATGCAAGCCATGCTCGACCATATGCACGCGGTGGATGAACGCATCAGCGGCATGTGCAAGACCCTGAGGCAACTGGACCACAGCTACCGCGACGGCCAGATGCCGGAAATTCGCGACGAGGACTTCGCCGAGATACTGGAAGACGTCGACCGCGCCTGCGCGCCGGTGATCGGGCGTGACGCCAACGCCGATATCCTGGGCTCCGACACCGCCACCAGCGGCAACGAAAGCGCCAGCGGCAATGAAGACGTCGGGCCAGGCATCTCCGACCAAGGCACCTCCGCCCCAGACACCTCCGACCCAGGCACCACCGACAAGGACAGTGCCGGCGGCAGCGAGACGGCCAATGACGCCGAGCACGGGGCCGAGCGGGAAGACGAGGCGACGACGGCACGGCGCCAATAGTTGACCACGACACTCGGTCTTTCCCATAATATCGCTTTGATCCAAGCGTCGTCGGCTACCGACCACGCCCACACTTTCCGGACCGCCGACCCATGTCGGCGTCGAGGGTTCGCCCCATGCGCCTGACCACCAAGGGACGCTACGCTGTCACCGCCATGCTCGACATGGCGGTCAACGCCGACCAGGGCCCGATCTGCCTGGCCGACATCGCTCGGCGTCAGCAGATCTCGCTGTCCTACCTCGAGCAGCTGTTCGCCCGCCTGCGGCGCGCCGGCCTGGTCGACAGCGTGCGCGGGCCAGGCGGTGGCTACCTGCTGGCGGAGCCGGCAGCGTCCATCTCGGTGGCCCGGGTCATCGATGCGGTCAAGGAGTCGGTGGACACCACCCGCTGTGGCGGTCTGTCCGACTGCCAGAAGGGCGACACCTGCCTGACCCATCACCTGTGGTTCGAGCTGTCCGAGCGCATCCAGGACTTCCTCGACGGGGTCACCCTGGGCGAGCTGGCCGAGCGCCAGGAGATCGCCGAGATCGCCGGGCGTCAGCGCCGTCGCCAGCACAACGACGACATTGTGACCTCGGCGCCCTGAGCTAGACTTTCGCCCCTCTGCCCGCCAACGATGACATCGCCATGACTTCACCCGTCTATCTCGACTACGCCGCTACCACCCCGGTCGACCCCCGTGTCGCCGAGGTCATGAGTCGGCACCTGACCCTCGAGGGCACCTTCGCCAACCCGGCGTCGCGCAGCCATATGCCCGGCTGGCTGGCCGAGCAGGCGGTGGAAAACGGCCGGCGCCAGGTCGCCGACCTGATCAAGGCCGACCCGCGAGAGATCGTCTGGACCAGCGGCGCCACCGAGGCGGACAATCTGGCCATTACCGGCTTCCTCAGGGCCAACCGCGACAAGGGCCGCCACCTGGTCACCTCCATCATCGAGCACAAGGCGGTCATCGATACCGCCAAGGCGGCGGAGCAAGAGGGCTTTGACGTCACCTGGCTGACGCCCCAGACCGACGGAAGCGTCAGCCCTGGCCAGCTGGCCGAGGCCATGCGCCCCGACACCGTGCTGGTATCGTTGATGGCGGTGAACAACGAACTCGGCACCATCAATGACATCGCCGCCCTGGCCGAGGTGGCCCATGACCACGGCGCCATGATCCATGTCGACGCGGCCCAGGCGGTGGGCCGCATCGACCTCGACGTGGGGCGAAGCAAGGTCGACATGATGTCGCTGTCCGGCCACAAGGCCTATGGCCCCAAGGGCATCGGCGCGCTCTATGTGCGGCGTAGCCCCGATCTTCGTCTCGAGGCGCTGATCCACGGCGGCGGCCACGAACGCAGCATGCGTTCCGGCACCCTGGCGACCCACCAGATCGCCGGCATGGGCGAGGCCTTCGCGCTAGCGGCGAACGAAGGCGAGGCCGATCAGGCGCGTATCCAGAGCCTGCGGGATCGCCTGCTCGAGGCCATCGCCGATCTCGACGGCGTGCACTGCAACACCCGCCTCGAGGCCTCGGTGCCCAACATCATCAACCTCGGCTTCGAGGGCGTCGACGGCGAGTCGCTGCTGATGGCGCTGCGCGACATCGCCCTGTCGACCGGGTCGGCGTGCAACTCGGCCAGCGTCGAACCGTCCTACGTGCTCCAGGGCATCGGGGTGCCGCGCCGCCTGGCGCTGGCCTCGCTGCGCCTGAGCATCGGACGCTTCACCAGCGAAGACGACATCGACCGCGCAGGCCAGGCCCTGCGCACCGCGCTGATTGGCCTGCGCCAGCGCGCCATGCCGTGAGGCCTGAGCCCCGCGCCATGCCTTGAGACATGCCTTGAGAACATCACCCTTCGACGGGCAGCGCACGACAGAGACAGTTTCGGTGACTGCCGCCCAGGCGGCAGCGCCCGACCCAGGAGAATGATATGGCACACCTGAAGATCACCCCCGCCGCGGCCGACCAGATCCGCCGCGTGCTCGACGAGCGAGGCCAGGGGCTTGGACTGCGGGTCTCGGTCAAGCCCAGCGGCTGCTCCGGCTACAGCTACGTCCTCGACTTCGCCGACGACGTCCAGGCCGACGATGCCCTGTTCGAGGAGCACGACGCTCGGGTCTATGTCGCCCCGGAAGCGCTCGAGATGCTCGACGGCAGCGAGGTCGACTACGTCAACGAGGGGCTGAACCGGTTCTTCCGTTTCAACAATCCCAACGTCAAGGACGAGTGCGGCTGCGGCGAGAGCTTTACCGTCTGAATTCGCCGTGATCGCGGCAGAACTCGCTGGCGCCGCGACGAACAATTGTGTTCAAGGCGCCACGAGGACGCTATAATCTGCGCTCTTCGGCGCAACACGCCGCATCGCTTCGTTTTCCCGCGTCGCGCCGCCCCGGTCCCCGGGGCGGCGCGACGCCATCTACCTGGCATCCATGCCCACTTCCTGGGCCCAACTACTGGAGAGTTTCATGGCTACAGAGCGCACTCTGTCCATCATCAAGCCCGACGCCGTCGCCAAGAATGTCATCGGCGAGATCATCACGCGCTTCGAGAAGGCCGAACTGAAGGTCGTCGCCGCCAAGATGGTTCACCTGTCCCAGGAGCAGGCCGAAGGCTTCTACGCCGAGCACAAGGAACGCCCCTTCTTCGGCGACCTGGTGTCCTTCATGACCTCTGGTCCGGTCGTGGTGCAGGTGCTGGAAGGTGACAACGCCATCGCCAAGAACCGCGAGCTGATGGGCGCCACCAACCCGAAGGAAGCCGACGCCGGCACCATCCGCGCCGACTTCGCCTCCTCCATCGACGCCAATGCCGTCCACGGCTCCGACTCCCCCGAGTCCGCCGAGCGCGAAGTGAGCTACTTCTTCGGCGCAGACGAGATCTGCCCGCGCTAAGGGCGTCGGGGTCCGACCCTCGTGATTGCGGCCCCATCGGTGAACGGATGCCCCTGGCATCCGTTCGCTCCTTTCTGCCCACCGACCCGCTGAACCTGCCATGACCACCACCGCTGCTCCCCAACGCGTCAACCTGCTCGGCATGACCCGAGAAGAGATGGAAGCCTTCTTCCTCTCCATCGGTGAGAAGAAGTTCCGTGCCGCCCAGGTGATGAAATGGATTCACCACGAAGGCGTCGACGATTTCGCCGCCATGACCAACCTGTCCAAGGCGCTGCGCGCACGCCTCGAGGAAACCGCCGAGGTACGCGGTCCCAAGGTCGTCTATGAAGGCGCCTCCAAGGACGGGACGCGCAAGTGGGTAGTGGAGGTCGAGGACGGCAGCTACGTCGAAACCGTGCTTATCCCCGCCGACAACGGCAAGCGCCGCACCCTGTGTGTGTCATCCCAGGTCGGCTGCTCGCTGGACTGCAGTTTCTGCTCCACCGGCAAGCAAGGCTTTCAGCGTAACCTCACCAGCGCCGAGATCATCGGCCAGGTATGGGTCGCCTCCAACAGTGGCGGCTCACGCAAGGACAGCGCCAATCGTCCGGTCACCAACGTGGTGATGATGGGCATGGGCGAACCCTTGATGAACTACGACAACGTCGTGCCGGCGATGAAGCTGATGCTCGACGATCAGGGTTACGGCCTGTCGAAACGCCGTGTCACCCTGTCCACCTCCGGGGTGGTACCGATGCTCGACCGCCTGGGCGACGAACTCGACGTCAGCCTGGCGATCTCGCTGCACGCCGCCAATGATGCGCTGCGCAGCGAACTGGTACCGCTCAACCGCAAGTACAACATCCGCTCACTGCTGGACGCCTGCCACCGTTATCTGGCCAAGTGCGACGACACCCGCCAGGTCACCATCGAATACACGGTGATCAAGGACGTCAACGACCAGCAGGAGCATGCCCGTGAACTGGCGGAGCTGTTGAAGGAACTGCCCTGCAAGATCAACCTGATCCCCTTCAACCCCTTCCCCCATTCCGGCTACGAGAAGCCCTCCCGCAATCAGGTGATGCGCTTCCAGCGCTGGCTCTACGAACTGGGTCATACCGCGCCGATCCGGTCGACCCGGGGCGATGACATCGACGCCGCCTGCGGCCAGCTGGTAGGACGGGTCAAGGATCGTACGCGTCGTCACGAACGCTACATTCAGTCGATCCAGATCGACGCCGACTGACCCTGCCGTCTTGACTTCATTCCGGCACGGCGCTTTGATATTCGGGCCTTTTCCTGCCCACGGGCGGGTGTCGCCAGACGCCTTCCCGCCACGGCCAAGCAGCGGGAGTACGACAACGCCATGACGTGCCAGGCAGACAGCTCAAGCGCCGGCCTGCGCGGCCGGGTCATCGGACTGGCCATCGCGCTTCCCCTGACGCTTGCCGGCTGCGCCGTCGCCGTGCCCCAGTCAGACGAGTCCCCCGCCGTCGCCTATCGCAACCTCGGCGAAGCCTACCTGCGCCAGGGCAACCTTCCCCGCGCCACGGCGGCACTCGATCGCGCCGTCTCGCTCGATCCCGATGACGCCGCCGCGCTGCAGGCCCTGGCACTGATTCACCAACGCCAGGGGGAAGCGGCGCTGGCGGACGAGTTCTTTCGACGCGCCCTCGATGAAGACCCGAACTTCACCCGGGCACGCAACAATTACGCCGCCTTCCTGTATGATCGGGGGCAAACCGGTGAGGCCTGCGAGCAGCTTGAACAGGCCAGTCACGATATACACTATGCCCACCGGGCCCAGCTGTTTGCCAACCTGGGACGCTGCCGGTGGGAACTCGGCGAGGTCGAGACGGCCAGGGCGGCGCTGGAGCGATCCCAACGCATCGACTCGAGCCTGCCCGCGAGCCACTTGACCCTCGCCGAACTGGAATACGCACAGGGCAACCTTATGCGCGCCCGATCACAGCTGGATCGCTTCGTGAGCCAGGCGGGATGGACCACCGCCGCCAGGCAGCTTGCCGCTAGCCTGGGAGACGCCGACACCGGCGCCCGGTCATCGGCCGAACCCGACCAGCCTTCACGCGCGCTTTGATCACTGTTTACACGATGAAGGAAGCTCAGCCATGAGCGACAGTCAGTACACCGACTCCGAGGTCTCCTTGTCCAAAACGCCCTCCGGGGACGCCTCTCCCGGCGCCTTGCTGTGCCATGAACGAGAGAGCCAGGGGCTGACCCGCGAGGAAGTCGGGGCAGCCCTCAACCTCCGTCCCGCCGTGATCGAGGGGCTGGAGATCGACAACTACGATGAAGTGCCGGTGGTGACCTACCGACGCGGCTACCTGCGCAGCTACGCCCAGTTGCTCGGCGTCGATGTCGGCCGGGTGATGGCGCTGTACGAAGCGCGCATGGGCAACGAGGAAGTCGAGCGCAAGGTCACCCCGGTGTACATCAACAAGCCCCCCTCGCGCCTGGGCGCCTGGCTGTTTCGGCTGATGACCCTGGTGGTCATCGCCGGCCTGATCGGGCTGACCCTGATGTGGTGGCAGAGCCGTGGTGGCAGCGAGCCGCCCGAGGTCAGCGACAACGGCCCGGTCTCGGTGGACACCATCGACGGCAACGCCGCGGTCAGCGACGAGGCCACCGAGGGCGACGACAACCTGCCCCCGCTGCCCGCCGAGGACAGCGAGATGGGACTGGTCGATGGCGAGCAGGCCACCGCCGACAGCGCTGCAGAAAGCGCCGGCGCCGAGCCTGGCGCCTCGACGCCGAGCACCGTGGCGGCCACCGAAGCGGCTGCCGCCGAAGCCAGCGAGCCCGCTGACGACAGCGTCAACGACAGCACCGACCAGGCTGCAAGCGTGAATGCCGACGACGCCAGCGCCGAGCAGACTGCCTCCGCCGATGCACAGGGCGCCGAGGATGAGGGCGCCGCCGAGGCCGCGCCGGCTGCCGACAGCCGTCGTATCCTCAAGCTGACCTTCAACGAGCAGTCCTGGACCGAGATCTTCGACAGCACCAATACCCGAGTCTTCGTCGGCCTGCAGTCACCGGGCACCGAAGCCACCGTGGAGGGCGAGCCGCCCTTCCGCATGACTGTCGGCAACGCCACCGGCGTGGAGTTGTTGTGGGGCGGCGAAACCGTCGACCTGCAACAGCGCGCCGGCAGAAACAATGTCGCCCGCTTTACCCTGGGAGAGTGATTGATCGCCATGCATTCGCACTCACCGATCAAAAGACGCCAGTCACGCCAGATTCATGTCGGTTCGGTACCGGTCGGGGGCGACGCTCCCATCTCGGTGCAGAGCATGACCAACACCGACACCCTGGACGTCGAGGCCACCCTTGGCCAGATTCGTGCCCTCGAACAGGCCGGCGCCGATATCGTGCGCGTCTCGGTGCCGACCATGGACGCCGCCGAGGCCTTCGGTCGCATCAAGCAGGGCACCCAGGTGCCGCTGGTGGCCGACATCCACTTCGACTACCGCATCGCCCTGCGCGTGGCTGAGCTAGGGGTCGACTGCCTGCGCATCAACCCTGGCAATATCGGCCGTGAAGACCGCGTCCAGGCGGTGGTCTCCGCCGCCCGTGACAACGGTATCCCGATCCGTATCGGCGTCAACGCCGGCTCGCTGGAGAAGGACCTGCAGAAGAAGTACGGGGAACCGACACCGGCGGCCCTGGTCGAATCGGCGATGCGCCATATCGATCACCTGGATCGCCTCGACTTCCCCGACTTCAAGGTCAGCGTCAAGGCCTCCGACGTGTTCATGGCGGTGGCCGCCTACCGTGACCTGGCCTCACGCATCGAGCAGCCGCTGCACCTGGGTATCACCGAGGCTGGCGGTCTGCGTTCGGGCACCGTCAAGTCCTCCATCGGCCTTGGCATGCTGCTGATGGACGGTATCGGCGACACCATCCGGGTATCGCTGGCAGCGGATCCGGTCGAAGAGGTCAAGGTCGGCTTTGACATGCTCAAGAGCCTGCGCCTGCGGGCCAAGGGCATCAACTTCATCGCCTGCCCGAGCTGTTCGCGTCAGAACTTCGACGTCATCAGCACCATGAACGCCCTCGAAGAGCGCCTCGAGGATGTGATGACGCCGCTGGACGTGGCCGTCATCGGCTGCGTGGTCAACGGCCCCGGCGAGGCCAAGGAAGCCGACCTGGGCCTGACCGGCGGCACCCCGGCCAACCTCGTCTACATCGACGGCAAGCCCGCCAGCAAACTGCGCAATGACCACCTGGTCGACGATCTCGAGGCGCTGATTCGCCAGAAGGTCGCCGAGAAGGAAGCGACAGAACGCGACGTCATCGCTCGCCTGTAACGCCCTCGCCCGGTGAGGCCGGGCGAGGGCCGTGACTACGGCGAGACCAAGGAGCAAGTTTTGAGCAAGAAGATCCAGGCCATCCGTGGCATGAATGACCTGTTGCCCGACGCCTCGCCGGTGTGGCAGTACTTCGAGTCCCAGGTTCAGGCGCTGATGAAGCGCTACGGCTACAACGAGATCCGTACCCCTATCGTCGAGCAGACGGCCCTGTTCGCCCGCTCGATCGGCGAGGTCACCGACATCGTCGAGAAGGAGATGTACACCTTCGAGGACCGCAACGGCGACAGCCTGACCCTGCGCCCCGAGGGCACCGCCAGCTCGGTTCGCGCGGCGATGGAACATGGCCTTCTGTACAACCAGACCCAGCGGCTGTGGTACACCGGCCCGATGTTCCGCCACGAGCGCCCGCAGAAGGGCCGCTACCGTCAGTTCCATCAGGTCGGGGTCGAGACCTACGGCCTGGAAGGCCCGGACATCGACGCCGAAGTCATCCTGCTGTCGGCGCGTCTGTGGAAGCAGCTCGGCCTGTTTGATCACGTCACCCTGGAGCTCAATTCGCTGGGCTCCAATGAGGCGCGCGCGGCCTACCGCGACACCCTGGTGGCCTACTTCGAGCAGCACCGCGAGGTCCTCGACGAGGACTCGCTGCGCCGCCTGACCAGCAACCCGCTGCGTATCCTCGACTCGAAGAATCCGGCCATGGCCGAGATGCTGAGCCAGGCGCCCCAGCTGATGGATCATCTGGATCAGGAGTCCCGCGAGCACTTCGAGGCGCTGACCGCGCGCCTCGACGCCGCCGGCATCGACTACGTGATCAACCCGCGCCTGGTGCGCGGTCTCGACTACTACTGCCGCACCGTGTTCGAGTGGACCACCGACGCCCTCGGCAGCCAGGGCACCGTGTGCGCCGGCGGACGCTACGACGGCCTGGTCGAGCAGCTCGGCGGCAAGCCGACCCCGGCGGTGGGCTTCGCCATGGGCATCGAGCGTCTGATCCTGCTGCTCGAGACCCTGGACATCGTGCCGCAGGAGGCTCGCGCCCCGCTCGACGCCTACGTGCTGGGCATGGACGCCACCACCGACGGCGACGCCATGGCCCTGGCCGAGCGCCTGCGCGATGAACTGCCGGCCCTTGGCGTGCAATTGCACTGTGGCGGCGGCAGCTTCAAGAGCCGCATCAAGAAGGCCGATCGCAGCGGTGCCCGCCTCGCCCTGCTGATCGGCGAAAACGAACGTGAAAACGGCCAGGTGGCGATCAAGTTCCTGCGTGACGACCGCGAACAACGCGTGGTCGAGCAAGCGTCCTTGGCCACCACCCTGACGAGCCTGCTGTCCGAGTGACGGCACGACCATTAGAAGGAGACCGCCCGTGGCGGAGCTGAGAACCGAAGAAGAACAGCTTGAGGCGATCAAGCGCTGGTGGAAGGAAAACGGCACCTCGCTGCTCGCCGGTGCGGTACTGGCCGCCGCTGGCGTGTTCGGCTGGAACGCCTGGCAGGACTACCAGCAGGGGCAGGCCGTGGCCGCCTCCAGCAGCTACCAGCAGCTTCTTGACCTGGCCAGCCGCGACAGCCTCGACGACGGGGCCCTGGCCCAGGCCCAGGGGCTGGTCGACACCCTGCAGGAAGACCACGACGGCACCCTGTACAGCGAGCTTGCGCTGCTGCTCGAGGCCCGCCTGGAGGTCGACGCAGGCGATGTCGAGGGCGCCCGCGAGTCGCTGGAGACCCTCATCGAGGGCAGCGACGATGGTTACCTGACCGGCCTCGCCCGCCTGCGCCTGGCGCGCCTGCAGAGCGCCGAGGGCAACCACGAGACCGCCCTTGCCACCCTCGACGGTGACATCCCCGAGGCCCTGGCCGCCCAGCGCGACAACGTGCGCGGCGACATCTACCACGCCACCGGCCAGCACGACCAGGCCGCCGAGGCCTGGCAGAGCGCCCAGTCACTGGCCGAAGAAAGCGGTCAGCCGCTCTACGGTATCTCGCTCAAGCTCGACGACCTCGGTGATCAGGAGGCCACCCTATGAAGACCCCGTTTAACCGAACCCGGATCGCCCTGGCGACCGCCGTCACCCTGACCGCCCTGCTGACCGGCTGCGCCAGCAAGTCCGAGCCCCAGTATCCGCCCAAGGAGCTCAAGGACTTCGCCGAGTCCACCCGGGTCGAAACCCGCTGGAGCGAAGGCGTGGGCGCAGGCCTGGGTGAGGCCACCTACCCCATCGAACCCGCCCTGGCCGGTTCCACCCTGTTCGCCGCCGACGAGGAAGGCCTGGTCGAGGCGTTCAACACCGCCAACGGCGACACCCAATGGGAAGCCGAACTGGATTCACCGATCTCCAGCGGTATCACCGCAGTGGACGGCGATCTGTTCCTCGCCACCCGCAATGGCGAGGTGGTCGCCCTCGACCAGCGCAATGGCCGGGTCAAGTGGCGTACCCGTGTGCCCAGCGAAGTGCTGGCCGCGCCCCAGCCGACCACCCAGCTGTTGATCGTGCAGGCGGTGGACGGCACCGTGACCGCCCTGGATCGCCTGTCCGGTGACCGCCAGTGGGTGTTCAGCGCCAATATGCCGTCGCTGACCCTGCGCAGCACCGGCACCCCCACCGCCATCGATCAGGTGACCTTCGCCGGCTTTGCCAACGGCCGTCTGTCGATCATCGACAACCGCTCGGGCCAGCAGATCTCCGAGCGCACCATCGCCGTGGCCACCGGCATGAATGACATCGACCGTCTGGTCGACCTGGCCGGCCAGCCGGTGCTGACTCCGGACGGCCGCCTGTTCGTGACCAGCTTCAATGGTCGCCTGGTGGCGCTCAACGCCCAGAGCGGCGAGACCCTGTGGTCGACGCCGTTGTCCAGCTACCACACCCCGGTGCTGGTGGGCGAGACGCTTTACGTGGTCGACGAGGCCAGCCGCCTGATCGCCTTCGACGCCAACAGCGGCAACGAGCTGTGGCGCCTGGAGGACCTCTACGGTCGCTCGGTGACCGCCCCGGCCTTCGCCGACGGCCGCATCGTGCTCGGCGACGCCGAAGGCTATGTGCACTTTATCGACGCCAGCAGCGGACGCCTGGTCGGCCGCACCCATATTGACGGCTCAGGCATCAGCGTGCGCCCTCTCACCGACGGCAAGCGCGTGTACGCCCTGGCCAATGACGGAAGCCTGGAGGCTCTGGACATCCGCCCATGACCCCCGTGATCGCACTGGTCGGCAGGCCCAATGTGGGCAAGTCGACCCTGTTCAACCGCCTGACCCGCTCTCGCGACGCCCTGGTGGCCGATTTCCCCGGCCTCACCCGGGATCGCAAGTACGGCAACGGCATGCTCGGCAACAAGGCCTACACCGTCATCGACACCGGCGGCATCAGCGGTGACGAGGAAGGCATCGACGCGGCCATGGCCGAACAGTCGCTGCAGGCCATCGACGAAGCCGACATCGTGCTGTTCCTGGTGGACGCGCGTGCCGGCCTCAATGTCGCCGACGAGGCCATCGCCAACCACCTGCGGGTCAACCAGAAGAAGACCTGGCTGGTGGTCAACAAGACCGACGGCCTCGAGGAACACTCGGCCATGGCCGACTTCTGGCAGCTCGGTCTCGGCGATCCCCGGCCCATCGCAGCGGCCCACGGCCGCAATGTCACCGCGCTGATCGACGAGGTGCTCTCGCCGTTCCCCGAGCGCGACATGGACATCCCCGCGGACACCGGCAGCAAGGGTATCCGCATCGGTGTCATCGGTCGTCCCAACGTGGGCAAGTCGACCCTGGTCAACCGCCTGCTGGGCGAGGACCGGGTGGTGGTATTCGATGAAGCCGGCACCACCCGCGACGCCATCGAGATCCCCTTCGAGCGTCGCGGCAAGCCCTACGTACTGGTCGATACCGCCGGCGTCCGGCGGCGCAAGAACGTCACCGAGGTGGCCGAGAAGTTCTCGATCATCAAGACCCTGGACGCGATCAAGGAGTGCCACGTCGCGATCATGGTGCTCGATGCCCGCACCGGCCTGGTGGAGCAGGATCTGCACCTGCTCGACTATGTGCTGACCTCGGGCCGCGCGCTGGTACTGGCGGTCAACAAGTGGGACGGCCTGGAAAGCGAGGCCAAGGACAAGATGCGCGCCGAGATCAAGCGCCGTCTGGGCTTCGCCGACTACGCCGAGCTGCACTTCATCTCGGCCTTGCACGGCACCGCCGTGGGCGACCTGTACCCGTCGCTGGAGCGCGCCTTCGCCTCCGCCAACAGCCACTGGTCGACCAACCGTCTGACCACGCTGCTGCAGGACGCCGTCGAGCAGCACCAGCCGCCGATGGTCCACGGCCGCCGGATCAAGCTGCGCATGGCCCACCAGGGCGGCAGCAACCCGCCGATCATCGTGGTCCACGGCAACCAGACCGACAAGCTGCCCGAAGCCTACAAGCGCTACCTGACCAACACCTTCCGCAAGGTGCTCAAGGTCCGAGGCACGCCGATGCGCTTCGAGTTCCGCTCCGGCAAGAACCCCTACGACCGACTGGCCGAAGCCTCCGACAAGGAAAAGGCCAAGAAGCGCGAACTGGGGCGCACCAAGGAGGCGCGCAAGAGCCGCCGCTAAGCGTCACCGGCGTCACTCGCCGCTCTTTCGCCCCTGGTGTTGAACGACAACGAAACGCCCGGTCCCTCGCCAGAGGAACCGGGCGTTTTCGTGCACGCATGCTGCCGGATGTCGAGACCATGCCTCGCTCGCTGCTGAGCCTGGCCTGCAAGCCTGCGGCAGCGCCTCAGGCTTGCTCTGCCAGGCGACGAGCCCCTACCCAGTCCAGCGCAAACTGGTAGGCACAGCGGCCGCTGCGTCCACCTCTCATGGTGGCAAAGCGGGTGGCCGCCACCGGCGCTTCGTCATCCCAGTCCTGCGGCTGGCCCAGGCGCTCGACCCAGTGGCGACAGGTATCGAGATAGGTCTCCCGGTTGAACGGATGAAACGCCAGCCACAATCCGAAGCGGTCGGACAGCGAGATCTTCTCCTCCACCGCGTCGCCGTGGTGCAGCTCCTCGCCGTCCGGCGTCAGGTGGCTCTGCTGGTTGTCGCTCATATGCTCCGGCATCAGGTGGCGCCGGTTGGAGGTGGCGTAGATCAGCACGTTTTCCGGGGGGCCGGTCAGGGTGCCGTCGAGGACACTCTTGAGCGCCTTGTAGGCGTCGTCGGATCCTTCGAAGGACAGATCATCGCAGTACACCACGAAGCGCGCCGGTTCGTGACGCAACTGCTCCACCAGCAGCGGCAGTCCGGCCAGGTCGTGGCGGTCCACCTGGATCAGCCGCAGGCCTTCATCGGCCAGGGTATTGAGCAGCGCGCGCACCATCGACGACTTGCCGCTGCCACGAGAGCCCCACAGCAGCGCGTGATTGGCCGGCAGGCCACGCAGAAAGGCCCGCGTATTGGCCAGCAGCTCGCGCTTCTGGCGCTCCACCCCGACCAGGTCGTCCAGGCTCAGGGCATCCCGAGGCGGCACCGGCACCAGTTGCCCGCCGAGGGCGTGGCGCTGCCACAGCGCAGCGACGTCACGACGCCAGTCCACCGCAGGGCGGGGCTCGGGCAGCCAGGGTTCGACGCGATCGAGAAGGGCCAGCAGGCGCTGGGCGAGTTGAGTGTCCATCGGGGCAGGTGTCCTTGTAACAAATGATGGCCGCCGGTCAGGGTCTGTCGCTCGATAGCGACCGGCCGTGCACTACCTTTGCGGTTGACCCTTCCAGCAGTCCGGGTATCTTGAGGCCAGTTGCCACCGATTCTACACGCTCGGGCTCGACCCCGGCGGATCATGACAAGGAGACCCCCCATGCGCTGGATGAAGGCCGTGGGCGCCTGCGCCCTGATGGTTACCGTTGCTGCCTGTTCCACCTCACCCACTGGTCGCTCCCAGATGCTGTTGCTGGACGAACAGCAGCTCAGCCAGATGGGGGCCCAGGCCTTCGACCAGTACCAGCAGGAGCTGCCCACCGTGAGCGGGCGCCAGCTCGAGTACGTGCAGTGCGTGACCCGCAACGTGGTCCAGGCGCTGCCGGAAGACCAGCGCAATCAGAACTGGCAGGTCAAGGTGTTCGAGTCCGAGGACGCCAACGCCTTTGCCCTGCCGGGCGGCTACGTGGGGGTCAACACCGGCCTGCTCGACGTCGCCACCAACCAGGACCAGCTGGCCACCGTCATCGGCCACGAGATCGGCCACGTGCTGGCCCACCACGCCAACGAGCGCGCCTCCACCGAAAGCGCGACCCAGCTTGGCATGTCGGTGGTCGGTACCGCCCTCGGCTCCCAGGGTGTCACCGGCAGCGACCAGCTGATGGCGGCCATGGGCATGGGCGCCCAGTACGGCATCCTGCTGCCGTTCTCGCGCAGTCACGAGAGCGAGGCCGACACCATCGGTCTGCAGCTGATGGCCGACGCCGGCTTCGATCCCCGCGCCAGCGTCCAGCTGTGGCAGAACATGAGCGCCGCCGGCGGCGGGCAGCCGCCGGAGTGGATGTCCACCCACCCGGCACACGGCAACCGTATCGCCGGGCTCGAGGCGGGCATGAACGACGCCATGGCCCGCTACGAGCAAGCCCAGGCACGTGGCCTGACGCCCAGCTGCAAGGCGCCCTGAACCAGAACAGCCCCTGCCCTGCAGCCTGTCACCAGGCCGCTGACAAGGGGGGGGCTATCGCCGAGGCCTCTATTCCTGGAGGCCTCGGCTCCCGTCACTTCCACGCTTCGTTGGTGCCATGAAACTCACCTCCACCAGGCTCGGCCTGATCCTGCTCGTCGTGCCCATTGTGGTGCTGTTGACCCTGTTCTTTGTGGAACTCGGCGATATCCGCCAGTGCGAACTGGTCGACCAGGGCCACTGGAACTACCTGGCCGGCCACTGTGGCGACACGCCGTCGCCCTTCGTTCCCTGGATCGTCCGCAGCCCCTGGCTGGTCAACGGCGGCCTGCTGGTGTCGGTGGTCGGGCTGGGGCTGTGCATGCTGGGGCTCTACCGTCGACGCGGCTGAAACGCGGCGCGCGGCTGCTGGCTGACGACCAGGGGCTGACGGCTCCTGACCGACGACAACGACGCCCAACGACAACGGCGCCCCATGGCAATGAGCCAGGGGCGCCGTTGTCGTTGCTGCCGATGTGTCCGCGAAAGCGGCTTCAGCCGGCGTCGAGCTCTGCTCGCAGCTTTCGATGCAGTGGGCCGGTATCCGGCGTGACGCCACGCCAGCGTTCAAAGGCCGCCGCCGCCTGTTCCACCAGCATGCCGAGACCATCGCTGGTGCTCGCCCCTCGCTCGGCCGACCAGGCCAGAAACACCGTCGGCTCGGCGCCGTACATCATGTCGTAGGCGACAGCCCCCTCGTTGAAGAGATCCTCCGGCAGCGGCGGCAGGTCCCCGGCAAGGCTTGCGCTGGTGCCGTTGATGACCAGGTCATAGCGCTCGTCGACGGCGTCGTAGCCGCCGCCCAACACGGGGCCCAGGTCGGCGAAATCCCGCGCCAGCGCCTCGGCCTTGGCGGCGGTGCGGTTGGCCAGCCGCAGCGAGGCGGGACGTCGCGACAGCAACGTTTCCAGCGCGCCGCGCACCGCGCCTCCGGCACCCAGCACCAGGATACGTGCACCCTCAAGCCTTACCTGCTGGCGCTCCAGGTCCGCCACCAGGCCAATACCATCGGTATTGTGGCCCTCGACGCTGCCATCGGCCTTGAGCGTCAGGGTGTTGACCGCCCCGGCCCGCTGCGCCTGTTCGCTCAGGCTGTCGCACAGCCGGTAGGCGTCTTCCTTGAACGGCACCGTCACATTGGCGCCGCGCCCGCCTTCGGCAACAAAGGCGCGCCAGGCTCCGCCGAAGTCCTCCAGTGGCGCCTCGATGGCGGTGTATTCCAGCGATTCACCGGTCTGCTCGGCAAAGGTGCTGTGGATCACCGGCGATTTCGAATGCCCCACCGGATTGCCGAACACACAGTAACGATCGTTCATCGGACGGTTAACCTCGCTCTTGACGTTGTCGTATGCCGCATTGTGACCGCTGACGGTCATCGCGCTTGGCTCGAGGCCTCTTCACCAAGCCAGTCCCGGGGCACCAGATAGGCATCCAGCGCCGCCTCGGGAGAGCCGGGCTGCGGCTGGTAGTCGTACTGCCAGCGCGCCAGCGGCGGCATCGACATCAGGATGGACTCGGTGCGACCGCCGCTCTGCAGGCCAAACAGGGTGCCACGGTCCCAGACCAGGTTGAATTCCACGTAGCGACCTCGCCGATACAGCTGGAATTCACGTTCGCGCTCGCCCCAGGGGGTATCGCGACGACGTTCCACGATGGGCAGATAGGCGTTCAGGAAGCCATCCCCTACCGCGCGCTGAAACGCGAAGCAGCGGTCGAAGCCCCCCTCGTTGAGGTCATCGAAGAACAGACCACCGACACCACGGGTCTCGCCTCGGTGCTTGAGGAAAAAGTAGTCGTCGCACCAGCGCTTGTAGCGGTCGTAGACGTCGTCACCGAACGGCTGGCACAGCTCATGGGCCACCCGGTGCCAGTGACAGGCGTCTTCAAACTGGGGGTAGTAGGGCGTCAGGTCAAAGCCGCCGCCAAACCACCATACCGGCGCCTCGCCCTCGGCACTGGCGATGAAGAAGCGCACATTGCCGTGGCTGGTGGGTACGTGGGGATTACGCGGATGCAGCACCCAGGACACCCCCACCGCCTGAAAGCCGCGCCCGGCGAGTTCCGGGCGTGCTGCGGTGGCCGCCGGGGGCAGGGTCGCGCCGTGAACGTGGGAGAAATTGACCCCGCCCTTTTCGAACAGCGCGCCTTCCTCGATGACCCGGGAACGGCCACCACCGCCTTCCTCACGCACCCAGTCGTCTTGATGGAAGCGCCCTTCGCCGTCGGCCTCGGCCAGGGCCTCGCACAGGCGATCCTGCAATTCCAGCAGGTAGCGTTTGACCTCTTCGAGATTGGGCTCGGACACGTCTGCTCCTGTTGTTAAAAAAAAGCGATGAGTAAAAACGATGAACAAAAGCGATGCGTAAAAAGGTGCGCCCAGGGCCAGGCCAAGAGCCATGTCAGTGGCGCAGGGTCTCGCGGCTTAGCAGGTCACGGATGGTGCTGGGGCGAGGATTGCCGCCCAACGCTCCCGGCACGACCGCGTCCAGCTCGTTGCCGAAGATGCGCCGAATGTCCGCTTCGCTCATGGCCGGCGCTTCTCCTGCACGGTTGGCCGAGGTGGACACCAGCGGCCCGCCGAAGGCACGACACAGCGCCTGTACACCGGGATGATCGCTGACCCTCAGCGCCACCTTGTCGTGGCAGCCTCGTACCAGCGACGGGGTGCGACCATTGTCCGGCACCAGCCAGGTGTTGGGGCCCGGCCAGCTGGCGACAAGAGGCGCATGAAGGTCGGCCGGCAATCCTTCGAGCCAGGGAGCAAACTGCTCGATGGTGGCGGCGATCAGGATCACCCCCTTGGCCGGGTCACGGCGCTTCAGGCGCAACAGCCGGGTCAGCGCCTCTTCGTTGTCGGGATCGCAGCCCAGGCCCCAGACGGCCTCGGTGGGATAGGCAATGACACCGCCACGACGCAGGGCGTCGACGACGGGCACGAGGGAGGAATCGGAATCACTCATGGGGTCGTTATCTGAATCGGTACCGAATCGAAAGATCAGGGTAGGGAGTATCGTTGCGCCATGCTAGCACGGCGTCGGGACTTGCGTCGCACGCCGCTGTCGCCGCCGGCGTAGGCGATCCGCCCGTTCCCCCACGGCCATTGGCACCCTGTTCGGCCGGGCCTCGTCATCGGGCGGCTAGCCCTTGCCACCATCCAGACGCACCCACCCGCCGGCCACCAGCCCGGCCTGTCCTGCGATCTCGAGCAGCGTCAGTTCACGCTGGCAGGCGGCCACATCGCAGCCCGCCAGCCCCATCAGATCGTCCACCGCCAACGGGGTGGCGCTCAGCAGATCGAGCAGCTTGCGACCGGGGGAAGGCGCGGCCCTTGCCCCGGTGCGTTCGGAGGCGCTGTCTAGAGGATTATCGACAGAGCTATCTACAGGACCATCTAAATGGCCATCTACAGGACTATCTACACGACCATCGGCGGCACCAGCCGCAATGCACCGCGGGGTCGCGCGTCGCGGCCCCCAGCACGCCAGTTCCTCGAACAGGTCGTCGGGGTGTCTGACCAGGGCGGCGCCCTCGCGGATCAGCCGCAGGCAGCCCCTGGCCTGGGGCGAGTGGATGGAGCCGGGCAGCGCCAATACCTCGCGGCCCTGCTCACCGGCCAGGCGGGCACTGACCAGCGAGCCGCTGTGTTCGGCGGCCTCCACCACCAGCACACCGCAGGACAGCCCGGTGACGATGCGGTTGCGCCGGGGAAAATCCCCCGAGCGTGGCCGCACGCCAGGGGGAGACTCCGCCAGCAGCAGGCCCCCGTCGTCGCGCAGGCGCCTATACAGGGCGCCGTGCTGGCCGGGATAGACCACATCGACGCCGCCGGCCAGCACCGCGATACTGCGCCCCCCAAGATCCAGCGCCGCCGCCTGGGCGGCACCGTCGATGCCGAGCGCCATGCCGCTGACCAGACACCAGCCGGCCTCCGCCAGCGCCACCGCAAAACTGCGCGCATTGACCAAACCCTCGCGGGTGGGCCGCCGCGACCCCACCAGGGCAAGCCTCGGCGGTACCAGGGCATCGAGATCGCCAAGCGCCCACAGCAGCACCGGCGGGTCCGGGATCTGGTCGAGCAGGGCCGGCCAGCGCGGATGATCGGGATGCAGCAGGTGGCGCGCCTCGGCCCGCTCATGGAGGCGGCCTCCATTGGCAGCGCTGCGCGCTTTCCCGCCGTCGCCGGCAAGCCACGCCTCGGCCTGCTCGATCAACGCCGTCAGCGGGCTGCGTCTGGGATGATCCAGCCACAAGCGCAGTTCCGCCGCGGCCCCGGGCGGCAGACGGGCCAGCCAGCCACCGGGCCAGTCAGGGTTTAACTGACGCAGGCGAGCCAGCCGTCGTGGGCCCACCTGAGGCAGTGCGTTCAACGCCATCCAGCGTGCGAAGCCAAGTTCCATGACAGAGCCCTCCCTGGCCGAGTGCCGGCAGTATAGGCAGGCAGGCGCGACACGCCTTGGCGGTCTTCGCCGTCTCGGCTCCAGGCGGTGCGCGACGGCGATTCTGGCATGTTATAGTAGCGACCTATCACGCTCATTGGCGCCAACGACTAGGGTCACCCCCGGCGTCGTCCTAGAATGGGCAACACGAACCGAACGAATAACGGTGGTACCACAGCATGGCCAGACTCCCCATTCTCGAGTTTCCCGACGAGCGGCTGCGCAACAAGGCAGTGCCCGTCGAAAACGTCGATGACGAGGTCCGCCAGCTGGTCGATGACATGCTGGAGACCATGTACGCCGCACCGGGTATCGGCCTCGCCGCCACCCAGGTGGACGTGCATCGCCGAGTCATCGTGATCGACGTCAGCGAAGATCAGTCCACCCCGTTGGTGCTGATCAACCCCGAGGTCACCCCGCTGGGGGACGAACGGGAACCGATGCAGGAAGGCTGCCTGTCGATCCCCGAGTACTACGCCGAGGTGCCGCGTGCGCTGCGGGTAAAGCTGAAGGCTCAGGGACGCGACGGCGAGCCCTACGAGCTCGAAGCCGACGGACTGCTGGCCCACTGCATCCAGCATGAGCTCGACCACCTCGAGGGCATACTGTTCGTCGACTACCTGTCACCGCTCAAGCGTGACCGGGTGATGAAGAAGATGCAGAAGCGTCATCGCCAGATGCAGGGCGCCTGAGCCGCTGCGTAGCCCTCAAGCCGCCGCCATCTCGGCCCCGCAACCGCCTACGACGAAGACCGACAACGTGAATCACGTTGTCGGTCTTCGTCGTTTCGCCCGTCTCCGTTACTATTGTCCCCGCATTCTTCGGCCAAGGCCCTGAACATGACCCGATCGCTGCGCGTGATCTTCGCTGGCACGCCCGACTTCGCCGCCGAGAGTCTCTCGGCGCTGCTGGCCAGTCACCACCAGGTGATTGCCGTCTATACCCAACCCGATCGCCCCGCCGGACGCGGCCGCAAGCTGACGCCGAGCCCGGTCAAGTCGCTGGCGCTGGAGCACGGCCTGCCGGTGTACCAGCCCGAGCGGCTCAGGGACGAAGCCGAACAGCGCGCCCTGGCCGCGCTGGACGCCGACGTCATGGTGGTGGTGGCCTACGGCCTGATCCTGCCGTTGCCAGTACTCGAGGCACCGCGCCTGGGCTGCCTCAACGTCCACGCCTCGCTGCTGCCACGCTGGCGCGGTGCAGCGCCGATTCAGCGGGCGATCGAGGCCGGCGATGACGAAAGCGGCGTCACCATCATGCAGATGGACGAGGGACTCGATACCGGCGACATGCTGATCATCCGGCGCACCGAGATCCTGCCCACCACCACCGGCGGCGAGTTGCACGATCGCCTGGCCGAGATCGGTGGCAAGGCCATGGTCGAGGCCCTCGACCGACTCGCCGACGGTGAGCTTGCCGCCACGCCGCAGCCCGAACAGGGCGTCACCTACGCCTCCAAGCTCAGCAAGGCCGAGGCCGAGCTGGACTTCGCCCAGCCCGCCGCGACCCTGGCCGCCCGGGTGCGCGCCTTCAATCCCTGGCCGGTGACCTGGTGCGCGCTGGGCGATGAGCGCCTGCGTATCCACCTGGCCGAGCCGGCCGATGACGGCGCACCAGAGTCGCCCGGCACCATCACCCGCGCCGACACCGAGCTGCTGGTGGCCTGTGGCGCCGAGGGCCGCGAGCGCCTTCGCATCACCCGGGCCCAGCTGCCCGGCGGCAAGGCGCTGGCGGTATCCGAGCTGTTGCGCGCCAGGGCCGAACGCTTTCCCCAGGGCACGCTGCTGGGACGTCCTTTCCCGGAGACCTCCGCATGAGCGATTCTCAACCCCCACGCGATCGCAAGCCACCCCATCATGGCCGTCGTCACGCCAACGCCCGACGCGACATGGGTGACTGTGTCCGCGCCGCCGCGGCCAAGGCGCTGGTGCCGGTGATCACCGGCAAGGGCTCACTGGCCACCCTGGACGACCATCAGGTGGTGGCCCGCGACCGAGCCCTGTTCAAGGCCATGTGCTTCGGCGTCTGCCGCACTCTGCCACGGCTCGAGGCACTGGCCGCCCAGCTGCTCGAGAAACCGTTCAAGAGTCGCGATGCCGACATCCAGGCGCTGCTGCTGCTGGGCGCCTATCAACTCCTGTACCTGCGCATCCCGGCCCACGCGGCGGTAGGCGAGACCGCCGGTGCCGCGCGACTGCTCGGCAAGGCCTGGGCCACCCGAGTGCTCAACGGCTGTCTGCGCCGGCTGCAGCGCGAGTCGTCGACGCTGGAAGCCGAAGTCGACCGTGACCCGGCGGTGGCGCTGTTGCACCCGCGCTGGTGGCTCAAGTCGCTGCGTCAGGCCTGGCCCGATGACTGGCAGGCGATCTGCGAGGCCAACAACCAGCCCGGACCGATGACCCTGAGGGTCAATCGTCGCCACAACGACCGCGAGCAGTATCTGGATATCCTCGACGGCGCCGGCATCTCCGCCAGGCTATGCGCCCACGCCCCGGACGGGCTGGTGCTGGAGACCGCCCGCGACGTGGAGGCGCTGCCCGGCTTCGCCCAGGGTCACGTCAGCGTCCAGGACGAGGCCGCCCAACTGGCTGCGGTACTGCTTGGCCCGGTGGTGGCACCGCGGCCAGGTGCACGGGTGCTCGACGCCTGCTGCGCCCCCGGTGGCAAGACCGCTCACCTGCTTGAGCTGTTCGACGTCGATCTGCACGCCATCGACTCCGATGCCGCGCGCCTGGCACGGGTGGAAGACACCCTGACTCGTCTGGGCCTGTCGGCGACCCTGGCCCAGGGCGACGCCACCGAGCGTGACTGGTGGGACGGCACCCCGTTCGACGCCATCCTGCTCGACGCCCCCTGCTCCGGCAGTGGCGTCATCCGCCGTCATCCCGACATCAAGCGCCTGCGTCGGCCCAGCGACATTGCCCAGCTGGCGCAGTTGCAGCGCGCGTTGCTCGACAATCTGTGGCCGCTGCTCAAGCCCGGCGGCACCTTGCTCTACGCCACCTGCTCGGTGCTGCCGGAAGAGAATCGCGACCAGATCCGCGACTTTCTCGCGCGCACCCCGGACGCCAGCGAGCAGATGCCCGACGGCATCGCCTGGGGCCAGGTTTCCGGGGCCGGACGCCAACTGTTACCGAAGGTCGACAGCCATGACGGCTTCTTCTATGCCAGACTGGTGAAGGCGGGCCGCTAGTCCGACCAGGACGTCGGCCTGGCCGCCCGTGACCTATGCTTCTCCAACAGGGAGTCTGTATGAGCCAACACGTCTACAAGCAGATCGAGTTGACCGGTTCCTCGGAAACCAGCATCGAAGATGCGGTACAGCGGGCCATCACCAAGGCCTCGGAAACCGTGCATGACCTGCGCTGGTTCGAGGTGACCGATACCCGCGGCCATATCGAGAATGGCCGGGTGGCCCACTGGCAGGTCACGGTCAAGGTCGGCTTCACCCTCGACTGACCTCCGAGGCTGATTCGACCCGGAGACCCACGGGACTTGCATTGCACAAGTCCTGCGGTGTTTCCTTTCAGCACAGGGCGGGACTCTCCCGCCCTGTTGTACTGTTCAGAGCTCGGGTATGCTGGCTCAATGCTGCAACGCACCATAGGCTCTGAACCCCTCTTCGGACACGACGACGATGAAGATCATCATTCTCGGCGCCGGCCAGGTTGGCGGCACCCTGGCGGAGCACCTGGCCCGCGAGGAGAACGACATCACGGTGGTGGACACCGACGGTGAGCGCCTGCGCGAGCTGCATACCCGGCTCGACATCCGCACCGTCTCCGGGGCGGCCTCCTACCCCATGGTGCTACGCCAGGCCGGCTGCGAAGACGCCGACATGCTGATCGCGGTGACCAACTCCGACGAGGTCAACATGATCGCCTGTCAGGTCGCCCATACCCTGTTTCGTACCCCGACCAAGATTGCCCGAGTGCGCGCCACCGCCTACCTGGCGCGCAAGGGACTGTTCGCCCACGAGGCGGTGCCCATCGACGTGCTGATCAGCCCCGAGCAGGTGGTCACCGACCATATTCGCCGGTTGATCGAGCACCCCGGCGCCCTGCAGGTGCTGGAATTCGCTGGTGGACTGGTCCAGCTGGTGGCGGTCAAGGCCTTCTACGGCGGTCCATTGGTCGGCCAGGAGCTCGGCTTCCTGCGCCGTCACATGCCCAGCGTCGACACCCGGGTGGCCGCCATCTACCGGCGCAACCGTCCGATCATTCCGCGTGGCGACACCGTGATCGAGGCCGACGACGAGGTCTTCTTCATCGCCGCCCGGCGCGATATCCGCGCGGTGATGAGCGAGCTGAGGCGACTGGATCGCGACTTCCGCCGGGTGGTGATCGCCGGCGGCGGCAACATCGGCGAGCGCCTGGCCGAACACCTCGAGCACAGCCACCAGGTCAAGATGATCGAGCACAGCCTCGAGCGCTGCACCCAGCTCTCCGAACGCCTCGACCGCACCGTGGTACTGCACGGCAGCGCGACCAGCAAACGCCTGCTGGAAGAGGAGAACATCGAGGACTGCGACATCTTCTGCGCGCTGACCAACGACGACGAGGTCAACATCATGTCGTCGATGCTGGCCAAGCGCATGGGTGCCAAGAAGGTGCTCACCCTGATCAACAACGCCGCCTACGTGGATCTGGTCCAGGGCGGCGAGATCGACATCGCCATCTCGCCCCAGCAGGCCACCATCGGCAGCCTGCTGACCCATGTGCGCCGCGGTGACATCGTCAACGTCCACTCGCTGCGCCGCGGCGCCGCCGAGGCCATCGAGGCCATCGCCCACGGCGACAGCCAGTCCTCCCGGGTGGTCGGTCGTGCCATCGGCGACATCGACCTGCCCGGTGGCTCCACCATTGGCGCGGTGGTGCGCGGCAAGGAAGTGCTGATCGCCCACGACGACGTGGTGGTGGAGAGCGGTGACCACGTCATCCTGTTCGTCGTCGACAAGCGCAAGATCCGTGACGTCGAACGCCTGTTCCAGGTCGGATTGACCTTTTTCTGATGGGCGCGCCCCTCGCCCCTGCCGCCATACCAAGGAGAGCCGCCGCATGAGTCCGATGCCGACCGGGCTTGAGACGACGACCCGTCCCGACATGTCCCCCGCCTGTTGCTGTCAGCCAGGAGGCAGGACGCCATGAGCCTGAGGATGATCCTGCGCATTCTCGGGCTGCTGCTGATGATGTTCAGCCTGACCATGGTGCCGCCCATCGCCATCTCGCTGTTGTTCGGCGACGGCACCTGGGACGCCTTTCTGATCGCCATCGCCATCACCGTGCTGACCGGCGCGCTGATGTTCCTGCCCAATCGTCGCGCCCGGCGGGAGTTGCGCACCCGCGACGGCTTCTTGATCGCCGCCATGTTCTGGACGGTGCTGGGGCTGTTCGGTTCGCTGCCGCTGATGCTCACCGGCAGCACCGCACTGTCGTTCACCGACGCGGTGTTCGAGTCATTCTCGGGGCTGACCACCACCGGCGCCACGGTGATCACCGGCATCGACTTCCTGCCCGAGGCGATCCTCTACTACCGTCAGCAGCTGCAGTGGCTCGGTGGCATGGGCATCGTGGTGCTGGCGGTGGCGATCCTGCCGACCCTGGGGGTCGGCGGCATGGCGCTGTACCGCACCGAGATCCCGGGGCCGCTCAAGGATTCCAAGCTGACCCCGCGGATCACCGAGACCGCCAAGGCGCTGTGGTACATCTACGCCACCCTGACGGTGGTGTGCATGCTGGCCTACATGGCCGCCGGGATGGACTGGTTCGACGCCCTGGGCCACAGTTTCTCCACCGTGGCCATCGGCGGCTTCTCGACCCACGACGCCAGCATCGGCTACTTCGACAGCGCGGTGATCGAGGCCATCTGCATCGTCTTCATGCTGATCTCCGCGCTCAGTTTCAGCCTGCACTTCCTGGCCTGGCGCGAACGCCGCATCGGCCACTACTGGGAAGACTCCGAGGCGCGCTTTCTATTGCTGTACCTGACGGGGCTTGCCAGCATCACCGTGGTGGTGCTGTGGCTGACCGGTACCGAAGAGACCACCGTGGGTCTTCGCCACGGCATCTTCGAGGTGGTCTCGGTGGCCACCACCGCCGGCTTTTCGGTGGCCGACTTCTCCGCCTGGCCCGGCGCCCTGCCGCTTTTGCTGTTCATCGCCGCCTTCGTCGGCGCCAGCTCCGGCTCCACCGGCGGCGGCATGAAGGTCATCCGCATCATCCTGATCATCAAGCAGGGCATGCGCGAGATCATGCGCCTGATCCACCCCAATGCGGTGATCGCGGTCAAGATCGGCAAGGTCAGCGTACCCGACGGCATCGCCCAGGCGGTGTGGGGATTCTTCTCGGCCTATGTGCTGCTGTTCTTCCTGATGCTGGTGGGGGTGATGGCCACCGGGGTCGACCAGGTCACCGCCTGGTCCACGGTGGGCTCGGCGCTCAACAACCTGGGGCCGGCGCTGGGCGAGGCCAGTCTGCACTACGGTGACATGCCGACCATGGCCAAGTGGATCCTGGTGATGGCGATGCTGATGGGCCGCCTGGAGATCTTTACCGTTCTGGTGTTGTTTACCCCGGCCTTCTGGCGCAAATAGGACCGATCCTGGCGCCCTTTCCTTTGCCGTAGCCCTTCGCTAGAGGGCGGTGTCGGTACCCGCCACCGCCTCTCGCATCACCGAAAGCGCCCGCTGTGCCCGGGCCGACAGTGGCCACTCGGCGCGCTGGATCAGGTAGAGGGTATCGCTGACCTCGGGGGCACCCTCGACCACACGGATGGCGTGCTGGTCCTCGAAGGCCTCCCGGGCAAAGCGTGGCAACACGCTGAAGCCCAGCCCCTGGGCCACCGGCGCCAGGATCAGACCAATCTGATTGGTGAAGCCGCTGCGCGGCCAGCGAGCGTAGCCCGGCGAGCCCGGAAAGCGCCGACTGAGCAAACGGGTGGCCAGGGCCTTGCCGTCCGGATGGTCGATAAAGCCCAGCGCCATCAGCTCATCGAATGTCTCGACACGGGTGTTGGCCGGTACCACCAGCTCCAGCGCCTCGGTGGCAAACTCGCTGACCGTCAGACTGGCGTCGTCGGGACGCTCGCCCACCAGCCCCATCTCCACCTTGCCGTCGATGACGGCCTCGACGATCTCCCGCGTCGGACCGAAGCGATGGCGAATCGCCAGCCCCGGCGCGCGCTTCTGCAACGCCAGCAGACGCGGGTAGATCGCAAGCCCGATGCTCCCTGGCGTCATCAGGCTGATCTCGCCATGATCGTCCAGATCACCGGCCAGGCGCTGGGTGAGGCGCTGATCGACCCGTTCACGTTCGTTCAGATAGTCCAGCAGGGCGTGGCCGGCCGGGGTCAGCTCGAGCCGCCGAGGCCGGCGAATGAACAACTGTCCCAGCTCGGCCTCCAGGCGCTGGATATGCTGGCTGACCGCCGCCTGGGTCAGATCAAGGCGCTCGGCGGCGCGGGTAAAGTTGCCCTGCTCCACCAACGCCTGAAACGAGCGTAGCCAGAGCGGATTTGCCATAAGCATCTATTATCACCACCATAACGTAGCGTCGATTTTCATTATAGCGATCCCGGCCCAGACTGTGCTCATCATTCCTGCATCAAGAGGTGACACTCCATGAGCCAGCAAGACGCCTTGGCAAACGCCAACCACAACGCTCCCGCCAACTCTTCAAGCAACTCTCCCAACAGTTATCCCCGCAGCTTCTCCCATATCGGCATCTCGGTGCCGGACGTGGAGGCCGCGGTGGCGTTCTACACCCAGGTGCTGGGCTGGTACCAGATCATGGCGCCGACCACCATCGAGGAAGACGACTCCGCCATCGGCGAGATGTGCACCGACGTCTTCGGTCCTGGCTGGGGCAGTTTCCGTATCGCCCACCTGTCCACCGGTGACCGGGTCGGCGTGGAGCTGTTCGAGTTCGCCAACCACGAGGACCCGGACAACAACTTCGAGTACTGGAAGACCGGCGTGTTCCACTTCTGCGTCCAGGATCCCGACGTCGAGGGCCTGGCCGAGCGCATCGTCGCCGCCGGCGGCAAGAAGCGCATGCCCAAGGTGCGCGAGTACTATCCCGGCGAGAAGCCCTACCGGATGATCTACATGGAAGATCCGTTCGGCAACATCCTCGAGATCTACTCCCACAGCTACGAACTGACCTATTCCGCTGGCGCCTATCAGGACTGAACGCCGGACAATGTCAGCTCGAGGGCAGGCCAGGGTTTGGCCTGCCCTCCTCGTTCATGGATAATCGATCCTTCACATTCTCAAGGCCCCGAGCCCCATGAGCGAGATCGACGACATTGCGCTGGCCGAGCGGCCCGAGACCCGAGGCGGCCCCCGACGTGACCTCCGCGTCGGCGACACCACCTTTACCCTGCTGGGCACCGCCCACGTCAGCGCCGAGAGCGCCGACGAGGTGCGCGACCTGATCGATTCCGGCGACTTCGACGCCGTCGCCATCGAGCTGTGCGACGCCCGCCACAGCAACCTGGCCAATCCCGACGCCCTGGGTGACCAGGACCTGTTCCAGATCTTTCGTCAGGGCAAGGCCGGTATGGTCGCCGCCAACCTGGCCCTCGGCGCCTTCCAGCAGCGCATCGCCGAGCAGTCCGGCATCGAGCCCGGTGCCGAGATGCGCGCCGCCCTGGAGGCCAGTCAGCGCCACGAGCTTCCGCTGCTGCTGATCGACCGGGACGTGGGCCTGACGCTCAAGCGGATCTACCAGAACGTGCCCTGGTGGCAGCGCTTCAGCCTGCTGTCGGGCCTGCTCGGCAGCGTGCTGTCGCGCCAGGAAGTCTCCGCCGAGGAGGTCGAGCGGCTCAAGCAGGGCGACGTGCTGGAATCCACCTTCAGCGAATTCGCCGCCGAGTCGCAGTCGCTGTTCACCCCCTTGATCAGCGAGCGCGATCGCTACATGGTGATGCGCCTGGCCCAGCAGTGCCCACCTGGCAAGTTCAAGCGGGTGCTGGTGGTGATCGGCGCCGGCCACCTCAAGGGCATGGCCGAGCATCTGGAAGGCCCGCCTGCCGAGGACCCGGCCGAGGAAATCGCCGCGCTGGAGGCCACCCGGCCGCCGTCGAAGGTGTGGAAGATGCTGCCCTGGCTGATCACTGCCCTGGTACTGACCGGCTTCGCCATCGGCTTTTCGCGCAACACCGAGCTCGGCTGGCAGCTGGTGGCGGAATGGTTCGTGATCAACGGCGTGCTGTCAGGAGGCGCCACCCTGTTGGCCCTGGCCCACCCGGTCACGGTGATCGCCACGGTGTTCGCCGCCCCGTTGACCTCGCTCAATCCGACCATCGGGGCGGGCTTCGTCGCCGCCGGGGTGGAACTGGCCATGCGCAAGCCCAAGGTGCGCGACTTCTCCACCCTGCGTCACGACGTTACCCAGGTGAAGGGCTGGTGGAAGAACCGTGTCTCGCGCACCCTGCTGGTGTTTCTGACAGCGACCCTGGGCTCCGCCGCCGGCACCTGGATCGCCGGTTTTCGTATCGCCGACAGTCTGTTCGGCTAGCCCGGCCGCCTCGTTCGGCACCCACGCGCCGCCGCCCCCTCGGGCGGCGGTGTCGTTTCGCCGCCCCCTACCATCAACGCGAACCCGCTCCGGGTCCGCGCCAGCCCGCCATCGAAACCGGCTCCGAAGCCCGCTTAGACTATGCTCAAAGGAACAGCCTGCTGAACGGAGTCGGCCCCATGACCCGCAGCACCATCGAGGCGCTTCGCCAAGGCGCGAGACGGCGACTCCCACGGCTGGTCTTCGACTATATCGAAGGAGGCTCCGGCGCCGAGCAGGCGCTGGCCGCCAACCTCCAGGCCATGTCACGAGTGGCGCTGGCACCGCGCCTGGCCGACGTCAGCCAGCGCACCCTCGGTACTCGCATTCTGGGCGAAGATATCGCGCTGCCGCTGGTGCTCTCGCCGGTGGCCCTGGGCGGCCTGGCCTGGGCCGACGGGGAACGTCTGGCCGCACGCGCCGCTGCGCGAGCCGGGGTCCCCTACACCGCCGCTACCCTGTCCAACGCCCCCCTTGCGCATATCGCCAGGGACTGCCCGCGCCCACCCTGGTTTCAGCTGTTCGTGTTCAAGGATCGCGCCCTCAGCGAGCGACTGATGGACGACGCCCTGAATCTCGGCTGCCGTGTACTGGTGCTGACCATCGATATGCCGCTGCTGGCCGATCACCACCGGGGACTCGGCCACGACGTCAGGCCCGATCCGGCCACCGCCCTCAAGCTCGCCTGGGGGCTGGGCCGTCACCCCGGCTGGTGGTGGCGCCACCTGCGCAGCCGTCGTTTCGCCCTGGGCAATCTGGATGGACCGCTCTCGGCCCCGGACGGCATCGCCTCACTATCCAGTTGGCTCGACGACCAGCTCGATCCCTCACTGGGGTGGAGTGATCTGGGCTGGGTCCGCGCCCGCTGGCCAGGCGCCTTGGTCGTCAAGGGTGTGCTGGACGCGGACTCGGCGCGCCAGGCCGCCGAGCATGGGGCCGACGCCGTGGTGGTGTCGAATCACGGGGGGCGCCAACTGGACGCCGCCAGGGCCACCATCGCGGCGCTTCCCGAGGTGGTGGCGGCGGTGGGCGAGCGTCTCGAGGTGCATCTGGATGGAGGGATTCGCAGCGGCCTGGACATCCTTCGGGCGCTGGCCCTGGGCGCCGACGCCGTGCATATCGGCCGTCCCTATCTGTACGGACTGGCCGACGCGGGCGAAGCCGGCGTCGAGCGCTGCCTGGCGATCCTGCGCCGAGAGCTGGACCAGGGCCTCGCCATGTGTGGCTGTTCGAGTATCAGGGAAGTGGATGCACGCGCGCTGGCAGCGAACGGCGATCTCATCGATCGTTAGCTGGACGGCGGCGCTGCGCCACAGTCGCTGCCTTCCGCCAGGCGCCAACGGTAATTGTCGTGCTGTATCGCGCGGGAAATCGCCTCTTTGGCTACGTGATTGCCGACCTGATCCCCGGCGTGATCCCCGGGGCTCTTTTCCTTGACCATCGTCTCGGCAGAGCGTCCAGCGGGCGCCTCGGCATCGAACGCCAACATGGGCAGGTTCACCGTGATCGGCTGGCGCAGCGTATCCGGGACCATCTCCATCACCTCGATCCACAGCGTCCGGTAGCCGTCGCGCTCGATCTTCCAGCACTGAGGACGGAGCCCGCTTGCTGCCATCAACAACTGCCCACCGATATGCGAATGTCCCGGAATGGCGAACCGCCCGTTGCTGTCGGTCACGTCGGCGGCCTCGGCAAAGGCCTCGGCCGAGACCCTGGCCCCCGCCAGTGGGGCCCCGGTACGGGCGTCGATGACCTGCCCCTGCAATGGCTGGCGCGCCCAGCGCTCACTGATCACCGGCACGCAGCCAGAAACCAGCGACATCAGTACCAGCAACAGTGCCAGCACCGCCATCAACGAGATGCTTCGCCGACCACCCGTCGCCAGCCTCATGGAACTTCGCCTGTGCAGAATCGTCGACAGAAACTCTACGCCATCCCTGGCCCATCGTTTCAACGCTGGGCGGGCCGGTGGTGATGCCACAGTTTCAGACCGTCAGGCCAGCGAACGACCGGCTACACGCAGGCGACTGTACTCTTCCAGCGCCGATGATTCGGTCATGCTGCAGATCCAGTCATGCACGAGGCGTCCACGATGGTAGGCCTCCCAGACCTCGCGGCTCGCCCCTTCCCAGGGCTGCGCCATGGCCTGGCGGTACACCCTGAGCACGCCGGGCGGCAACCGCTTCACCCACAGCGTCAGCCGCGGCGAGGCGCCATGGCCCTCGTCCAGCAGTCGCACGAAGGCCGCTTCCGGCAGGCGCAACGCCGGCAGGGCGGCATCGAGCAGTCCACATAAGGTGCGGTAGCCCTCGAGCTCCAGCCGTTCCAGCTCCGGATCCCGATATTCGACCCGGGTGGCCAGGCTGTCGAAGGCCTCGAGCAGAGCGCGACAGCCGACCTCCGCGCTCAGCAGCCTCAACTGAGGCTGTCCCTCCCGAATGTTCTCCAGGTGGGCCACGAAGGCATCGGCGGCGTGATTGACCAGGGTGCGCCCCAGCGCCAGTCGCAGGTAGTGAAAGAAGCGTCCCAGTTCCTCGACGTTGTCCCGCTCATAGCGGCGCAGCGCCCAGTCCAGCATGCCACCGAGGCTCCAGCGGCGTACTACTCCGTGGCGCGAGAAGCGCCGCTCCTCCAGACTCGCCCAGGGCTCTCCCTGGCGGGCCAGCCCCTCCACGTAGGCCTGCTTGAGCGATGCCACCAGGGACGTCGGGTCGATCAACCCCCGCTCCACCACCGCCTCCAGACGAGACAGGGTCCGTGCAATGACCTCGGCGGCATCCACTACATAGCTGGCCGGATGGCGATGATCCTGGCCCAGCCCCAGGACACCACGCATGGCCGTCTCCTGGTCGCTCTTGGCACGATAGCAGTAGCCCTGGCGGCCACGGCCATCGTCGCCCACTTCGCGCCACACCGCCTGCTCCCCCAGCAGCACCGCGCCCTGGACATGGGTCAGCGAGATCCCCTCCTGCTTGCTGATGGTGCGGAGCGCCTGGGCCTGGGCGTCGAACCGACACAGCTCGTTGAGCAGGGCCGCGCCCTGGATATCGTCCTTGGCCAGCGGCAGCTGGCGGCCTCCCAGGGCCGACATATGGCTGTCGAACCAACCGCAGAGCGCAAGTTCTCCGGCCTGGCCGAAGGGAGGTCGACCGATATCACGCAGCAGGCTGCCCACCTCGACCAGACAGATGAAGGCGTCTTCCAGACCATCGAGGCCACAGTCACCCGCCCGCTTGCCCAGCTTGCGATAGACCATCTGCACGATCCGGCGCCCCATCTGCTGTCGCTCCAGCGAGGCCGACAGCAGGCGCCTCTGGCTTGCGTGGGCCAGCACCGCGCCCTGCTGGGGCAGCAACTGCAATCGACGCAGGCTGGCACTGTGGACGACCCGGGTACGGTCCTTTTCCAAGCGACGCTCCAGCGTCGCCACGGAAAATGCGGCATCACCATCCACCGCCAGCGAAGGACAGCGATCTCCCGGGAGAGGTCGGCAGGGGTGAAAACGCCTACGAAAATCCATAACGCTCCTCGTGCGCCAAGCCGCACAGATTGACGAAACTGTGTCAAAAGAAGAGCGTCTCCCAGAAAAAGCCCGGGCGAACTAGGATATTCGCGACACCACAAGCCAGCGGACGTGGATAGGGAATGTAGTTCTATACCGACAGGTCCGAAAAAACCCGCTCAATACGGCATAGTTATGCGTATACCGACACCGATCCTGGCGTTGTCATCGCGTCGATGCCTGACCACGAATCCTCAACCGCGCCGCGCGGCCAGCCTGCGCATGGCCGGGCTTGGCGTCTCGATCTTGTGGTAGCGCCGACTGGCGGCGTAGCTGTCGTTGAAGACGTCGAAGTAATCGTCGAGCACCGAAGCGGCGTCTTCCTCGCCGCTCTGACGCAATAGCTCGGCGGCCACCTCGGCGGTGCACAGATGCGCCTGGGAAGCGGGCTTGCGCAACCGATAACGCGTCAGTCGATCGGTTCTCAACGGCAGTACCGGCAGGCGTTCCAGGTAGGGGCTCTTGCGAAAGATCCGCCGCGCCTGACGCCAGGTGCCGTCGAGCAGGATCAGCACCGGGATGCGCTCCCGGGGGACTCGCCGGACCGCCTCCACCTCGACCACGCGGTCGGCGTAGTCGGGCTGGTCATCGGGGAATACCACGAAGGGGGCGTAACGCTCGTCGGCCAGGAGCGCCAGCAGCTGTTCATCGGGCGTGGTGCGGTACCAGGTGAAGACACGGGTGGGCGCCAGCACGTCGGCGATCAGACGGCCGGTGTTGGTCGGCTTGTGGTGCTCCAGCGGATGGGTGATCAGCCACACCTGGACCCGAGAGTCGGCCTTGGCCTGATAGGGGCACAGGCAGTTGAGTTCGGGCAGATTGCAGCCAGCGCAACGGGTGACGAAACTGCCGCGCGCCTTGAACTCTCGCCGCGGGGGACGCGGATGACCGGTGGCAGGGTCCCTGTCGAGGCTCGGGCTCTCGCCGAGGTGCGGATCCCCGACAGCGCTCGGCTCACCCGGATGGCGATCGGCGGACGCCTCCTCGGTAGTTGAAGCTTCCTGAGTCGAGCCGGAATCTTCGGAGCGGGCGTCTTGCTGGGAGGGGGCGGAATCGGCGAAACGAGAGTCACACATGGGCGGGATGCAGGCTGCGGCAAAGGGCGCCCAATCTACCACGCCCCATTGCCTGCGTCAGGCAAGCCACGCGAAAGACCGCTCTCTCTACCACCCGTTCGAAGGCTCTCTACACAGGCAGCTCGAAGGCTCTTTAGACAACCCGCTCGACGGCGCCACCATCGCCTGGGCCTAGCCCAATTGCGGCATGAACAGTCGACCTTCACGCTGCCAGTGACGGGTCAGGGCCGGCACGCCCTCGCCTGCCGGCATCACCAGTCGGGCAACGCCAGCAGGCACCCTGAGCGATTCGTCAGGGTCCACCAGCACGCAGTCGGCATCGAAGGGCAGTTCGTTGATCAGGGCCGCCGCCGGCATCACCGCCAGCGAAGTGCCGACCACCAGCAACAGGTCCGCCTCGGCGACGATCTCGCAGGCGTCCTGATAGGCCGGCACCGCCTCGCCAAACCAGACCACGTCCGGGCGCAGCTGGCTGCCACGGTCACAGACGTCGCCCATGGCGATATTGCGACGCCCCAGCGGATAGCGCATGCGTTCGTCCACCGAGGAGCGCGCCATCATGATCTCGCCATGCAGGTGCAGCACCCGACGGGAGCCCGCTCGCTCGTGCAGATCGTCGATGTTCTGGGTGACGATGCTGACCTCGAAGCCACGCGCCTCGAGGTTGGCCAACGCCCGGTGGGCGGCGTTGGGACGCGCACCACGCACCTGGTCCCGACGGGCGTCATAGAAGCTCAGCACGCGCTGCGGGTCTCGTGCCCAGCCCTCGGGGGTGGCGACGTCCTCGATGGGATGATCCGCCCACAGGCCATCGGCGGCACGGAAGGTCTGGATTCCGCTCTCGGCGCTGATGCCGGCGCCGGTCAGCACCACCAGGTGGGGGGCCTTGGACATGAACTCGCTCCACAGCTTTAAGAGTCTGAATCAGCGCCGCCACGGACTCAGTAGGTCAGGCCCCCGGGGTCCGAGGCGAAGCGCTGCTTGTTGCGATAAGGGTAGACGTCGATCACCTGACCGTCGGTGATCGCCGCCTGCAGGCTCTTCCAGTAGTCGGCATCGAAAAGCTCCGGATGCAGTTCGAAGAACAGCTTGCGCAACTGCACATTGGCGAACAGGAAGGGCCCGAATTCCTCGGGGAAAATATCATTGGGCCCCACCGAGTACCAGGGTTCGTCGGCCAGCTCCTGCTCGGGGTAGAGGGGCTCCGGGATATGCCGGAAGTTGCACTCGGTGAGATAGCTCACCTCGTCGTAGTCGTAGAAGATCACCCGCCCGTGGCGGGTCACCCCGAAGTTCTTCAGCAGCATGTCGCCGGGGAAGATGTTGGCCGCCGCCATCTGCTTGATGGCGTTGCCGTAGTCCTTGAGCACCGCACGGGTCTCGGTCTCGTCGCACTGTTCCAGATACAGATTCAGCGGGGTCATCATGCGCTCGGTGTAGCAGTGCTTGATGATGACCTTGTCGTCCTTCAGGTAGACGTTGCTCGGCGCCACTTCCAGTAGATGCTCCAGGCATTCGGGATCGAAGTGGTCCTTGCGCGACACCAGGTAGGAAAACTCCTGGGTATCGGCCATCCGGCCGACCCGGTCATGGCGCTTGACCAGGCCGTACTTCTCGCGCACGTTGTCGCGACTCATCGCCTTGGACGGGTCGAAGCGATCCTTGATGATCTTGAACACGGTGCGGTGTGAGGGCAGCACGAACACCGCCATCACCATGCCGCGCACCCCGGGGGCGATGATGAACTTGTCCTCGCGCCGCGCGATCTGCTGGTTCAGGGCGCGGAAGAACTCGGTCTTGCCGTGCTTGAAGAAGCCGATGGCAGCGTAGAGTTCGCTGATCGGCTTGTCCGGCATCAGCATGTGTAGGTAGGCCACGAACTCACGGGGCACGGTGGCATCGACCTGGAAGTAGACCCGGGTGAAGGAGAAGATGATCGACACCTCGTCGGGCTCGATCAGCACCGTATCCAGGTGCAGCCCCTTGCCCTCCTCGTGGAGCACCGGCAGCACCAGCGGCACCTGCTCGCCATCGCGGTGGATGCGGCCGACCAGGTAGGCGCCCTTGTTGCGGTAGAAGACGCTCTTCAGCAGTTCGATTTCGGTGTCCGTGCCGTCCGCCAGCCCTTGCGGCAGGTGCTCGACCAGAAAGTCACGCGCCAGATGCCCGCAGTGGCCCAGGTCGATGAACTCCATGCCCAGTTCGGCCCCCTCCAGCGCCTCGGCGATGGCCCTCGACCAGTCCCCTTCCACCGCGATGTGTCGGCACAGCTCGATGCCCGAGTGGTGTGACGCGGCGTCCCTGGAGGAGTTGACGAACATCCAGTCATCGCGGATGTGGCGGTGATGAAAGATCGAGCAGAACAGCGAATTGAAGTAGGTCTCGGCCAGCTCGTAGTCGAGTCGCTGACCGATCAGCTCGACATAGTGCCCCTTGGCCTCACGCCAGCACTCGCAGTGGGTCAGGATGTCCTCGTCAAAGGTGCGCTGCAGGCGCCCCAGGGTCTCGTCGACCTTTTCCTGATAGAGGTTGATCCGCTCCGCCGAGGCCTGCTGGGCCTCGCGCCAGGCGGCGTCGCGAAAGCGTCTATTGGCGTCCAGGGTGATCTGCTTGAAGCGCGAGCGGTACTCGTCGAATCCATGCAGGATGGTGGCGGCGATGCGATAGGCAGGGGACAGTTTCATCACGGGGCTCCCGACGGGCGTCAGCTCAGAATGACCGCCGCCGCCACCTTCGGCGAGACGACCAATGTCGACTGTCATGTTGCCGTGCAACATGGCAGCCGCCAAGCCGTCTGTCCAACCCGGCACACTACGCCATCGATCACCTCCCCCACCGCCGCCAAAGACCTATTTGCGCCAGAACATCGGGGTCAACAGTACCAGCACGGTCAGGATTTCCAGGCGGCCCATCAGCATGCCCACACACAACAGCCACTTGGCGGCGTCGGGCAGGGTGGAAAAGTTGCCGGCTGGGCCGATGATATCGCCAAGTCCTGGCCCGACGTTGGCCACCGCCGTGGCCGCCCCGGTCAGTGCCGTGACCAGATCGAGGCCCAGCATGGCGAGGGCCAGGGCGAGGCCGGCGATGGTCAGAAAGAAGAAGAAGGAGAAGGCCACCACGCCCCGGCTGATCTCATCGGACAGCGGCGCACCGTTGTAGCGAGAGACGAAGACCCCATGGGTGTGGATCAAGAAGCGCAGCTGGCTCAGCAGCATCTTGATCGCCACCTGGAAGCGAAAGATCTTCATGCCTCCGCTGGTCGACCCACTGCAGCCACCGACAAAGGTCAGATAGAAGAACGCCATGGCGGCGAACGGGCCCCACTGGCTGTAGTCGTCACTGGCGTAGCCGGTGGTGGTCACCACCGAGACCACGTTGAAGGCGGTGTGAGTCAGGGCATCGAACATCGCCTCGCCTCGCCATACCCGATAGAGGCTGAGGATCAGCGTCACCACCACCAGTAGCCAGACCAGCCCACGGACCTGCTCGTCGCGCCACAAGGCCAGCGGCGAGCCGCGCAGAAAGCGGATGTAGAGTACGAAGGGCAAGGCGCCAAGCAGCATGAAGAAGGTGCCCATCCACAACAGATGCGGCTGGTCGGCGTAGGCCCCGAAGGAGGCATCCGAGTTGGCGAAGCCGCCGGTCGACACCGAGCTCATGGCGTGCACCACCGCGTCTACCGGTGCCATGCCACCAATGCCGTAGGCCAGGATCGCCACCAGGGTGCCCAGGGCGTAGATGCCGAGCGTGGCCTTGGCGATGCCGCCGGTGCGCGGCATCACCTTGTCCGACCAGTCCGAGGATTCGGTCTGAAAAAGGCGCATGCCGCCGACCTTGAGAAACGGCAGGATGGCGATGCCCATGACGATGATGCCGATGCCGCCGAGCCACTGCATCAAACCCCGCCACAGCTTGAGACCATCGGACAGCTGGTCGATATCGGTGAGGATGGTGGAGCCGGTGGTGGTGATCGCCGAGACCGACTCGAACACCGCATTGGTCAGCGACAGATGGGGCGCGCCAAGCACCAGCGGCAGGCTGGCGAAACCGCTGATACTGACCCAGCTCAGGGTGGTCAGCACGAACATCTGCTGGGTCTTGAGCGCCACCGGTATCCGCCAGGTCAGCCACCAGCACATCAGCACCGTGGCCAGCACCACCAGCAGGGAACGAGCGAAGGCCGGCGCGTCGGCGTCGCCTTCCCATACCAGCACCCCCCAGGGCAGCAGCATGAACAGCGCCAGCACCAGCCAAAGTACCGACAGTACCTTGAGGACCGGTGCCCAGTCCCTGCACCAGCGCAGCATCCCTATCCCTCGGGTCATAGCCTGCTCTCTCACCGATTGTCGGGGCTCATCATAGACCAAAGCCGTAGCCAGAGATGCCCCTCGACTCACGGAGTCGTCGCAATCCGGATGACAGATCGCCGCAACATGGCGACAATAGCGCGCCTCGAGCCCGCATTCACGCCATAGGTATCGCCGCGATGTCCCTGCCCTTGCCCATTCTCTACCAGGACGACGATCTGGTGGCGGTGCACAAGCCGTCAGGGCTGCTGGTGCATCGCAGCGCGCTGGCCCGTGGCGAGCGCGAATTCCTGCTGCAGCGCCTGCGCGACCAGTTGGGCCAGCGGGTCTACCCGGTGCACCGGCTCGACCGGCCTACCTCGGGGGTCATGGTGTTCGCGCTGTCCTCGGACATGGCCCGGGGGCTGGCCGAGGCCTTCACCGAGCGCCAGGTGACCAAGCGTTACCTGGCGGTGGTGCGCGGCATCGGCCCCGAGACCGAGCGCATCGACCGGGCACTGCGCGAGGAAGACGGTAGCCGGCCCAAGGCCGAGATGCCGGCGATGCCCGCGATCACCGAGGTGCGCCGACTCGACAGCGTGGAGCTGCCGGTACGTATCGACCGCTACCCCCAGGTTCGCTACTCGCTGATGGAAGCTCGCCCGCTGACCGGCCGGCGCCACCAGATACGCCGTCATCTGTCCGGCATCGGCTACCCGATCATCGGCGACGCCAAGCACGGCAAGGGCAATCACAACCGCTTCTTTCGCGACAGCCTGGACTGCGATCGGCTGCTGCTGGCGGCGACCTCGCTCGAGTTCGAGCACCCTCGCCATCGCACCCCGATGGCGCTGTGCTGCCCACTGGACGCCTGCATGACGCGGCTGTTCGACCGTTTCGGCTGGCGCGCCCACCTGCCCCGGCCAGTCAGCACCACCAACGCCAACGTGACCGCAACGACCCAGCGAGATTCCTGATGAGCACTGACCCCAGCGACAACGACTATGACCTGCGCTTTGGTGGTATTCGCCGTCTCTACGGCACCACCGCCAGCGCCCGCCTGGCGCAAGCCCACGTGGTGGTGGTCGGGGTCGGCGGTGTCGGCAGCTGGGCGGTGGAGGCGCTGGCCAGAAGCGGCGTCGGCAAGCTGACCCTGATCGACCTCGACGACGTCTGCGTATCCAACGTCAATCGCCAGCTTCACGCCCTCGACGGCACCATCGGGCGGCCCAAGGTGGAAGTGCTGGCCGAGCGCTGCCGGGCCATCCACCCCGGCATCGAGGTCGTCGCCGATGTCGCCTTCGCCACCCCGACCAATCTCGCCGAACGCATTCCCGAGGACGCCGATCATCTGATCGACGCCATCGACAGCGTGGTGGCCAAGGCCGCACTGATCGCCTGGTGCAAGCGCCGCAAGCTGCCGCTGACAGTCACCGGCGCCGCCGGCGGACAGACCGACCCCACCCGGATCAAGGTGGCCGACCTGACCCGCACGGAGCATGACCCCCTGCTTGCCAAGGTGCGCTCGCGCCTGCGCCGCGACCATGGCTTTTCGCGCAACCCCAAGCGCCGCTTCAGCGTCGAGTGCGTCTACTCCGACGAGCAGCTGGTCTACCCCGGCCAGGACGGTGAGGTCTGCCACACCAAGCCTGGTGCCGGCGACTCCACGCGCCTGGACTGCGAGAGCGGCTTCGGCGCCGCCACCTTTGTCACCGGCAGCTTCGGCTTTGTCGCCGCCTCGCGGGCGCTGGCCAGACTGACCCGGGTGAAATGAGCCAGACAAGGAACAGACCATGACAACCCCGCAATCCCCCCTTCCGGTGCCCGGCATCTATCGCCACTACAAGGGCCCGCTCTACGAGGTGACCGGCGTCGCCCATCACAGCGAAAGCGAAGAGGCTCTGGTGGTGTACCGCGCGCTCTACGGGGACTACGGCCTGTGGGTGCGCCCGCTTGAGATGTTCTGCGAGAGCGTCGACGTCGAAGGTGTCACCACTCCGCGCTTTGCCCTCGAGAAGGCGTTCTAGGGCTTGTCTGAAAACTGCCTGCACTCGGTAATACGGCGTTAAAAATCGGCTGGTGCGCCAGCCCGGTCAAAATGCTCATTTACACCCCGTAAACTGCGCTTTCTCACCGATTTTTGCCTTGTCTAACCTTCGCTCGTCGACTTTTCCGACAGCGCCTAGCAGACCGTGACGGCGCCCGGATCATGTTCGCTGGTCCGACGCTGCCAGTTCGATAACGCTGGTCCAGCAGCGCCAGCCCGGCGAGGCGAGTCCATACGCCCTGGCCAGCGCGCAGGCAACGGAACACGCAGACGCAAAAAGGGGAAGCCGCTGGCCTCCCCTTTTTGCTTGCCTGGGCGCTGTCGATGCAATGCGCCAGCGCTAAATCACTCTTCGCCGCCGGCCTTTTGCATTTGCGTCTGCAGATACGCCTGCAAGCCGACCTTGTCCATCAGACCCAGCTCGGTCTCGATGATGTCGATGTGCTCTTCCTCGTCATCGAGGATCTTCTGGAACAGGTCACGGCTGACGTAGTCCCGCACCTGCTCGCAGTAGGTGATGGCTTCGATCAGGTCGTCACGCCCGGTATGCTCCGCGGCTAGGTCGGCCTCGAGCATCTCGCGGGTGTCCTCGCCGATATGCAGCTTGCCGAGGTCCTGCAGGTTGGGGATGCCTTCGAGAAAGAGGATGCGCTCGATCAGAATGTCGGCGTGCTTCATCTCTTCGATGGACTCGTCGTACTCCCACTTGGCCAGCCGGGCCAGGCCCCAGTCCTTGTACATCTTGGCGTGCAGGAAGTACTGATTGATGGCCACCAACTCGTTGCCCAGCACCTTGTTGAGATGCTCGATGACCTTGGGATCGCCTTTCATGGAAAACTCCTCAATGCTTGCCGGACTTGTGCTTGCCGGTCATGTGCTTGCCGGTGATTGCCGACCGGCCGTGGCCAGTCGTCGTTGATCGAACCGTCTTGCATCGGACGCCGCAGAGGCGACGTCTCTCCTTGGCCTCGCCCGCCTTCACAGGGCAACAGACGCGGGGCTACAGACACACTGGCACGACAAGCAATGCCCTACCAGCTCCCGTCAAGAAGCAGTATAGGGCATCCATGAAAAAACTCAATAAAATCAGAATCTTGAAAACCGCAACTACAACGATATCGATTGCTAATTCAAAAGACTACCGCAAAGGAAGTAGCGCAAGAGCGTACCGACGACCAAGGCTATACCGCATAGGCCAGCGCTTCGACTTCCAGACTCGACGCTTCCTGGATGGCGTCGCGGGTGATCTGCTTGCCCACACAGGCGCATTTGCCGCACTGGGTGCCACAACCGGTCTCACGCTGAACCTGACGCCAGCTACGCGCGCCATCATCGACGCTCTGACGAATCTGTCGGTCACTGACCCCTTTGCACAGGCATACGTACATCGCCATCTCTCCTGAATCACTATAGCCAATGTAAATGATTCCCATAGCGACGCGCAACCTTTTCAAGAGTAATTCGTATTTACCTTAGCTAAAGATTTGAATTTACATGACTCAGCTCAAGCGCTGCCCCTGCCGACAGCCAATCGACAGCATCCAGAAAACCAGGAAGGAAACAGAGGGGAGCGACTCGTGCAGGGCTATCGCTTCGCCGCCTTCGGCAGCACTACCACCTGAGTGCCAGACGCCAGATCCGCCCAGCTGCGCCGTTCCGCGTCGAACAGCACCCACCAGTGGCCCAGCCCCAGCGGCACGAAGGAAAACGCTCCCACGGCGAAGCGCAGCATGGTCTGACGCAGGCTGATGGGCCCGCCGTCGAGGGTCTGGACGCGCAGGCGCCAGGCCTGCATCCCCAGGGTCATGCCCCCGCGGCGCCAGAAGAAGGCAAAAAAGGCAAAGGCCGCGACCACCAGCAGCAGTCGCAGGCTGAGCACCTGCCAAACGCCTGCCCCCACCTCTTCCGGGGCCAGGCCCAGCAGCTTGCGCACCACCAGCACGTGCAAGGTGGTAATCGCGATCCAGATGGCCAGCAACAGAAAACTGTCGTAGAACATGGCGCCCAGGCGCCGGCCCAGCCCCGCGGGCCAGACATCATCGAGAAGGGGAAAGCGTCGTGTCATCGGGTTTGCTCAGCAGGTGAAGTCTCGGCAAGGCGCATACTAACGTTGGCGCCGGGACTATCGAGAGTGTCCATGCCGGCGCTGGGCATGCCGCCCTTCATCCCGACCGCCTCAATAGGTGAAGTCCCAGCAGGGCGCACACTAACGTTGGGGCCGGGGCGATCGAGAGTGCCCAAGCCGGCGCCAGGCATGCCGCCCTTCACCCCGACCGCCTCAATAGGTGAAGTCCCAGCAGGGCGCACACGAGGGTGGGGGCCAGCACCGCCCAAGCCGGCGAAAAGCCGAATACCGTGGAGGCCGGTGCCAGCAGATCCTGGAGGTACTTGAACACCAGCCCGGTGATGACCCCGTAGAATACCCTCGTCCCGGCGGCCACGGTGCGCAGCGGGCCGAACACGAAGGACGCCGCTACCAATACCAGCGAGGCCATGGTCAGGGGCATCAGCATCTTCTGCCAGAAGTACAGAAGCGGCTGGGTGGCCTCCAGGCCCTGCTCGTCCAGATAGCTGGCGTAGGCCCACAGCTCGCTCGGCGCCTGGGTCTCCACGTCGCGCAGCAGACGCGACAGCTGAGTCGGCGACAGGCTGGTGTCCCAGCGCAGGCTAGCCACCTTGTCGACCTCGGTGCGGTCATCGGCAAAGCGGGTCGTCTCGACCTGCTGCAACTCCCAGAAGTCGCCCTGCCACACCGCACGCCTGGCAGTGGTTACCGAATCCAGCCGGTGGCCGTCGAATTCGTAGCGGGTCAGATCCAGCACGGTGTCGTCGGCGCGAATCGCACCAAAGCGATAGAAGTCGTCGCCCTCGCGCTGCCAGCCACCGCGTTCGGTGACCACCGCGCCCTCGCCCTGCATCTGCTGCACCTTCCAGGCGTGGGCGAACTGCTCGGTTCTGGGGCTGACGAACTCTGCCACCGTCAGCACGATCACCACCACCAGGATGATCGGCTTCATCACCCCCCAGACGATGCGCGCCAGCGACCGTCCCGCCGCCCGCATCACCGTCAGCTCGTTGTTGGAAGCCATGCTGCCGAGTCCAATCAGGGCGCCGATCAACACGCCTACCGGGGCATACTGATAAAAGCGCCAGGGCAGGCGCATGCACAGAAACAGGAAGACCTCGAAGGCACCATAGCCGCCTTCGATGTCTCCGAGGTCATCGATATAGGTGATGATCAGGTCCAGGCCCAGCAGCACCACCTGCACTACCAGAATGGCAGCGAGGACGTTGCGGGCGATGTAGCCGTCCAGGCGATCGAGAATCATCCGCTCATTCCCTTGCGTTGGGCATTGAAGGCCAGTCCCAGGCCGAGGATCAGGAAGCCTGCGTGGATCGGCCACATGCCGATGACCGCCGGCAGGCTGCCGCTGCCGATGGCGTCCATGGCCGCCAGCAGCAGACTCAGGTAGGCCACGTACAGAAAGATCGCCGGCAGCAGCTTGGCAAAGCGGCCCTGGCGTGGATTGACCCGGGACAGCGGCTGGGCCAGCAGGGTCAGCACGAACACCATCAAGGGGGCGCCGAGTCGCCACTGCAACTGGGCCCTGGCCTCGGGCGAAGTGTCATTCAGCAGGGTCGTGGTGGTGGCAAACTCCGCCGAGTCGGTCTCGACCGCCTCCACCGCCCGCGCCAGACGCACGGCGTAGGTACCGAACTCGAGCCGCTCGGCGTCGGCGCGACCGGCCTCTGCGCTATAGCGTTCACCGTCTTCCAGCACCAGATAGCGACTGCCGGTGTCCGGATCCACCGACTGGTAGCCTTGGGTCGCCCGGGTCACCACGCTCTCGGGCGAGCCATCACTGCGCTTCTGGCGTTCGCTGATGAACACCTCCTGCATGCGCTCGCCGTCCTCGGACACATCGCTTGCATAAGCGATACGCCCACTGCCGAACTCCTGAAAACGCCCTGGCGCCAGCGCCGAGAAGTCGAGCTTGCTGCGCTGTTCTTCCAGCACCAGTTCGTTGTGCAAGGCACCAGCGGGGGTCAGCCACAGGCTGAATATCCCGACCAGCAGCGCCACCAGGGCGGCGGGCACCAGGCTGACCGTCAGCAAGCGGTTGGGGCTGGTGCCGCAGGCCACCAGCACGGTGATCTCGCTGTTGAGGTAGAGCTGGCCATAGGCCAGCAGAATTCCGAGAAAGAACGCCAGCGGCAGGATCAGCTCGAGAAAGCCCGGCATGTGATAGAGCATCAGCGAGCCGAGGATGTTCGCCGGGATCTCGCCTTCGGCGGCGTTGGCAAAATAGCGGATAAACCGACTGCCCATGATCACCAGCAGCAGCACCCCGGCCACCGCCGACATGGTCAGCAGAATCTCGCGGGTGAGGTAACGGAATATGATCAATGCGCGCTCCTGCTCTCGGTCGTCCTCACCGGTCGTCCCTGATCCAGTATAGGTCCCTGATCGATGTCTCTACCCGATCGATCGCTGCGGCCACGGTGATCATGCAAACCCCGGGGGCCTTGGGTACACTGGATGGACTCGGCATCGTGCCGGCATTATCCAGAATCCCCCCACACTTGTCTTGTGGAGTCAGCATGGAATTCCCTGTAAAGACGGCCAACCCGGTCAAGATCGAGACCGCTTGCCTGGTCATCCCGGTGTTCAAGGACGGTGAACTTACTCCTGCCGCCGCCAAGCTCGACGACGCCAGCGAGCGTCTGATCGGACAGTTGATCGAGCGTGGCGATTTCAACGCCAAGCTCGGCAACGTCCAGCTGGTGCCCTTTGCGCCTGGGCTGTGCGCCGACCGCCTGCTGCTGGTCGGCTTCGGCGAGCGCGACAAGTGCCACGAAGGTGCCTTCTGCAAGGCCGTGGACGCCGCCTTCGCGAGCCTCGGTCAGCTGACCGTGGACGAAGTCTCGGTAGCCCTCACCGACGTGCCCGTCGAGGATCGCGACGCCGGCTGGAAGGCCCACAAGATCGCCGAGAGCGCGCTGCGCGCCAGCTACCGCTTCACCGACTTCAAGAAGGAGAGTGGCCCGGCTCCCAGCCTCAAGACGGTGTCGATCCTGCTCAGTGAGGGCGAAGACCAGAACGCGGCCAGCGAAGGCGCCCGCCAGGGTGCCGCCGTGGGCCAGGGCATCAACCTGGCCCGCCAGCTCGGCAACCTGCCGGGCAACGTCTGCACGCCGCGCTACCTCGCCAGCGAGGCCGAGCGCCTGGCCAGCGAATCCGATGGCGCCCTGACCACCGAGATCCTCGACGAGGCAGCCCTCGAGGAGCTCGGCGCGCACTCGCTGTTGTCGGTCGGTCATGGCAGCGACGAGCCGTCGCGACTGATCGTGATGCGCTATCAAGGCGCGGACGACGAAAACGAGTCGCCCCACGTGCTCGTCGGCAAGGGCATCACCTTCGACACCGGCGGCATCTCGCTCAAGCCCGGTGCCGGCATGGACGAGATGAAGTTCGACATGTGCGGCGCCGCCAGCGTGTTCGGCGCGGTAGCTTCGATCCTGGCAATCAAGCCGAAGATCAACCTGGTCGCCATCGTCGCCGCCGCCGAGAACATGCCCAGCGGTCGCGCGACCAAGCCTGGCGACATCATCAAGACGCTGAAGGGGCTGTCGGTGGAGGTGCTCAACACCGACGCCGAGGGCCGCCTGGTGCTGTGTGATGCCCTGACCTACGCCGAGCGCTTCGAGCCGGCCAGCGTCGTCGACATCGCCACCCTCACCGGTGCCGCCATCATTGCGCTTGGCCACCACGCCACCGGCCTGATGTCCAACGACGACGACCTGGCGCTGGACCTTCTCGACGCCGGCGAAACCGCCTGGGATCGCGCCTGGCATCTGCCGCTGTGGGACGAGTACCAGGAGCAGCTGGACTCCAACTTCGCCGACCTGGCCAACATCGGCGGGCGCCCGGCGGGCACCATCACCGCCGGCTGCTTCCTGTCGCGCTTCGCCACCGACTTCCCCTGGGCGCACCTGGACGTGGCCGGCACCGCCTGGAACAGCGGCAGCGCCAAGGGTGCCACAGGCCGCCCGGTGGGCCTGCTGACCCGCTACCTGCTCGACCGCGAGGCAGAGGTGGTCAACACCGACCAGGACTGACCCGGCAAGTCCGCCGTCCACACGGGTGCCGACAGACGTCGGCACCCGCCCCGGCGGGCTTCCCCGTCCTACAGGCTTTCCCGACCCACAGGCTTTCCCGAAAGGGCGAGCCTGTGTCATTCTGATTCCATCGGCAGGCACGATGCCTGCCCACCCCATCCCGGTCGAGCCCCCTGACTCGACCTCGATCCGCTGTCGCCGCAGAGCCCTTGCGGCGCGATACGATTCTGGAGAACGACCCGTGTCCATCCAAGGCTTCTCGCTCGAGCCCAACGCCAACGCCACCGACGCGAGCATCCGTAACACCATTCTCGAGAACCCGGGCTTCGGTCGTCACTTCACCGACCACATGGCCCACATCCGCTGGACCGAGGACGCCGGCTTCCACGGCCATCAGGTACGTCCCTACGGCCCGCTGTCACTGGACCCGGCCGCCTCGGTGCTGCACTACGCCCAGGAAATCTTCGAGGGCATGAAGGCCTACCGCCACGCCGACGGCAGCGTCTGGACCTTCCGCCCGGAAAAGAACGCCGCGCGCTTTCGCGCCAGCGCCCGTCGACTGGCCCTGCCGGAACTGTCCGACGAGGACTTCATCGGCGCGGTCAAGGCACTGGTCGCCCAGGACATCGACTGGGTGCCGACGCCGGCAAGCGCCGCCGAGGAATCCAGTCTCTACCTGCGCCCCTTCATGATCGCCTCCGAGGCCTTCCTTGGCGTGCGCCCGTCCAAGGAGGTGGACTTCTACGTCATCGCCTCGCCGGTGGCGGCCTACTTCAAGGGTGGGGTCAAGCCGGTATCGATCTGGCTGTCGTCGAACTACAACCGCGCCGCCCCCGGCGGCACCGGCTACGCCAAGTGCGGCGGCAACTACGCCGCCTCGCTGCTGGCCCAGAAGGAAGCCGCCGACCACGGCTGCGACCAGGTGGCCTTCCTCGACGCCGTGGAAAACACCTGGATCGAGGAACTCGGCGGCATGAACCTGTTCTTCGTCACCCGTGACGGCCGTCTGGTCACCCCGCGCCTGACCGGCACCATCCTCGAGGGGGTGACCCGGGATTCCATGCTCGAACTGGCCAAGGATGAAGGCCTGACCCCGGAAGAGCGCCCCATCAGCATCGACGAGTGGCGCGATGGCGTGGCCTCCGGCGAAATCACCGAAGTCTTTGCCTGCGGTACCGCCGCGGTCATCACCCCCATCGGGCGACTGGTCAGCGAGGACGGCGTGATCGAGCACCCCGAGGGCAACGAGGTGGCCAGCCGACTGCGCAAGCGTCTGCTCGACATCCAGTACGGCCGTGTCGAAGACACCCATGGCTGGCTGACCCGTCTTGCCTGATCCGGCTCCTTCCCTACCAAAAGGCCGCCCCCGGGCGGCCTTCGTTCAGCCATCAAGTCAGAGCGCATGACCAAGATCGACTTCTACATCCTGCCGGACACCACCCTCGAGGCCCGCCTCGCCTTCGCCTGTCGGCTGACCGAGACCATCGCCCGCAAGGGCTACCGGCTCTACCTGTACGCCGAAGACGAAGCCATGGCCCGGGAGCTCGACCAGCGTCTGTGGGACTTTCGTCCCGACGCCTTCGTCCCCCATGCGCTCGAGGCCGGGGGCGGGGCCGATGCAAGAGCGGCCGGCGCTACAGAATCAACCCAGCAAGAAGCAAGGCCGGTACCCGTCACCATCGGCTGGCAGGGGCCGCCGCAAAGCCTCGACCCGCCGCCCCAGGCGATGCTCAACCTGTCGCCGGAAATCCCCGAGTGGTTTTCTCGCTTCGAGCGGGTGGCCGAGATCATCAACCAGCACCAGGACGTGCTGACGGTCAAGCGCGAGTGCTGGAAGACCTACAAGCAGCGCGGCTACCCGGTCACACCGCACCACCTCAAGGGTCAGGGGTAGGCTCCTGTCACCAAATCCTCTGGACACTGCCGGTCATCCCGTCAGCCCCTGACGCCCCGCCTCGGATCAGGGTATAATCGAGCCCATTTTTCGCAGGCCTCACTCGCGCAACCGCTCTTCGGCGGGAAGCTTTCGAGCCCGAGCGCCGGCTGTCGAACTCCAAGCCCAGCGCCATGCGCGAGCCTCTGTCTCGTGCCTGGCATGCCCCGGGCTCCGCTAGCAAGAGTACCCCATGGACAAGACCTACCAACCCGAAAGCATCGAAGCCCGCTGGTACGAGCGCTGGGAAAACGACGGACGGTTCGCGCCCTCGGGCAAGGGCGACCCCTTCGCCATCATGATTCCGCCACCCAACGTCACCGGCAGCCTGCACATGGGTCACGCCTTCCAGGACACCATCATGGACACCCTGATCCGCTGGCGGCGGATGCAGGGTCGCAACACCCTGTGGCAGGTGGGCACCGACCACGCCGGCATCGCCACCCAGATGCTGGTGGAGCGCAAGGTCGCCGCCGAGGAAGGCAAGACGCGCCACGACCTGGGGCGCGAGGCCTTCATCGACAAGGTGTGGGAATGGAAGCATGAGTCCGGCGGCCATATCACCCGCCAGCTCCGTCGCATGGGCGCAAGCCTCGACTGGAGCCGCGAGCGCTTCACCATGGATGAGGGCTTCTACAAGGCGGTGCAGGAGGTCTTCGTCCGCCTGTATGAAGAGGATCTGGTGTATCGCGGCAAGCGCCTGGTCAACTGGGACCCGACGCTGAACACCGCCATCTCCGATCTCGAGGTCGAGAATCGCGACCAGCAGGGTCAGTTCTGGCACTTCCGCTATCCGCTGGCCGACGGTGTCACCACCGACGCCGGCCTCGACCATCTGGTGGTCGCCACCACCCGCCCCGAGACCCTGCTCGGCGACAGCGCCGTGGCGGTCAATCCCGACGACGAGCGCTACGCCTCGCTGGTCGGCAAGTTCGTCGAGCTGCCGCTGGTCGGCCGTCGCATCCCCATCGTCGCCGATGAGCACGCCGACATGGACAAGGGCTCGGGCTGCGTGAAGATCACCCCGGCCCACGACTTCAACGACTATGAAGTCGGCAAGCGCGCTGGTCTTCCGCTGATCAATGTCTTCTCGAAGACCGCCCATATCCTCGAAGCCGCCGAGGCCTTCGACATCCAGGGCCGTCCGCTGACCGACATCGACACTAGCCTGCCTGCGGCATACGCCGGCCTCGACCGCTTTGCCGCTCGCAAGGCCATCGTCGCCGACATGGAGGCCAAGGGCCTGCTCGAGAAGACCGAAACGGTCAACAACACCCTGCCCTACGGCGATCGTTCCGGTGACGTGATCGAGCCGCTGCTGACCGATCAATGGTTCGTGGCGGTGGAAACACTGGCCAAGCCGGCCATCGAGGCGGTGGAAAACGGCGACATCCAGTTCGTGCCCAAAAACTACGAGAACATGTACTTCTCGTGGATGCGTGATCTGCAGGACTGGTGCATCTCGCGCCAGCTGTGGTGGGGCCACCGTATCCCTGCCTGGTATGACCAGGAGGGCAACGTCTATGTGGCGCGCACCGAAGCCGAGGCCCGCGAAAAGCACGGCATCGCAGGCGACGTCGCCCTGACCCAGGACGAGGACGTACTCGACACCTGGTTCAGCTCCGGGCTGTGGACCTTCGGCACCCTCGGCTGGCCCGAGCAGACCGAAGAGCTCAAGACCTTCCATCCCAGCAGCGTGCTGGTGACCGGCTTTGACATCATCTTCTTCTGGGTCGCGCGGATGATCATGCTGACCCTCAAGTTCACCGACGAGGTGCCGTTCAAGACGGTCTACGTCCACGGCCTGGTGCGTGACGGCCAGGGCCAGAAGATGTCCAAGTCCAAGGGCAACGTACTCGACCCCATCGACCTGATCGACGGCATCGATCTGGAGGCGCTGGTCGACAAGCGCACCGGCAACATGATGCAGCCGCAGAAGGCCAAGGCCATCGCCAAGGCGACCCGTTCGGAGTTCCCCGACGGCATCGAGGCCCACGGCACCGACGCCCTGCGCTATACCTTCCTGTCCCAGGCCACCACCGGTCGCGACATCAAGTTCGACATGGGCCGGCTGGACGGCTACCGCAACTTCTGCAACAAGCTGTGGAACGCCTCTCGCTACGTCTTGATGAACGCCGAGAACGAGGACTGCGGCCGCGAAGGCGGCGAGGTCGAGCTGTCGCTGGCCGACCGCTGGATCGAGGCCCGCCTGCAGCAGACGGTGGATCAGGTCACCCGTGCGATGGAGGAGTTCCGCTTCGACCACGCCTCCCAGGCGCTTTACGACTTCGTCTGGAACGAGTACTGCGACTGGTATCTGGAGCTGTCCAAGCCGGTACTGTGGGACGAAGGCGCCAGCGAGGCCGCCAAGCGCGGCACCCGGCGCACCCTGGTGCGGGTGCTGGAAGCCATCCTGCGCCTGGCCCATCCGATGATGCCCTACATCTCCGAGGAGATCTGGCAGCGCGTGGCGCCGCTCGCCGGCACCCTGGAAGGCGACAACGACTCGCTGATGGCCAAGGCCTGGCCGCTGTCGGATGAGGCGTTGATCGACCAGGACGCGATCCGTGACATCGAATGGCTCAAGGGGGTGATCGTGGCGGTCCGCAATATCCGCGCCGAGATGAACATCGCCCCGGGCAAGCCGCTCGACGCCCTGCTGACCAAGGGCAGCGAGGCCGACCAGGCGCGCCTGAGCGCCAATCGCCTGTTCCTGTCCAAGCTGGCCAAGCTGTCGTCCATCGAGTGGCTCGATGACGCCAGCACGGCGCCGCTGTCCGCCACCCAGCTGGTCGGCGACATGGAAGTACTGGTGCCGATGGCGGACCTGATCGACAAGGACGCCGAGCTCGCCCGCCTGGGCAAGGAGATCGACAAGCAGGACAAGTTGATCGGCGGCGTCGAGAAGAAGCTCGCCAACGAAGGCTTCGTGGCCAAGGCCCCGGCCGCCGTCATCGACAAGGAGCGCGGCAAGCTCGAGGAGTACCAGGCCGCCCGCCGGGTGCTGGTCGAACAGCGCGACAAGATCGCGGCCCTGTAGTCGCAGCGCTCTAGTCGCAGCGCTCTAGTCGAGTCCCGGCCCAAGCCGGCACGACCGACGTCAGCACCACCCGAGCCGACCCCGCCACTGGCGGGGTCGGCTCTTTTTGGTCCGCCATGATCTCAAGTCAGGGTCTCAGCCTACCTTGAGTCCTTGCCTGGCACGCACGATGGCCGCCTCCACCGCCGCCAGGGCGCGTGGCGAATTCTTCCAGCAGCTGGTGTTGAGCATCGATGCCACCTGCTCGGCGATCTCCCGGGACTCGAACGTCGCCAGACGCTCGAAGGAGTCGATGCCAAGCTGCTCAAAACGGCTGACGACGGTCGGCCCTACCCCGTGAAGCGCAAGCAGCGCCACCCTTTCTTCGTTGCTGAAGGCCATCCAGCCCCCCCCTGTCGGAACGTCGCTATTGGTTCGTGCCTGCCCCTCGCCTCAGGCAACCGTCTGCGTCGCCTCAGCCTGATCGGGTACGACACAAAGATGACGGTATGACTACAAAATTCAGTTTCTTCTATTAAAGCTTTTTGCGGCACAGTGAAGCTGTCAGCACAGCCGCTCCTTCAGGCCAATCGCCGATTCGGCCGCAGATACGACAGCAGACCGAACAACGGCCATACCAACGCGTACAACAACAATAGACATTTACAACATGACGCACTCGGGCCTTTCCCCCCCTGGCGTTCCCTGGCACTGCCGGGCTCGCCGCCCTGCCACGCCTTCGCCGCCGAACACGGCGTGCCCTGCTGTACCTGGCCGAGCTGTGTGGCCGTGTCGACCTTCAACGTCGCTGGCTGAATGCCAACGACCTGCCGCTGGTCGACATCGACCCAAGGCGCATCGCGCGCTGCGTCACGCGCTCTGGCTTGAGCCGTGAGTTGATCAGTGAAGGCGACTGGGACATCAGCCATGTTGCACCACTTTGCCAGGCACGCCTGAACGAGACCGCTGCAGTCGAGGACATCTTCGCCCACGACAGGCACTTCCGCGAGACCGCCCAGTACGCCCAGATGCATCAAGCGGTGGCTCGCTATCGTTCCGGCGAGTGCACCGACCCGGCACAGCAAGGCGCCTACTGGTGTCGCAGCGAGGAGGATATCGCTCGCTACTTCGAGACGCTGTCTCGTGCCTACCACGGCATTCGCCGACACGGCTACAAGACCCAGCAAGAACTGGCTCGCCAACACCCCGACGACAGTCGCCACCCCGATGACGAAATGCAGGTATTGATTACCCGGGATGGCGAGGTCGTGCTCGGCTACGGCGGTTCACACCGCCTGGCCATCGTGCAATTGCTGGGACTAGCTTCCGTTCCGGTGCGCGTGGTGGCGATCCATCCCCGGTGGCTCGATCGCTTCCAACAGCGAAAGCACAGCCTGCGATCCTGCCTGCATCATGCAAGCCGCGCTGCAGCCGACATCTCGAGTACCGCGCTCAGGAGGGACAACCGGAGTCGCTGATCGCCCCGATGAACACTGGCCCGGTCAGCTAGCGTCGCGAAAACCGCCCAGCACCAGCGAGTTAGGGCCGAAGAACACCAGTCGGTCATGGTCGATCAGGTAGCGATAGGCGTTGTCGAGCATCTCGCGGACCTGCTGGGCCCCCTGGGGATTGGCACAGGCCATGCGGGTGGCGGTCAGTTCGCTGAAGTCGATACGCTGGCTGTCACCGAAGCTCACCGTGCCGGTGAAGCGATTGCAGCCGTCGCTACCGCTGACACTGCCATCGGAAGCCACCTCGAAGTACGGCTTCTGCGGCATCGACAGGCGATCGCTGGTGCCCACCAGCAACAGGTTCCAGCGCTTGCCGACCAGCGGGCTCGAGACGCTGCCCGGGGCCGCCGTGTCGCCCCCACCCACCGTGGGCCCAGGCTGGCTGGAGCAGGCACTGAGCGCCAGGGTGAAAAGAGCGAAAGCGGCGGTGCGGCGAAGTCGTGACGGAACCATGCTATCTTCCTTGCAGCTGAGTCATCTGGATAAAGCCTAATATGCCAGAATTGCCTGCGTGGTCCGACCGTTTCGGTGATTCTGGTGTTGCGACCGAAGGCACCATGCCGACGTCATCGCGATCATGCTGCGAAGCCACGGATAACTCGGCGCGACTGTTTTCTGCCCAACGCCAGAAGTGAAAGGCTCTCGAGTCAAAAAAGCCCCTAGTGAAAAGGAAGTCACCATGCTCAACGCCCTCGACAACGACGACCTGGGAAAGCTGATCCTGCGCCTGGCCCTTGGCGTGATGATCCTGCTGCACGGCGTCAGCAAGCTGATCAATCCCGGCAGCCTGTCCTGGATCGGTGAAACCCTGGCCTCCCATGGCCTGCCCACTGTGCTGGCCTATGGCGTCCTGCTGGGCGAAGTCGTCGCACCTGTCATGGCGATCCTCGGCTGGAACACTCGCATCGCCGGTCTGCTGATCGCCGGCAACATGGTGGTGGCCATCTATCTGGCGCATATGGGTGAGCTGTTCAGCCTGACCAGCAGCGGCGGCTGGGCGCTGGAGCTGCAGGGCATGTTCCTGTTCGGCGCCCTGGCGATGATGTTCCTGGGCAGCGGCCGCACCGCGATCAAGCCCGACTAGGGACCGTTCACCTCCTCTCGCGCCATGCCGGGCAGTTCCCGGCATGGCGTCGGCCGCAGCCCTCACCCAACTCCTGCACCGTTATCTCCTGCCTTGGCGCTGCGACCTCCTCAGCGCAAGTTGCACTCGACATGACCATTTCGACGAAAGTCGTACTTCTGCTTGATGTCCGTCATTCGGACGTCGCTTCGTCTATGCGTAAATGAGCACAACACCTTCGGATTCTCTCTGTGGAGAGGTGATCACTCGATCTTCCCCAAAGGAGCTCGCTTATGCTCGCATTCAAACCGCTCCCCGCCCTGGTCTCGGTGACCCTGGGGCTGGCGCTCTGGTTCGTAATCCCCGTACCTGACGGCGTCAATCCCGAGGCCTGGCACCTGCTGGCGATCTTCGTCGCCACCATCGCCGCCATCATCGGCAAGACCATGCGCATCGGCGCCCTGGCGATCATTGCCATCACCGTGGTCGCGCTGACCGGCGTCACCAACCCGGACAGTTCCAAGGGCGCGGTCTCCGACGCCCTCTCGGGCTTTTCCAACCCGCTGATCTGGCTGATCGGCCTGGCCATCATGATCTCCCGCGGGCTGTCGAAGACGGGTCTGGGCAACCGCATCGGCTACGCCTTTATCGCCGCCTTCGGCAAACGCACCCTCGGCATCGGCTACGCCCTGTCCCTGGCGGAGCTGACCATCGCCCCGATCACCCCCAGCAACACCGCCCGGGGTGGCGGCATCATGCACCCGATCATGCGCTCCATCGCCGACAGCTTCGGCTCCTCCCCCGAGTCCGGCACCAGCAAGAAGATCGGCGAGTACCTGGCGCTGGTGAACTATCACGCCAACCCCATCACCTCGGCCATGTTCATCACCGCAACGGCCCCCAACCCCCTTATCGTCGACCTGATCGCCAAGGCTACCGACTCCGCCATCTCGATCACCTGGACCCAGTGGGCGCTGGCCGCGCTATTGCCCGGCCTGGTCGCCATCGCCTTGATGCCGGCGGTGCTGTACGTGCTGTATCCGCCGGAGCTCAAGCGCACCCCGGACGCCACCTCCTTCGCCCGCGAGCAGCTCACCGCCATGGGCGCGCTCGGCCGCGCCGAAAAGATCATGATCGGCGTGTTCGGCCTGCTGTTGATCCTGTGGGCCGGTATCCCGGCGATGCTGTTCGGCCCCGAGTTCAAGGTAAACTCCACCGCGGTGGCGCTGCTGGGACTGTCCATCCTGCTGGTCACCAATGTGCTGACCTGGGATGACATCCTCGGCGAGAAGTCCGCCTGGGACACCATCGTGTGGTTCGCCGCTCTGGTAATGATGGCAAGCTTCCTGGGCAAGCTCGGACTGATCGGCTGGTTCTCCGGGGTCATCGAGGAGGGCATCAGCAGCTTCAATATGGGCTGGTTCGGCATGGCCCTGGCGCTGACCGGCGTCTACTTCTACGCGCACTACTTCTTCGCCAGCACCACCGCCCATATCACCGCCATGTACGCCGCCTTCCTGGCCGCCGGTATCGCCCTCGGCATCCCTACCCTGTACATCGCCCTGCTGCTGGCCGGCGCCTCCTCGCTGATGATGTCGCTGACCCACTACGCCACCGGCACCGCCCCGATCATCTTCGGCTCCGGCTATGTGGAACTCGGCACCTGGTGGAAGGCCGGACTGGTGATGAGCCTGGTCAACCTGACAGTGTGGGTCGGTGTCGGCAGCCTATGGTGGAAGGTGCTGGGGTACTGGTAAGACGCCCGGAAGGCGGGTCCGCTCTTGATCAGAGCAGGAGCCTGGTCAACCTGACCGTCTGGGTCGGTGTCGCAGACTCTCTACGGTGGAAGGTGCTGGGGTACTGGCAAGACGCCCGGAAGGCGGGTCCGCTCTTGATCAGGGCAGGAGCCTGGTCAACCTGACCGTCTGGGTCGGTGTCGCAGACTCTCTACGGTGGAAGGTGCTGGGGTACTGGCAAGACGCCCGGAAGGCGGGTCCGCTCTTGATCAGAGCAGGAGCCTGGTCAACCTGACCGTCTGGGTCGGTGTCGGTAGCCTATGGTGGAAGGTGCTGGGGTACTGGTAAGACGCCCGGAAGGCGGGTCCGCTCTTGATCAGGGCAGGAGCCTGGTCAACCTGACCGTCTGGGTCGGTGTCGCAGACTCTCTACGGTGGAAGGTGCTGGGGTACTGGTAAGCCCCGTAACACGACAGACTTCCAGGCCTCGTGATATTGGACCACGCGCCACCGCAATCGCGGTGGCGCTGTCATCTGCGGGTCTCGCCGGCTTGCCGGGTCACGGCCGGCGGCGCAGAATCGGACAGGACAGGACGTCATTTCGCTGCTTCCAAGAGGCCCCTCATGGATTTTCTATCTCCCGCGCTGTGGTGGCTGCTGGCCGGACTCGCGGCTCTGCTGGTCGAGCTGCTGACCGGTTCCTACGTGCTGCTGGCCCTGGCGGCGGCACTCGCCCTCACCGCCCTGGCCGCCTGGCTGGGCGCCACTTTCACCCTGCAACTGATCGTCCTGGCGCTCGCCTGTGCCGTGCTGGTGCCGCTGGCGATTCGACAGCTCAGACGACGCGGCCGAGGCGCGAAAAAAGGCTTCGGCGTGGCTGGCAGCGGTGGAGGCCGCGGTCAACGCTTCGTGCTGGTCAGCCGCGACTTCGATGACGCACCCTGCATCAAGCTCGACGGTGATCTCTACCGTGCCAGCCTGGCGGACGAAGCAGGGAGTGGTCCTGCCCTTCGTCCGGGTGACGAGGTAACGCTGGTCCGCTTCGAGGGCACCCAGGCGGTGGTCCGTCCCGCCGGCGAAGGTTCTTGATCCCGGTCATGCGCTCGTTCGGGCAGCGGCCGCCAGACGCTATCGCCACTCGCCCGCCCATTGCCTAAGCTGGCTTTCGGCGGCGGGATGCCGTCGGTCGCCCTGGGCGACACTCTCGATACCAAGGAGGTACCTGCATGTTGCCGTATGCCATAAACCCGGGGCTATTGATTGCCCTGGTGGTGGTCGTCATCGCCGTAATCATGGTGATCAAGGGACTGGTGATCGTTCAGGAGTCCGAGGTGATGGTGATCGAGCGCCTCGGCGCCTACCACCGCACGCTGCAGAAGGGCATCAACTTCATCGTTCCGTTCTTCGACAAGCCAAGACCAATCAAGATGGTGCGCTACCTGCGCAAGGGCCAGGAGTTCACCCCGGTGCTGAGTCAGGAGACCCGCATCGACCTGCGCGAGTCGGTCATGGACTTCCCGTCCCAGCCGGTGGTCACCACCGACAACGTGACGGTGCGCATCGACGGCGCCATCTACTTTCAGATCATCGATCCGGCCAACGCCGTCTACAAGATCGAGAACATGAGTCAGGCGGTGGAGGTACTGGCCAAGACGACGCTGCGCTCGGTGGTCGGCCAGATGGAGCTGGACAAGATCTTCGAGTCCCGCGCCGAGGTCAACGCCAAGATCAAGGAACAGATGGAGGAACCTGCCTCCAAGTGGGGGGTGGCGATCAATCGCATCGAGGTGCAGGACATCGAGATGCCGACGGAGGTCAAGGAGGCCATGCACCTGCAGATGTCCGCCGAACGTCGCCGTCGAGCCACCGTCACCGAGGCCGAGGGCGAAAAGGCCGCGGCCATCGCCAAGGCCCAGGGCCAGAAGGAGTCAGCGATCCTCAACGCCCAGGGCGACAAGGAATCCGCCATTCTGCGTGCCCAGGGCGAAAGTCGCTCCATCGAGCTGGTACTGGGTGCCATGGGCGAAGGCGAGAAGAGCACCAGGGCGGTCATCGGCTATCTGCTCGGCCAGTCCTATATCTCGATGCTGCCGGAGATGGCCAAGCAGGGAGAGCGTGTGTTCGTGCCCTACGAGAGCTCGGCCCTGCTCGGCGCCATGGGCGCCTTTCGCGATCTCAGCGCCGGTGACGAGGCGCTGGGCGACATTGCCCGCCGCGCAGCCGCCGCTGGCGGCCTGACGGGTGCTGCCAGCGCCCAGGGCTAGGCGCTGGTACCAGGGCGTGTAGCGACTGGTATAGCGGCTGGTATAGCGGCTCAGGCAACCACCCTACAGCCCTTGTGGCAGTCGCCCTGGTACAAGCTCAGCCACAACTGAAAACGCCCGAACCGTGAGGTTCGGGCGTTTTCGTCCTGCCAGCGGCTGGCGCAATCGATGGCGGTCAGGCCGCCATGTTATCACCCAGACGTTCGCGGATCTTCTTCATGGCGTTCTTCTCGAGCTGACGAATGCGCTCGGCGGACACACCATAGACATCGGCCAGTTCATGCAGGGTCGCCTTGTTTTCGGCGAGCCAGCGCTGGCTCAGGATATCCCGCGAGCGCTCGTCGAGCTCGGCCAGCGCGCCCTGGAGGCGGCGGGTGGCGTCCTGCTCCCAGTCGCTGTCCTCGAGCTGGGTCGCCGGGTCCTGGCTGGCGTCGTCCAGATAGTGAACCGGTGCCTGATAGGCCGAATCCTCGTCCTCGGACGGTGAAGCATCGAAGCCGGCATCATGGGAGGCCAGACGACCTTCCATCTCGCGCACCACCTCGGGCTTGACGTCCAGGTCCTTGGCGATGGCGTCGACCTCGTCGCTGTTCAACCAGGCCAGGCGCTTCTTGGCGCCGCGCAGGTTGAAGAACAGCTTGCGCTGGGCCTTGGTGGTGGCGATCTTAACGATGCGCCAGTTGCGCAGCACGAACTCGTGGATCTCGGCCTTGATCCAGTGCACCGCGAAAGACACCAGGCGTACGCCCTGGGTCGGGTCGAAACGCTTGACGGCCTTCATCAGGCCGACGTTGCCTTCCTGAATCAGGTCAGCCTGGGGAAGTCCATAGCCGGAATAGCTGCGTGCGATGTGCACGACAAAACGCAGATGGGACATGACCAGACGGCGGGCGGCTTCCAGATCGCCTTCCTGCTGAAGGCGATGGGCCAGGTCCTGCTCTTCATCCACCGTCAGCAGCGGAATGCGATTGACGGCCTGAATATAGCCGTTGAGGTCGTGCCCCGGTGAAAGATGACCCACCGGCAGAAGACTGTTGCTCATGTGCAGGTTGTCTCCTCGAAGACCAACAAGATTTCGGATGCACCTTGGAGGATAAAAATAGGAAGAAGTTCCCCTTTGGTCGTAGACATCCGACGAAACCGTACAAGAAACGGGTGATTACCTGTTGCCGCTAGCGTGGCTTGATGCCCGCCAAGTGGCGGCTGACGGCGATCCAGGCTCCCAACCAGCCCAATAGTGTACTACAAGTCAGCAATGTTGTAGAGCCGACAAGGCCCAGGGTCGGTAGCTGATAGTGCGCGCCGTAGCTGGCCGCCAGCGATGCCACCGGCGCCGCCAGCCAGTCGCTGCCCAGGGTCAGAAGCCCCCACGCCAGCAGTCCGCCGCCCAGGCCATACCAGGCGCCGCTGTACAGAAAGGGTCGGCGTACAAAGGCATGGGTGGCGCCGATCAGGGTCACCACCTCGATCTCCTTGCGCCGGTTCTCCACCGCCAGGCGGATGGTGTTGCCCACCACCAGCAGCACGCCCAGACCAAACAGCACCCCCAGCGCCAGGGTCAGGCGACGACCCAGCTCAGCCAGTTGCCGCAGACGCTCGATCCAGGCCAGGTCGAGGCGCACCTCGGCCACCCCGGACATCGCCGACAGGCGCTCGGACAGCGCCGCCATGGCCTCCGGAGACGGCGTCGTCGGCGAGATCACCACCGCGGCGGGCAGCGGATTCTCGTCGAGCCGCGCCAGGGCATCATCGAGCCCCAGGGATTGCTGGAATTCCGCCATGCCCTGCTCGGCGGTGATCAATTCGGTGGCGGCGACCTCCGACTGAGCCTCCAGCGCTTCCAGGATGCGACCGGTCTCGGACTCGCTCACCCCCTTGTCGAGGTAGGCCGTCAGGGTGGCGCTGGCGTCCAGCTCGGCGTCCACCAGCTTGGCGCTGTCCAGTGACAGCCACAGGGCGCTGGGCAGCACCAGGGCGATGGCGATGGCGAGCATGGTCAAGAGGCTACCCACCGGCTGGCGCACCAGCCGGCGCAGGCTGTCCACACACATGGCGCGATGGTGGCGCAGCCAGGCTTGCCACTGCCCCTGTGCGCGCACCGTCTGCTGACGCGCACCGCGAGGTGACGTCGAGGCCTCCTGGCGGCCGCCCGTACGTGCGGCGGCCGAGGCGCCCCTGGGCGTCGCCGCGCCCTTGCGCGAATGGCGAGCGCTCATGCGGCCTCCTCGTCGGCCACCAGGCGCCCCTCGCTCAGGCGCAGGGTGCGGTGACGCAGCCTGGCGATCAACGCCAGATCGTGACTGGCGATCATCACCGTGGTGCCGATGCGATGAAAGTCCTCGAACAGCCCCATGATATCGGCGGACAACTGAGGGTCGAGATTACCGGTAGGCTCATCGGCCAGCAGCAGGGCGGGCTTGTTGACCACCGCCCGGGCGATGCCCACGCGCTGCTGCTCGCCGCCGGAAAGTTCGATGGGAAGCGCCTTTTCGCGGTGCAGCAGGCCGACCTTGTCGAGTGCGGCGCGGACCCGCCGCGCGATATCCCGCGGCGCCAGGCCGCGGATCTCCAGCGGCAACGCCACATTGTGATAGATCGAGCGGTCGAACAGCAGCTGGTGGTCCTGGAAGACCACCCCGATCTGACGCCGGTAGAACGGCAACTGGCTGGGATGCAGCTTGTCGATATCGTGACCGGCGACCATCACCCGTCCGCGACTGGGTCGCTCCAGGCGCATGATCAGCCGAAGCAGCGAACTCTTGCCGGCACCGGAATGGCCGGTGAGAAACACCATCTCGCCCCGCGAGACGCGAAAATCGATATTGGAGAGCGCCTCGAAGCGCCCTCCATAGCGCTTGCCGACGTGCTCGAAGGCGATCATTCGTCGGCGTCACTCGGGCGACGATCGAACAGGGCGTCGACGAAGTCCTCGGCCTTGAACGGCCGCAGGTCATCCAGACTCTCACCCACCCCGATAAAGCGGATCGGCGTCTTCAGCTGCTTGGCCAGGGCGAAGATCACGCCCCCCTTGGCGGTACCGTCGAGCTTGGTCAGGGTGATCCCGCTGACCGGAACCGCCTCGTTGAAGGTGGCCGCCTGGGACAAGGCGTTCTGGCCGGTACCGGCGTCGAGCACCAGCATCACCTCGTGAGGCGCCTGCGCATCGAGCTTGCCCATCACCCGATGGACCTTCTTGAGCTCTTCCATCAGGTGACTCTTGTTGTGCAGGCGACCAGCGGTATCGGCGATCAAGACGTCGACGCCACGGGCACGGGCCGCCGCCACGGCGTCATAGATCACCGAGGCGCTGTCGGCGCCGGTGTGCTGAGCCACCACCGGCACGCTGTTGCGCTCGCCCCACACCTTGAGCTGCTCTACCGCAGCCGCGCGGAAGGTATCCCCCGCCGCCAGCATCACGCTCTTGCCCTCGCGCTGGAAGCGCTGGGTCAGCTTGCCGATGGTGGTGGTCTTGCCGACGCCGTTGACGCCCACCACCAGGATGACGAAGGGCCCACCGTCGGCGGTCTCGAGGCTCAGGGGCTGGCTGACCTCGCCGAGCATGGCGGCCAGCTCCTGCTGCAGCGCACGATACAGCGCCTCCGGGTCCTTCAGCTCCTTGCGCGAGACGCGATCGGTCAGCGCCTCGATGATTTCGCTGGTGGCCTCGATACCGACGTCGGCCATCAGCAGCTGGGTCTCGATGTCCTCGATCAGCTCGTCATCGATCTGCTTGGCACCCATGAACAGGTCGGCCAGGCCGTCGCTCAGGTTGGCCCGAGTCTTGCCAAGGCCCTCGCGCATGCGCGCAAACCAGCCCTTCTTCTCGCCACCCTTGCCACCCTGCACCGGCGCTCTGGGCTTTTCCTGCAGGGCCGGGCCGGTGGGACGGCTGGGCTCGATCACCTCGGCGTGCTCGCGCTGGCCGGTGCCAGCGTCGGGAGCTGGCGGACTTGCAGGCTCGGGCACCTCCGCCTCGGCCAACTTGTGCGCCGAGGCCGGCGATTCATCTTCGGCGGGCTCGCCAGCCGGCTGGGGGGCGGCAGGCGGCGCCTGGTCGGCTTGCGACTCGCCGGACTTCTGCTCGACGGGCTCTTGCTTGTCGGGCTCAGGTTCAACGGGCGCCTGCTCGGCAGGGGTGGACGGCTCGGCAGGCGCTGGCGCTGCCGGCTCGACAGGCTCCGGCACCACCGCCTCGGCGGTCTCGGTCGGCTCGGGGCCAGATTCCCGGCCCTGCTGGGGCGGCTCGGCATCCGACGGTGAGCCTTGCGACAGCTCGTCGCCGAGGGGCTGTTCAGCCTCCCTGTCAGCCGCGCCTTCCGCCTCATCTGCAGACGACTGATCGACGACTTCCTGGTCCTTGGCGGGTTCTTCGCCCGTGTGCTTCTTCTTGCGCTTGAAAATACCGAACATGGATGACCTGACGCCTCAGCCGGTGAACGAACCGCCACATCCTACCACCCTGCCCGCTCGCTGTGGACACAGGACAGCCCCGAGGCGGCGACGCGACGCTGCCCACAGCCTGCCACAGAAGCGATGGCGAAGGCATGACGGCACCCTGCCATGGGGGTAGAATCGCCGCCCATGAGTCGACAACGTCCTTCAAGAAACCGTCCGCGCGGCGGCGCCGGAAAACCCCGCTCGGGCAAGAGTCCCTCGAGCGGTCGGCCGCCTGGCAAGCTGCGCATCATCGGTGGCGAACACCGCCGCCGCCAGCTACCGGTGCTCGACAAGCCCGGCCTGCGCCCGACCCCGGACCGAGTGCGCGAGACCCTATTCAACTGGCTCGGGGGCGAGCTGTACCGCGTTCGCGTGCTCGATCTGTTTGCCGGCACCGGAGCTCTGGGCCTGGAGGCGCTATCGCGCGGCGCCAGCGAGGCCCTGTTCGTCGAGCGCGATGCCCAGGTGGCCCAGGCGATCAGCGATAACCTGGCGACGCTGGCGATCGATCGCGCCCAGGTACGCCGCGCCGACGCCGCCGCGCTGCTGAAAGACGATACCGCCAGCCCCTTCGACCTGGTGTTTCTCGACCCGCCCTTTCGCCAGGGCCTTGCCGAGCCCTGCTGCCAGGCCCTGGAAGCCGGCTGGCTGGCGGATGAGGCCTGGATCTACGTGGAGGTCGAAAGCGGTCTGACTCCCGCCGTGCCCCCCACCTGGCAGCTACACCGAGAGGTCCGCGCCGGAGACAGCATGGGGCGTCTGTATCGACGCAGCGAAAGCGACGCCGACTCGCTCAAGGACGCTGCGCCTGAGAGCTGAGCCGGCAGTACCCCAAGCACGCGACTGTCGCAATTCCTGAGCCGAATCAGCAAAGCAGCCCCGTCGCCGCCCGGCGACGCTTGTTCGCCGGCGGCGGCGGCGTTACGCTCGTTCCATCGGGGCGCGCGTCGCGCCTTCACCCCACGTCATGTCAGGAGACGAGGATGAGCACGGAACTCTTCAACCAACTCGAAAAGAAGGTCTCCAGCGCCCTTGAGGCCCTGGAATTGCTGAAACTGGAAGCCGAGGAGTTGCGCGAGGAAAACGCTCGCCTGAAGCAGGATCGCGAAGAGTGGGAACGTCGCCTGACCGCCATCCTGGGCCAGCTCGATGAGGTGGAAGGCGAAACGGGCAATACCGAACAGGCGCCCGCCCATAGCCTCTGACCTGCCTTGTGTGCCGGCAGTGTCGACTCGAACGGCCGACTCGAACGGCTGATGCGAACGATCGACACGAATGAAAAGGGCTCCCATGGGGAGCCCTTTTGCATTGCGCGTACGATGGAAGCCCAGCCGCAGGCGGCCCAGACTAAAGAAAGCCGAGCGCTTCAGGCTGTTTCAGTCAAGCGCCAGCGACATCAGCAAGGCATCGACACGCTCGCCGCCATCGGCCAGCGGCGGATAGTAGCCGCGACGCACACCATCCTCGGCGAAGCCGGCGGCTCGGTAGCAGGCGATCGCCGCGCCGTTGTCGGCACGCACCTCCAGCAGCAGTCGCTCCGAGCCCCACTGGCGCGCTACCGCAATCAGGCTTGTCAGCAGCCGTGCGGCAAGCCCTTGGCGGCGAGCTTGCGGGGCCACCAGGATCGCTTCCAGCTCGGCCTCGAAGGGCTGGCGTGCCAGCAAGGCGTAGGCGTGAATAGCCCTCTGCCCCGTCATGCCCGCATCAAGGCCGCCTTCAACGCCGACATCACCCGCCGGACCCAGCCGATCGATCCCCAGCAGCAGGCGCTGGTCATCTTCCAGTGCCTGGGCCAGCGCCTGAGGGCTGGACAACGGCGCTGACGCCATCGCTTCCAGTCGCAAGAGGGCGTCAAGATCGGCGGCGCCAAGGACACGGACAGGACCGTAGCCGCCGCTATGCGGACAGCTCTGCTGGCCCGCTGTCGCCTCAAGCGCCATCGCTGTCGTCTCTGGCACCATCGCCTCCAGCACCATCACCTCGAGTGCCGTCGCTCCACTGTGCCTGCCACTCGCCGATCTGCGACCACAGCCGGCGCTTGGCCTCGGCACCGACGCCGTCATCGGCGAGCAGTTCGTCGAGCCCCGGGCCCTGCCACAACGGCAGCGCCAGGGTCTGGCTGCGCGGAGGCTGCGCGCTGTTGTCGGTGGTGTCAGACGGGGCCAGTGCTTGCATCAGCGCCTCCTGGCGGCCGAATACCAGCACCCGCTCCGGAGCCCAGCCACGACGAGCGCGACCGGCCACAAAGGCCTTGAGCCCCTGACGCGCCTCGTCCAACGGCCGCCTGACCGGCAAGCCCTCTTCCAGCGGCCAGGCAAGGGAGTCGAACACCGGTCGCTGCGACGGCCTGACCCCGGCGCCGGTCAGGATATTGAGCAGAAGCCGCTGGTGCAGGGGCCCCAGCGGTTCGTCACGGGCAACCAGCAAAAGCCAGCGACCGTCGAGACAGGCCACCTGACAGCCGAAGCGCAGCGGCTCGGCGCCTTCCTCCACCTCATCCTCTGCCGGCATGGCCGTAGGGGCCGTCGCTGCACCGTCGTCTGCATCGGGCACGATATCACCGAGCAGCGCCCTGGCCTTGCGCGGACCAGCCGGCGCCTGGGGGGCAGGAGCCTGGACGGCAGAGGACGAATCAGCGACAGCGGCCTGCTCGGTCGCCCCGGCGGACGTGTCGCCACCGCCGGCCGAGGCGGGCATGTCATCGAGCAGCGCATGCAGGCCCTTGGCACCGGGCTGGGGCCGCTCTTCGGGTACCGGCTCGGGCCAGTCGCAGGCTTCGGTCTCGCGGGCGTTGGGTAGCTGATAGCGGGCCACCCAGGCGGTCAGCCCCATGGCATCCAGATAGGCGAGCCGTGTCGGCTCCGGCGTCACGAGCGTGAGCCGCCCATGCAGTTGGGCGAGTCCGGACGCGGTGCACTGCGGCTATCCCACTCACCGGGGGTGTAAAGGTGCAGCGCCAGGGCGTGGACCGGGCCGGACAGTTCATCGGCCAGCAGCGAGTAGATCTGCTGGTGGCGCTTGACCGGCATCAGCCCGGAAAAGCGCTCGGAGACCAGGGTCACCTTGAAGTGGGTTTCCGAGTTCGGCGGCACGCTGTGCATGTGGCTCTCGTTCTCGACCACCAGTTCGGTGGGCTCCAGGGCCTTTAGCTTGTGTTCGATGGTCGCCTGAATACTCATGATGGGTACTCGCGTCTGTGACGGTTAATTTTGTACATACTGTGCCATTGTACGCCCTCGCCCAGCTGCTGACTAAGCCCGATCCGCGACCCGGTTCGGGGAGTCCTCGCCCACTCGTTCGGAGTAGCCGGCCCGCGCGGCCTTCTTCTGCTCCCGCGCCGCACGATACGCACGATGGGCCCGGGGGATACGCACCAGGCTGATCACCAGCGCCAGCAAGGTGGTGGCAGCGCCGACCCACAACGCCTGCTGAACGCCAGCGCCGGCGGCCAGGCACAGCCCGACCAGGGCCACCCCCAGCGACTGCCCCACCGTGCGGGTGGTACTCATCACCCCCGAGGCGTTGGCGCTGCGGGCCTTGGGTACGCTGGTCATCAGTTCACGGTTGTTGGGCGGCTGGAACAGGCCGAAGCCTGCGCCACACAGGGCGGTACGCCACAGGCTGTCGATCGCGCTGGCGTCCTGCGGCAGCGCCGCCAGGCTGACCAGCCCCAGCAACAGCATGACCAGGCCGACGCTCGCCACCACGCTCGGGTTGAAGCGATCGGCCAGACGACCAGACAGCGGCCCGACCACCATGATGGTCAGCGGCCAGGGGGTAAACAACCAGGCGGTATGCAGCGCCGAGTAGCCCATCTGCTGCTGGTAGAGAAACGACAGCGCAACGAAGGTCAGCCCCTGTCCGATGAAGGCGGTGCCCTGGGCGGACACTGCCAGGCTGAAACGCGGTTCACGAAACAGCCCCAGCGGCAGCAGCGGATGGGGAGCCCGCCCCTGGCGACGGATAAAGGCCACCGCCGACACCACCGTCACCGCCAACCAGGCCAGGATCTCGGCCAGCGGCGCGCGATGACCGACGGCGTCCATGCACATGAACAGTCCCGCCAGCATGGCCATGGAGGCCAGGGCGCCGAAGGCGTCGAAGTTGCCCTCGCGGCGTTCCTCCCTGGGCAGGGCTCGCCAGGCCATGACCGCGGCGGCGGCGCCCAGCGGCACGTTCAGGGCGAACAGCCACGGCCAGTTGGCCACCGACAGCACCAGACCACCGATCGACGGGCCGGCGGCGTAGCCCCCCGCCACCACCAGCGACGACAGGCCCAGGGCGCTGCCGAGCAGGCGCGAGGGAAAGATCGAGCGATAGAGGCTCGGCCCGATCGACAGGGTGGCGGCGGCGCCGACGCCCTGCAGGGCACGAAACACCAGCAGGGTCTCGAAGTTGGGCGACAGCGCGCTGCCTAGCGCCGCCACTACGAACAGGGTGAGCCCTGCCACGTAGACCTTGCGCCGACTGAGCAACTCACTGGCGGCGGCGAACACCAGCAGCATGGCCGCGCAGACCACCTGGAACAGGTTGGTGATCCACACCGCGCGGGCATCGGACACGCCCAGATCCCGCGCCATGGAGGGCAGCGCGATATTGATCATGGTGGTGTCCACCACCGCCATCAGGGTCCCCAGCACCAAGGCGATGACCGCCAGCCGTCGCTCCGGCCCGGGCAGGCCGTCGTCGCCGTCACGGGTGGAGAACAGTCGACTCATCGGGGCAATTCCTGGTGTTGTCTAGGCGGGTGTTGTCTTGCATCGGGGTGGTCAGGCACAGGAGGTCATGCCGGCACGCAACGAGACCGGCCGTGGCCGGTCTCGTCGACACCTGCGGGGTACATCCGGCAGACACTGATCAGCGGCGGCAGGCCGCGCTGTTTCAGTCCTGCTCGAGGTCGGCCAGCAGTTCGTCGTCCACCTCGGAGATCTCAAGCGCAGCCTCGCCATCCAGATCGATCGCCAGATAGCTGTGCTCGACCTGCAAGAAGCGCTGGAACAGCTCCCAGTTCAGGGCCTCGGGCCACTGCCGTTCGTCCTCTTCCCAGGCGCGCAGTTCGTTCTCGAGCACCTCGAGATAGCGCTCGCGAACGAAGGCTTCCAGCGCCTCGGGGGTGTCCATCTCCGGGATCAGGTAGACCGTGCTTTCCCGGTCGACGTCGGCGAGCGTGAGGTCGTCATCGCCCATGGTCGGTTCCAGGGCATTGATCCAGTCAACAAAGTGCTGGGTGGGTCTGACGCTCAGGGCGGAGCGGTTGAGCAGTTTCATCGCGGTCTCCTCGACGTCGAATCGCAGCCATTATGGGTGCTAAGGGCCTCGCTTGCCAGCAAAAGCCCGGCCCCGCCGACAATCCATCGGCCCGACCCCGCCGACAATCCATCGACCCGACCACTGGGGACATTGTCCTCGGTGGCCAGGCCGAACGGCTCAGGCCTCGCCGGCTTCCGGGCGCATCGCCGGGAACAGCAGCACGTCGCGGATCGAGGGGCTGTCGGTGAACAGCATCACCAGGCGGTCGATACCGATGCCCTCGCCGGCGGTGGGCGGCAGGCCTACCTCGAGCGCGCGCACGTAGTCGGCGTCGTAGTACATCGCCTCCAGGTCACCGGCGTCCTTCTCGGCCGCCTGGGCGCGGAAGCGCTCGGCCTGGTCCTCGGCGTCATTGAGCTCGGAGAAGCCGTTGGCGATCTCACGGCCGCCGACGAAGAACTCGAAGCGGTCGGTGACGAAGGGATTGGCGTCGTTGCGCCGCGCCAGCGGGCTGACCTCGGCCGGATACTCGGTGATGAAGGTCGGCTGGTCCAGGCGCGCCTCGGCCACCTCCTCGAAGATCTCGGTCTGCAGCTTGCCGAGTCCCCAACCATCCTTGACCTTGATGCCGAGGCGCTCGGCCAGGGCACGGGCGGCGTCGAGGTCGTCGATGTCCGCGGCCTCGATGCCTTCGCCGTGAGCCAGGATCGCCTCGCGCAGGGTCATCCGCACGAACGGCTGGCCCAGGTCGTAGGTCGCTCCCTGGTAGTTCAGGGTGGTGGTGCCGAGCACCTTCTGGGCGATCTCGCGCAGCATCGCCTCGGTCAGATCCATCAGCGCCTGGTAGTCCACGTAGGCCCAGTAGAACTCGACCATGGTGAACTCGGGGTTGTGGCGGGTGGAGAGCCCTTCGTTACGGAAGTTGCGGTTGATCTCGAAGACCCGCTCGAAGCCCCCCACCACCAGGCGCTTCAGGTAAAGCTCTGGCGCGATACGCAGGTACATGTCGATGTCCAGCGCATTGTGGTGGGTGATGAAGGGACGCGCCGTGGCGCCGCCGGGGATCGGCTGCAGCATCGGCGTTTCCACCTCCATGAAGCCGCGATCCTCGAAGAAGCGGCGCATGGCGCTGATGATGCCGGCACGGGTCTCGAACACGCGGCGCGAGTCCGGGTTCATGATCAGGTCGACATAGCGCTGGCGGTAACGCGCTTCCATGTCGGTGAGGCCGTGGAACTTGTCGGGCAGCGGGCGCAGGCTCTTGGTCAGGAGCTTGGCCTCGCGCATCATCACGTACAGGTCGCCCTTGCCGGACTTGTGCACCGGGCCCTGGCCGGCCACGATGTCGCCGATGTCCCAGCCCTTGATGTCCTCGAGCAGGGCGGAATCCAGCCCCTTCTTGTCGACGTAGAGCTGGATCTGGCCGCTGACGTCCTGGATCACGATAAAGGGACCGCGCTTGCGCATGATGCGCCCGGCGACCGCGGCCTCACGGCCCAGCGACTCCAGCGCTTCCTTATCGTACTCACCGAGTTCCGCCTCGAGCTCGGCGGCCAGGCTGTCACGGCGAAAGTCGTTGGGGAAGGCGCTGCCGCCCTCGGCCTCGGCGCGCTCGCGACGAGCCGCCAGCTTGGCGCGGCGCTCCGCGATCAGGCGGTTCTCTTCGGCAACGGCGTCATTGGTGGAAGGCGTATCCTGGTTGGCCATGGCTACTCGTCTCTGTCACGGCAGGGAAGCCGCCACGGCGGTTCCCCGAACGGCCCCGGCACGGGACCCATGAATGGTGGTGGCGAAACGCCCCGGGGCCACTTGGCTCCCGGGGCGAGGTCGCGACGCGGTGGGCTTGGCGACGGTCGCTTAAAGCCCCTGCTTGAGGCTCGCGACGATGTACTGGTCAAGATCGCCGTCGAGCACCTTGTCGCAGTTGCTCGACTGCACGCCGGTGCGCAGGTCCTTGATGCGCTGGTCGTCCAGCACATAGGAGCGGATCTGGCTGCCCCAGCCAATGTCGGCCTTGGAGTCCTCGGCCTCCTGCTTGGCGGCATTGCGCTTCTGCATTTCCAGCTCCCACAGCTTCGCCTTCAACTGCTTCATGGCGAAGTCGCGGTTGGCGTGCTGGCTGCGCTGGCTCTGGCACGACACCACCACGCCGGACGGCTCGTGGGTGATCCGCACCGCCGAGTCGGTGGTGTTGACGTGCTGACCACCGGCGCCGCTGGAGCGGTAGGTGTCGACGCGCAGATCCGCCGGATTGATCTCGACCTCGAAGCTGTCGTCGATCTCCGGCGACAGGAACACCGAGGCAAAGGAGGTGTGGCGGCGGCCGCCGGAGTCGAACGGACTCTTGCGCACCAGACGATGCACCCCGGTCTCGGTGCGCAGCCAGCCGAAGGCGTACTCGCCCTGGACGTGCACCGTGGCCGACTTGATCCCGGCCACTTCACCGGCCGACAGCTCGATGATCTCGGCCTTGAAGCCGTGGGACTCGGCCCAGCGCAGATACATGCGCAGCAGCATGTTGGCCCAGTCCTGGGCCTCGGTACCGCCGGAGCCCGCCTGGATGTCGAGATAGGCGCTGTTCTCGTCCATCTCGCCGGAGAACATGCGCCGAAACTCGAGCTTCTCGAGGTTGGCCTGCATCGAGGCCAGTTCCTTCTCGACCTCGGCCACGGTGGCCTCGTCGTCTTCCATCTCGGCCAGCTCCAGCAGGTCGCGGCTGTCGCCGAGGCCCTGGTCCAGCTCGTCGATGGTGGCGACCACCAGCTCCAGCGAGGCACGTTCCTTACCGAGCTTCTGGGCGTAGTCCGGGTCGTTCCAGACCGCCGGGTCCTCGAGCTCGCGGGTGACTTCCTCTAGCCGATCTTTCTTTTCGGCATAGTCAAAGATACCCCCTCAGGACGTCTGTCCGCTCAGACAGGTCCTTGATGAGGTTGTGAATCGGGTTGGTTTCCAACATGAAGTTCGCCTTTTGTCGTCCCTCGCCGGGTGCCGGCGTGCGCTCGCGATGCGCCGGTGGCGATGGGCCAGTTGCGATGATCGTCGGCCAGGCCGCGATAAAGGGGATGCATTGTAGCCAAAACGTCTAACCCCGTCATCCTGCTCCTGCCATCGAGCCCCCTTGCCACAAGGGCTCCCACGGGGCTATCGACGAAACGCAAGACGTCATGAAAATTTTCGTCTGGACAGCACCGGAGCCACGGCGCGATGGTCGATATCGACTAAGCGGGCTTAGCCGGTGTCGCACGCCTTGTGCGGCCTTCCCACAATGGCCGTGGTCGCAGCGAACCGCGCTGCCAACGGCCCGGCCCGCGACAACAATGCCAACACGAACAAGGAACTGACATGATCGCGAACCGTGCTCGCTGGGCCCGCCGCCTGGCGCTGGCCTCCGGCCTGACCCTGTCCTCGCTGGCGGCCGCCATCAGCGCACCGGCCATGGCCGAGACCCTCGATCTTGGCGTCACCGGCGAACTCGCCTCCTTCGACACCTCCCAGATCTCTGGCGGCGTGTGGGAGTCCCAGATCCTGATGGACGTTTACGAGGGCCTGGTCAAGAACGCCCCGGACGGCGAGATCCTGCCCGGCATGGCCACCGACTGGGAGGTCTCCGAGGACGGCAAGACCTACACCTTCAGCCTGCGCGAGGATGCCCGCTGGTCCGACGGCGAGCCTGTCACCGCCGAGGACTTCGTGTTCGGCTGGCGCCACCTGCTGGACCCGGCCAACGCCTCCAAGTACGCCTACATGCTCTATCCGGTGGTCAACGCCAGGGAGGTCAATACCGGCGAGCTGCCCCTGGAGGAGCTTGGCGTGGAAAGCCGCGACGATGGCCGCACCTTCGTGGTCCAGCTGACTCAACCGACGCCCTACTTCCTGCAGCTGCTGACCCACTACACCGGCTACCCCCAGCCACAGCACACCTTCGAGGAGTACGGCCGGGACTACGTGGATCTCGACAACATCGTCACCAACGGTGCCTTCACCCCCACCGAGTGGATCTCCCAGTCGCGCATCACCGTGGTCAAGAATCCCGAGTACTACGAGGCCGACCAGGTGGCGCTGGACGGCGTGCGCTACCACACCATCGAGGATCGCAACGCCGGCGTCTCGCGCTTTCGCGCGGGCGAGCTGGACATCATGACCGAGTACTCCTCGAGCATGTATCCGCTGTTGAAGGAAGAGATCCCCGAGGCCACCCACATGGCCACCTACCTCGGCAGCTACTACTACGTGTTCAACCACCGCGACGGTCATCCCACCGCCGACCCCAGGGTGCGCGAGGCGCTCAACATGGCGGTGCGCCGCGACGTCATCGCTCAGCAGATCATGGGCGGCACCTTCCAGAAGTCACTGTCCTTCGTGCCTGACGGCATCGATCACTATCAGGTGCAGAACACCAGCTTCGAAGACGCCGACGGCAATGACATCACCGATGACATGAACGCCCGCATGGCCCGTGCCAAGCAGTTGCTGGAAGAGGCCGGCTACAGCCAGGAGTCACCGCTCGAATTGCGCCTGCGCTACAACACCACCGACGAGCACAAGAAGATCGCGGTGGCGGTGTCGTCCATGTGGCGCCCGCTGGGTGTCGAGGTGGAGCTGGTCAATGCCGAGGCCACGGTGCACTACCAGACCATCGCCGAGGGGGACTTCGACGTGGCCCGGGCCGGCTGGATCGCCGACTACAACGACGCCGAGAACTTTCTGGCGCTGCTGCGCTCCGGCGTCGGCAACAACTACGGAGCCTACGCCAACGAGGAGTTCGACGCCCTCTACGACCAGGCCGCTGCCACCCTTGACCTGGATGAGCGCAAGGCCGTCATGGAAAGCGCCGAGGCCCTGGCCATGGACGACGACGCCCTGATCCCGATGCTCTACTACGTCTCGCGCAACCTGGTGAACCCGAAGATCAGCGGCTGGGAAGACAACATCGAGGACGATCACCCGTCTCGCTGGATCTCCTTCGACGAGTAGCAGCGCTGGGTTTGTAGATAGCAGCGCCGGGTTGGTAAACAGCAGCGCTGGGTTTTGTAAATAGCAGCGCCGGGTTTGTAGATAGCAGCGCTGGGTTGGTAAATAGCAGCGCTGGGCTATCTTCAAGGACTCGCTTCAAGGACTCGCTTCAACGACTCGCTGCGAGAACTCGCCTCCACCAGGAGGCGAGTCCCCTACCGACGCTCTGCCTACCCCACAAGGACTTCGCTATGGTCTCCATGGACGCCTTTCGTCCGCTGGCACTTGCCGGCCTGATGGCAACGACAAGCCTCGGACTCTGTCTGCCCGCTGCCGACGCCCAGGCCGCCACTCTTCAGGTCGGCAACGGCGCCGAGCCCAGCACCCTGGATCCGCAGAAGGTCAGCGGCAACTGGGAGAGCCGGATCACCCGCCAACTGTTCGATCGTCTGGTCAACTATGGCCCCGACGGCGCCCTGGTGCCGGGCCTGGCTGAATCCTGGGAGCTGTCCGACAACGGTCGGGTCATCACCTTCCGGCTGCGCGAGGCACAGTGGTCGGACGGCGAGCCGATCACCGCCGACGACGCCGTCTTCGCCCTGCAACGTCTGGTGACGCCGGCCACCGCCAACCACAACGCCAACCTCTACTACCCCATCATCAACGCCCGGGCGATCAACACCGGGGAGGCCGAACCCGAGAGCCTCGGCGTCACCGCGCTGGATTCCCACACCCTGGAAATCCGGCTGTCCGAGCCCACCGCCTATTTTCTTCAGGCCATGGCAATGACCGAGGCCGCACCTCTGCCCCGCCACCTGCTCACCAGCGGCGTCGAGGACTGGACCCGGCCAGGCACCCTGGTGGCCAGCGGCCCCTTCGTGCTCGCCGACTGGAAGCCCCAGGACAAGGTCGAGGTGGAGCGCAACCCTCGCTACTACGCCGCCGACGAGGTGGCGCTGGAGGGTGTCGACTTCCACGCCATCGAGGACACCTCGGCGCTGATGAACCGTTTTCGCTCAGGCGAGCTCGACATCGCCTACGGCGCGGTGCCTTCCGCGCGCTTCGAGTGGGCCCAGGAAAACCTGAGCGAGTCGCTGCGCGTCGGGCCGCTGATCGGCAGCTACTTCTATATGCTCAACCTGCGCGAAGGCACGCCGCTCAGCGATGAGCGGGTGCGTGAGGCGCTGAATCTGGCGCTCGACCGCGAGGTGATCACCGAGCGCCTGCTGGGCATGGGCCAGACGCCGTCCTACTGGTTCGTGCCGCGCACCATCGCCTCGCCCACCTCGGCAAGCCTCGACTTCCATGACCAGGGCATGGACAGCCGCCGGGCCAGGGCCCGTGAGCTGCTGGATCAGGCCGGCTACGGGCCGGATCGACCGCTTGAACTTGAGCTGTCCTACAACACCCTGGAAGACCACAAGAAGATCGCCGTGGCCATCGCCGCCATGTGGCGCCCGCTGGGGGTGGAAATAGATCTGGTCAATCGCGAGGCGGCGGTGCACTTCGCCGGCCTGCGCCAGGGCGACTTCGAGATCGCCCGCTACGGCTTCGTGGCCACGGTCAACGACCCCTACGACTTCCTCAACGCCTACGCGGCGGGAGGCTCGGCGGCGGCCAGCACCGGCTACGCGGACCCCGAGTACGACGCCTTGGTCGAGGCCAGCACCCATGAGCTCGACGTGGACCGACGCGCCGCGCTGATGACCGAGGCCGAGCAGCGCCTGCTGGAAGCCGACGTGATGCTGCCGATCTACGACTACGTGGTCGTCAATCTGGTCTCTCCGGACGTCAAGGGCTGGCAGCCCACGACGCTCGACGTGCATCCGCTGCGCTACGTGTCCGTGGACGGCGACGCGCCCTGACGACCACTCGCCCCAACCCAATCGTGGGCGCGGCCAGGGACGGCCCGCCCTTCATGTCAACCGAGGAACGGCGCCATGCTGAGCTACACCTTGAAACGCCTGGCCCAGGCCATACCGACGATGCTGATCGTCATCACCATCGCCTTCTTTCTGATGCGCATCGCCCCCGGCGGGCCCTTCGACGGCGAGCGCGCCCTGCCGCCGGAGATCGAGGCCAACCTGATGGCCGCCTATCACCTGGACGAACCGCTGTGGCAGCAGTACTTCCGCTACCTGGGCAACCTGGTCCAGGGCGACTTCGGGCCTTCGTTCAAGTACAAGGACTTCACCGTCACCGAGCTGATCATGCAGGGCTTCCCGGTAAGCCTGCAGATCGGCGGCCTGGCGATCCTGCTGGCGCTGGCGATCGGCCTGCCGCTGGGCATCATCGCCGCGCTAAAGCGCAATACCGCCGTGGACTACACGGTGATGGGCACGGCGCTGGCCGGCATCGCGGTGCCCAACTTCGTGGTGGCGCCGGTGCTGGCGCTGGTGTTCGGGGTGCTGCTCGGCTGGCTGCCGGCGGGGGGCTGGAACGACGGCGCCCTGCCCAACCTGATCCTGCCGGTGATCGCGCTATCGATCCAGCAGATCGCCTACATCGCGCGGATGATGCGCGCCAGCATGATCGAGGTGATGGGCAGCCACTATATTCGCACCGCCCGAGCCAAGGGGCTGACCGAGGCCGAGGTGGTCTGGCGCCACGCCCTGCGCCCCGCCCTGCTGCCGGTAACCTCCTACCTGGGCCCGGCCATCGCCGGCATCATCACAGGCTCGGTGGTGATCGAGCAGATCTTCGGCATCCCCGGCATCGGCCGCTACTTCGTCCAGGGCGCGCTCAACCGCGACTACACCCTGGTGATGGGCACGGTGGTGTTCTACGGCGCCCTGATCGTGTTGATGAACCTGATCGTGGACCTGATCTACTCGGCCCTCGATCCCCAAATCCGCTATGACGACTGAGGCGACGCCATGAGTACCGATTCCCTCGCCCCGACCGCCGCCCCCGTCGGCGACAGCCTCGGCCGCGACGCCTGGCGCCGGCTGAGCCAGAACCGCGCGGCCATGGCCAGCCTGTGGCTGCTCGGCCTGATGACCCTGGCCTGCTTTATCGGTCCCTGGCTGACCCCCTGGGGGCTGGCCGACGTCGACTGGAACGCCTTCGACGTGGGCCCGACCCTGGAAGGCGGCCACTGGCTCGGCACCGACGCCAACGGCCGCGACCTGCTGACCCGCACCCTCTATGGGGGCCAGGTGTCGCTGTCGGTGGCGCTGGTGGCGACCTTCGTCAGCCTGATCATCGGGGTGCTCTACGGCGCCGTGTCCGGCTATGTCGGCGGGCGCGTCGACAACCTGATGATGCGCTTCGTCGACATCATGTACTCGCTGCCGTTCATGTTCCTGGTGATCCTGCTGATGGTGGTGTTCGGCCGCAACATCTTCCTGATCTACGCCGCCATCGGCGCGGTGGAGTGGCTCGACATGGCGCGTATCGTGCGCGGCCAGACCCTGGCGCTCAAGCAGCGGGAGTTCGTCGAGGCGGCCCACGCCCTCGGCGTCAAGGACGGCAAGATCGTCACCCGCCACCTGATCCCCAACGCCATCGGCCCGGTGATCGTCTACGTCACCCTGACGGTGCCCAAGGTCATCCTGCTCGAGAGCTTCCTGTCGTTCCTCGGCCTCGGCGTGCAGGAGCCGCTGACCAGCTGGGGCGTGCTGATCTCCGAGGGTGCCGACATGATGCAGACCTCGCCCTGGATGCTGCTGGTGCCCTCGGTGTTCCTGGCGCTGACGCTGTTCTGCCTGAACTTCCTCGGCGACGGCCTCAGAGACGCCCTGGACCCCAAGACCCGCTGATCGACGACGGAGACGCGACCATGACCGACACACAACCCAAGAACCCCCGTCGTCCCGCCCGCGAGGCGCTGCTCGAGATCGAGGGGCTCAGCGTCAGCTTCGAGCTGCCCCACGGCACCGTCCAGGCGGTCAGGGACGTCAGCTTTGCCATCAATCCCGGCGAGACCCTGGCGCTGGTGGGCGAATCCGGCTCCGGCAAGTCGGTGACCTCCACCGCCGCCATGCGCCTGCTGCCGGAGCTCGCCCGGGCCGAGGGCGTCATCCGCTTCAAGGGCGAGGAACTGCTGGGTGCCACCGCCAAGCGCATGCGCCGGATTCGCGGTGGCAATATCGCCATGATCTTCCAGGAGCCGATGACCTCGCTCAATCCGCTGCACCGCATCGGCGACCAGATCAAGGAGGTGCTCGACCGCCACCAGAGCCTCAAGGGGCGCGCCGCCACCGCCAAGGCCATCGACCTGCTCGAGCAGGTCGGCATCCCCGAACCGGCAAGGCGGGTGTCGAGCTACCCCCACGAGCTGTCCGGCGGCCAGCGCCAGCGGGTGATGATCGCGATGGCCCTGGCCGGCGAGCCGGAGATGCTGATCGCCGACGAGCCCACCACCGCGCTGGACGTCACCGTCCAGGCCCAGATCCTCGAGCTGCTCAAGGACCTGCAACGCCGCTACGGCATGGCGATCCTGTTCATTACTCACGACCTGACCATCGTCAAGCACTTCGCCGACCGGGTCTGCGTGATGCGCCACGGCGAGCTGGTCGAGCAGGGTGAGACCCGGGAGGTCTTCGCCAACCCGCGCCACGAGTACACCCGCATGCTGATCGACGCCGAGCCACGCGGGCGCAAGGCGCCGGTGGCCGACAGCGAGCCCATGGTGCTCGAGGCCAAGGACATGCGCGTACGCTTCGCCCTCAAGAAGCGCCTGTTCGGTCCCAGCGAGTACTTCGAGGCGGTGCGAGGCATCGACGTCAGCATCCGTCGCGGCCAGACGGTGGGCATCGTCGGCGAATCGGGCTCTGGCAAGTCGACCCTGGGCCGCGCCCTGCTGAGGCTGCTCAAGAGCCAGGGCGAGATCCGCTTCCACGACACCCGCCTCGACGTGCTGGACAAGACCGCCATGCGGCCGATCCGCTCGAAGCTGCAGGTGGTGTTCCAGGACCCCTACGGCTCGCTGTCGCCGCGGCTGACCGTTGGCGACATCATCGGCGAAGGGCTCAAGGTCCACGCCCCGCACCTGTCCCGCGCCGAGCGCGAGGCCCAGGTGATGGCGGCGCTCAAGGAGGTGTCGCTGGATCCCTCGATGCGCAATCGCTACCCCCACGAGTTCTCCGGCGGCCAGCGCCAGCGGATCGCCATCGCCCGGGCGCTGGTGCTCAAGCCGGAGTTCCTGCTGCTCGACGAACCCACCTCGGCGCTGGATCGCTCGGTACAGGTCACCGTCATCGACCTCCTGCGCGACCTGCAACAGAAACACGGCCTGACCTATCTGTTCATCAGCCACGACCTGGCGGTGGTGCGGGCACTGGCCGACACCGTGCTGGTGATGAAGGATGGAGAGGTAGTGGAACAGGGCAGCGCCGAGGCGCTGTTCGCCGCGCCGAAGACCGAATACACCCGCAAGCTGCTGGCCGCCGCCATGCTCGATCAGGTGGCCTAGGCCAAGCGATCTACGAGCTCTACCTACGTAACGTAACAGGCGCTGCTTGAGCAGCGCCTGTTGTGCGAAGGCAGCGGCCGCTGCTTTGGCTCGTATGAACGTCTCTACTCTGTCGGATGCTCGCCTGCGTAGACACGCTCGGCCTGGGCCAGCGAACAGCTCATCAAGAGGTCCAGGGCACCCAGCGCCTGGTCGCTGACGAAGGGATGGGGATCGCCGGCTTGCCGCTGCTCCAACGCCTCGATCCGCGCCAGGGTGTTGTCGCGGGTGGGATGGTTGGACAGGAAGACGTCCACGCCCTGCTGTTCAGAGATCGTCTTCATTCGTGAGGCGGAGGCCGAGTACTCCCGCAAGCGGGCCTCGTCCGGCCCGAAGTTGAAACCGGTACCGCCCCACAGCACCGCCCGATGGGTACTGTCGCCATCCTTCAGCGGAATCACCAGCGACAGCGTGCCGAGGGTATGGCCGGGGGTCACGTAGGCCTCGAGGGCGGTATCGCCAAGAGTCAGGGTGTCGCCGTCGGCGATGGTGATATCGCGCACTGGAGGCTCGCCCCAGCGGGGATTGTCGATGGCCAGCTCCGGCTGTTCGAGGGCGGTCCAGTCCGCATCGCTCATGACCACCTGGGCTCCGTAGTTGTCGACCAGGTACTGCTGACCACCGTAGTGATCACCGTGGGCGTGGGTCACCACCAGATAGGTGATGTCCTCGGGATCCAGGCCCAGATCCACCAGCCCCTGCTCGATAAACTTCTGCGCTTCCTCGTTGTTGTTGAGGGCATCGATCAGAATGATCCCCTCGTTGGTGGTCAGCGCCCAGCTGGCGACGCCGGGCGTGCCGACGTAGTAGAGATTGTCGAATACCTGGGTCGGCATCGGCTCGGCCGGGCCGCGCTGGCGCCGGTCATCGCGACTGGACTCACGACGCTCCCGCTCTGCCGCCTCGCCTTTCGGACGCTGGCCCGCCACCTTGAGCCTGGCCGACAGGTCACACAGGCTGGACAGCCCGGGGAAGGCCTGTCCGGCCGCCAGGCCCCGCTCAGCCAGCTGCTCGGCCAGCTGCTCGGGCAGCTGCTGGGGAGGTTCATCCACCGCCAGGGCGGTCTGACTCAGGGTGAGGCTTACCACGGCCCCTGCGATCATCGCTTTCATGGTCCTTCCTGTTCGCTGCTGTTCGTTTAGGTGGGTCGCTGCGCGCTTTAGAACTCCAGGTCGAGCCCGACCCAGTAGCGCCGTCCATCGTCCACATGACCGAAGTTATCGAACTCGATGTCCTTGTCGGTCAGATTGTAGATGCCGGAAAGCACACGGATCTGTCGTGTCGCCTGCCAGCTGAGCCCCGCGTCCCAGGTAGCGTAGGACGGGGCCCGGATGGAGGTGCTGCTGTTGCTTGAGAGATTCACCGGCTGGCTTTCCTCGCCGCGGAAGGTAAAGCGCAGCCAGGGAGCGAGGGCCTCGGTGGCCTGCCAGTTGACGGTGGTATTGAACAGGTGGCGAGGCACCTGGGTCAGCGGCTGACCCTCGTTGTCACCGCTCTTCTGTTCGGAATCGGTGTAGGTGTAGGAGGCCTGGGCCTGCCAGCGTTCGCCGATCGGCATCTGGACACCAGCCTCGATGCCCTTGGTGATGGCGTCATCGATATTGACGTTGGTACGGGCGTCCGGGTCGCCGGCCGCCGCATCACCGCAGTCGCGATCGCCACAGGCGATGGTGGAGATCTTGTCATCGAAGTCGTTGTAGAACATCGTCAGGCTGGCCTGAAGGCCGTTGGCGCCATCATGCACCAGCCCCATCTCGTAGCTACGGGACTCTTCCGCGTCCAGATCAGGGTTGCCGTAGATATCGCCGCCCCGGCTCTCCTGGACCCAGTCGCCGGACAGCTCGCGCAGGTTGGGCGCGCGGAACCCGGTGGACATACCGCCCTTCAGGGTCCAGTCGGGCAGCAGGCTCCAGACACCGTAGAGTCGCGGGCTGTAGTGCTCACCGAAGAACTCGTGATCGTCCATGCGCAGCCCGGCGGTCAACGAGAAGCTGTCGGTCAGATACCATTCGTCTTCGAGAAAAAGCGCGTACTGGTAGACGGTGATCTCGTCGGTGCCTGCCAGGGCGTTGGTGGTGGTGTCCTCGAGTTTCTCGTCCTCCCAGGTGCCCCCGAAGGTCACGAAGTGGTCGCCCAGCGGCAGTACCCAGCGTGAATCCGCCACCGTATTGCGAATTTCGATATCGCGACCGACGTTGTCGGTTTCCTCCAGCTGCACGTAGGAATCCGAGGTCAGCAACCCCCAGTTGCCCTGGTGGGACAGCGCAACGGTCTTGTGTCGATTTTCGGTCTCGGCGTCGCTCGAACGCTCGGGCAGCGAGAATCCGGCACGACTGGTGCGATCCTGCTCTCGTCGACTGACATCAAGCGAAAGTGAGTGATCGGGCGTAGCCTCCAGCGACAGCCGCGCGGCCAGGTTGGAAAACTCGCGCTTGGCATAGCCGCGCTCGATCTTGTCCTCCTGGCGATGCTGGTACTGACCGGTCAGCTGCAGCCCGAGGACGTCGTCGGCCAGCGGACCGGACACATACAGCTGATTGTTGAATTCGTTGCCGGAGTCACTGTCTTCCTGAATCGTCGCCTCGGTACGCAGTTGGGTGACCCAATCCTCCGCGACCTTGCGGGTGATGATGTTGATGACTCCACCGATGGCATCGGACCCGTACAGGGTCGACATGGGGCCGCGGATGACCTCGATACGCTCGATGGCGCTCAACGGTGGCAGCCAGTCCTTCTGGAAGCCGCCCCCGCCGCTCGGCTGGGATTCCCGCGAAGTCTGCCGGCGACCGTCTACCAGCCACAGGGTGTACTGCGCCGGCATGCCACGCAGGCTGACGTCTTCGCCATCGCCACCGCCGGTCACCACGACGCCGGGCACATCCTGTAGCGCATCGGTGATGTCCCGGTAGGCACGTTTTTCAAGCGATTCCCGGGTCACCACGCTGATCGAAGCCGGTGCCTCGGTCTGCGTCTGCTCATAGCCCGCAGCGGTAACGACGATATTGTCCAGGGCGAGATCCTGTTGCGCCTGAACAGACAGGGAAGCCGCCCCCAGGGGCAGAACAGACCAGCGAATCATCAAGCGAAGGGACATCCGGAGCACCAGGTTGTTGTATTGACCAAATACGATTGATTCGCAATGTTAACCAACCGGGATACGTCCAGACAGCGTTTAGCGATCAGAAAACCGGCAAACCGATGCAACGGGATGTTCGACAATAGTGGACTTCGCCGATTCGCGTGCTATCACCCTGACGGTGAAGCATCGCTGTTGTTACCCCCTGCCCTTCCAGAAAGGCCTCCACTTGCAACGCTGATATCTTCTCTTGGCATGGCTGGCTTCCACGAACGACAGCGCCCCCTCCTGGGAGGGGGCGCTGCGCAGGGTCTGACTATGTTCTAGCGGAAGCCAATATCGGTCGCCTGGACCGAGGTGGTGGCCGGTCAGAAGCGATAGGTCAGAAGCGATAGGTCAGCTGGGCACCGAAGGCCTGGGCGGTGTTTTCGAAGTCCGCCTCGTAGGTGCCGCGATTTTCCTCTTCCTGGGACAGCTCGGCGTCGGATTCGTGGATATAGGAGTAGGCCACGTCCACGGTCAGATCCGGGGTCGGGGTCCAGCCGGCACCCAGCGAGAAGATGATGCGATCATCAGACGGCACACGCACGCTGCGGTACTCGTCCTTGATCGGGGTCTCGTCGTAGGCGAGGCCAGTACGCAGCACCCACTGGGGGTTGAGCTGATAGGCGGTACCGATGGAGTACTGCCAGCTGTCCTCATAGTTCTGGGCCTCGACGATCTCGCGAACATCGTTCTCGACACGCAGCTCATCGAACTCGCTCCAGTTGGTCATGGCGGCGCCGGCCATCACCGTCCAGCGATCATTGAGCTCGTGGGTTACCGAGAAGTCCCACACCTCGGGCAGGGTGATCGACAGATCGGCGTCGGTCTGCTGGGAGAAGGTGCCGGCCGCCACCGATCCCGGAACGGGGCCAGGTTGAGCGGCGCGGACGTTGGTGAAGCGCGCCTTGCCTTCGAGGTCATACTCCACCTCGGAGTGGTAGGCGAAGCCGAAGGTGGTGTGCTCCCAGGGCTTGTACATGGCACCGAAGGTAAAGCCCCAGGCGTTATCGTCGCCCTCGACGTCCACGTCGCCCTCGCCCGCCAGGCCATTCCCCCCCAGCGGTGCGCCGGTAGTGCCATCGAAAAGCCCCACCGGGCCTCCCGGGGTATTGGCGGTCAGCTCACCATCGATCTGGTTGTAGGTCAGGCCAAAGCCCGCCGAGAACTGCTCGCTGAACTTCACCGAGATGGTCGGCTGGATGGTGACCACCTCGACCTTGCTGCGATCACCGTAGAAACGCCCCTCGAACTGACCTTCGTAGTCGGTGATCAGGCCGAAGGGCGCATAGACACCGAGGCCAAAGTGCAGGTTGTCGTTGATCGGCTGGACGTAGAAGCCGAAGGGAATAAAGGTGTCCGGCACCATATCGCCTTCGTTGGAACCATCGCCGGCACTATCTATATCGGTATCCACGGTCAGGAAGGCGGTACCGGCGGTGACCTGGGCACGATCGAGAAACGACATGCCGGCCGGGTTGCCGAACACGATGGTGGCGTCGGTCACGGTGGAGGCACGGCCCGCGTTGGAGGTGCCCTGGCCGCTTACGCCCTGCTCGTTGAGCTGAAAGGCGCCGGCCATCGCCTGGCCGGAAAGAGCAGCGGTGGCCACGGCAACCGCCAGGGTCAAAGGCTTGAAGTTGTTGTGCATCATGTCGGCGTCCTTATTATCAGCAAGCGTGTCGGCGTACTTGTTATGGCGTAGTGGTTATTGTGCAGTTGCGTCCGCGCACTTGTCCGGGCGCAGTTCCTTTCCAGCATTCTTTGTAATTTGTTTGACCTGAATTGCTTGGCCCTGTCGACGGGCCTGCTCGCAGTGTTTGCGAAGGCGCCAAAGAGTTCAAGGCCAAACGTTCGTTTTAATGGCCAAATTACTCATACTTTGGTCAAAGAGCATTTGCCAATTCAGTCATTTCAAAGACTTAGACAAGCTAAACAAAACGCTTCCTGCATACTTCAGGCGCCCTTGACCTTTGTGCAACACACAGGTTTTACACTATCCCCATCGTTCTCCCATGCGCAGCGCCAGTGGGCGCCCAGGAGTGCACATGAAGGTCAGTGAACTGGCAAGAATCACCGGCGTGACTGCCGAGACGGTGCGCCACTACACCCGCGAGGGCCTGCTGGCGCCCGATCGAGACCCTGACAACGGCTATCACCTCTATGGCGACCGCGATCGCGAGCGTCTGGACTTTATCCAGCGCGCCCGAACCCTGGGATTCAGCCTGGCCGAGATTCGCGACATCCTGTCCCATGCCGATCAGGGGGATTCGCCCTGCCCCATGGTGCGCGACCTGCTGGCCGAACGGCTGCCGAAGATCCGCAGGCGCATCGCCGAGCTCGAGGCCCTGGCAGCGCGCATGGAAGACGCCATGCAGAGCTGGCAACACCTGCCAGACGGCGTGCCGGACGGACACAGCCTGTGCCGTCTGATCGAAAGCGTGCCGACGGCGTCCGTACCACAATCCGCCACGGCCAGACAGCGGGAGTCGTCATGAATCGCCTCGAGGAGCACCAATTTCAGGTGACCGGAATGTCCTGCCAGGGCTGCGTCGGGCGCATGCGCCGGGCCATCCAGGAGCACGACGCCGAAGCCCAGGTCGAAGGCGACCCCGGGAGCGGCACGCTGTCGGTTGCCTCATGCCTCGGCGCCGACGAATTAGCCGCCCTGCTGTCGCAAGCCGGCTACCCCGCAGAGGTGAGTGCCACCGATGAGCAGATAGCCAGCGACAGCACGACCACGCCACTAGCGCCCGCCGAGGCGAGTGCCACCGATGAGCAGATAACCGCCGACAGCGCGCCCACGCCACAAGCACCCGCCGAGGCGCCGTCGCCTCAGGAAGAGCCCTCAGCGTCGCTGCATAAAGAGCCCTCAGCGTCACTGCAAGAAGAGCCCTCAGCGCCTTCGCAGCGTCTGGCGATCCAGGGCATGACCTGCGCCGGCTGCGTGGCCAGTGTGCAGAAGGCGCTGGCCGCCACCCCAGGGGTCGAGCACGCCGAGGTCAACTTCGCCTCCCATACCGCGCGGATCCACGGCGACGTCGACGCCGAGGCGCTGGTTCAAGCGGTGGAATCCGTGGGCTACGGCGCCGAACCCATCGTCGACCTGCGCCAGGCCGAACGCCAGCGTGCCGAACGCAACCAGCGCGAATACCGACGCAAGCTCAAGGGCAGCCTGGCCTCGCTGGCGCTGGCGGTTCCGCTGATGGTGATGATGCTGATCCATCACCCTGAGCCGACGGGTCTTGCCCGCCTTGGCTGGGGGCTGGTGGGCCTGGCGACGCTGGCCGTGCTGGCGTTCCCGGGACGCGCCTTCTTCGTCGGCGCCTGGAAAGCGCTGCGTCACCACCAGGCCAACATGGATACCCTGATCGCACTGGGCACCGGCACCGCCTGGCTCTACTCCATGGCGGTGGTGGTGGCTGCCCCTTGGTTGCCACAGGCCGCCCGAGGGCTCTACTTCGAGGCCTCGAGCATGATCATCGGCCTGGTGTTGCTGGGCAAGGCGCTGGAACTGCGTGCCCAGGGCAGGACCTCGGACGCCCTGCATCGCCTGCTCGACCTGCAGAGCCAGAGCGCCCGAGTGGTGCGTGAAGAGGGCGAGCTGGACCTGCCCATCGACGAGGTTCGCCAGGGCGATCTGATCCGGGTGCGGCCCGGCGAGCGCCTGCCCGTGGATGGTGAGGTGGTCGAAGGCGACAGCCATATCGACGAATCGATGCTCTCGGGTGAGCCCGCGCCGGTGGCCCGAGGCCCGGGCGACGAGGTCAGCGCCGGCACGGTCAACGGCCGGGGGTCGTTGGTGTTCCGCGCGACCCGCGTCGGTGCCGATACCCGACTGGGGCGCATCACCGAACAGGTGGCCAACGCCCAGGGCTCCAAGCCACCCATCGGCAACCTGGCCGATCGCGTCTCGGCGGTGTTCGTGCCCAGCGTGATGATCATCGCCGTGCTCACCGCCCTGGCCTGGTACCACTTCGGCCCCGAGCCGCGGGTCATCCATATGCTGGTCACCGCCACCACGGTACTGATCATCGCCTGCCCCTGCGCACTGGGCCTGGCCACCCCGTTGTCGACCATGATCGGGGTGGGCAAGGCCGCCGAGCACGGCGTGCTGATACGCTCCGGCGAAGCGCTGCAGACCGCCAGTCGACTGACCACCCTGGTGGTGGACAAGACCGGCACCCTGACCGAAGGTCGCCCCAGGGTCACCGACTGCCGCTGGTTCGCTGGTGAAGCCAGCGACGACCGCACCCGGCTGCTGGGTCTGGTCGCGGCCATCGAGGCCCGTTCCGAACACCCCCTGGCCGAGGCCCTGGGCCGCTATGCACACGACCATGGCCATGACCATGCCGCCGCCGACACCAACACCAGCGACGAACTTGGCAACAACGCCGACAACACTTCTCTTACCACCAACAGCACCATCGAGGCCTTCGAAAGCCTGACCGGGCGCGGCGTGCGTGCCCGGGACGCCGAGGGACGACGCCTGGCCATCGGCAATGAGGCGATGATGCAGGAGGAAGGCGTCACACTCGCTGACCATGAGCTCGACGACTGGCAGGCCCAGGCCCGCACCCTGGTCTATCTGTCGCTGGACGGCGTCCTGACGGCGAGCTTCGCCATCGAGGATCCGTTGCGCGAGGACAGCCTCGACGCGGTGGCGCGACTGCGGGCCGATGGCCTCAAGGTGGTGATGCTGACCGGAGACAATAGCGCCACCGCCCGCGCGATTGGGGAAGAGGTCGGCATCGATGAGGTCCACGCCGAACTGTCGCCGGAGGACAAGCACGCCGAGATCGAGCGCCTTCAGGCCGAGGGCGAAGTCGTCGGCATGGTGGGCGACGGCATCAACGACGCCCCCGCCCTGGCCCGGGCCGACGTCGGCTTCGCCATCGGCCAGGGCACCGACGTGGCCATCGAAAGCGCCGGGGTGACGCTGATGCGCTCATCGCTTCACGGCGTCGCCGCCGCCATCGAGATCAGCCAGGCGACCCTGGCCAATATCCGCCAGAACCTGTGGGGCGCACTAGGCTACAACGCCCTGTGCATCCCCATCGCGGCCGGCCTTTTCTACCCGCTCACCGGCACCCTGCTGTCACCGATGATCGCTGGCGCCGCCATGTCGGCCTCGTCGATCACCGTAGTGGCCAACGCCAACCGGCTGCGACTCAAGCGCCTGCGCCCCCAGAACGCGCGAGCGCCACGCCCCGCCACCCCGCCATCGCAGGAGGTGCTGTCATGAGTATCGTGGTGACCCTGACGGGACTGGGATTGATCGGCCTGATTGTGTGGTGGTTCTGGCTATCCTGAAGAGACCGCCACGCCTAGGAGCGCCCCATGAGCAAGCCTTCCGTGAGTGACCTGGATTCGAGCCCCAGCCCCCGCCTCAGGTCGGTGCTGGAAACCGCCCTGTACGTGGCCGACATGGCGCGGGCCCGAGCCTTCTTCGAGGAGGTGATGGGGCTTGAGCCCTTCAACGCCGACCATCGCTTCACCGCCTACCAGGTCGGCCCTTCGGTACTGCTGCTGTTTCTCGAGGGCGAGACCCTGGAGACGGTGGTGCTGCCGGATGACATGGGCACCATCCCGCCCCACGACGGCCGCGGCTGGGTGCATATGGCGCTGGCCATCGACCGCGAGGAGCTTGGTGCCTGGGAGACGCGCCTCGACGCCCACGGGGTCGAGATCGAGGGTCGTACCCACTGGCCCAAGGGCGGCGAGAGCCTGTACTTCCGCGACCCCGACGGGCATCTGCTGGAACTCGCCACCCCGGGCATCTGGCCAAATTATTGACGTACCCGGAACCACTCCGGTGGAAAATACGCGGCGGCTGACCATAGGAAGCCTGCTTGCGAGGTCAATCAACTCCACAAGGGCAAGTTGATGAACCCCACGGCTCGAACACTGCTTTGCAACTGCATCAAACGCCTGGCCATGGCACCGATGGTGCTCATGGTCATGCTGGTAGTGCTGACGATCCTTGCTGGACCGACTGCCGTGGCCATGGAGGACTGCGCAGGCCCCTGTATCGCACTCCACAGCGACACACCAGACCACACACACCCGGAGTGCAGCGTCTGTGCCGCCGTCTCGCCGTTGCCGACCATCCACGACACACCGCCAGCCGGCTTGATCGACATCGTCGTCCCGGCTGGCACCAGTCACATCATTGCGCCGCCGAGGCGCCCTCCTCGTTCCTGACAGCAAAAAGCGTCATGTCACCACCGCACATCACAAGGCACCTACCCCGGTGCCACGCTTCTTCTGTCAGGAGTTACACCAATGAGCACGACATGTTTCGCCTTTATGGGTTCGATGGGCTGGATCGGTTGGCTAATGCCGATCGCCTGGCTGATCCTGCTGGGTCTCGGCATCTCCGCCCTCGGCAAGTACCTTCTCACCACTCACCGCTCTCGGGAGAAACAGTCATGAGCCACCGTCACGCCTCCCTGCTTTTCCTCGCCACCAGCCTGCTGGCTGCGGCGCCCGCGATGGCGGATCTGCCCGACACTGCCACCTTGTACAAGAATCCACAGTGCGGCTGCTGTGACGAGTACGCGCGCCTGCTGGAACAACGTGGTGTCGACGTGACCATCGTCGAGACTCGAGACATCGGTAGCATCAAGCAACGCCTCGGCATTCCGTTTGGCCTCGGCGCCTGTCATACCATCGAAATGGGGGGCTACGCGGTCGAGGGGCACGTGCCCTTCGCGGCGCTGGATCGACTCTTCGAACAGCACCCCGATACAGCCGGCATCGGTCTGGCCGGCATGCCTGCCGGCACCCCAGGCATGCCAGGCCCTCGCCAGCAGGAGTGGAACGTCTACGAGTTCCGCGATGGTGAGGCCAGGCCATTCATGACGCTCTGAACGCCCTCACGGGCACGGCCCCGGCAGCTGCCGGGGCATCACCACCAGCGCCACAGCGATCCAGGGCCAAGCAACCCGGTCTTGTCGCCTTGACCTATCTGCTCTCACCTGACGAGTCAAAAGACTCGCTTGTTCGGCCACAGTCTGTCGATGTGAGCGCAACAAGATGGTTACCGTGAAGGAGAAAAGCATGTTCATGACACGCCGCTCGTTCCTGATGGGCTCCTTGCTATCGGGTGGTGCCGTGCTGGCAGCCAACGCCACAGGTCGCTTGTACTCACTGCCGCAACTCAACGAGCTTTACATCCCGGAACTGATCGATGCCCGCAGCCGTCACCAGTCGATTGCGCTGGAAGTTCAGGAGGGCTCGCGCCATTTCTTCCCTGGCCGAGAAAGCATCACCTTGGGCTACAACGGGAGCTACCTAGGTCCCACGCTTCGGGTCCACCAGGGCGACGATTCCGAGGTCACCATCACCAACACCCTGGGTGAAGACACCACCGTGCACTGGCATGGGCTGCTGGTCTCCGGCAACCTGGACGGCGGCCCTCACCAGACGATCCCCGCCGGAGCCACCTGGCGACCGGTACTACCGATACGTCAGCGGGCATGCACTCTCTGGTACCACTCACACGCTCATGGGCGCACCGCCAGACAGGTCTACGCAGGCCTGGCAGGAATGTTGATCGTCAGTGACGACCATGAAAAATCGCTGGGCCTGCCCTCGGATTACGGTGTCGATGACATTCCCCTGATACTTCAGGATAAGCAGTTCGAGCAGGGAACCCTGGTATTACCACAGGGCATGATGACGACGATGCATGGACGACGTGGCGACACTCTCTTGGTCAACGGCACTGTCAACCCAGTAGCAAAGGTTCCTCCCCGGCTGGTGCGTCTGAGGATGGTCAATGGTGCCAACGCCAGGTTTTTCGATCTGGCGTTCTCCGACGCCAGAATCTTTCACTGGATTGCCTCGGAGGGAGGTCTGCTCGAGAAGCCTGTTGCGCTGCGCTCGCTACGCCTCGTTCCAGGAGAGCGAGCCGAAATTCTCGTCGATTTCTCCAATGGTCGCCCTGCGACCCTGACTACCGGACCAGACAGTAGTCTGTCGATGATGCGCATGATGACGCCCATGTCAGGGGCTAGCGAAACGACCGTCATCGAGTTCATTCCCCAAGGCTCCGGCAGCAGTTCCCTTCAGGTACCACAGCGGCTTCACGCCCCTGAACCCCGGATTCCCTCAACGGCACTGCGCAGACGTCGCTTCGAGTTGACCATGGGCATGGAGATGGGCATGGGCATGGGCATGGGAAACATGAGGAGGGACGAAACACGGATGAGCAGGGCCAGCTTCGGCATCAATGACCGTGCCTTCTCCATGGACAGAGTCGATGAGCGGGTCAACCTGGGTGATAGCGAAATATGGGAGGTGACCGGCGCAATGATGGCCCACCCCTTCCATGTACACGGCGTGCATTTCCAGGTCATCAGCCGCAACGGTTCTGCGCCGCAGACCCGTGACAAGGGCATGAAAGACACTGTGCTGGTGCGCGAGCCCGTCGAACTGCTGGTCCATTTCAACCAGCCTTCGCTGGGTGCGCCCTTCATGTATCACTGCCATATCCTCGAACACGAAGATAACGGCATGATGGGACAATTCACGGTAACCTGAAGCCAGCAGCGCCGGGACCTCCGGGCAACGAAGACCGAGGCTTGCCGGGATCACGGACCCTCGTTCGACCGCTTCAGTCGCCCGGCTTATTCAACGGGCTCTGCGTGCTCCACCATCAGCTGCAGCGACTCGCGTCCGCGGAAGCGGTTGCGATTGAGCTTGTAGGCGCAGTGGAGGGTGGCGCCCACGTCGAAGTCCGGCAACTGGCCCGGGGTCAGGCAGCGAAACCAGATGGCCTTCAGAGTCAGTCCGCGACAGGACAGCTCCAGGGTCAGGTGACTGCCGTCACCCACCGGCTTGAGCCGCTCCACCAGAAAGCACCCCTCGAACAGCGGCGCCTCGAACTCACGGCCGAAGGGACCAAGGCCCTCGATCTCGGCCAGGGTCTCGAGGCTTAGCTGATGCTCGCCGAGTTCACCGTCGGTGTAGAGTCTGGGCAACAGTTCCAGATCGCCGAGCTGTTCGCTGACCGCGGTGATCAGCGCCTGGCGGAAGTCGTCGAGGCGTTCCTGCACCACGCCGACGCCGGCGGCGCCCCGGTGGCCGCCGAAACGCGTAAGCGCCTCGGGGGCCAGGTCGTGGGCGCGCTGCAGAGCATCGCGCAGGTGCAGCGCCTCCACCGAGCGTCCGGAGCCGGTCAGCATTCCGGCCTCGGCGGCGGGGGTCAGCACCAGGGTCGGCCGCCCGTAGGCCTGCACCAGGCGCGAGGCGACGATGCCCTGAACCCCCGGATGGCCGTTCTCCAGATAGACGATGACCACCGGCTCGTCGGCGTCCAGCGCCCGGCGGGCCAGCAGCCTGGCCTCGGCGACCATGTCGGCTTCGATGGCCTTGCGCGACTGGTTGTCGGTGTCCAGGGTCTCCAGGTGACGCCGCGCCACCCCGTCATCCCCGGCCAACATGAAGTGAAGCGCCGCGTAGGGATCGTCGAGACGCGAACGGGCGTTGATTCTCGGCCCCATCTGGAAGCCCAGGGTCTCGGCGTCGAAGGGCACGCTGTCGGCGCCCAGGCGCTCCGCCATTACCCGCCAGCAGGGCTCGCCCATGCGATTGATCAGCGCAAGACCGTGGCGCACCACCGCCCGGTTGATGGCACTGCCACCCAGCGACACACAGTCGGCCACGGTGCCCAGCGCCACGTAGGACAGCCAGGGCGAGAGCTTGGGCGTGGACGGCGACAGTACCGCCTGTTCGATCAGTACCTGGCGGGTCAGCGACATCAACAGCCAGGCCACCATGCAGCCGGCGATGGTGGCGTCCGGGTAGTCGCAGTCGGCTCGGGTCGGATTGACCGTGGCATAGGCCGAGGGCGGCGGCCCTTCCTGGGGCAGAGCGTGGTGATCGCTGACCACCACGTCGATTCCCGCCGCCTTGAGCCTGGCGATACGCGCCTCGTCGCTGCTGCCGCAGTCGGCGGTAATCACCAGGCTGGGCCGCGGCGTCAGCTTCAGGGTGCGTTCCACCAGCGGCAGACTGATGCCATAGCCGTCATGAATACGGTGACCGATCAGACTGTGCAAACGTGACTCTGGCACCCCGAACAGTTCGTTCAGGGTGCGCCGGATCACCACGTGGGAGGTGATGCCGTCCACGTCGTAATCGGTGAGGATGCCGATGTGCTCGCCCTCGGCCACCGCCTGAGCGATGCGCTCGGCCGCTCTCGGCGCATCGGCCAGACACTCGGGATGGACCAGATGACGCAGACTCGGATCGACCAGCGGGCCGAGTTCGCCCTGGTAGTCGGGCAGGCGTCCGGCCAGCAGCCGGGCCTGAAGCTCCGACAGCCCGGCCTCGAGCCCCTGCCGATACAGCCTTTCGTTGCGAGGACGCGGTTCGATACGCGGACGCGGCTCGGCATGCTCGCTCGAGCCGGCATTTGCCGGAGAAGAGTGGGACATCGGATTCTCTGGAAGGTTGAAGCGAGGGTGGCGCAGGAGGGTGACGGGAACCGAGAAGGTCGGCGCAGATGGCGTGCTGACCGCCACCTGCGCCGACGCGATACCGGCGCGTCCAACGCGGCTGGATCGACTTAACTGATCGGCAGCATCACGTGTTCGCGATAGGCGCTGCGCTGGGTCAGCTTCTCGTACCAGGCCTCGAGGTTCGGCAGGCTCGGGCGCTCGATATCCAGGGCGAACCACAGGTAGACGTAGGCCCCCAGCGGAATATCACCGATGCCGAATTCCTCGCCGGACAGCCAGGGCTGGCGAGCCAGCGCACCGTCGGCGATACGCAGGCTCTTCTCGAACCCGGCCAGGCCACGCTCGATGGCCGCATCGTCGCGGGTCTCGGGGGTGCCGCGCACCAGGTTCATGATCAGGTCCCGATAGGGGCCCGCCAGACTGCCAAGCGCCCAGTCCATCCACATGCTGCAGCGCGCCCTGGCGCCGGCAGAGTCGGTCGCGAGCCGACCGTCACCGTGCACATCGGCCAGATAGCGGACGATGGTGTGGGATTCCCACAGCACCAGGTCGCCGTCCTCGAGACAGGGAATCAGGCCGTTGGGATTCTTGGCCAGGAATTCCGGCGTATCGAGCCCACCGAAGGGCCCTCCCAGATCGACCCGTTCGAGGTCGATCCCCAGCTCGATGGCACACCAGACGGGCTTCTTGACGTTGACCGAGTTGTTGCGTCCCCACAGCTTCATGGAAGTCTCCCTGTCGGGATGCCCGGCAGCGGGCACCCTTGGCAAAAACCGATGGATAAGAACCGATTGGCACAGAACCGAGCCGAACGCCGCAAGGCGCTCGGCCCCATCCCGAAGGCTTCAGCGACGACGATGTTCGGCGACGAAGGCCTGTACCGCTTCGAGTCTAGCCGGCAGCACCTCGTAGCGTTCCTCGCGCTCGAGCAGATCGTCCATATGTGGCGGTAGCGGCACACCCGGGAAGCCGGCCTTGACCACCGCCTCGGCAAACTTGGCCGGGTGGGCGGTGGCCAGGGTGATCATCGGCGTAGAGGCGTCCCTGCGCTCGCGCTCGGCGGCACGATAGCCGGTAGCGGTGTGGGGATCGAGGATCTCCTGGGTGCGGTGGTGGGCCTCGCGGATCACCTCGAGGATGGTGGTGTCATCCACGCTGTGGCTCGAGAACACCTCGCGCAGCCGGCCCAGCGGGGCTTCGGCCAGCACCGTCGGCTCGTTCTGGAAGCGCCCGAGCAGCTCGTCCACGGCGCCGCCGTCGCGGTCGTAGGCTTCGAACAGCAGACGCTCGAAGTTGGACGACACCACGATGTCCATGGACGGCGCCAGGGTGGCCAGCAGCTCCTGCTTGGAGAAGTCGTTGTCGGCCAGGGTGCGATGGAGGATGTCGTTGGCGTTGGTGGCGACGATGAACTGCTTCACCGGCAGCCCCATGCGGTAGGCCACGTAGCCGGCGAAGACGTTGCCGAAGTTGGCCGAGGGCACGCAGAAGCTGACCTGACGCTGGGGCGCACCCACCGCCACGGCGGAGGCTACGTAGTAGACCACCTGGGCCATGATCCGCGCCCAGTTGATCGAATTCACCGCCACCAGCCGAGCCCCGTCGAGGAAGCTCTGGTCGGCGAAGCTGGCCTTGACCATGGCCTGGGCGTCGTCGAAGTTGCCTTCGATGGCGACGTTGAAGACGTTGTCGGCCAGCACCGTGGTCATCTGCCGGCGCTGCACCTCGGACACCCGGTTGTGGGGGTGCAGGATAAAGATGTCGAGGTTGTCACAGTGACGACAGCCCTCGATCGCCGCCGAGCCGGTGTCGCCGGACGTGGCGCCCATGATCACCGCGCGCTCGCCACGCTTCTTGAGGAAGTGATCGAGGATACGTCCGAGCAGCTGCAGGGCCACGTCCTTGAACGCCAGGGTCGGACCGTGGAACAGCTCGAGCAGGAAGTGGTTGGCGTCGAGCTGATTGAGCGGCACCACGGCGTCGTGGCTGAAGGTCGCGTAGGCGTCCTTGACCAGGCCACGGAAGGTGTCGTCGTCGATCTCGCCGCCGACGAAGGGCTTCATCACCCGAAAGGCGATCTCGGCGTAGGACAGCCCGGCCATGTCGGCCAGGTCGTCGGCGCTCAGGTGAGGGAAGTCCTCGGGAACGTAGAGGCCACCGTCGGCGGCCATGCCGGTAAGGACGACTTCTTCGAAGGACAGCGCGGGCGCCTGCCCGCGGGTGCTGATATAGCGCATCTTGTGATTCCTTGCCGCCGCCCGGGGCGCGGCCTGAGATTCCAGCGAAGCGCCCGCGAAAGCGAGCCTGGGCCCGCTCCCGCAGGCATCATCAGTCCTGCTCGTCGAGGCTCTCGACGCGAATGCGGGTCACCGAGCCGGCGATGTCGGCCAGGGACTCTATGCGGCGAATGGCCTCGTTCATGTGCTTCTCGAGGGTACGGTGGGTCAGCAGGATGATCGGCACCAGTTCGCCCTCGGTGGCCTCCTTCTGGATCAGCGCCTCGATGGAGATACCCTCCTCGGAGAGGATGGTCGCCACCCGCGCCAGCACGCCGGGGCGGTCCACCGCCAGCAGGCGCAGGTAGTAGGCCGTGGTGATGTCTTCCATGGGCATGATCGGCAGCTCGTCACAGTCATCGGTGACGCCGCAGAAGGCCAGATAAGGCGTGCGATAGCGGTGCTCGGTGGAGATGTCGCGGGCCACGTCGAGTAGGTCGGCGACCACCGCCGAGGCGGTGGGCTCGTCACCGGCGCCGGCACCGTAGTAGAGGGTCGGACCAACGGCGTCACCCATCACGGCGATGGCGTTCTTGACCCCGTGGACGCTGGCCAGGAGCCGCTCCTTGGGAATCAGCGTCGGATGGACGCGCAGTTCGAGGCCGTCACCGGTGCGCTTGGAGATGCCCAGGTGCTTGATGATGTAGCCCAGGTTGTCGGCCTGCTCGACGTCCTCGGCGGTGACCCGAGAGATACCCTCGGTGTAGGCCTTCTCGAACTGCAGCGGCACACCGTAGGCGATGGACGCCAGGATGGTCAGCTTGTGGGCGGCGTCGATGCCTTCCACGTCGAAGGTCGGATCGGCCTCGGCGTAGCCCAGCGCCTGGGCCTCGGCGAGCACGTCCTCGAACGCCCGGCCCTCGTCGCGCATATGGGTCAGGATGTAGTTGCCGGTACCGTTGATGATACCCGCCACCCAGCTGATGCGGTTGGCACCCAGGCCCTCGCGCAGCGACTTGATTACCGGGATACCGCCGGCCACGGCGGCCTCGAAGGCCACGATCACGCCCTTTTCATGGGCCGCCTTGAAGATCTCGTTGCCGTGCACCGCGATCAGCGCCTTGTTGGCGGTGACCACGTGCTTGCCATTCTCGATGGCCATCATCACCAGCTCGCGAGCCACGTCGTAGCCGCCGATCAGCTCCACCACCACGTCGATATCGGGGTTGGTCGCCACCTCGAAGACGTCCTTGGTGGTACGAATACCGGTAAGGTCACAGGCGGGATTGATGCTGCGATGGGCGACCTGCTCGATCACCAGCGGGCGACCGGCACGCCGAGCGATCTCGTCGGCGTTGCGCGTCAGTACATTGAAGGTGCCGCCACCGACGGTACCCAGCCCACAGATTCCCACTCTCACCGGTTTCAATGTCATTCTCCCTTCTCGACCGTCGCCGCAAGCGACGGCTGTGTCAGCGATTTGGCGAGGCCCGAGTCTGGCTCGAGCCTTCTCGATTGTGTTGTCAGACGGGCTCAGCCGTCGATGCCGAGGCGCTCGGCCAGCCGTTCGGCGGGCACATAGCCCGGGACCATGGTGCCGTCGGGCAGGATGATCGCCGGCGTGCCCTGCACGCCCAGCTCCAGCCCCAGATGATACTGCCGCTCCACCGGATTGTCGCAGCTTGTGGCGCCGCTCGGAACCTCTCCACTCTTGGCGGCGGTCATCGCCTCGCTGGTATTGTCGGCGCACCACACCTGTTCGAGCTGGCGGGCGCCTTCGCTCTGCATGCCGCCACGCGGGAAGGCCAGGTAGTTGACCTGGATGCCCAGCTCGTTGAGGCGCGGCACTTCCTCGTGCAGCTTGCGGCAGTAAGGACAGGTGGTATCGGTGAAGACGTGGATGGTGGCCTTGGGCTCATCGACCCCGCGATAGACGATCTGCTCGGACTCGTTGATGGCCGCCACGCGGCTGGCGCGGCTGGCGTTGCGGCTCTGCTCGGACAGGTTGACCAGGCCGTCCTCGGCGTTCTGGTACAGATCCCCCACCAGGAAGTGGCTGCCGCTCTCGTTGGTGTAAAAGGACTCCCCGGTCTCCAGACGCACCTCGTAGATGCCGTCCATGGGGGTATCCAGCACCTGACTCACCGGCATCTTCTGGCCGTTCACCTCAAGCTCGTTGAGCGCGGCGGGAGGGGCCGCCAGCGCACCGCTGGTCCACAGGGCAGCGGTGAGCAGAGCGGGCAGGGAAAGCACGAACAGAGGGCGTTTCATGGGTCAGCCTCGAGGATGATGGTCGGCGTGCAGGGCTTCCAGTCGCGCCTGCGCCACATGGGTGTAGATCTGGGTCGTCGACAGGTCCGAGTGCCCCAGCAGCATCTGTACGACACGCAGATTGGCCCCATGATTCAACAGATGGGTGGCAAAGGCGTGCCTCAGGGTGTGTGGCGACAGCGGACGATCGATGCCTGCCACACTGGCGTAGTGCTTGATTCGGTGCCAGAAGGTCTGGCGGGTCATGGCGCCGTCGCCCCGCCCGGGGAACAGCGCCGGACGCTGGATATCGCTCATCAGCTCGCTACGCCCCTGGCGCAGGTAGCGCTCCAGCCAGTGGCCGGCTTCCTCGCCCAGCGGCACGAGACGGTCCTTCTGCCCCTTGCCGCGCACCCGCACCACGCCCTGGCGCAGATTGATCGCATCGGTGGTCAGACCGACCAGTTCGCTGACGCGAAGCCCTGCGCCATACAGCACCTCGAGCATGGCGCGATCGCGCAGTCCCAGAGCGGTGGACAGGTCCGGCGCATTCAGCAGGCGCTCGACCTCGTCCTCGTCCAGGGTGTCCGGCAACGATGGCCGCACCCGCGGCAGGCGCACCCGGGCCAGCGGATCCGCTTCGATCATCCCTTCGGCCAGGGCCCAGCGGTAGAAGCGCCTGAGGCTCGACAGCAGCCGGGCATTGCTGGTGAGCTTGTAGCCCTGCTCGCGACGCGAGTCCAGCCAGTCCGGCAAGGTCCGCTCACCCGGCGTGAGCAACGCGCACGACTGACCAGAAAGCCAGTTGGCCCAGGCCTCCAGATCGTGGCGATAGGCGCTCAGGGTATGGTCGCTGACGCCCTGCTCGAGCCATAGCTGGTCGAGGAAGCGGTCGATTGTCTGACGATCGCCGGCGCTCAAGCAACACCTCCTGGGCTGTGGGGCTGGCCATCGAGGGCACTGGTGAAGCACGAGAAGGCCCCCAATGCACCGACACCCCGCCCCACGAAGGTGGTGACGGGGTGTCGGGCAAGGGAGGCAGGGCCTCCCTCGGACTGGCTGACAGCGCTGGCTGTTTTAAGCCAGCTTTTCCTTGATACGAGCAGACTTGCCGCTACGCTCACGGAGGTAGTACAGCTTGGCCTGGCGCACGTCACCGCGACGCTTGACGCTGATGGAGTCGACCAGCGGGCTGTAGGTCTGGAAGGTACGCTCGACGCCGACGCCGTGGGAGATCTTGCGCACGGTGAAAGCGGAGTTCAGACCGCGGTTACGCTTGCCGATGACCACGCCTTCGAAGGCCTGGAGACGCTCGCGGTTGCCTTCCTTGACCTTGACCTGAACGACGATGGTGTCGCCCGGTGCAAAGTCCGGCACCTGCTTGCTCATCTGCTCGGCTTCGAGCGCCTGGATCACCTTGTTCTTGCTGCTCATTTGACTCACTCCTGAAATCGTTGTGATCCATCGATCGGTCGTGGGTGCCGATGGATCGTGATCCCGGCCCTCGAAGCTCGAGCGCGCGGGTCGTTGATGACGCAGGTCCGTCAGCGGCGACTGGCCGCCTCGTCGGAATCCCGACGTTCGTCCTGCACCTCCGCCTTGTCGGCGTGTTCGTCGATGAACTCGTTCAACAGCCGCTTCTGCTCCTTCGACAGCTGCCTGCCCTCGAGCAGGTCGGGCCGCCGTTGCCAGGTACGCCCCAGGGACTGTTTCATCCGCCACTGACGGATCTGTCCGTGGTGACCGCTGAGCAGCACGTCCGGCACCTTGCGACCGTCGATTTCCTCCGGGCGCGTATAGTGCGGACAGTCCAGCAGACCGTCGTTGAAGGAGTCCTCGACCGCGGAATCCTGATGCCCCAGTACACCGGGCACCAGCCTTGCCGCCGTATCGATCAGCACCATGGCGGGCAGCTCTCCCCCGCTCAGGACATAGTCGCCGATCGACCACTCCTCATCGATGTCCGCTTCGACCACGCGTTCATCGATGCCTTCGTAACGCCCCGCCACCACCACCAGGGGCGGTCCGGACGCCAGTTCCCGCGCGCCCTGTTGATCCAGTCTGCGCCCCTGGGGCGACAGGTAGATCACCTTGGGACGCTCGCCGGTGGCCGCCTGGGCTCGGCTGCGGGCGTCGTGGATGGCACTTCTCAGGGTGTCGACCTTCATCAGCATGCCGGGACCACCGCCATAGGGGCGATCATCCACGGTGCGATGGCGGTCGGTGGCGTAGTCCCGGGGGTTCCAGAACTCCAGCGTCACCTGGCCCTTGTCGACGGCCCTGCCGGTCACGCCGTGACGAGTAATCGCCTCGAACATTTCCGGAAACAGTGACACCACCCCTATCCACACGTTATCGATCTCCTGTCGACGCGGTTTTCGAACGCACTGCGCTCAAAACTCCGGGTCCCAGTCGACCAGCATCTCTCCTGCCTCGAGATCGACGCGCTTGACCACGTCATCGGGCAGGTAGGGAAGCAGACGTTCGCGATCGTCCGGGGCGTCGCCGCCCTTCACGACCATGACGTCGTTGGCACCGGTCTCGAACAGGTAGGCCAGGCGTCCCAGAGACACCCCTTCCAGCGTGACGACCCTGAGGCCTTCCAGCTGGTGCCAGTAGTACTCTTCACTGTCGAGTTCGGGCAGGTCTTGCTTGGCCAGCAGGATGTCCGCTCCGGCCAGACTCTCGGCACGGTCACGGTCATCGACACCGTCCAGTTGGGCGACCAGGCCCTGTCCCTGCTTGCGCCCCTGCTTGAGGCGATGGCGCGAAATCTGTCCGTCGTGACGGACCACCCATTCGGCATAGTCGAGAATGCCTTCCATGGGTGAGGTGTAGGAATACACCTTCAGCCAGCCCTTGATGCCGTAAGGACTGGTCAGCTTGCCCAGCACGACGTAATCGTCGCTGTGGCGATCGTCTTGCGCTTGGCGCTGCGCGCTAGGGCGTTGTGGCGATGCCATCTGGGTCAAACCTCTTTCACACCGGGACATTCACAGGCAAGGCTTGCGCCTCAGGCCTGCTTGCGAGCTTCCTTGACCAGCTCGGCGACGCGGTCAGACAGCTGCGCGCCGTGGGACTGCCAGTGGGCGATGCGGTCGAGGTCGATGCGCAGACGCTCTTCCTGGCCACGGGCCACCGGGTTGAAGAAGCCCAGACGCTCGATGAAGCGGCCGTCGCGGGCGTTGCGGGAATCGGTCACGGCGAGGTGGTAGAAGGGACGCTTCTTGGCGCCACCACGTGCCAGACGAATGGTAACCATACGTTGACTGTCCTTCGGTTGGGATTTCAGATAACGGCGACGGCCAGGCCAGCCACCGGTGTTTCGCTCACGACGAGGGCCGCGCCAGGCGCGGTCCTCGAGTGAAGAGGCAGTATTCTACGGAAAACCACCCCCCAAGGGAACCTTTTTTGCCGCTCATCCCTTGACGAGCGGCGCACCAGCGGTGCCAGGGCCGAGAGTGGCGGGCCCAGCGTATTGCATCTTCATCACGCTTGGGCGCTTGGCATTAAAAACAGCATCAGCGAAAAAACTGACTCAGCGCCAGGGCATGCCGCCGGGGCCACCCATGCCACCCATGCCTCCGGGGCCGCCAGGGCCACCTCCGCCCATCATGCCGGACATGCCCCTCATCATTTTCTGCATGCCGCCTTTCTTACCGGCCTTCTTCATCATCTTCTGCATCTGCTTGTGCTGCTTGAGCAGACGATTGAGGTCCGGCACCTGCAGGCCGGCACCGGCGGCGATACGGCGCTTGCGCGAGCCGTTGATGATGTCCGGATTACGGCGTTCCTTCGGCGTCATCGAGTTGATCAGCGCCTCGAGCTTGCCAAGCTCCTTTTCGGGCCCAGGCCCCTGGGCCATCTCGGCCATCTGCCCCATGCCCGGCAGCTTGCCCATCAGGCCGCTCATGCCGCCCATCTTCTTGAGCTGCTGGAGCTGTTCGCGGAAGTCCTCGAGATCGAAGCCCTGGCCTTTCTTGACCTTCTTGGCGAGCTGTTCGGCCTTGCCCTTGTCGACGGTACGCTCGGCTTCCTCGATCAGCGACAGCACGTCGCCCATGCCGAGGATGCGCGAGGCCACACGATCCGGATGGAAGGGCTCGAGGGCATCGACCTTCTCGCCGACACCCATGAACTTGATCGGACGACCGGTGACGTGACGCACCGACAGGGCGGCACCGCCACGGGCATCACCGTCGGCCTTGGTCAGCACTACCCCGGTCAGCGGCAGGGCATCGGCGAAGGCGCGGGCGGTGTTGGCCGCATCCTGGCCGGTCATGGAGTCGACCACAAACAGCGTTTCGGAGGGCTCGATGGCCTGATGCAGCCCCTGGATCTCCTGCATCATCGCTTCGTCGATGGCCAGGCGACCCGCGGTATCGACCAACACTACGTCATGGAACTGGATCTTGGCGTGTTTCAGCGCCGCCGTGGCGATGTCCACCGGGGCCTGATCCGAGCGCGACGGGAAGAAGTCGACCTCGACCTCCTTGGCCAGGGTCTCGAGCTGGTCGATGGCGGCGGGGCGGTAGACGTCGGTGGAAACCACCAGCACCTTCTTCTTTTCGCGCTCGCGCAGATACTTGCCCAGCTTGGCCACCGAGGTGGTCTTGCCCGCACCCTGCAGACCGGCCATCAGCACCACGGAGGGCGTGCCCTTGAGCGATAGCCCTTCGTTGGCCTCGCCCATGGTGACTTCCAGCTCCTGCTGGACAATCTTGATGAACTGCTGGCCCGGCGACAGGCTGCGGGAGACCTCCTGGCCCACGGCACGTTCGCGCACTCGCTCGATGAACGCCTTGACCACCGGCAGGGCAACGTCCGCCTCGAGCAGCGCCTTGCGCACCTCGCGCAGGGTGTCCTTGATGTTGTCGTCGGTCAGGCGTGCCTGACCCTTGATCGACTTCAGCGTCTGGGACAGACGCTCGCTCAGGTTCTGAAACATGGGCCTCTCCAAATGCGATGGCCTCAAGGCGCCCTTGTCGAGACGCCCCTTGAGACGGCCGCCGGTGCGCGGCCTTGACGATGGCGCAAATTATACGCCTTGTGACGCGGACTCTCCATGCAGTTGCCGGCAAGACAGCCGAAGAAGGCCGCCCGCTGGCTGTCAGCCGAGGCGCTATCCGGTATAGTCGGTGTCGAGGGGAAGGCATTCCCCGGACCCAGGATCCCTATCTTCAAAGGCGCCGGCAAGGCGCACGGACAGCACAGCATGCAGGCGTTACCTCTGGCTCTACTGGCCTTTGTCTTCTATCTGGCGGCTGCCTCCTGGCAAGGGCTGACCCTGATTCGCCGGGTACCTCCGCGCGACCTACTGGTGCGTGGCTTCGGCACCCTGGCGGCGGCTCTCCACCTGGTCGTCGCCGGCGGCCTGCTTGCCCTCGAGGGCTCGATGCTGCCAGGACTGTCCACCAGCGCGGTGCTGGTCACCGCCCTGGCGGTGGTGGTGCTGCTGGGCGCCAGCCTGTTCAAGCCGGTACTCAATATCGCCGCCGTGCTGTTCCCCTTTGCCGGCGTGGTGCTGCTGCTCGGTACCGAACTACCGACCCCCACCAGCGCCAACGGCATGACCCCCGGCATCGCCTTCCACGCCGTCAGCTCCGCCCTGGCCTTCGCGGTGCTGGCCATCGCCTCGCTGCAGGCGATACTGGTAGGTGTCCAGAACAAGGCCCTCAAGCATCACCGGATACGCGGCGTGGTACAGGCACTGCCGCCGCTGACCACCATGGAGCGGGTGCTGTTCGAGATGATCTGGGTGGGCATGGCCCTGCTTACGCTGGCCATCGCTAGCGGGTTCGTGTTCCTCGACAACATGTTCGCCCAGCACCTGGTCCACAAGACGGTGCTGTCGCTGCTGGCCTGGCTGGTGTTCGCGGTACTGCTGCTGTGTCACTACCGCCTTGGATGGCGAGGCATGCGGGCGGTGCGCTGGACCCTGGGAGGCTATATCGCACTGCTTCTGGCCTACTTTGGTAGCAAGTTTGTCCTTGAGGTGCTGTTAGCGCACAGCTAGACAGGAGGTCTCCTTGACACTCCCGGCCCGACCCCCTACAACTCGACCCCTACCCGCGACCAAGGATTTCACGTCTTGAACGACGACTTTCCGGTGGGCCTGCTGTTCGGCCTGCTCTTTCTGCTGATTGCCCTATCGGGCTTCTTCTCCAGTTCCGAGACCGGCATGATGTCGATCAACCGCTATCGGTTGAGCCACCAGGCCAACAGCGGACAGCGCAACGCCAAGCGCGTGATGCGCCTGCTCGCGCGTCCCGACCGGCTGATCGGCGTCATCCTGATCGGCAACAACTTCGTCAACAACCTGGCGGCCTCCATCGCCACCATCATCGCCATCCACTTCTTTGGCGATGTCAGCGGACCCGCCATCTCCACGGCGATCCTGACCATCGTGGTGCTGATCTTTGCCGAGGTCACCCCCAAGACCTTTGCTGCGGTGAAGCCGGAGCGCATCGCCTACCCGGCCTCGATGATCCTGGAGCCGCTGCTCAAGCTGCTGTATCCGCTGGTGTGGGTGGTCAACGTGATCTCCAACGGCCTGCTCAGGCTGCTTGGCGTCAAGAATATCGACGGTAATGGTGACAACCTCACCCGCGACGAGTTGCGCACCGTGGTCCACGAGGCCGGCACCCTGATTCCCCATCGCCACCAGGCCATGCTGCTGTCGATTCTGGATCTCGAGAATGTCACCGTGAACGACATCATGGTGCCGCGCCATGAGGTGGTCGGCATCGATCTCGACGACAGTCTCGAGGATATCCTGACCCAGATCCGCACCAGCCAGCACACCCGGCTGCCGGTGTTCAAGGGCGACATCAACAGCATCATCGGCATGCTGCACCTGCGCAATGCCGCCCGCTTCCTGTCCAGAGGCGAGGTGACCAAGGCTGCCATCGTGCAGGAAGCGCGGGAGCCCTACTTCATCCCCGAATCGACGCCGCTGCACACCCAGCTGTTGAACTTTCAGAAGCAGAAGCGCCGCATTGGCATCGTGGTGGACGAGTACGGCGACGTGGAGGGCCTGGTGACCCTGGAGGACATCCTCGAGGAGATCGTCGGTGAATTCACCACCGACGTGGCCGGCCAGGAACAGGACATGCTGCCCCAGAGCGATGGCAGCCACGTGATCGACGGCACCGCCAATATCCGTGATATCAACAAGTCGCTGGGCTGGCACTTGCCCACCGACGGCCCCAAGACGCTGAACGGGGTGATACTGGAACACCTCGAGTCCTTCCCCGACGGCCCGGCCTGCCTGCAGATCGGCAACATCCGCATGGAAATCCTCGAAATGCGCGACAACCTGATCACCTCGGTCAGCTGCTGGCCCGGCACTCGCCGCGTCCTGGCAGAGTCCGACGCGGACGACTGACCACCGCAAGGACCAGAGGTACGTCAGTCGCGACGCGACATGCAGGGAAGGAACCGGCGAGCAAGGCACCAGCAGGCAGAGTACTTGCCAGCAAAGCACTGACAAGCAAGGTATTTACGAGAAAGGGACGGCCGAGGCCGTCCCTTTCTGCGTTATCCCTTCCCTAACCCGACCTTCCCTCTGTCGGAGCCTCCACACCCCGGCGGCGGTTGCCTCAGGGCTTACCGGTCTCGACCCAGCGATCGGCTTCGGCCTTGAGCTCGCGCACCCGGGCCTCCAGCGACTGACGGGTGGCTTGCCCCGGCGGCACCGGCTCGTCGAAGTAGAGCGCCACCCGGGCGCGGCAGCGCCTGGGGAAATGGGCCAGGGCCTTGCCGTGACGATTGGACGTCCACGAGCCCCACAGGCCCGACAGCGCGGCGGGAATCACCGGCACCGGGTCCCTCGACAGGATCAGATCGAGGCCCCGGCGGAAGGTCTTGACCTCACCATCCGACGTCAGCCGCCCTTCCGGGAACAGCATCACCACGTCGCCGTTTCTCAAGGCGCGGCTGACTTCTTCCAGGGCGCGACGCACATTGCCCGGGTCACGACGATCCGACTCCACGGGTATCGCCCCGACCATGCGGAACAGCCAGTTGAGGCGCTTCGACTCGTAGATCGGGCGATCCATCAAGAAGCGCAGCGGCCTGGGGCTGCCGCCGCCCATCACCAGCGCATCCATGAAGCTGACATGATTGCACACCACCAGCGCCGGCCCGCGCGGGGGCACGAAGCGACGCCCCTGGAAGCGAAGTCGGTACAACACATGGATAAAGGCAAACACGAAACGTCGGATATACACCGCCGGGGCGCGATAGAAGCGCCAGGCAGCGATGCAGGCAAGCAGGCCGACAAGGCCCCAGACGAGTACGTCGATCACGGCGTGTCGTTCACCTGTCTATCGCCCCTCTGGTCACGGCCTATCTGCTTGAGTCCGGCGAGGGTGGTCGACAGCAGTTGATCGAGCAGCTCCTCGACCTCAAAGGCGCCGCCCTGGGAATAGCCAAGACGATCATTGAGCCCCAGCTGCACCAGGCCATGAACGCTGCCCCACAGGGTTCGCGCCAGGCGCTGCGCCTCGAGCGATTCGAGATCCGGTTGATACTCGGTCAGGGTCCCCTCGACCCGGGCAAACAGTGCGCCGATCATATCGGTCTGGCGCTGATCGAGCTCGCCTTCCTGGGCCAGCGGATAGTCGAACATCAGCTGCCAGCGATGGGCGTCTTCGCGGGCGAACTTCCAGTACCCCTGGGCCAGGGCACGCAGCCGGGCCTCGGGCTCGGTGGTGTCCACCAGCAGGGGCTCCATCACCGTGCGCAGCCGACCAAGGCTTTCCAGGTTGACGTGCTGAAGCAGGTTGTTGAAGCTGCCGTAGAGTTTCAGCAGGGTGCTCGGCGCACAGCCCACCTCCCGGGCCAACGAGCGCAGCGACAGGGCATGCACCGGCTGCTCAGCCAGCCAGGCATCGCAGGCGGCCATCACCTGGGCGTGAAGCTCCTCGGGGGCATGCTGTCTTGGACGCGCCATCGCTCTTCTCTCTCGCGGCCGGACATCGGCGGCTTCAGGTTCAGCGGTATCGTTCAGCATACATTAATCGAACACTGTTTTCGACCGCTCATTACGCCCCCTTCGCCGTGACAACGGGCTCAAGGCTTTCCTGACACCGGGAGCTTGGGTACGCTGGCCCTCCAGATCGCAGGAGCCCCCATGACCGGCCGCCTCTATATTCCCGCCCGCGCCATCGAGACCGCCCTCGACGACCTCGATGCTCCGGCCCAGGCCATCAGCGGCGTCAACATGGCCCCGCGCCGTCCACTGTCGATCATCCGCCTGGAAGCTGGACGCCCTACCCTGGGGATCGGTTTCTGGGGCCTGACACCGCCCTGGTTGCAGGTACTCGATCACGCCCCCCACTGCGCCCGCGCCGAAAGCCTCGACTCGCGCCCGATGTTCCGTGACGCCTTCCGCGCGCGGCGCTGCCTGGTGCCGGTAGCCGGCGCCTACGCCTGGCAGCCGCGTCCGAACTACAAGCAGCCCTTCCTGATCACCAGAGCAGACCGCGGGCCGATGCTGCTGGCCGGACTATGGTGTAGGTTTCACACCACCCTTACCGACTATAACGACTCCTTCGCCTTGATCACGGTACCTAGCCCTGGCTTTCTGGCCCCCCTGACCGACCGTCTGCCGGCGGTCATAGCCCCCGGTCAAGCCAGGGCCTGGCTGGACCCGCAGAGTGATCCCGAGGACCTCAAGTCACTGTTGAGCCCCCCTCCCGGGGAACTGTTGGGCGCTTTTCCGGTATCAAGACGAGTGAACAATCCTCAAGAGCAAGACCCATCCTGTGCCCACCCCATCGGCAAGGTGTGGCGCCAGACTTCCAAGGAGACGTGATGGCTTCGACCCTCACACGACGCGGCGCCAGCGCCCTCGTCGCCACCCTGATCGGCCTGTGGCTACCGCTGGCTCAGGCTTCCGCGGCCCCGGCCGCTACCAGCGAGCAACCGCCCACGGCTCAGGCCGACGCCGACGTGGCCACCGCCACGACGCCGATCGTCAGCCCCCACGATGATCGCGACTATCGCGTACTGACCCTGGACAACGGCCTCGACGTCCTGCTGGTCAGCGATCCCGAGGCCGACAAGGCGGCGGCTTCACTCAATGTGTCGGTGGGCAGCGCCCAGGATCCCGATGACCTGCAGGGGCTCGCCCACCTGCTCGAACATATGCTGTTTCTGGGCACCGAGGCCTACCCCGAGCCCGACGCCTACCAGGGCTACATCAGCCGCCACGGCGGGCGCCACAACGCCTTCACCGCCTCGCTGGACACCAACTACTTCTTCGATGTGGAACCCGAGGCCTTCGAAGGCGCTCTGGATCGCTTCAGTCGGTTCTTCATCGACCCGCTGTTCAACGCCGACCGCCTGGGCAGCGAGCGCAACGTGGTGCACTCCGAATATCAGGCGCGCCTGCGCGATGACGCACGCCGCGAGAACGAGGTCCTCGACGCCCTGCTCAATCCTGCCAACCCCACCGTGGGTTTCTCAGTGGGCAGCAAGGAGACCCTGGCCGAGCGGCCCGAAGGGGAGCCCAGCCTGCGCGAGCGGGTCATGAACTTCTACGAGAACCACTACGGCGCCAACGTCATGCATCTGGCGGTGGTGGCGCCGATGCCGTTGGATCAACTGCAGACACTGGTGGTCGAACGTTTCGCCGAGGTGCCCGATCGCGGCCTCGAGGCACCCGTCATCGACACCCCACTGGTGGATCGCTCACGCCTGCCGCTGGCCGCCGAGGCCCAGTCGCTGCGCGACGCTCGCCGCGTCAGCTTTCTGTTCCCGGTTCCCGACCCCGTGCTCAGCTATCGCCACAAGCCGGCCAGCTACATCGCCAACCTGATCGGTCATGAGGGGCCCGGCAGCCTGTTGAGCCGCCTGCGCGAGGCCGGCTGGGCCGACGGCCTGTCCGCCGGCGTCACCCGAGGTGACGGCCGCCATGCACTGCTGGCCGTGGATGTCAGCCTGACCCCTGAGGGTCGCGAGCATCTCGATCGCATCCAGGCCAGTCTGTTTGCCACCATCGAGCAGATTCGCCAACAGGGCATCAGCGAGGAACGCTACGACGAGCAGGCCAGCCTGTCCGAGCAGGCGTTCCAGTTCCAGCAGCACGGTAACGCCCTGGACGAGGCCATGCGCCTGTCCATGAGCCTGACCCACTACCCGCTCGAGGACGTCAACCGCGCCGGCTACCGCATGGACGGGCTCGACGCAGAGGAAGTGCGTCGCTGGCTCGATGCGCTGCGCCCCGACAACATGATCCGCCTATACACCGGCCCCGAGGTCGAAGGCGACCAACGTAGCCGCTACTACGACACCGCCTGGCAGGAGACGCCATTGGCCGACACCGCAGCCGACCCCCTGGCGGGGCTGGCGCTGCCCGAGCCCAATCCCTTTATCGCCGAGGACCTGGCGCTGCTTGAGGCCCACGACGAGCGCCCCTCACTGCTGATCGACACCCCCGAGGCCGACGCCTGGTACAAGGCCGATGCCGAGTACGATACGCCCAAGGCCTCCTGGCGCTTCAGCCTGCAGCACCCTGGCGCCAGCCAGTCCCCGCGCCAGGCCGTGCTGACACAACTGCTGGCCGGCTGGCTCAACGACAGCCTCAACGAGAAGCTCTACGCCGCACGTCTGGCGGGACAGAAGTATGAAGCCTATGCCCACTCGCGTGGCATGACGCTGTCCTTCACCGGCTGGCGTGACCGCCAGGACAGGGTGATACGGGAGGTGATCGACCAGCTCAAGCAGGGTGAGATCCTCGACGCAAGCGTTGCCCGAGTACGCTACGGCCTGGAAAAGCAATGGGGCAATGCACCACGCAATCCGCTCTATCACCAGGGTCAACGCACCCTGTCCGAGGCGCTGATTCGGCCCCAGTGGTCCCCCCAGGTACTGCTGGAGGCGCTGTCCGACCTCGAGCCCCAGGACCTGCGCGACTTCCGCGAGCGCTTCCTCGACGAGCTGCACCTGCAGGCGCTGGTGGTCGGCAACCTGGAAGAGTCGCTGGCACGCGACGAGGCCGAGCAGGCCATCGCGGCGCTTGAGCCCAGCCTTGGCGCGGACGCCATCACCGACCTGCAGGTACTCAAGGCAGTGGATCTGCCGAGCCTGACGCCGGACTCCAGCCGAGACGAGTCGCTGCTGATTCGCTACCTGCAGGGGCCGGACCAGGGTATCGCCACCCAGGCCCGCATCGCGGTGCTCGGCAAGCTGCTCGAGACTCCCTTCTACCAGCAGTTGCGTACCGAACAGCAGCTCGGGTACATCGTCAGCGCAGGCTACTCACCGCTGCTGCACGCTCCGGGCATCAGCCTGCTGGTGCAGTCTCCCTCCACCCAGAGCGACGAGCTCAAGGCCAGGGTCAGCGACTTCCTCGACCGTGTGCCCGAGCGTCTGGACAGCCTGGATGACGACACCCTGGCCACCTATCGCCAGGCGGTCCACGACGAGATTACCCAGCGTGATTCAGGCCTCGAGGAGCGCACCACCCGCCTGTGGCAGGCGCTGTCCTACGGCGACACCGACTTCGATAGGCGTGAGCGGCTGGCCGCCGCGGTGCTCGAGGTCGACGCCGCCAGCCTGAAGGACAGCTGGCAGCGTCTGGGTGGCGCCGCAGTGGTGGACGTGACCTTCGATCCGGGCGCCGCACCCAGCGACGTCATGGCGTTGAAAGGCGACCTGGAAGCCCTGCCCGGTGACGAGGAAGAAGCGCTGTCACCGACGCCGGCGGACACCAGCGCCCAGGCGGCCAAACCCTGACAGGGCTCTGCCAAAAGGCCCTGGCCCACCCCATCGCCCCCTGCTTGGGGGCGATCCCGCCAGGCTGGCGACGCCGCCGCCGACAGCAGTGACGACAAGGCCCGACCGGCATCGCCGGTCGGGCCTTGTCGTTTCACCCGCTTCATCACACCTGATACATGGCACCTGATTCATGGCGCCATATTGATGATGCCCGACACGGCCAGCGCGACGCCGTGCGTCTGCGCCAGGCTGGTCCCCTAGCCGAACGCCTGGGCGGGCATGATCGACTCCACAAACATCACCATCTCCTCGAGGATCTGGCGTTCGCGATCGCTCAGCGAGGTCTGGTTCAGACGTTCGATTTCACGCGCGAAGTCCTTTAGCGTCAGGCTCGCCAGCGCCGAGTCGTTCATCCGCTCCCACCGGAAGGTCTCCCAGCGCGCCTGCTCCTCGCCGGTCAGGGTGTCCGGATAGCTGCGGGCGCGGTAGCGAAACAGCATCTCCTCCAGGCGCGGGTCCTGGAAGGCAAAGCTGGCGTCGACCAGATCCCAGGGATCCATGGCACGCACGCGCTCCATCTGCTGGCGGTCGGCAGGAGAGAAGAACCCGCCGGAGTAGAGCATCAGGTCCGGATCCCTCGGCGGCTCCGGCGGTGGCTCGGCGAACACCTCCTGCACCTTGGCGACGATATCGGGGTCCTTGGCCAGCCGCTGGTAGTGACCGCGACAGGCGTCCATCTCGAGCCCCATGCGCGCCACGATCTCGCCGTACTCGCCCTGATGGGGCCCCGACACATCCTTGAGCGCACTGGGCGGAAAGATCACCGGGCACTTGTTGATGTGCACGACCTTCAGCGGAATCCGGCTTTCCCCCTCGGCCAGGTCGTCATTGCTGACAAATACCCGAGCACGAATCTCCTGGGGCGAGAGACGCAGCAAGTCGGCAGGGTCCAGCGACAGGTCGTAGACGATGACGCCGTTGGGATTGATCGGGTGTTCGGCCAGGGGCATCACCAGAGACCCGCAGGCACGGCTGGCCGGATAGCGCCGGGAGATATGCACCACCGGCTTGCGCTGGGTCGTATCCAGGCGTTTGCGCACCTCACGCTTGGCCCTGAGCGACAGCAGGTAGTCGAACAGGTTGGCATTGGCGCCACGCAACAGTCGCGCCAGGGCGATGGTGGCGCGCACATCGGCCAGGGCGTCGTGGGCGCCGGCATGCTCGATACCGTTGGCCGCGGTCAGGTCTTCCAGGCGAAAGCTGGGACTGCCGTCCTCGCGCCTTGGCCACTCGATGCCCTCTGGCCTCAAGGCGTGAAAGGCGCGCACCACGTCGATCAGATCCCAGCGCGAATTGCCGTTCTGCCACTCCCGTGCATAGGGGTCGATCAGGTTGCGGTAAAACAGGTGACGACTGACCTCATCGTCGAAGCGCAGGCTGTTGTAACCCACCGCACAGGTCCCGGCGACGCTCATCTCGTCGACGATGGCGCCGGCGAACTCGGCTTCGGGCACACCGTTGCGCCTCGCCTGCTGGGGCGTAATACCGGTGATCAGGCAGGCCATGGGGTGCGGCAAGGCATCATCGGCGGGCTTGCAGAACAGCTCCACCGGCTCGCCAATCTCGTTGAACTCGGCGTCGGTACGGATGGCCGCGAACTGCGAGGGACGATCGCGCCGAGGATCGGCACCAAAGGTCTCGTAGTCGTGCCACAGAAAGGTCAGCGGAGCGGCTTTCGGCTGCGCCATGGGATTGCGGTCTCCACGCGTACGTCAAAGGCCCGTCAGCCTAGCACAGGCCAACGCCGGGCTCAGCCTGCACGATCACAGGTCGGGTCCGGCGCGGGAAGGAAATACACGAAAGACGCCCAAGGGGCGTCATCTTGATGGCTGGCATTGTCGATATCGCATCGGCGATGTGGCATCGACGATATCACGACGTTCAAGCAACACCAGGCGCTGCATCAACTGCTGCGCGGCAGGGTCACGTTGAGCTCGAGCACCGAGCAGTTGTCCTCGCTGTCCAGCGACATATTGATGGCATCGTCGTCCACCTCGACATAACGGCGGATGACCTCAAGCAACTCCTTCTCCAGCATCGGCAGGAAGTCAGGCTGTCCCCGCTGGCTACGCTGGTGCGCCACGATGATCTGCAGCCGCTCCTTGGCGACAGACGCGGACTTCTTGCGTTCGCGCTTCAGGAAATCGAGTAGTTTCACCGGCGACCTCCTCCTCCGAACATGCGGCTCAGCAGGCTTTTCTTCTGATACTCGTGGAAGCGCAAGGGCACCTCCTCTCCGATCAGGCGGCTGACCGTATCCATATAGGCCTGGCCAGCGTCACTGCTGTCGTCGTGGGTGACCGGGACCCCCTGGTTGGAGGCTCTCAGCACGGCCTCGGACTCGGGAATCAAACCTACCAGGTTGATCGCCAGGATCTCGCGAATGTCCTCGAGATTCAGCATGTCTCCCTGGTCGACCCGTCCGGGGTTGTAGCGGGTGATCAGCAGGTGCTCCTTGATCGGGTCCTTGCCCTGCTCGGCCCGCCGGGTCTTCGATGACAACAGCCCAAGGATACGGTCGGAGTCACGCACCGAAGACACCTCGGGGTTGGTCACCACGATGGCTTCGTCGGCGAAGTACATGGCCAGCTGGGCACCACGTTCGATACCGGCGGGTGAATCGCACAGTATGTAGTCGAAGTCCTTGGTCAGGGTGTCCAGCACCTTCTCGACGCCCTCCTGGGTCAAGGCATCCTTGTCCCGAGTCTGGGAGGCAGGAAGGATATGCAGGTTGTCCACGCGCTTGTCACGGATCAGCGCCTGGTTCAGCCCGGCCTCGCCCTGGATGACGTTGACCAGGTCGTAGACCACACGGCGCTCGCAGCCCATGATCAAGTCGAGGTTCCGCAGACCGACATCGAAGTCGATCACTACCGTCTTGTTGCCTCTGAGTGCCAGCCCGGTGGCAATGGCTGCCGCACTGGTTGTCTTGCCGACCCCGCCTTTACCGGAGGTCACAACGATGATCTTGGCCAAGTGTCGCATCCTGTCGTCGTAAAGTTGTTGGTCCTGTGTGGTCACCGCAGTGACCAGGCACGGCCTTATAAAAATCGCTGTCCCGCGCTAAAGCGCCCGCTGATGCGGCAACGCCCCGCTGAAGGCGCTTCACAAGCCCGGCTGAAGGCTCCTTACAAGCCCAGCTGAAGGCTCACTTCAGCGCGGTGATCCCCAACTGATCGTCCGTCAGCACGACCTGGACGGAGGAGCCGAGCAGCTGGGGGTCGATATCTTCGAGACGCTTGTAGTTGCCCGCCACTGACAACAGCTCCGCATGCAGCTCACGGCAGAAGATGCCTGCCTGGTGGTCGCCGTGAATGCCAGCGAGGGCACGCCCCCTGAGGGCACCGTAGACGTGGACATTGCCCGCCGCCAGCACCTCGGCCCCGGCATTGACCGCACCGATCACGGTCAGGTCGCCGTCGGGAGCGGTGATCTGCTGGCCGGAACGCACGGTGCCACGAAAGATACGTCCGCCATGAGGCGCGTCAGCCTCCACTTCCTCGACCACGGTGACGTCTTCGTCTTCCTGCACCGGAACGCTTTCCAGGGTACGCGCACGAGCGGCATCCTGGGGGGGGAACCAGCCAAGTCCGAGCGCCCAGGCGGACTGCTTGACCGGATCTGCACCACCACGCACCGCTACCGGCAGCAGCTTGTGCGCCCGGCACACCGCACAGATACGTTCCAGGGCCAGGTGAGGTTCGTCGAGCTTCTCGACGCTGAGCACCACCGGGGTGTGCTGAAAGAAGGCTGGCGACTGCGAGAGCTTGCCCGCGAGCTGATCGCGAATTTCCTCGGGATCCGCACTGGAAAGCTCCATCACCGTCATGGGCAGCATCCCACCCTTGAACGTAAACGCCATGCTGTCCCTGTCCACTTTGAGGCTCATTGCCGAACTCCACGTCGGGTGTTGGTCGGGGGATGATCTCAAGCTAAGTCAGAGCCCCCGGTCCTGCAACCGATCATAAGCCTCAATTGTCCTCCTGTCAGTGTCTCCAATCAGCCACAGCCCTGCGCTGAGGCCTTTTCTGATGGTGGCGCGCATGCTTAGATAAACTTTCTATCTCGACGCCCGGCTTTGCCTGGCGCAATAACAAGATGGTGAAGCCGTTTCGCCACCTTTCTTTATTTCTTTGCAGGAAGCCCCATGCCCGGACTCCTCCGCCGCCTTTTCTCGCCACGCTGGCGACATCCCGATCCACAGGTCCGACGCGATGCCGCCGAACGGCTCGACCCCCAGAGCCAACGCGAGGCCCTCGAGACCCTGGTCCAGGACACCGAGCCCGACGTCCGTCTCGCCGCGGCGAAACGCCTGGACGACCCACAGCGACTGCAGGAGCTGCGCGTTGAGGGTAAAGGATCACGCGAGCTGGATCGTCAGCTCATCGCGCTGCTGATCGGTCGCCAGGGCGGCATCGAACTTGGCCGCCGCCAGCAGATCGTCGAGTCCCTGGACGACGCGGCGATGCTCGAGGAGATCGCCCTCCAGGGCGATAACCAGCAGCTGCGACTCGCCGCCCTGGCCAGGCTCGATGACGAGGCCGCCCTGATTCGCCAGGCCTGCGACAACGGCATCGCCGCCGTACGTCACGCCGCCGCCGAGCGGGTCACCTCCGAGGAAGGTCTCAAGCAGCTGGCCCAGGCGGCCCGCCGGGATCGCCACGTGGTGCGCGACGCCAAGGAACGCCTGGGTCGACTGCGCGCCGACGCCGACGCCGTGGAACAGGCTCGGGAACGACGCGAGCAACTGCTGGCCAGTCTCGAGCAGCACGCCCGCGCCACCTGGGAGCCCCTCTACGCTGGGCGCTTCCGCCATCTGGAGCGCGAGTGGTCTCGACTGGCGGATCTGCCCGACGCCGGGCAGGAGCAGCGCTACCAGGAGGCCAGCCTGCGCTGTCGCAAGGTGATTCACGATCACGAGGCCCAGGAACACGCCCTGCGTGCCGACCGACAGCGCCGCGAGCAGGCCGACCAGGACCGAGAGGCACTGGTCATGGCGCTGGAAGAAAGCCTGGCCGCGCTCTACCAGGGCGAATATGTCGGTGAACAGGACCTGGCCAGCCTGCGCGCTCAGAAGCAGTTGATGGCCAACCGCTGGCAGGCACTGTCCGAGATCCACCTGGCCGACGACGGCCTGCGCCAGCGCTACGACAAGGCCTTGAAGAACTACGACGCCATCAACCAGGCCCACCAGCGCCTGGTCGAGCGCGCCCTGCCGCTGGAGGAAGCCATCAGGGCCGGCGACGAGGCTGCGCTCAAGCAGCTGGTGAGCGACTGCAAGTGGCCCGAAGGTCTGCCGCCAGACCCGAGGCTCGAACGTGCCCGACACCATCTTCGCCTGGAGAAGGATCTTTCCGGAGACGAACCGTCGGAGTCCCAGCTCACACGCTTCGATGAGGAACTGGATCGTCTCGAGGCGCTGCTCGACGAGGGTACCTTCAAGGGAGCAAGCCGCCTGCACCAGCGGCTTCGCCACCTCGCCGATCAGCTGCCGTCCTCGGCCGGTGCCCAGCAGTCTCGACTCAAGCGCCTCGGCGCACGACTCGCCGAACTGCGTGACTGGCGCGGCTTCGTCGCCGGTCCCAAGCGCGAGCAACTGTGCCAGGCCATCGAGGCCCTGGAGCAGGACGCCACCCTCACCGACCGTGACCGTGACCGCCGCCATCGCCAGCTGGTCAAGGAGTGGAAGGCACTGGGCGACGCCGCGGCCAACCGCGAGCAGTCCGAGCGCTTTCGGGCAACCTCCGAACGTATTCGCGAGTCGCTCAAGGCCTGGCGTGAACAACAACAGCGCCTGCGCGAGGCCAACCTGGCAGAACGCGAAGCGCTGTGCGAGCAGATCGAGGCCCTTCTGGAGCAGCCCGCCGCCCAGGCCGACCCCGACGCGCTGCGCGAGATCCGCGACCAGGCCAGGGAACAGTGGCGCCGCACCGCCCCTGTCCCGCGCGATCACGCTGAGGCCATCGGACGACGCTTCGGCCGCATCCGGCACCAGTTGCAGGCGCTGATCGATCGCCGCGCCAACGAGATCGCCGACGCCAAGCGTGAGGTGATCGACCAGGCCCGAGCGCTGGTCGATGCACGACTGCCGGCACGCCAGCGAGCCGACCAGGCCAAGGCACTGCAACAGCGCTGGCGCGAACTGGGGCGCGCGCCCAAGGGCGAGGAGCAGACCCTGTGGCGAGAATTCCGCCAACTATGCGACCAGATCTTCGCCCAGCGTGACGCCGAGCGCGATGATCGTGCCCAGCGTGCTCGCGAGCGGCTGGAACAGATGCAGGCCCTGATCGACCGCATCGATGCCTGGCAACCCGCGGCAAGCAGCGAGGCCGACTGGCTGGACAAGGCGGTGGATGAGGCCAGCGCGCTGGAACCGCTGCCCTCGGGCCGGCGCACCGAAGGCATGCGCAAGCGCTGGACCGGCATCGTACGGGCTCGGCGCGAGCGCCTGGAACGGCTCTCCGTGGCAGAAGTCGTCGGTCGTTGGCGCGAGGTCAAACCCCTGATTCTCGAGCACCTTGAGGCCGACGATGACTGCCTCGCCGGTCGCCTCTGCAGTGATGTGGAGATTCCTGCCGCGTTATCGTTGCCGCCGGCGCTGAAACAGGCCCACGCACAGCGCAACGCCGCACGACGCGATCCTGCTCCAGCGGAGGAAGTCGCCGAGCGTCTGGCACGACTGCGGGTGCACCTGGCGCTCCTGGCGGGCCATCCGATCGGCCACCAGGACGAGCCACTGCGCCTGGCGATCCAGGTCGACCGCCTCAACGATAGCCTTGGCCAGGCGCCGAGCCGGGAAGACGAGCTGATCTCGGTACTGTGCGGGCTGCTGGCCACCGGTCCAGTGTCGCGCCAGCAGTGGGAGCGCGAGGTACAGGAGCTCGACGCCCTGCTGGATGGGCTGAGTCAACTGCCACCACCCTGAGCGATGCACGGCTTGCCGTGCCTCCCCCCCCCCCTCTTTCAACCCCTGAAAACCACGATGCGAGGCCTTTTGGCCTCGCATCGTGGTTTCTGGCGAAATGTACATCGCCGAGCCTCGTGAGCCCGGCGCGACGTCTGTCAGCCCATGAACTGACCGCCATTGATGTCGATATTGGCACCGGTGATAAAACCGTTGTCCTTGCTGGCCAGGAAATTGACCAGGCGGCCGATCTCTTCCGGCGTGCCGTACCGCTTCATCGGGATGGTCTCGCGAATGGCCTCGCGCACCTTCTCCGGAATCTTCATGATCATGTCGGTGGCGATATAGCCAGGCGAGATGGTGTTGACGGTGATGCCCTTGGTCGCAGTTTCCTGCGCCAGCGCCATGGTCAGACCGTGCATGCCGGCCTTGGCGGCGGAATAGTTCACCTGGCCGAACTGCCCCTTGCGGCCGTTGATGGACGAAATGTTGATGATCCGTCCGTAGCCCTGCTCCAGCATGCTCTCGATCACGCTGCGGCAGGTATTGAAGACGCTGTTGAGGTTGGTGTCGATGACCACGTTCCACTGGTCCGCCGACATCTTCTTCAAGGTGCCATCCTTGGTGATACCGGCACAGTTGACCAGCACTGCGATCGGCCCATGCTGGTCCTCGATCGCCTTGACGCCATTCTGGCAGGCCTCGAAATCGGTCAGATCGATGCCGGCGATGTCGATATTGTCATAGCCATCCGACTTCTGGGTCTCCAGCCAGGTCTTGGCCTTGTCAGGATTGTTGTAACCGGCCACTACCTGATAGCCGGCATCCGCCAGTTCGCGACAGATTGAGCTTCCGATACCACCAGTACCACCGGTGACCCACGCGACGGGCTTTTGCTGAGTCATAGACGACCTCCCTGATTGTCCTTCACGCCGCCGCTTGGCGACGGCACTTGTTGTTGCAAGCATGTATAGCAGTGGATGCTCTGGTGCTGCGCATTCGCGCAACCAGGAACCTCGGGCCCAGAGCGATCGCGGGTGGCCTCCTGCCACTGCGACGCCCAGCCCCACCTGCCTACCTCGGCAGGCCTTCGTCGTGGTACTGCGTCGAATCAACGTCCACAACGACTATCCACCAGGCTAGCGTCTAGCACTGACATTTGCATGACAGCCCCTCCAGTATGGACCACAGCGCCCGAACGGCACGACCCATCACACCCGAAATCGCACAGGGTTGACGCAGCCAGAATTATCCGTATACTACGTCCTCGTTGATGCGGGGTGGAGCAGTCTGGTAGCTCGTCGGGCTCATAACCCGAAGGTCATCGGTTCAAATCCGGTCCCCGCTACCAAATACGAAAACGAGGCAGTCCTTCGGGACTGCCTCGTTTTTTTGTTGGCTATCCGGTGCTGGCCGAGGCCAGCGCTTCGCCACCAGACGCCGTTGCGGCATCGCTGTACTACGAAGCCCGCCCCCTGATTAAATCTTAATTTTTCTGTGCCAATTCGATATTTTTTGGCGCTTCCGTGTCCCCGGATTAGCCATCCACCCCTCCTTCTTTCGTCGAAGAGCTGACCTCGATCAACCCGAGTCGGTCAAGAATCGACCGTCGCCGCAGCCCTTTACCGCGTCTTGGGCACACCGCTGGCCAGTCATCGATTCCAGGCATGCTCCGGCGTATCGGCAGGCGCCTTGAAGTCGGTGGCCGTCGCCCGCATCTTTAGGGCAATTCACTTTTGACAAGGTTGTGTCCCATGCCCATCGTCGACCCTCGTACAGGCGAACCTCTGAGCAGCGATCCGAGCAGCGAACCCGCCCAGGGTGCCGCCGCGGCGTCCCAGGGGCCGGCCGACAGCGACCTGATCTTCGACGTCGACCGCAGCAACATTCAGCAGGTGCTGGAGCTGTCCATGCGCATCCCGGTGCTGCTGGACTGCTGGGCCCCTTGGTGCGAGCCCTGCAAGAACCTGATGCCGGTGCTGGAAAAGCTGACCCGCGAGTACGCCGGCACCTTCCTGCTGGCCAAGCTCAACATCGACGACAACCAGGACATCGCCGGCCAGCTCGGCGTACGCTCGGTACCCGACGTCAAGTTGATCAGCCAGGGCGGTCTGGTGGACCACTTCCAGGGCGCCTTGCCGGAAAAGGAAATTCGCGAGTGGCTGGGCCGCTACTTCCCGGCCCCGGAAGATGCTCCGGCAAGCCCCGAAGAACAGGCCGAGCAGGCCCTGGCGGCGGGCGACACCGCCACCGCGCTGGAGATCCTGCAGCAGCTGACACAGCAGTACCCCGACCACTTGGCCTACCAGATCCAGATGGCCCGAGTGCTGGTGGCGGAAGGTCGCAATGATGAAGCGCGCGCCCTGCTTCACGCGCTACCTCCGGAAGACCGCGACGGTCCCGAGGCCCGCGGCGTTCGTGCCAGCATCGAGTTCGGCGAAGAAGCGCCCGACGCCGAGACCCTGGCCGCCCTGGAGGGGCGTGACGACAGCGAGGCCAACTATCTGAGGGCGCTGCGCCAGGTGGCCGACGGTGACTATGAACCCGGCCTGGAAGGATTGCTGGCAGTGATGAAGCGCGACCGTGCCTACGGTGACGACCTGGCGCGCAAGACCCTGCTGCGGGTGTTCGACGCACTCGGCGCCGATCATCCGCTGACGGTGAGCTACCGCCGCAAGCTGTTCGCCCTGCTCTACTGAGTGGATCGAGACGTCGAGCGCCTTGCCGCTCATCGCCTGAGCATGAAAACGGGGCCCCTTCGAGGGCCCCGTTTTCGTTGTTGAGGATATTACGCCAGCGCCACTCAGCCGCCCAACACCTGGTCCAGGCGCGCCAGCGCCTCGTCAAGCTGGATGGCCGTGGTGCCGAAATTGAGCCGCGCAAAGCCCGGCCAGCCGAAGTCGGCGCCATCCGACAGCGCGACCCCGGCTCGCTCGAGCAATGCCGAGGCAGGCGATTTTTCGGCCCCCAGGGTCGACTGGCGCAGATCGAGCCAGGCCAGATAGGTCGACTCGGGGGCGCTGAAGCCCACGCCGGGCCAGCCAGCGACACGCTCGACCAGCGTCTGGCGGTGGCCACGCAGTACCGTCAACAACTCCTGGCGCCAGGGCTCGCCGTGGCGATAGGCGGCCTCTGCCGCCACCAGCCCGAGCACATTGGCGTCCGGCATCAATCCCTTGGCGGTATCACGAAAGCGCTTTCTCAGGCCGGCGTCGGGGCAAATCGCGCAGGCGGCGGTCAGCCCAGCCAGATTGAACGTCTTGGAGGGCGCCCACAGGGTGATGATGCGATCAGCCAGCGCCGGGAAGGCGGCGGCCAGGGGCTGGTGGCGCGCTCCTTCGTCGAGCAGCAGGTCGCAGTGCAGCTCGTCTGAGACCACAATCAACCGATGACGCTCGACCAGTTCGGCCAGTCCTTCGAGCTCTTCGCGGCGCCAGGCTCGTCCGGTGGGGTTGTGGGGCTGGCACCACAACAGCAGCCGGGTCCGCTCGGTGATCGCCGCCTCCAGCGCCTCGAGGTCCAGCGTCCAGGGCTCGCCCGGCGCCTGGGGCGGGCGCATGGCTGCCTGCTGGGGCAGGCGCCCGGTGCGCCTGGCCACCTGCAAGAACGGCGGATAGATTGGCGTCACCGTCAGCACCCCATCGCCAGGCTCGGTAAAGGCCAGGCTCGCCAGGTGCAACGCCGGAACCACCCCCGGCAGCCAGTGCTGCCAGCGGGCCTCGATGTCCCAGCCATAGTGGCTGGCACTCCAGTCGATCAGCGTCTGTTCCAGACTTTCCGCCACCAGACCGTAGCCAAAGACGCCATGATCGATGCGCGCCGACAGCGCCTCGACCACCGCCTCGGGCGAGCGGAAGTCCATGTCCGCGACCCACAGCGGCAGGACGTCATCACCGTGGCGGTGCCACTTCTGTGACGGCCAATGTGGCGAACGATCATCACCGCGGGGCTGTCGTCGATCGATCGGCGTGGCAAAATCGGGTTTCATGGTCATCTCCCTGACGATGGCTGGTCGGTTGCCAGGATACCCTGGCCAAGCACTTGAAGGACGCTTCCCCCATGACAAGCACCATGCCGCATCACGGATTCTTCGCCAAGGTATGCCGAGGAATGCCTGCCCTGATCGGCCAGTGGCTGGCGCTTGGACGCGGCGACCCCGATCGCCTGGCGCTGATCCTGGCAGAAACCGCCCGGGTCGCCGGCCTCGGCGACCCGGGAGAGACCCCGGACGGCGCCACACTGGAGCGCTGGGCCGCCGCCGACAACGACGAGATCCCACCCCACTGGGCGGTGCGTACCGCGCTGTTCCTGCTGGTCCAGATGCCTGCGCGGCCGACACCCGGCGATGAGCCCGAGGCCTGCGCCTGGGCCTACTGCTGGCTGCGCAATCGCGCCTTCGACAGCCGCGACGCCGCCGTCGATGCCCTGCCGGAACACCTTCGCCAACCGCTGGCGGCCGCGGTGACCGCCGCCTGGGTCGATCGCCAGGGGCTCAGGCTGGTCTAGGCACCGCACTGAAGCCCTAGCCTCTTCGCCGGGTCGGCCGCTTCGGCCGAAACCCATCCGGCTTGGTCGACAGCCATTCGACGAAGGAACGAATCTCCGGATGTGCCAGCAGCGCCTCGCGGCTGCGATAATGGTCGGCCAGCTCACGCTCGCTCAGCAGCGCGTGAAGATGGCGGTGGCAGCCATGGCACACCCACAGGATCGCCGTCAGGCGCTCGACGCGATCGTGGCGCTTGCGATAGCGCGCCTTGCCGTGCAGCGAACGCGGTATCAGATGATGCTTGGTCAGGGGCGCCCCTCGCGCGCACAGCTCGCAGCGCTCCGGCCTCGGGGGCGGCGACAGCTCGGTCATGGTCATCTCACTTGAACCTGGTCACCAGATACCTACGATAACCCAAGGAACCCCCTCCCCTCATGGACGTCCCCCTTCATTGGCAACTGGCCAAACTGCTTATCTCCGTCGGCGTCGTGCTCGGCCTGTCGGTCATCGCCGAGCGGGTCAGCACCCGGGTCGCCGGCCTGCTCTCCGGCTACCCGTTGGGCACCGCCATCGCACTGTTCTTCATTGGCCTGGAGCTGTCGCCCCAGTTCGCCAGCGACAGCGCCGTACACACCCTGGCCGGCTTCACCGCGACCCTGGCACTGGGCGGCGGCTACCTGCTGGCCGCACGCGGTGACGGGCTCAAGGGCGTGGCCCAGGGAACCGCGGGTGGCCTTGCCGCCTGGCTCGCCACCAGCAGCCTGCTGACCCAGGTCGATTTCAGCCGCCTCGGTGGCACCCTCACCACCCTGGCCGCCATCATCGTCTTCACCTGGCTCTATCGTCGGGTCCCCGACGTCAAGGCCACCCCCAAGGGCGGTTTCTCCTGGCCGGCGCTGGCGCTTCGGGCAGGGCTCGCCGCGGGCATCATCTTCCTGATCACCGGCCTCGCCCATGTGGTGCCGAGCGCCTGGGCCGGGGTCATGGCGGCGTTCCCGGTGACCATGTACCCGTTCCTGGTGATCCTCCACCTGACCCAGGGGGCAGCGCCGGTGGCCACGGTCATCAAGCACTATCCTGCGGGCCTGGGCTCGCTTCTGTGCTACGCCCTGGTGGTGTCACTGACCTACGCAAGCCTCGGCCTGTGGCCAGGCACCCTGCTGGGCTTCGCCGCCGCCACCCTGTGGCTATTGTCGTGGATGCGAGTGCAGCAGTGGTGGGCAGGCCGCCGAAGTTGAGAGACAAGGGCTGAGCTAAAGGCTGAGCCAAGCGTTGAGCCAAGACGGGCGCGCCGACGCCCGCATCTTGACCTAGCGCTTGCTTGGGATAATCCTGAAACCCTGACATCACCACCACAACAAACGAGAACGCCCTATGCTGACCCGCACCATCGAGCCCGCCTTCTACGACACCGACGCCCTCGGTCACGTCAACAATACCCGCCTGCCGGCCTGGTTCGAGCTGGCACGCAACGACCTCTTCCGACTGTTCACCCCGGACCTGGACCCGGCCAAGTGGCGGTTGATCATGGCACGCATGGAGATCGACTATCGCGCCGAACTCCACTATGGCCATGACATCGAGGTTCGCACTTACCTGTCACGCCTGGGCAACAGCTCCTTCACCGTGACCCAGGAAGCCCACCAGAAGGGCGAGCTGACCAATCTCGGCCACACCGTGCTGGTGCACTTCGACCACCAGACCAAGAAGGCGGTGCCGATTGAAGGCGAACTGCGCGAAGCCCTGATGGAGCACCTTCACGAACCGGAGATCGCCTGACCATGACCCCTGCCGTCAAGACGCTGGAAAAGGCCGGCAGACCGTTTTCCACCCTCAGCTACGAGCATGACCCGCGCTCGCCGGCCTACGGCGAGGAGGCGGCCGAGGCGCTGGGGCTGGACCCCGCGGCGGTGTTCAAGACCCTGCTGGCAAGCATCGATGGCCAGCGCCTGGTGGTGGCCATCGTGCCGGTGTCGCGCAAGCTCGACCTCAAGACCCTGGCCAAGGCGGCCAAGGGTCGCAAGGCCGCCATGGCCGAGGCCGAAGCGGCCGAACGTGCCACCGGCTATGTGGTCGGCGGCATCAGCCCGCTGGGTCAGAAGAAGCGTCTGGCCACCTTTATCGATGACAGCTGTCACGACCACAGCCAGATCCACGTCAGCGGCGGACGCCGCGGCCTGGAAATCACCCTGGCCCCGGACGACCTGATCGCGCTGACCGATGCCCAGGTGGTGGCGCTGGCGAGATAGCCCTTCGAAATAGCCCTTCGAGATAGCGTTTCAAGATAGCGCTTCGAGACAGCCTTTCGAGCTAGCCCTTCGAGACCGCCCCGTTCGCGGTAAAAAGACCGGCCGAACAAGCGTCAAAATGGCAAAAATGCTAGGGTGGAGCCATATCGACACCAGAGGTGCCCATGGCGATCCGCTACACCCTGTGGCTGGACCCGGACGACAAGGTCCGCCATCGCGCCGCCGAGGCCAGCCTGGAAGCCTTCTTCCTCGAGCGCTTCGCTGACTATCCGCACATTCGCTTGTTCGGCGCCGATCCCTACGATTATGATGCCCCGTTCAATCGCCTCTACGACGTGCTGATCGCACGCGGCGCCGAGTTCATCGAGCGCGAGCAGGCCTACGTCCCCACCCCGGAACAGCTCAATCGTGCCTTCTTTCGCGCGGTGGGGCGCTCCACCAAATTCGTAAGAGACAACCCCGATGGTGATCCGTCCTGACACGCCCCCCGATGCCGCCCAGACGGCGATCATCGCCGAGCAGCTCGGTCGCGAGCCCCGCGGCATCGAGGCCCTTGCCGCCACCGACGGCGAAGGCACTCCGCTGGTGCTGCGCATGGCCCCGATCGTCGACGGCAAGCCGTTTCCCACCCTGTTCTGGCTGAGTTCCGAGCTGCTCAAGGTGGAGCTGTCACGGATCGAGGCCGCCGGCGTGATCAAGTCGCTGGAAGCCCGGCTGAAGGAGGATGACGACTTCCGTGCGGCCTACCATGCAAGCCACCAGGACTACATCGCGACCCGCTGGGCGCACATGAGCGCCGAGCAGCGTGCCGAGGTCGAGCGTCTGGGCTATGACAAGGTGCTGCGTGAACGCGGCATCGGCGGCATCGCCAACCACGATCAGGTGCGCTGCCTGCACACCCAGTACGCCCATCACCTGTGCGGCAACAATGTGATCGGCCAGTGGGTCGACGAGCACTACGGCATCATCGATCTATTGCCCTGAGCTGCTCGCAGACAAGCGCTCTCCCCCTTCACGCCGCGACAGGAAGAACGTTCCATGGCCCAGATCTGTGTCTATCTTGGTTCACGCCAGGGCGAAGATCCCCGCTTTCTCGAGGATACCCGCGCCTTCGGCCGGCGCCTGGCCGAACGCGGTCATGGCCTGGTCTACGGTGGCGCCAGTGTCGGCCTGATGGGCGCGCTGGCCGATGCCACCCTGGAGGCCGGAGGCCAGGTCATCGGCGTCATGCCCCACCACCTGGTGGACCGGGAGCTGGCCCACGATGGCCTGACCGAACTGGTTCGTGTCGGCGACATGCACGAGCGCAAGGCCCAGATGGCGGCCAACGCCGACGCCTTCGTGATGCTGCCGGGCGGGATCGGCACCCTGGAGGAATTCTTCGAGACCTGGACCTGGCGCTACCTCGGCCTGCACGCCAAGCCCATCGGCATTCTCGACACCTGCGCCTTCTATCGCCCCTTGCTTAGGTTCCTCCACGCCGGGGTGGAGCAGGGCTTTCTCGACACCGCCACGCTCGATACGCTGATCAGTGCAGCCAACCCCGACGCCCTGCTGGAGGCGCTCGAGGCCCGCCTGGACAAGCGCTAGGCTCCTGCGTCCAAGCGGCTTCTCAGCCGCCTCGTCGACCTCTCATTTCATCATGGAGGATGTCCGATGTACGCCATGCAGCAAGACGGCGACCGCCTGATCTGGCGGTCCACCGACGATCTCCCCGCCCCCCGGGCCAGAGAAGTGCATATCGAGGTGGCCTGGGCCGGCGTCAATCGCGCCGACCTGATGCAGCGCGCCGGTCAGTACCCACCGCCCCCAGGCGTCTCCGAGGTGCTGGGACTGGAAGTCAGCGGTAGCGTGGTGGCGCTCGGCCCCGAGGTCGAAAAGCTCCAGGTTGGACAGCAAGTGTGCGCGCTGCTCGCCGGTGGCGGCTACGCAGAGAAGGTCTGCGTGGACGAACGCCAGGTGCTGCCGGTGCCCGATGGCCTTGGCCTGCGCGAGGCCGCCGCCCTGCCGGAGGTCTACGCCACCGCCTGGCTGAACCTGTTCATCGAAGGCCAACTCGCCGAAGGCGAGCAGGTGCTGCTGCACGCCGCCGCCAGCGGCGTCGGTACCGCCGCGATCCAGCTGTGCCGCGAGTTCGGTCACCCCTGCTTTGTCACCGTGGGCAGCGATGAAAAGCTCAAGCGCTGCCTGTCGCTGGGTGCCAGGGCGGGCTGGAACCGCCACCAGGGCAGCTTCGTCGAGGCGGTCAAGGCATTCGGCGAGGTCAACCTGATCCTCGACCCGGTGGGGGCCAGCTATCTGGCCGACAATCAACGGGTGCTGGCCGCCGACGGACGAATGGTGGTGATCGGGCTGATGGGCGGACGCCACGCCGAGCTCGATATCGGCCGCCTGCTGATGAAGCGCCAGCGCCTGATCGGCTCGACCCTGCGGGCCAGGTCACCGGAAGACAAGGGCAGGATTCTGGGTGAACTCGCTCGCCACGTATGGCCAAGGCTCGAGCGCGGCGAACTCGCTCCGCTGATCGACGCCGACTGGCCCATCGAGGAGGTCGAGGCCGCCCACCAGCACCTCGCCGACAATGCCAACACCGGCAAGCTGCTGCTGCGTGTCGCCGCCGATTGATCTCGCTCCCTGAAGGTTCACACCCGCATACGTTATCCACAGACGGTCAGCCGGACCGGCTGTGGGTAACTGTTTAGGTAGGCAGGCTCCCAACAGCTCCATAGAGAGCGGCGCCATGGCGAAGCAAAGAGTGCGAGAAAGAACGCGAGAAAGAGTGAGCGTCAGCGAGAGTGATAAACAGTGAGCGTCAGCGGCGCGCGCTGAGCTCCTGGGTGCGGGCGAAGGTCAGCTGCAGCAGCCGGGCGTCCTCGCCGGCGCGATGGCGCTGGATGCCCCGCTCCTCGATCACCGACTCCTTGATGTCGCTCCACATCGCCATCTGGGTCTCGTCGAGCAACCGCCGCAGCGCTTCCAGGCGGAAGGCGGGGATCATGCCGGCGTGGTGAAACAGCAGCGACATCCAGGTGTTGTCGTACCCCCAGCTATCGCTGTAGGCGATGCCGATATCGTGCAGCTCATCGTTAAGCCAACGGGCGACGTGACGTACCGGATAGCCCTCGCGCTCGAGCCGGGCCCGGGATATCCCGTGCAGCAGCTCGGCCTTGGGATCCCAGTGGGTCCATTCCTCGAGGGGCTGAATCAGAAAGGCGCAGCAGCTGCCGTCCGGCCGCGCCAGGCCGATCTCGATCGGGTAGCTGCCGCGCCCGAATCCAGAGGCTTCGATATCCAGCAGAGTCGGTAACACCACAGGCAGCAAACCTCGTCGTGACAGTCGGCCAAAACGCCTCCCCGACGTCACCCGACAACGAAAACCGTACCCGAGGCCCAAACTACCAGCGGCGGCCAGGGAATCCTGAACCGCCGCTCGTCTCGGCCTCACCGGGACCCGTGCGCGACCCAACCGCCGCGCCTGATACCTCTAGTGTCGCTGTTGGGCTTCCGCTTTGTCCAGCGTGACACCGTCTTGCCTGGCGGACTGCCCCGGAACAGGCTGTCCATTGGCCAGGGCGCTATTGGCCGAACCTGGCGAGGCCTGGCGTGCCAAGGTTTGCCCTGACGAAGGCTGTCCTGACGAGGCCTGCCCTGCCGAAGCCAGCACCGCCCAGTAGGCGGCACGCTCTGGATCCACCGGTAGCGACAGCTCACCATCCCGGTAGGCGCGCTCCAGGCGCGCCGCCGCCAACGCATGACCCGCTTCCCCGGCCCGGGCGTACCAGGTCACGGCGTGGTCGTGGCGCGCCGGGTACAGCGCGCAGCCATGTTCGTGGATCTGGCCTGCCTGGTACTGCGCCCTGACGTCCCCGCCATGGGCGGCCTGCAGCACGTAGCGAGCGCCGCGTGCCTTGTCCTGGGGTGCCCGTGACCGGTGAAACAGCATGTGCCCGTACAACGACAGTGCTGCCGGGTGCCCGGCGTCCGCACAGCGTTGAAACAGACGCATGGTCAGCCTCTGGGTTCGCGGCGAGCGGGGCAACCAGCGAGTGTGAAACAACTGCTGGGCCAGACGGTACTCGAGCCGCGTCTTCAGTGACGATGCCTGCTGCATGGCAACAACCTTGAGTCCAAAGGATGGAAGTCGGACCGGACACCTCCTGTGTCGCGGGCGATCTCCTGTTGAATCGACGGTGCCACGGACTCCTCCGCGGCAACGGGGTGGCAAGCATACGCCTGGCCCGATACGGACTCAACCCCCGGGATTTGGCGACCCCTATCGGCCAAAGGTACCATCTCGATGCTTTGCAGCAAAAACGGTCCGGCGGCGGCGCTGCGCGCCCCTGACAAAGGCCTACCAGAATGAGTCCCCATGCAGATCCGTCCCCTTGGCAACACCGGCATCGACGTCAGTCGCCTGTGCCTTGGAACCATGACCTTCGGCGAGCAGAACACCGAGGCCGAGGCCCAGCTCGACCGCGCGGTGGCCTTCGGCGTCAACTTCATCGACGCCGCCGAGATGTACCCGGTGCCGCCCAAGGCCGACACCCAGGGACTGACCGAGAGCTATCTAGGCTCCTGGCTCAAGGGCCGCCAAAGCCGCGACGACGTGGTCATCGCCACCAAAGCTGCCGGCCCCGGTATCAAGCACATCCGCGGCGGACCTCGCCTGACTCGCGCCCATCTTCATGAGGCCATCGACGCAAGCCTTGCACGCCTGAACACCGACTACGTCGATCTCTACCAGCTGCACTGGCCGGACCGTTCGACCAACTTCTTCGGTCGCCTGGGCTATACCCACGACGAGGACGAGCAGGCCACCGATCTGGAAGAGACACTGTCGGCCCTCAAGGAACTGGTCGATGCCGGCAAGGTACGTGCCGTGGGTCTGTCCAACGAGACACCCTGGGGCGTGATGCGCTGCCTGCAACTGGCCGAGACCCTGGGCCTGCCGCGGGTCGCCTCGATACAGAACCCCTACAACCTGCTCAACCGGACCTTCGAGGTGGGGCTGGCAGAGATCGCTCACCGCGAACAGGTGGGACTGCTGGCCTACTCGCCGCTGGCCTTCGGTGTGCTGTCGGGCAAGTATCTGGACGGCGCCCGTCCGCCTGGCGCCCGCCTGACCCTGTGGGACCGCTTCAGCCGCTACAGCTCCGATCAGGCGATCGATGCCACCCGCGCCTACGTCGAACTGGCCCACGAGCACGCCCTGGACCCGGCCCAGATGGCGCTGGCCTACGTCAACTCGCGCTCCTTCCTGACCAGCAACATCATCGGCGCGACCACCATGGAGCAGCTCGAGAGCAACCTCGCCTCGGAGTCCCTGGTGCTGGCCGACGAAGTCATCGAAGGCATCGAGGCCATCCATCACAGGCTGCCCAACCCCAGCCCCTGAAGCGGCCTCGCCCCCTCGGCCTCAAGCAAAGAACAACGCCTGCCCTTGCCGGCAGGCATGCCCTCTTTACTATGGCGTCCATAGCCTCGCCCTCGTCCCGAGCGGCGGCGGGGCTTGGTACAATGACGGCCACTTGCCAATTTTCCCTACCTGACATCAGGAGCACGCCCATGCTCAGCGTGATCTCTCCGGCCAAGACGCTGGACTTCGAGACCCCGGCCACCACCGATATCCACAGCGAGCCCGACTACCTCGACCGCTCCCGCGAGCTGATCGACATCCTGCGCGACTACAGCCCGGCCCGCATCTCGGAGCTGATGGGCGTCAGCGACAAGATCGCCGGACTCAACGCGGCGCGCTTCGGTCAGTGGCAGACCCCGTTCACTCCGGACAACGCCAAGGTCGCCGCCCAGGCCTTCCAGGGCGACGTCTACGTCGGCCTGCAGGCCGACGCCTTCGATGAAGCTGACAACCGCTTCGCCCAGGATCATCTGCGCATCCTGTCGGGCCTCTATGGCCTGCTGCGCCCGCTGGATCTGATCCAGCCCTATCGCCTGGAAATGGGCACCCGTCTGGAAAACGCCAAGGGCAAGGACCTCTACGCCTTCTGGAAGCCGCTGCTGACCGAGGAGCTCGACCGGGCGGTGGCACAGAGCGGAACACCTGTGCTGGTCAACCTGGCCTCCAACGAGTACTTCAAGGCCATCGATGCCAGAAAGCTCAAGGCCGAAGTGGTCACCCCGGTGTTCAAGGACTGGAAGAACGATCGCTACAAGATCATCAGCTTCTACGCCAAGAAGGCCCGGGGACTGATGGCCGCCTGGATGATCCAGCAACGCCTGGACGACAAGGAAGGGCTCAAGGACTTCGACGTGGCCGGGTACCGCTTCAACGCCGCCGAGTCCGAGGGTGGCACCCTGGTGTTCACCCGCGACAACCCCGCCTGAGTCGCGCCGCCGCTACGCCGGTAGCGCTCGTCCGTGCGCCGCAGACGGTGCACGGTGCCACCTTTCAGCGATCATGAAGGCGTGGCTTTATTGTCTGGCTTGGCTGGCGCGCCAGCTGTGATCCTCAGGGCGCCAGCCGCAGCGGCCGGGACGCCCTGGGGCGCAGCAGTTCACGATGCACCTCGCGAAAGGTCGCGTCGTCACAGCGTTCCAGCCATTCGTAGGCCACCATGTCGGCGCTGACTTGCCAGGCGCCGGCCTGTCTTGCGCGCTCGCCGGCAAGTCTCGCTTCATCGCTGCGGCGACTGACGCAGCCTTCGACCAGCCAGAACAGCTCGACACCCCGTTCCAGCAGGCCAAGTGCCGTCTGCAGCACACAGATATGGGCTTCGGCCCCGGCAATCACGACCTGACGCGGCGCAGCCGCCTCGAAGGCCTGTGCAATATCGCGCTCCCGGCAGGCGTTGAAGTGACTCTTGGTGAACCAGCGGGTGCTCTGTGGCAGGGCACATTTCAGTCGCGGCTCGGTCGCCCCGAGCCCCTGAGGATACTGCTCGGTCACCCACACAGGCACCTCCAGGCGCTCTGCCACGGCCGCCAGCCAGCCGATCTCGGTGATCGCCTGATCCCCTCTTTCCACCACCGGCATCAATGCCGTCTGCACGTCGACCACCAGCAGCAGACTGTCACTACGTTCGATCAGCATGGGGTCTCCTCGACTTTTCGTTGTACACGGCTTCCCGCGGCGCCCGTTATCGCTAGAATGGACGAGCGACGTGCCTCTGACCACCAGGGTCAAAGGCCCAGACTGGCCAATGCAGGCCGAACTACGGAGATGTCTTCGATGCGTCACCTTCTCGTGATGATCCTTGTCGGCGTGATGGGCTTCGGCCTTGCCGTCGACAGCGCCGACGCCCGCCGCCTGGGTGGCGGCAAGAGTGTTGGTTCCTACTCGCGCCAGGCCAGCCCCAGTGCGACCCAGTCACAGAACACCGCTCGTCCCAACGCCGCCCCGACCGCCGGCAAGAAGAGCGGCCTGATGGGCGGTATGCTCGGCGGTCTGCTGGCCGGCAGCCTGCTCGGCGCGCTGTTCTTCGGCGGCGCCTTCGATGGCCTCGGCATGGTCGACCTGCTGCTGATGGCAGGCGCGGCCTTCCTGCTGTTCAAGCTGCTGGCACGGCGGCGCACGGCCACCGCATCGGCGGGAGGCGGTTCATCCGGCATGCACCGTGAACAGCACCAGAGCTCACCGTTCAACATGCCAGGCTCCGCCGGAGGTCTCGGTGCCCACAGCGCAGGCACTCAGACCGGAGGGCCTCAGGGAGACCCCGCCTGGTTCGACCGTGAACGCTTCCTCGGCGGTGCCAAGGAGCACTTCATGACCCTGCAGCGGGCCTGGGACAACAACGACCTGCCGCGCATCCAGGAGTACGTGACGCCGGAACTCTACAACCTGCTGCGCGAACAGCGGGCCCAGGAGCCGGCCAACAACCAGACCGAAATCGTGCGCCTGTTTGCGGAGCTCGGCGGCGTTCAGGAGTTCGCCAACCAGGCCGAGGCGCGGGTGCTGTTCCACGGCGTGCTCAAGGAAAACGGCAGCGAAACCGAGTTCAACGAGACCTGGCACCTGATCCGCGAAATGCGTGACGATGCCCCCTGGTACATCCAGGGCATCGAGCAGAACGGCTGATCATCGTCGCTGCCTGCCGCCCTCAGCGGCGGGCAGTGATGGCCACCCAGACCACAGATAGGCAACACAAAAAGGCCGAGATCCTGGATCTCGGCCTTTTTGTGTTTCTGACGGGCTCAAGGGCCGGTGGGTGCGTCTGAAGGCGCCATGAAGGCGCCATGAAGGCGCCAAGCCTGAAGAAACCGAGCCTGTAGAACCGACGCCCGGCGCAAAAGCCCCGACCAGAAGGTTCGACTTACTGGGCCGCCTCGTCGGTCGCCTGCTCGACCTCGTCACCGGCTTCCTCGACCGCCTGACCCGCGCTCTCGGCAGCCGCATCGGCCCCCTGTTCGGCGTCACCGGCCATATCGCTCAGGGCATTCTGGGCGTCCTCTGCCAGATTGCTCATGCCCTCCATGGCCTCGTTGGCCTGCTCTTGCACGGCATCGGCAGCATCACCCAGCGCTTCCTGAGCGTCGTCGACCAGGTTGGAGGCTCCTGCGGCAGCCTCGTCGGCCTGCTGTTCGGCATCGGCAGCGGTTTCGTCCATCGCCTGCTCGGCGTCCTCGGCCTGCTGCTCGGCATCGGCGGCGGCTTCATCCATCGCCTGTTCAGCGTCGGCAGCAGTTTCATCCATCGCCTGCTCCGCCTCTTCGGCCTGCTGTTCGGCATCGGCAGCGGCTTCATCCATCGCCTGCTCAGCGTCGTCGGCGGTCTCGCTCATCGCCTCTCCGGCGTCCTCGGCCTGCTGCTCCGCTTCGGCGGCGGCTTCATCCATCGCCTGCTCGGCATCGTCGGCGGTCTCGCTCATCGCCTCTCCGGCGTCCTCGGCCAACTGCTCCGCTTCGGCGGCGGTCTCCTGCGCCTGCTCTTCCACCGCTTCGCGTGCATCGTCCACCTGAGCGCCAGCGTCTTCGGCCGCGTCGTCCTCGCAACCCGCCAGTACCAGCATCATGGACGCCACAGCGCTGGCCAGGGCCAGACGACGAAACATTCCTTGCTTCATGAAGCACCTCCAGGAGAAAAATTTGTAACTTCCCCGTTTACATTAGAGTGACAATCGCGACTTGGCTAGTACCGACGGCATCAATGATGCCATGCAAGTGCCGGCCCGGACCCAGCGCAGCAGCGCCGACGACGTCCGGGAGCGATGCTTATCACCATGTGACAAGGTGTTGTCGAGCGACGGAACTACTTGAGTGGCACTCTGGCATTCAGAGGCTGCAGCGGCCGGTTATTGGCGTCCCCGATCGCAGCAGAGAACGACTCGACCTGATCAGATGAAATATCCTGCGTGCTCTGCATGATCACCCAGCGGACGCCTTCGGAGCAGGGTGGAGTGGTCAAGGAACCGTTCAGGCGATAGTAGTCATGCTGGGCCGGCAACATCTGCGTGAAGTTCACGGTATCGGTTACGTCGGCACGTTCACCGGCGGTATCTGGCAGGCTATCGGCAAGCGAGCGCAATGCTGCATTTTCCTCGCCTTCCTCGAACAGCACCGTGACTACCGCCAGGTTGCCGTCCTTGTCGCTGTGCACCAGATGCGCTTCCAGCGGGAACCGGCGTCCGTCTACCGTGTGCTCGGAAGGCGCGTGAAAGTGCATCTGCTGCAGGATGAAGAGATCCCCATCAAGCGTCAGCGTGTTGCCCTCGGGGGAGGCTACCTGCACCGTGTGGCCATTGTTGAAGACCCTGGTCCCGGTGGTCGCGTAGTCAAGTTGTAGCGGTGGAAGTTCGGCATCGATAGCGCCATCGATATCGACGGGCGACTGGTTGCGACCCAGGCCACACATACTGAAGTCGTCGTCGATGTCAGCCCAGTAGGCAGGTCCCGTGTCTCCCGTGTAGGACCAGTGTGACGTTTCGGGCGCGGCGGCCATCACTGCCTGGGACATCATCAGGCCGCTCAGTGCCGCCGCGATCTTGATCCGCTTGATCATGAAACAACTCCGTTGCACACAGAAAAGGCCTGCCCCTGGGGACAGACCTCTTATCCTGATACTCCTCAGCGGCGAAGACAGGCGACATCACCGACCCACAAGGTCAGTGTGAGCAGACCCGTCCTTCACGCTGCCTCTCTCGGCATAGCGCCGCTGACGGTGAAGCCTGTTACATCAGTTGGTGGCTTCCTCGGCCGACTCTTCCATCTCTTCGCCCATGTCTTCCATGGACTCACCGGCATCCTCGACCGCCTGATCCATTTCCTCGCCGGCCTGCTCGGCAGGGCCTTCCTCTTCGCAGGCGGCCAGACCACCCGCCATCATCGCGATCACGAAAGCCATTCCGAAACGACGCATCATGCTGTTTTTCATAACATCTCCTTGTCTAAGACGTTGGTCGTGATTCCCTTTCACCCTAGCGCTGTCGGTTGACCCTGGCCAGGGTCCAGGGACGCTCACAGAGGGTTCAAGTCACAACCCTAAGTCTACTTGACTCTAGCAGGCGGCACGCGCTTCGCACCGTATCCGAGGAATCCATCAGAAGGGATAGTCGCGAGGCTCGTGCTGGACGCTGACCCATTGCACGGTTGTCATCTCGTTCAGCACCCAGTCGCCGTTGAAGCGGCCGATCCCGGAATTCTTCTCACCACCGAACGGCATGTGTGGTTCGTCGTTCACCGGCATGTCATTGACGTGCACCATTCCCGACTCTATCTGGCGTGCCACCCGTTCGCCGCGCGCCGGACAACCGCTGAAGACCGCTGCGGAGAGGCCATACTCGGTGGCATTGGCGATGCGTATCGCCTCGGCCTCACCGTCGGCCTTGATGATGCCGGCGATCGGACCAAATATCTCGTTGCAGGCCAGGTCCATCTCCTCGCTGACATGGCTGAACACCCAGGGATGCAGGCAAGGGCCTTCAAGAGAGCCCTCGAGCGCCACCCGGGCACCAGACTCCCGGGCCCTGTCGATGGTGTCCTTCAGCCCGTCTAGCTGTTGATCGTTGATGATCGGTCCGATGACGGTATCTGCGTCGGAGGGGTCCCCGACCTTGAGCCCCTTGACCCGCTCGACGAAGCGCTCGACAAAGGCGTCGTGGATCGACGCATCGACGATGATACGGTTGATGGCGATGCAGATCTGGCCCTGATGCATGAACTTGCCGACCACCGCCGCCCGTACGGCCCGATCGATGTCAGCGTCATCGAGCACCACAAAGGGACTGTTGCCGCCGAGTTCCAGTGCCACTGGCTTGATATGTTCTCCGCCGACCGCCCCCTTGGCGATCTGTCGGCCCACCTCGGTGGAACCGGTGAAGGAGATAAGCTTGGCTAGCCGATGTCCGACCAGCGGGTCGCCGAGCTCGCTGCCGGCACCAACCAGAACACTGAGGAGCCCCTTTGGCAGCCCCGCTTCCTCGTAAAGCCGTGCCAGCAGCAATCCACCGGTCAAGGGGGTATCGCTGGCAGGCTTGAGCACCACGGCGTTACCCAGCGCAAGGGCGGGGCCGATGGTGCGCTGGGTCAGGTGGAAGGGAAAGTTCCAGGGACTGATCACGCCAATCACGCCCAGCGGCTTGCGATAGACCCTATGGTCCTTGCCCGGGACGCTCGAAGCGGCAGTGGTACCTTGCACGCGAGTGGCCATGGCGGCGGCTTCGAGCGACATCTCCCAGGCATTGTTCCACTCGAGTTCGGCCTTGATGCGAGTGCTGCCCGACTCGCGGATGAGCCACTCGACCAGTTCATCCTTGCGCTCTTCCATCAGTTCGGCGACACGGCGCAGTACAGCCGCTCTGTGGGTAGCGCTGGTATCCGCCCACTGCCGTTGCGCTCGGTCGGCTGCATCAAAGGCATGCTCGACGTCGGAGCAATCTGCCTGGGTGATCTCCACCAGTTGTTTCTGGTGGTAGGGGTCCATCACCTTGAGCGACTCGCCGGAACTTCCAGCCCTCCATTCACCGGCGATCGGCTGCAGATGAAGATCCTTGAGGCTCCACATAACGACTCCTTTCGCTCCGTATAGCTTTCGTCCAACTATCGTCACACGAGGCTAGTCAACCATCACTCGGGTCGCAAGACCCGTCGGAGTGACGATTTGTGTCCTGACATTATTGCCAATGGCCTCTCCTGACCGAGGTGGAGTCTACCTCTCCTCCTCCACAGGGGGCTCGGCTGAAGCGCCCTCCCTACCCCAGCCCACGGATAGGCTGAGCTGATGCTTGCGATCATCATGATGTTCGAATCAGCGGAATACCGGCGACAAAACTGACCCCTGTCAGCAGAGCTGAATCGAGACAGCCATAGACTGAATCTCGACGGGAAGACATCAAGCCACTTTTCAAGCCGCTTTGCTTCTTATGCTCGCCGACGCCCGAGCCTTATGCCCGCCGACGCCCGAGCCCGACGCTCGCCGACGCCCAAGCCCTAGGCTCGCCGACGCCCGAGCCAGGCACATGCCCAGCTCCGAGCAACAGGCACTGCACACGCCAAGGAGGTTTCGCAGGTCGCTTTTTCTTTCCTTTGTCATGTTACTGGAGGCCAATGATGGCTGTTACCAACCTCGCTGAACTCGACGCTCTCGTCGCCAGGGTCAAGGCCGCGCAACGGGTCTTTGCCAGCTTCTCTCAAGAGAAGGTCGATGCGATCTTTCGCGCCGCCTCGCTTGCCGCCAACCAGGCCCGCATACCGCTGGCCCGCCAGGCGGTAGAAGAGACCGCCATGGGCGTGCTCGAGGACAAGGTGATCAAGAACCACTTTGCCTCGGAGTTCATCTACAACAAGTACAAGGACGACAGGACCTGCGGCGTCATCGCCACCCACGATGAAGCCGGCACCATGACCATCGCCGAGCCGGTGGGCCTGATCTGCGGCATCATCCCCACCACCAACCCCACCTCCACGGCCATCTTCAAGGCGCTGATCTCGCTGAAGACCCGCAACGGCATCATCTTCTCGCCCCACCCGCGCGCACGTCACTGCACCAACGCCGCCGCGAAGCTGGTGCTGGAGGCGGCAGTGGCTGCCGGTGCACCACAGGACATCATCGGCTGGATCGACCAGCCCTCGGTGGAGTTGTCCGAGGCCCTGATGAAGCACGAGGGCATCAACCTGATCCTGGCCACCGGCGGCCCCGGCATGGTCAAGGCGGCCTACTCCTCGGGCAAGCCGGCCATCGGCGTGGGTGCCGGCAACGTGCCGGTGGTGATCGACGAGAGCGCGGACATCAAGCGCGCGGTGGCCTCGATCCTGATGTCCAAGACCTTCGACAATGGCGTGGTGTGCGCCTCGGAGCAGGCGGTGATCGTGCTCGACGAGGTCTACGACGAGGTACGTGAACGCTTCGCCTCCCACGCGGCCTACCTGCTGTCCGCCGACGAGGCCGACCAGGTCCGTCAGGTGCTTCTGAAAAATGGCGCGCTCAACGCCGCCATCGTCGGCCAGTCGGCGGCGACCATCGCCGGGCTCGCCGGCATCGAGGTGCCCGCCGACACCAAGATCCTGATCGGCGAGGGCGAGCGGGTCAGCATCGACGACGCCTTTGCCCACGAGAAGCTGTCACCGACGCTCGGCATGTTCCGCGCCAGCTCCTTCGAGGACGCGGTGGACCAGGCCTGCACCATGGTCGAGTTTGGCGGCATCGGCCATACCTCAGGGCTCTACACCAACCAGGACACTCAGCAGTCGCGTATCCGCTACTTCGGCGACCGCCTCAAGACCGCGCGCATCCTGGTCAATATCCCCACCTCCCACGGCGGCATCGGCGACATGTACAACTTCGACATGGCGCCCTCGCTGACCCTCGGCTGCGGTTCCTGGGGCGGCAACTCGATCTCCGAAAATGTCGGTCCCAAGCACCTGATCAACACCAAGACCGTGGCCAAGCGGGCGGAAAACATGCTGTGGCACAAGCTCCCCGAATCGATCTACTTCCGTCGCGGCAGCCTGTCGGTGGCGCTGACCGACCTCAATGACAAGAAGCGCGCCTTTATCGTCACCGACCGCTTCCTGTTCAACAACGGCTACGCCGATGAGCTGATGGCACTGCTCAAGGGACTCGGCATGGAGGTCCACACCTTCTACGACGTCGAGGCCGACCCCACCATGTCGATCGTCGACAAGGGCGCCGAGGCCATGGCCAGCTTCCAGCCCGACGTGATCCTGGCGCTCGGTGGCGGCTCGCCGATGGACGCCGCCAAGATCATGTGGGTCAAGTACGAGCACCCGGACGTGCACTTCCAGGATCTGGCGATGCGCTTCATGGACATCCGCAAGCGGATCTACCAGTTCCCCACCATGGGCGAAAAGGCCAGCCTGGTCTGCATCCCCACCACCTCCGGAACCGGCTCCGAGGTCACGCCTTTCGCGGTGGTCACCGACGACGCCACCGGCATCAAGTACCCGCTGGCGGACTATCAGCTGACCCCGGACATGGCCATCGTCGATGCCAACCTGGTGATGAAGATGCCCAGATCGCTGACCGCCTTCGGGGGTTATGACGCCGTGACCCACGCGCTGGAGGCCTACGTCTCGGTGTTGGCCAACGAGTTCTCCGACGGTCACGCGCTGCAGGCGCTGAAGCTGCTGAAGCAATACCTGCCGGCCAGCTACCGTGAGGGCGAGCGCGACGCCGTGGCCCGCGAGAAGGTCCACAGTGGCGCCAGCATCGCCGGCATGGCCTTTGCCAATGCCTTCCTTGGCGTGTGCCACTCCATGGCCCACAAGCTTGGCGCCGAGTTCCACCTGCCCCATGGCCTGGCCAATGCGCTGCTGATTACCAACGTGGTGCGCTTCAACGCCAACGACAACCCGACCAAGCAGACTGCCTTCTCCCAGTACGACCGGCCCAAGGCGCGCAGCCGCTACGCCGAGGTCGCCGATCACCTGGGGCTGTCCCAGGCCGGTGACCGTACCGCCCAGAAGGTCGAACGCCTGATCAACTGGCTCGATGAGCTCAAGCGCGACCTGGACATCCCCACCTCGATCAAGGACGCCGGCGTCCCCGAGGCCGACTTCCTGGCCAAGCTCGATGAAGTGGCCGCGGAGGCCTTCGATGACCAGTGCACCGGCGCCAACCCGCGCTACCCCTTGATCAGCGAGCTCAAGGAAGTGCTGCGGGCGTCCTACTACGGCGAGGTCTACGTGGAGGGTGAGACATTCGCCGGCACCACCGTGATCAAGAAGAGCGAAGCGCGCGCGCCTGCTCGGACGCCTGCCAATGCCCCTGACAAGGCCCCGGAAAAGGCCCGACAGAACGCCAGGGACGAAGCGAGCACACCCGCCGGCAAGGCGGCTGGCCGCAAGGCGAAGAAGGAGAAGGCCGACGCCTGAGCCCAAGCTAGCGCCAGAGCCCTTGGCAGGGCTTGATCGAAAGGGGTCCCGCCACGACCACAGCCCCCGCGAGAGCGATCTCGCGGGGGCTGTTGCGTCTCGCAAACAGTCACCAGTGCTTATCCCCTGCGCTAAGGGCCCAACCGGCGTGCATGCCGCCGCCAAACCCGCCTGCGCTATGCCTGTGCTATACCTGCGCTATAGTGTCGGGACGATGGCTGCATCAATGTCCATTTTGAGACCCTGTGGCCGCCCCGCCTGGAAGGACACCTGCATGACGGCCGCCTTTACCACCCGACAGATCGACTCCCGAGAGCGCTTCGCCTTCTGGCACGACGTCGTCTGCAGCCACTGCATTCCAGCCGACAGCCAATGCCTCGACGAACGGCCCTTCCATGGCAGCCTCAACATCAGGCAATACGGCGACGTCGCCATCAGTACCATGGCCGCCTCTTCCCACCGCTGGCGCCGGCAGTCACACCACCTGTCCCGCGACAGCGACGATGACCTGTGGCTCGGCTTTCTCGAGAACGCCACGGCCAGACTCGACCAGGATCAGCGGCGGATCGCCATCGGGCCCGGCGACCTGGTGCTGTACGATGCCTGCCGCCCGTTCGAATGGTGCCTGAGCGCCAGCGCGCTTCATCTGGTGCGCCTTCCTCGGGCGCCCTTGATGCGTCGCCTGACCTCCACCGAGCCGCTGACCGCGCGACCTATCCCGGCGACCTTGCCCGGCGCCACCTCTTTGAAGGCGTTGATCCGAGACGGCGCCCGGCTAGACGCCGAAGCCTCGTCGATCGGGCTCGGCGAGGCGATGGTCGATCTGGCGGCTCTGGTGCTCGAGGGGCTGGGCGGCGCTGGCGACAGTCGCAACGACGTGCTCTACCGACGCCTTTGTCACTACCTGCAACAACAGCACCAGGACCCGTCCCTGAGCCTCGATCGCATCGCCCGGGACAACCATGTCTCTCGGCGCACCCTCACCCGGCTGTTCGCTCAGCACGGTCACACCCCCATGGCAGCACTGTGGGCGATTCGCCTGGAGCAGAGTCGCGCCACCCTGCGGGCAGGTGGTATCCGCAGCGTCACCGAGGTCGCCCTGGAGCATGGCTTCACCAGTGTCTCCCATTTCAGCCGAAGCTTCCGTCAGGCCTACGGTCATTCGCCCTCTACCTTGCTGCAAGCAGGTCGCCACGCACCCGAGACGATGTGACCCCACCAGCTCGCTCTGGCCCTCTCGGGCCACCGCTTGGCCCGTTCAGGCAAACCTGAGTCCCTCGCCCTGCCTACCCTGAAGGTGAGCGTCTTCTCTCACCATCAGGATGACAACAATGACAGACCATCCGCTGCACTTTGACGGCCTTATCGAGGTCGGCCGTCGAATCCAGTCCAGGGAACTGAGCGCCGTCGAGGTCACTCGAACCATGCTCGAGCGAATCGACAGCGTCGATACCACCCTGAACAGCTTTGTCACCGTCATGGCCGACAGTGCACTTGAACAGGCCGCCCAGGCGGACCGCGATCTGGCCGCTGGCATCCACAAGGGGCCGCTTCAGGGTGTTCCAGTGGCCGTCAAGGATCTGCTGTGGACAGCGGGGACCCGGACGACCCACGGCATGCCCCTGCACCGTGACCACGTGCCCCGGGAAACGGCCAGCGTGGTCACACGCCTCGACCAGGCCGGGGCCGTGCTGCTAGGCAAGCTGCAGCAGACCGAAGGCGCCTTCGCCGATCACCACCCCGACATCACGCCGCCCACCAACCCCTGGGGCGAGGCCCTGTGGTCAGGCGCCTCGTCCAGCGGTTCCGGCGTGGCCACCGCCGCCGGGCTGTGCTTTGGCTCGCTGGGCACCGACACCGGTGGCTCGATTCGCTTCCCCTCGGCCGCCAACGGCGTCACCGGCCTCAAGCCGAGCTGGGGCCGAGTCAGCCGACACGGCGCCTTCGAGCTGGCGGCCTCGATGGACCACATCGGGCCGATCGCCCGCAGCGCCGCCGACGCAGGGGCGCTGCTTGGCGTTATTGCCGGTGCCGACGAACGTGACCCCACCGCCGTCCCCCTCGCCGTGCCGGATTACCTGGCCGGCATGACACGGGGCCTGAAGGGCCTGCGTATCGGGCTCGACCCTCACTGGGCCATCGAAGCGGTGGATAACGAAACCCGCGGCGTCCTCGAACAGGTCGTGTCCACGCTAGGACAGCTCGGTGCAGTGATCGAGGAAATCGACTTCCCCGACACCCAGCAGGCGGTATTCGACTGGGCGCCACTGTGCGGCGTGGAGACCGCCGTCGCCCATGCCGAGACCTTCCCCAGCCAGCGCGAAGCGTACGGCCCTGGTCTTGCTGGTCTGATCGACCTGGGCCGCGCCCAGAGCGCCATGGACCACCAGCAACGACTGCTGCGCCGGGCCGAGTTCAAGGGCCGGGTCGATCGCCTCTTGGCCAGTATCGACCTGCTGATCGCCCCGGTCACCGCCTACGCCGCCCCGTCGATGGCGTTCATGGAGAAGTTCGGCGAGGATGAAGCGCTGTTTTCCGGCATGCTGCGCTATACCTGTCCTTTCGACCTGAGCGGGCACCCGACCATTACCCTGCCGGCGGGCTTCAGCCAGCAGGGCGGGCCCATCGCCTTCCAGTTCATCGCACCGATGTTCAATGAAGCGATGCTGGTACGCGCTGGCTGGGCCTTCCAGCAGGTCACCGACTGGCATCGTCGACATCCAGAGCTGTAGCCCTCGCGCCTTCCTTCTCTTGATGGCTCCCGCTGGCGGGTGATGGGAGCGCTCCGATGGCCTAAAGTCGGGTCAACAGGACCGCTTTACGCCACGAGGTGCTCCCATGTCCCTGCTCGACCAACTGGCCGAGGCACGTATCCAGAAGGCGCAGCAGGAAGGCGCCTTCGACGACCTGCCGGATCACGGCAAGCCCATCGAACTCGACGACGACAGCATGATTCCCGAGGCGCTGCGGGCAGGCTACCGACTGCTGAAGAACTCAGGCTATCTGCCCCCGGAGCTTCAGCTTCAGCGCGAGATTCGTGAGGTGGAAGACCTGCTGGCGCAGACACAGGAAGCCGCCGAGCGAAGCGCTTGCGAGAAACGCCTGCGTCTTCTGCGCGCACGGCTTGGCGAAAGCGGGCGGGGTGCCAGTCGGCTTCTTGAGCTGGGGCGCTATCATGACCGGCTGCTGGAGAAGTGGGAGGGAGACTGACCCTGCGGTTACCGTCAGTACGGTGTGCTAGCGTGAGTCCGACCGGGTGTGCAACGGGACGTCGCGTTGGCGCCAGCGCCGTGACCGCCACAGCCCCAGCGCCAGCAAGACACCGGCGGCGATGACCGGCAGCATGGGCGGCGACGCCGGCGTCCTGAGGGCCACCCCGACCTGGGCGTAGAGCGAGGTCGCGCACAGCACAAAGCCGGCCAGCGGCACCGTCCAGGTCGCCCAGGCAGCCCCCTTCCGAAACGGCCCCCACAGCAGCACACCGACCAGCAGCGCCACGCTGAGACAGGCGCCCCCCAGGGCGTGCATCAGCGCCAGCAGGACCTGCCGGGTACCTGGAGCGACCGACGCCCAGTCGAGCCCCATGGCGGCGGCGTGGTAGGGCATGAACTCGCTGCTGCCGAGATAGACCAGGCCGAAGGCGATCAGAATCAGGGTCGCCAGTGCATGGCAGGCGAGAGCACTTCTTGAATACGGGGTCACGGCGGTTTCCTGGTGATTCGAGCGAGTACAGCGGACATCTTTGCCTAGGGCTTGTCTGAAAAGTGCCTGCACTCGGTAATACGGCGTTAAAAATCGGATCAAAATGCTCATTTACACTCCGTAAACTGCGCTTTCTCACCGATTTTTGCCTTGTCTAACCTTCGCTCGTCGACTTTTCGGACAGCGCCCAAATAGGGCTCCGCCGATGATAGCCGGCAACTTTGTCACCCCGCGCTCCCACCCTGACGCCGCGATCGTTTCAGCACACTAATCCGACGGTATCAGACGGCCGCAGGTCAGGCTCACCGACGGTGCTGACATCGATGAATTCGCGACGCTCGAGCGCCATTCGGCCTGGGACCATGCATCACCGCCAGCGTCAGGCTGCGGCGCGTCCACCATGCAGCAACCTGACCGCCAGCATGCCGATCACCCCCCCCCAGAAGGCCGCGCCCAGACCGAACAGGCTCATGCCCGAGGCCGTCACCATAAAGGCGATCACCGAGGCCTCGCGGTGGTCCTCGGCGGCGATCATGGCGGCCAGGTTGCTGGTGATCGCACCGATCAAGGCAAGCCCCGCCAGTACCGCCACAAAGGCCCCGGGCAAGGAGGTGAAGAGCGCCACGATAGTACCGGCGAACAGCCCGCCGACCAGGTAGAAGACGCCGTTGGCGACCCCGGCGACGTAGCGACGGCCCGGGTCCTGGTGGGCATCCTTGCCGGTGCAAAGCGCAGCGGTGATGGCCGCGATCACCGTGGTGATGCCGCCAAAGCAGGCGGTGGCGAAGGAGGTCAGGCTGGCCACCGTCAGAATCGGCCGAGCCCTGGTGTGATAGCCCGCTGCGTGCAGGATTGCCATTCCCGGCAGGAACTGGCCGGTCAGGCTCACCACCACCAGCGGCAACGCGAGGCTCAGGGTGCTGGTGATGCTCCACTCGGGAGCGATGAAACGGGGAATCGCCAGGTGCACACCGACGCCGGCGAGACTCGCGCCTTCCAGCACCACGGCGAGCACCACACCGGTGATCAGCAACAGGATCAGGCTGTAGCGCGGCGCCAGCCGCTTGAACACCAGATAGGCCAGCAGCATGCCGACGGCGAGCCAGGGCGAGGTCTCGATGGCCGCAAAGGCACCGAGGCCAAACTGGAACAGGATGCCCGCCATCATGCCGGCGGCCACGCCCGACGGAATCAGCGCCATCAACCGGTCGAAGCTGCCGGTGATACCGATGATCAGCATCAGCACCGCCGCTGTCAGGTAGGCGCCTACCGCCTCGCCCAGCGACAGCTCCGGGAACAGGGTGATCAGCAGCGCCGTACCCGGCGCCGACCAGGCCGTCACCACCGGCACCCTGAGCCACAGGCTCAGGACGATGCCCGACACCGCCGCCCCCAGCGAAATGGCCCACACCCAGGAGGTCATCATCTCGGGTGAGATATCCGCCGCCGCCCCGGCCTGGAAGAAGATCGCCAGCGGCCCCGAGTAGGAAATCAGCACCGCGACAAAGCCTGCCGTCACCGCCGACAGTGACAGGTCACGAAAAAGGGACGACCCTGCAGCCGCCCCTTGGGGTGCGGTTACGGTATCGGAGTCGGTTCGGCGCATGGGCTGGCTCCTTGATGATGGCGTCGATGTACGGCCAGGAATGTCACCTGGTGGGTCCCCCGGCGACGTCGACGGAAGACAAAAAAGGCCCGGCACGCGGCCAGGCCAAGGAGGATACAAGATTCACCACGCCGTCCCGCAGGTACAGCGGGATGCAAGGTGGGTCCACGTCACGCGGCATCAACCGGCTAGCCCAGGTCGCCGCCGGCCACCGGCACCACCGTGCCGGTGATATAGCTGGCGTCGCGGGAGGCCAGAAACAGGATCGGCCTGACCTGCTCGTCCAGGGTGCCGTAGCGGTGCATCAGGCTCGACGCCAGGGTCTGGTCGATCAACTGCTGGTACCACAGCTTGTCCTGTTCGCTCTGGGGCTCGGCGTTGCGCGGCGTCAGCCGGGGCGGCGCCTCGGTGCCGCCGGGGGCGGTGGCATTGACCCGTACGCCGTGCTCGGCCATCTCGATGGCCAGCGCCACGGTCATGGCGTTCACCCCGCCCTTGGCTGAAGCGTAGGGCACCCGATTGACCCCGCGGGTGGCCACCGAGGAGACGTTGACGATATTGCCGCCGCTGTCGATCAGGTGGGGCAGCGCCGCGCGACAGCACCACAGCGTCGGAAACAGCGAGCGACGCACCTCGGCCTCGACCTGCTCCGGGCTGTAGTGGGTGTAGGGCTTGGCCCAGATGGTCCCGCCGACGTTGTTGACAAGTACGTCCAGTCGCCCGAAGCGCTCGATGGCGCTCTTGATGGCGCTCTCGGCGCCCTCCCAGGTTTCCAGATCGGCGTTCAGGGCAAGGACCTCGACTCCCTGCTCGCCAAGCTCGCGGGCCACCTGGTGGACATGTTCGGCGCGATCGACCAGCACCAGGGCAGCGCCCTCGTCGCCGGCCCGCTCGGCCAGACGCCGACCGATCCCCTGGGCGGCGCCGGTGATCAGCATCACCTGTCCTTCGAATCGCTTCATGTTGCTGTCCTTCTGCTGTCGGATGCGGTGGGTGAAGTGGCCACGGCGTGGCCTCAGCCCACACCGAGGTGGGTATCGAGGATCGAGGGATCGGCCCTCAGCGCCTGGCTGTCACCGTCGAACACCACCTTGCCCTTGACGATCAACAGGTGGCGGTCGCCCACCTCGAGCAGGTTGTCGATGTTCTTGTCGACGATGATGCTGGCGATGCCCGAGGCCTTGATGGTGCGCAGGATCGACCAGATCTCGTCGCGGATCAGCGGCGCCAGCCCTTCGGTAGCCTCGTCGAGAATCAACAGGCGCGGGTTGAGCATCAGCGCGCGACCGATCGACAGCATCTGCTGCTCGCCGCCGGACAGCAGCGAACCATCGTGGCCGATGCGCTCCTTGAGCCGGGGAAAGGTGTCCAGCACCCGCTCGATGTCCCAATCGGTGCGACCGTCAGCCCCCGGACGTGCGGCCATCACCAGATGCTCGCGCACGCTGATACCGGGAAAGATGCCCCGCCCTTCGGGCACATAACCGATGCCCTGACGAATGATCTGCCAGGGACGGCGCTTGCGAGTATCCAGCCCCATGATCCGCACCTCGCCATGGCGCGGCGGCACAAAGCCGAGGATCGACTTCAAGGTGGTGGTCTTGCCCATCCCGTTGCGACCGAGCAGGCTCAGCGTCTCGCCGGCCCTGAGGGTCAGATCCACCCCGTGCAGCACATGGCTTTCGCCGTAGAAGGTGTGCAGGCCTGTAGCCTCGATCAACGGCGACTCGACATCCTCGGCAGCGTCCACCCGTTGAGTTCCTGCCTCCTTGATCGCCACATTCATGACGTCACCTCGCTATTGCTGGAGCCGTTGCCGATATCGACGCTATCGCTGGGGCGACTGTCCTCGCTGCTGTCGTGACGTCCCAGATAGACGTCACGCACCGTTTCGCTTGCACGAATGCTCTCGGTGTCGCCGCTTTCCAGCACGCAACCGTCGACCATCACGGTGATGCGATCGGCCAGGCGGAACACCGAGTCCATGTCGTGTTCGATCAACACGATGGTGTAGTCGCGAGACAGCCGCTTGAGCAGGTCGGCGACCTGGTCGGTCTCCTCCCGGCCCATGCCGGCCATCGGCTCGTCCAGCAGCATCAGCTGTGGCTGGGTCGCCAGCACCATGGCGATCTGCAGCTGGCGCTGCTCGCCGTAGCTCATGCCGGAGGACACCGTATGGGCCCGGGTCACCAGACCACAGGTGTCCAGCGCGGCCAGCGCCCGCTCATCGACTTCGCGGGCCCGCCGGCGCGACCGCCAGCTGCCGATGACGCCACCGTGGTGGATGCGCGCGGCCAGCTGGCAGTTCTGCAGACAGCTCAGGCGCGGAAAGATATTGGTCTTCTGGTGGCTGCGACCGATACCGAGTCGGGCGACCTGGTGGGCCTTCTTGCCCTGGATCGCACTGCCGCGATACTCGATCTCGCCGCGGGTCGGCGGAATCTCGCCGGACAGCAGATTGATCAGGGTGCTCTTGCCGGCACCGTTGGGGCCGAGGATGGCGTGGATCTCGCCCTGCTCGACCTCGAAGTCGACGTCATTGACCGCCAGCAGGCCACCGAAGCTGCGGGTCAGCCCGCGGGTCTTGAGCATGCTGCTCATGAGGACACCTCCCCGACGCTTTTGCCGACGTTCTTGCCGTCGCTGTCGGAGGCGGAAGTCTGTTTGCCCGTCGCCAAATTGTCCTTGCCACCGCCAAGCCGCCCCAGCAGCGACGCCTGGCGCCCTGGCGGGTCGAGCAGCAGCCCGGCGATGCCCTTGGGCAGCACCAGCACCGCGACGATGATGGTCAGGCCCATCAGGATCGGCCAGTGGTTGGTCAGGTGCTCGTAGAAGTACAGCAGCAGTTCGTAGGCGAAGGCGCCGAGGATCGGCCCGAAGATGGTGCCCATGCCGCCGAGGATGACCATCATCAGCACCTCGCCGGAGTGGTGCCAGCCAAGCTGGGCCGGGTTGGCGAAGCCGTACTGCATGGCCGCCAGCATGCCGGCGACGCCGGCGATCATCGCCGAGACCACGAAGGCGATCAGCTTGTAGCCGGTGGTGGCGTAGCCCAGCGCCTGCATGCGGTGCTCGTTGTCGTGGATGCCGTCGAGCACCTGGCCGAAGTGGGAACGGGTCAGGGCGCGCAGGATAAGATAGACCGCTACCAGCAGAGCCAGGCAGAAGTAGAAGAACGTCAGCGGGTTGTCGAGGTCGATCAGCGGTGTCTCGCCCATGGCAAGGCTCGGGCGGAACATGATGAAGACGCCGTCGGTACCGCCGGTCATGCTGGAGGTGCTGACGGTGTAGAACAGCATCTGGCCGAAGGCCAGGGTGGTCATGATGAAGAAGATGCCCTTGGTACGCAGCACCAGCAGGCCGACGATGGCGGCGACCAGGCCGGAGACCAGCATCACCAGCGGCAGCATCCACCACAGCGAGGCGGCGCTGAAGTCGGGGCTGGCCATCGCCAGGGTGTAGGCCCCCAGGCCGAAGAACAGCGCATGGCCCAGGCTGACCAGGCCAAGGATACCGACCAGCAGGTCGAGACTGACGGCGAACAGGGCGAAGATCAGCATCAGGGTCAGTTTCTCCATGAAGAAGGCGCTGGACTCCCCGAATACCGCCGGCCCCCAGGCCGGATAGGCGATCAGCAGCGCCAGGCCCGCCAGCAGCAGGACCGTCACGCGCTTGGGATATCGATGCAACATGGTGTTTCTCCTCCAGACGGGTATCCCGTCTGCAAAGGGGTCCGATCAGGCGGCAAGGGATGCCCGAGCGGAGGGTGATTGTCGTCGGGTCTCAGGCGAACAGGCCGCGCGGCTTGATCAACAGCACCAGCGCCATGATCAGGTAGATCAGCATGCTGGCGAGACTCGGGATCAGCACCGGACCGAAGGTCTCGGCCATGCCGATCAACAGCGCGCCGAAGAAGGCCCCCTTGATCGAGCCGATGCCGCCGATGACCACCACCACAAAGCAGGTGATCAAGATCGAGTCGCCCATGCCCGGCGTGATCGACGACAGCGGCGCCGCCATCATCCCGGCGAAGGCCGCCAGTGCCACGCCGACGCTGAAGATCAGGGTGAACAGGGTGCGGATATTGATGCCGAGCCCTTCGACCATCTCGCGATTGACGGCGCCGGCGCGGATCACGATACCGAGCCGGGTGTGGCGGATGATCCAGTAGATGGCCCCCGCCAGCACCAGGCACACCGCCGCCACGAACAGCCGATAGACCGGGTACTGCAGGTTGTCGGTCAGGGCGATGGCGCCGGTAAAGGGCTCCGGCAGCGCCACCGAGTGGACGTCGCCGCCCCAGATGATGCGCTGGGCCTCGTTGAGCACCAGGATCAGGCCGAAGGTCAACAGCACCTGGTAGAGGTGGTCACGCTTGTACAGGGTGTCGAGAAACAGCCGCTCGATGACCAGCCCCAGCAGTACCGCGATGGGCACCGCGATCAGGATCGCCAGCCAGAAGTTGCCGAGGCGCTGGGTCAGGTCGAAGGCCAGGTAGGCGCCGATCATGTACATGGCGCCGTGGGCCAGGTTGATGATGCCCATGATGCCGAAGATCAGCGTCAGGCCGCTGGCGATGAGGAACAGCAGCAGGCCGTACTGAAAGCCGTTGAGCAGCTGCACCCCGAAGAAGGCAAGGTCCATGAAGAACTCCTTTGGCGTTGGCCCGCCCGAGAGCGCCCGGTATTCGCGGGCACCTCGGCCAGGTCATTGACGCGGTGAACGAAGGTCGCCTCAGCTCTTCATCGGGCAGGCGCTGTCGGGAACTTCCAGCTGCTCGCTGGCGATCGAGGTGACGTGGTGCTCGCCGTCCCTTACCTCGCGCAGGTAGACGTTCTGGATCGGGTGGTGGGAGGCCGAGAAGCTCACCGGGCCACGCGGGCTGTCGAGTTCTACCGCTTCCAGCGCCGCGATCAGCGCCTCGCGGTCGGGCTCGCCGTCAATCGAGGCGTAGGCCTGGGCCAGCAGCTTGCCGGCGTCGTAGCCCTGCACCGCGTAGGTGTCCGGGGCCTCGCCGTAGGCTTCCTGGTAGGCCGAGACAAAGGCCTGGTTCTGGGGGGTGTCCAGGGTCTCGGCGTAGTGCATGGTGGTCTGCACGCCGTTGGCGGCCTCACCCAAAGCCCCCAGGTTGCCGTCGGTCAAGAAGCCCGAACCATACAGCGGAATGCTGTCGTTGAGCCCGGCGGCGGCGTAGTCCCGCACGAAGCCGACCCCGCCACCACCGGCAAAGAAGGTGTAGACGGCGTCCGGGGCGATGCTGGCGATCTGCGCCAGGTAGGTCTGGAACTCGGTGCTCGGAAACGGCACCAGTATCTGCTCGACGATCTCGCCGCCGGCATCGGTGAAGGCCTGCTCGAAGCCGGCCAGGTCTTCCTTGCCGCCGGCGTAGTCCCAGGTGATGGTGACGATCTTGCGATGGCCCTGGTCATAGGCCACCTGGCCCATGGGATAGCTGTTCTGCCACATGCTGAACGAGGTGCGAAAGACGTTGGGCATGCACAGCTGGTTGGTGGCCGCCTCGAGTCCGGCGTTGGGAATGATGGTGATGGCGCCGGTCTGCTTGGCCACCCGCAGCATGCCCATGGCGACGCCGGAGTGGACCGGACCGATGACCACGTCGACGCCATCACCCTTGACCAGGCGGCTCATGTTCTGGGGTGCCTTGGAGGGGTTGGCCTCGGAGTCCAGGGTCACGTACTCGACGCCATGACCGCCGAGGCTGCCGCCCTCCTGCTCGATGGCGAGCTTCAGCCCATTGGTGATGGACTCGCCCAGTGCCGCGTAGGTGCCGGAGTACGGCAGCATCAGCCCGAGCTTGACGTCGTGCTCGGCCAGGGCCTGGGTGGACAGGGCGGCGCCGGCCAGCGCCAGGGTCGCGGCCTGCAGCGAACGTGCAAGCGGGCCAGGGCGCCGGGATGACAGGGAAGCCTGGCGGCGGCTGTACGTGTTATCGGTGTTGAGGTTTTTATCGATAGTGAGCTTGGCCATGATCATGTCTCGTCAGGTTGTGATTATCGTTATGAGATTGCGGGGCTCTCGCTGGACAGGGAGCCCCGGCCTGCGGCTGTCTGTTGTCGGCTGACGGCTGTCTCTTGTCGGCAAGGGCGAAAGGTCTCCCTCGCCGAATCTGGTTCCGGGCAGGACGCGTCAGTTGGGCGTGAACTTTTCGTAGTGAAAGCTCGCCGGCTTGATGCCCTGCTGGTCGAAGTGCTTGAGCACCGCGTCCACCATCGGCGGCGGGCCGCACAGGTAGACGTCGACGTCGCCGTCATGCAGCTTCTGCGGGTCCATGTGATGGGTGACGTAGCCCTTGCGCTCGTGGCTGCTGTCCTCGTCGGCGACCACCGTCAGGTAGTCGAAGTCGGGCAGCGCCTCGACCGCCGCGTCGAGTTCTTCGCACTTGACCAGGTGATCGTCCTTGGTCACGCCATAGATCATGTGGATCGGCTGGCCTGCTCCCTCGCCCTGGGCCTCGAGCGCGGCAAGCTGCTTGAGCATCGACAGGAAGGGAGCAAGCCCGGTGCCGCCGGCCAGCATCAGGATCGGGCGCTGGATGGCGCGCAGGTAGAAGCTGCCCATGGGGCCAGTCACCGCCATGGCGTCACCGGCCTTGGCCTTGTCCGCCAGATAGCCGCTCATCAGTCCGTCCGGCACATTGCGGATCAGAAAGCTTGCGCGGGACTCCCCCGGCAGCGAGCTGAACGAGTAGCTTCTGTGTTCACCACAGCCCGGTACCTCCAGGTGCACGTACTGCCCCGGCAGGAAGTTCAGCGGCTCGCCTTCGATATCGATGGCAAGCTCGATGGAGTCCTCGGACAAGGGCTCGACGTGGACCACCGTGGAGGCACGGCTGTCGACCTCGGTCTTGCATACGGTCGAGGCCACCGGCACCGACAGCACGCAGTCCGAGGACGGCACCATCTGGCAGGTCAGCACCTGCCCCTCGTGCAGCTCCTCGTCGGACAACGCCTCATCGATGTACTCGTCACCCAGCTCGAACTCGCCCTGGTCGCAGTGGCACTTGCAGGTGCCGCAGACGCCGTCGGAGCAGTCCATCGGCAGGTTGACCTTGTTGCGGTAGGCCGCATCGAGGACGGTCTCGCCCTCGTTGCAGTCGATAAAGCGCGACACCCCGTCTTCGAAGTTGAGCGCGATGGTGAAGCTCATGGTCGTTCTCCTTCACCGACTTAAATGTGATAAACGTCGATGACCTGGTGGATATAATCGTTATTGAGCTGCACCTTCTTGCGCGTGATAAGCGGGCTGTCGCCGGACACGTCCAGGGTGTAGAAAGACACCCCGAAGTAGCTGTCGGTCTGCTTGTAGCGGTGGCTCAGGGTGTGCCAGTTGAAGCGCACCTCCAGGCTGTCGCCCTCCTCCTTCATCACCTCGATATTGGTGATCTGGTGGGTGGTGCGCGGCTCCGGCGTGCTGGCGCCACTGCGCTCGGTCTTGATCCGATAGACGCGATCCTCGAGCCCTTCCCGATTGGGGTAGTAGATCAGCGAGATCTCGCTGTTCGGGTCGCCGGTCAGGGTGTCGTCGTCGTCCCAGCAGGGCATCCAGAACTCGGCCTTCTTGTGGTACAGGGTTAGCCACTCGTCCCACTCGCGTTCGTCCAGAAGGCGTGCTTCGCGATAAAGAAAGGCCTGGATGTCGTGATAGCTGATGCTCATGATTCGTCTCCTTTCCGCAGGATTCAGGCTGAGGCCGTGGCAATGAACTGGCTGCGTTCCTTGTCGATGGCGCGCAGCATTTCCTCGACCCAGTGCTGGTGGTGCAGCACGTAGAGGCCTTCGTCCTCCGGCGAGGCACCGCTCTTCAGCGGCTTCATGTCGATGGCGCTGGCGTCTTCGTCGGGACCATCGATCCATTGCTTGGCGCCACGCGACAGGTCATTCCACTCGGCCAGGGCACCGTTGTAGCCGTTCTGGCAGCCGCGGAATTCCTCCAGGTCATCCGGCGTGCCCATGCCGCTGACGTTGAAGAAGTCCTCGTACTGGCGGATGCGCACGCGACGGTTCTCCGCCGATTCACCCTTGGGCGCGAAGCAGTAGATGGTGACCTCGGTACGGTCCACCGCCAGCGGACGCAGCACCCTAATCTGGGTCGAGAACTGGTCCATCAGATAGACGTTGGGGTACAGACACAGGTTGCGGGTCTGGTTGACGATGTTGTCGGCGCGGGCCTCGCCCAGCTCCTTCTCGATGCGCTCCTTGTGCTCGTAGACCGGACGCACCTCGGGATTAAGCAGCCGGGTCCACAGCATCATGTGGCCGTTCTCGTAGGAGTAGAAACCGCCCTTGGACTTGGACCAGCCGTCGGCGTCTACCGCCTTGGTGCCGCCTTCGTCGTAGTTGCGACGGTCCATGGTGGAGGCGTAGTTCCAGTGCACGGTGCTGACGTGGTAGCCGTCGGCGCCGTTCTCGGCCTGCAGCTTCCAGTTGCCGGTGTAGGTGTAGGACGAGGTGCCGCGCAGGATCTCGAGACCTTCCGGGGCTTGGTCGACGATGTTGTCGATGACCTTCATGGTCTCGCCCAGGTACTCCTCGATGGGCATGACGTCGTCGCTCAGGCTGCCGAACAGGAAGCCCTTGTAATTGCTGAATTTGGGCAGGCGCTTGAGGTCGTGGGAGCCGTCCTGCTTGAAGGCGTCCGGGTAGGCGCCGGCCTTCTCGTTCTTGGCCTTGAGCAGACGCCCGTCGTTCTTGAAGGTCCAGCCGTGGAAGGGACAGGTGAAGGTGCCCTTGTTGCCCTGCTTGCGACGGCAGATGGTGGCACCGCGGTGGGCGCAGGCGTTGATCAGGGCGTGAAGCTCGCCCTCCTTGTCGCGAGTGATGACCACCGGCTGGCGCCCCATGTTCAGGGTGAAGTAGTCACCGGGCTCGGCGATCTGGCTCTCGTGGGCCATGAACAGCCAGTTGCCCTCGAAGATGTGCTTCATCTCGAGCTCGAAGAACTCGGGGTCGGTGAACATGCTGCGGTGGCAGCGAAAGACGCCCTGTTCGGGGTCATCCTCGACGGCACCACGCACGCGGGCTTCGATCTGATCGAGTTTATTGCTCATCGTTGTTCTCCTCTCTCATTCGGGCAGCTGTTCCGAGTCGCTCGCCCAGCCCACCCTTTGGGGCAACATGCCCGTAGGGCAGGCGTGGCTTGGCGCGGCGCTGTCCACCACGGGGGCTCCCGTGGAACTCGGCGGTTAGTTCAGGGTTGTCGCGAGTCCAGGCGGCTCAGCCGTCCTCGAGGGCGCGGGGGCGCTTGTGACGCTGCTGCAGCTCGGTCTCGCTGGTGGCGGCAAGCTCGATGTCGAACACCACCTCGGTGAAGGGCCCCTCGAGGCCACGATCGCTGGCCTCGCTGGCGTCCTCGATGCGCCTGGCGTCCACCACCAGCTCCTCGCGGGTGGCGAAGGCGAAGTCGTCGTAGGTGTAGGGGTCGCCGGCGAGGTTGATCTGGGTGGTCAGGTGCTTGTACCCGGGCGCCGAGATAAAGAAGTGGATATGCGCCGGTCGCTGGCCATGACGACCGAGCAGGTCCAGCACCTGCTGGGTCGGGCTGTCCGGGGGGCAACCGTAGCCGGAGGGGATGACGCTGCGCGCGCGATAGCGGCCATCGGCGTCGGTGTAGATGGTACGACGCAGGTGGAAGTCGGCCTGGGACGGGTCGAAGAAGCTGTAGTTGCCCTTGCTGTCGGCGTGCCAGATCTCGACCTTGGCCCGTGAGATCGGCTGGCCCTGGGTATCGCGTACCTGACCGGTCAGCCACATTGCCTCGGCGTCGGTGTCCGAGCCGTCGTCCAGGCGCGCCTCGCCCTCGGACTCCGGGGCACCGGCGACGTACAGGGGCCCCTCGATGGTGCGCGGGGTACCCCCGGCAAGGCCGCGGGCAGCGTCCTCGGCGTCCATGCGCATGTCGAGGTAATGATCGAAGCCCAGACCCGGGGCCAGCAGGCCGTACTGGGTCTCGGCGCCGAGCGCGTTGAGCACGCTGACGCCCTGCCAGAATTCTTCCGGGGTGACGTCGAAGTCATCGATCAGCTTGTACAGGTCCGACAGCAGACGATGCAGGATTTCCTTGGCCCGCTCGTTGCCTTCGGTCTTGTCGAAGCCGGCGACGGTATTGAGGAAGTCCTGTACCTCCGGGGTGTCGAAGATGCGCACTGACTTGGTGGTGGGATTGAGACTGTTCATCTGGCGGTCCTCAGGTGTGGCGTACTTGTCGTTATCGTTGTTGGCGGTACTGGCCGGGGCCTGGCGATTCGCTCTGCCCCGACGTCTGGCTGGCCAGGGGCAGACCCTAGCTGTCGTCATCGCGGATCGAGGACGGGTGGCGGCACAGCGGCTTGACGCGGATCTCCATGTAGGGAAACAGCGGCAGGTTCGATACCAGCTCCTGCAGCTCGGCGTTGTCGGCCACGTCGAACACGCTGACGTTGGAATAGCTGCCGGCCACCCGCCACAGATGGCGCCACTTGCCGGAGCGCTGCAGCTCCTGGGCGTAGTCCTTCTCGCGGGCCTTGATCTCGGCGGCGCGCTCCGGCGCCATATCCGGCGGCAGCTTGACGGTCATTTCCACCTGAAACAGCATCTTCGTTCTCCTCTCGATCGGGGGCCGTCGATGCCGCCCTGGAGGCTCGCGCGGCCGGTCTGATGGCGATGTCGCTTAGCTGCGTGCGTACTCGCGCAGCTTGTCGTGATCCAGTTCGAGCCCGAGTCCCGGGCCTTGCGGCAGCGCCACGCCAAAGTCGTCGTAGCGCAGGGGGGTGGTGACGATGTCATCGGTCAACAGCAAGGGGCCGAACATCTCGGTGCCCCAGGCCATCTCGGGCAGGGTCGCCCAGGCGTGCAGCGAAGCGGCGGTACCGATGGTGCCCTCGAGCATGGTGCCGCCGTAGAGGCCAATGCCCCCGGCGTCGGCCAGGTGGGCCAGGCGCAGCGCGCCGCGCGGCCCGGCGCTCTTGGCGATCTTCAGGGCGAAGGCGCCGCTGAAGCCGGACTCGATCAGTGCCAGCCCGCAGCGCAGGTCCTGGACGCCTTCGTCGGCCAGCATGGTCACCTCGAAGCGATTGGCCAGTCGTGCAAGCCCAGCCCGCTCGTGGGCCGGAATGGGTTGCTCGATCAGGTCGACCCCGGCCTCCTCGAGGGCGGCGATGGCGCGCACCGCGGTGGCCTCGTCCCAGGCCTGGTTGACGTCGACCCTGACGCTGGCGCGATCCCCCAGTGCGGCCTTGATGGCGGCAACGTGGCGCACGTCGTGATCCACCTCGTTGGCGCCGATCTTGAGCTTGAAGTCACGATGGCGACGCTGCTCGAGGCGCTTTCTGGCCTCCTCGATATCCTTGTCGGTATCGCCACTGGCCAGCGTCCACAGCACCGGCAGGTGATCGTGGCGGGCGCCGCCCAGCAGTGTCGCCAGGGGCACGCCGAGACGCTTGCCCTGGGCATCCAGCAGCGCGGTCTCGAGCGCCGACTTGGCGATGACGTTGCCCTTGGCCAGCTTGTCGAGCCGGGCCATGGCGAGGTTGACGTTGTCCGCCGCCAGGCCGACCAGCGCCGGCGCCAGGTAGGTGTCGATGTTGACCTTCATGCTCTCCGGGCTTTCCGGGCCATAGGCCAGGCCGCCGATGGTGGTGGCCTCGCCGATGCCTTCGATACCGTCTGCGCACTTGAGGCGTACGATCACCAGCGTCTGGGTGGCCATGGTGGCCATCGACAGCTTGTGCGGTCGGATGGTGGGCAGGTCGACCAGCAGGGTCTCGACGCTTTCGATCAGGGCGGTCATGGTGGCTCCGGCGATTACCATCAGCTCGTTGTCATCCACGGGCTGGCGATCTGGGTGACGATCTGGGTGATGAGGAAAGCCGCAAGCGCTGCAAAGCCTCGGCGACTCGTAAGCGATCAAGCCATACCTTGGTAAGATTTCTCTTACGCTGCGAAGCACCACTGCCATCGACATCGGAAGAGAACTACCGCGGAAAGGCGCTTGATCCGGCGATTGAGTGCAGTGTGATTGTCTTTGAGGGGCACAACCAATATGGTCTGGGTAGATCGCAATACCCTGGAGGTATCATGGAGCTTCGACACCTGCGCTATTTCTGTGCCGCAGCGGAAGAGCTGAACATCACCCGGGCGGCCGCCAGGCTGCATATGGCGCAGCCCCCTTTGACCCGGCAGATCAATCAGTTGGAGGAAGAACTGGGGGCCCAGTTATTCATTCGCGGCCCCCGAGGGCTGACCCTGACGCCCACCGGCAAGTTCTTCCATGAGCATGCCCTGCAGATGCTCGAGAAGCTCGATACCACGGTGGCGGCGGTGCGCCGTATGTCTCGAAGCCACAAGGAAATGTTCGGTATCGGCTTTGTGCCCTCGCTGTTCTACGGGCAGCTGCCGCTGCTGGTGCGCGGGTTGCGACAAAAGGACGAGGTGGAGCTGACCCTGGCCGAATTGACCACGGTGGAGCAGGTGCAGGCGCTGAAGGCAGGACGTATCGATATCGGCTTCGGACGCCTGAGGATCGACGATCCCGACGTGGAACAGGAGGTGCTGTTCGAGGAACCGATGATGGCGGCGGTGCCGGAGGGCCACCCGCTGGTGGGCACCACCCCGACCATGGAGGAGCTCGCCCGCTACCCGCTGGTGCTGTACCCGGCGAGCCCGCGCCCGAGCCTTGCCGACCTGGTGCTGGGGCTGTTTCGCCGCCGAGGGCTCAAGGTCACGGTGGTGCAGGAGGCCAACGAGATGCAGACGGCGCTGGGCCTGGTGGTGTCGGACTTCGGCATCACCCTGGTGCCGGAGCAGGTCAAGCGACAGAACCGCGATGGCATTCGCTACCTGTACCTGGCGGAGAAACACATCACCTCACCGATCGTCTGCAGCCGGCGCCGGGGAGAGACGCCCAGCGCGACCATGCAGGCGGCCAACGCCATCCTTGAGGTGCTGGTGGAGAATCGTCGGACGGGCAAGTACCCGTGAAACATATCGAGTGGTGGCAGGGCCTGGGCCCTGCCTGCGGCGCGTTGATAGCGCTGCGGTGTTAGCGAAACTCTTCCCCCGCCGCTGCCACAAATGCCATCTCGACCAGCAGTTCGGGGTTGGCAAGCTCGGCCTTGACGCAGGCGCGGCTGGGGGCCGTGCCGGGCTCGAACCAGGCCTCCCAGGCGACGTTCAGGGCATCGAAGTGGGCAAAGTCGGTCAGGTAGATGGTCACCGAGATGATGCGTGTCTTGTCGCTGGCCACCTTGGCCAGCGACTCCTCGGCCTGTTCGAAGATCTGCTCCACCTGGCCGGTGATATCGGCGCGGGTGTCCGCCTCGGCGACTTCGACGAAGTGGGCCATGCCATTGAACACGGTGATGTCGGACCAGCGGGGGGTGGGATTGATGCGGTGGATATCCATGGAGGTGCCTCGAAGCCAGGGCGGAAAAGACCGCTAGCATAGGCCATGGAAGCGTCGGTGCAAACGCGGGCAAATAACGACACGGACGCCGCGGTTCACGCCACGACGTCCGTGTGGTCAGGCGAACGCGATCAGAAGTCGAAGAACACCGTCTCTCCCTCCCCCTGCAGCACGATATCCAGACGATAGCGTGGCAGGCCGCCTTCCCCGCCCTCTTCACGCCGGGCGATCAGCGTCTGGCGCCGGGCCGGCGACTCGATCGCACCCAACACCGGGCAGCCGGCATTGGCTTTGTGCTCGTCATCGAAGTAGAGCCGGGTCTGCAGATGCAGGTTCACGCCCCGGGCGAAGATCGTGAGGTTGATGTGCGGGGCCATGGTGCGACCGTCGGGCCGAGCGATGGCGCCGGGCTTGACGGTCACAAAGCGCCACTCGCTGTTGCCCTCGGCGGTGGTCGCGGTACGCCCGAAGCTGTTGAACGGCGCCTTGAGGTCGAACGCCGTCTGATAGTCACCGTTGGCGTCGGCCTGCCAGGCCTCCAGCAGGGCGTCGCGGACCAGGTCGCCGTTACCGTCGATGACCCGTCCCGCCACCTCGATACGCTCGCCTTCGGCGTTATCCTTGGCCAGTTCGTTCCAGATCTCCTCGTCGCGCTCGGGCAGGCCGGCGACGGCCAGCGCCAGGCCGATGTGCACGTAGGGGCCGGCGGTCTGGGACGCGGTCTCGCGCAGCATCAGGTTCGCGGTGGGGGTAAGGTTTGGCTGTTGCATGAGGTCTCCTCGCTGCCGTGGGCCGACTCGGGCACCACGGCACCTGTTGTTCCTGTTCTTGTTCACTGATTCTCGAAATAGGTCTGCAGTTCGCCACGCACCACCAGGTCGAAGCGGTAGGCCAGGGCGTCCATGGGACGCGAGCGGGCCATGTCGAGTCGACCGATCATGGTGCCCACGGCCTCCTCGTCCTTCAGGGTCTGGACGATGGGGCAGATCGGAATCAGCGGGTCACCCTCGAAGTACATCTGGGTGATCAACCGGGTGGAGATGGCCGGGCCCATGACGCTCACATGAATGTGCGCCGGGCGCCAGGTGTTGATGCCATTGGGCCAGGGATAGGGGCCGGGCTTGATGGTGCGGAAGTGGTACCAGCCATCGTCGTCGGTGAGACAGCGCCCGACGCCGCCGAAGTTGGGGTCCAGCGGGGCCAGATAGCTGTCCTTCTTGTGGCGATAGCGGCCACCGGCATTGGCCTGCCACATCTCTACCAGAGTCTGCGGCACCGGCTTGCCGAACTGGTCGACGACCCGGCCGAACATGATCACCCGCTCCCCCACCGGCAGACCGGGGCTATCGGCATCGCGGAAGTTCAACAGCAGGTCGTTGTCATGGGGTCCCATGCGCAGGCGGCTAAACTCAGGGCCGGTGAGTTCCGACACGCTGGGGGTCTGCAGGCTGACCAGCGCCTGGGAGGGCGAGCGCGGCACCGAGGTCTTGTAGCCGGGGGTACAGGCGGCGGGGTGCCACTGGCGATCCCGCTCGACGAAGCGACGATTGAGGTTCCGATTGAGGGTCATGGGGGAAGAGGTCCTGGCGTGATTGTTGGTTGTTCACACGCGCCTCGAGACACGAGGCGATGACAGCAGTGTGACCAGCCAAGCCCGGGGAGCCAATTGAGACCTTGGCCGGTCGTCATAACCCAGGGGTTATGACGACCGGATCGCGGGGCGTCGAATCGCAGGAACGAGTACGTACTGGCCTGCTGCTTCGCCCCAGATATTTCGGCGCCGCTACTGGGATCTTGCCGCGGCGGCCTGGCGCAGCGACTCGGCGAAGCCTTCCAGCGCCAGGCTGGGGCTCAAAGAGGTGTTGGTACACAGCCCTACCGAGCCACCCTGGTGCTCGAAGGACAGTGCCAGCTCGACCAGCTGGCCGCTTTCCAGATCCTCGGCCACCGCCTCGAAGGGCGCCACCCAGATGGCATCGGTGTCCAGTGTGAAGCGCCGGCTGACCGGCAGCGACAGGGTCTCCAGACAGGGCGCGGGCAAACTGATGGCGTGACGCACACAGAAGCTGTCGACCCGCTGACGCAAGGTAGTCTGAGGGGGAGGCACGGCCCAGGGGTAGTCGCTCAGGACCTCGGGAGGACAGGGCGAGACGGTGGCCAGCGGATGCCCCTGGCGCACCACCAGCCGCAGCGATTCGTAGTAGAGATGTTCGAAGGCCAGGTCACGAATCTCGCGGGCTTCGGTCATACGCCCCACCACCACGTCGAGCTCACCCAGCGCCAGCCGCGACAGCAGAAAGGCGCTGGCGCCGGTGGTCACGGTCACGCTGGTCTCCAGGCCCAGCGGCGAGGCCTGGAAGTGCTGAATCGCCGCCGGCAGCAGCCGCGATTCCACCGTCGACAGCGCCCCGACCCTGAGCCAACGCTGCCCACCATGGCCGTCCGCCAGCGCCACCACGCCCTCTTCCAGGGCGCGCAGCGCAGGCCCCGCGTGGCGCAACAGGGTGAGTCCCGCCTGGGTCAGACTGACGCCCTGGGCGCTACGCTCGAACAGGCTGGCGCCAACGATCTCCTCGAGTTCACGGATGGCCTTGGAGATGCCCGGCTGGGTGATCGCCAGGGCGTCGGCGGCACGGGCGAAGCTGCGGCTGCGCGACACCTCGAGGAAGGCGTTGAGATGGCGCAGCTTGATACGATGATTGAGCATGGTGGCCTGCGATCTGGCGACGTGACGGGTGTCCAGCGTGGCGCCGTGGCGTGGCACCTCGTCAGCCTCCACCACGCCGACAGCGCTAGCGACAGGCTGCCAGCACGCGCTCGATGGGCTCGTCGGCGCCACTCAGCGGGAAGCGTGAGGGACGGGTATCCTGGGGTGTGACCACCGCCACGTTGCCGCCTTGCAGGGTCTTGGTCAAACCGAGGGGAGACGGGGCGAACCACACGCCGTCGTGGGGGGAGTGGCGTGACTCCAGGCGATACCCGATGCCGTCCACCAGCACCTCCAGCGGCTTGCGCCGATCGGCGCCCATCTGGGAGGCATAACCGGCCACAGATACCATGGGCACACCGTTCCAGCACACCAGTGCCAGAGAATGACCGCTGCCATCATCGACTCGCGCCGCCGGGGCGTCGCCGAACATCTGGTGGGCCTGGGTGTAGCGCCACTCTGCCGACGCCGTATTCGCCATCAGGGTGCCGAGCAGTATCGCCACAAACGTCTTGAACCACATCAATAGTTGACCTCTTGCTGCCGAAACGGGCATGCATCGGGCACTCCCTGCCTGACGGAATCCTCTCCTTCTCCTTTTGCCAAGTCTAGCAACTGACCGAGGATCCACGAATGGAGCAGCAGGGTTGCCCTGCCACCTATGGCATGGCAAGTCACCAACGGCCAGGAAGCCTTGCTGCCTGCCTGGAGGATTCTGTGCTCCGTGAGTCAGCTATTTACCACTCTTTTACCCCAAGCGGCAAACCATGTCCCTCATGCCGATGATTCGCCGCTTCCCCAGCCCAGTTCCTTGGCAAGGGCCGGCGCATGCCCTTCAGGGAGCCTGAGCCCCCGATACAGGCGCTTCTCGATCAGCAGCAGACGAACCGATGGGGAAGCAGCCCAGACGGCCATCGCCAGCTATGGCGGATGTTCCAGTCCGAGAGCCAGCCTTCCATAGGCTGAAGATGCCTCCCGATCATTCAGTCAGGTCGAGCATCCGGCGGGCCTGCTGCCAGGTGGCCACCGGCCGCTCGTACTTCTCGCACAGGGTCACGACGCGCTCGACCAGGGCCGCATTGGAGGGAGCCAGGGTATGACGATCGAGGCGCACGTTATCCTCGAGCCCGGTGCGGGTATGCCCGCCCGCAGCGATCGACCACTCGTTGAGCAGGGCCTGGTTGGGCCCGATCCCGGCGCCGCACCACTGGGCGTCCGGTGCGAGCCGATTCAGCGTTTCGACGTAGAAGTCGAGGGTGGGCTTGTCCACCGGCATGGCGTTCTTGACGCCCATGACGAACTGGACGTAAAGCGGCCCCTTGAGCTTGCCTTGTTTCGACAGCGCCACCGCCTGATGGATATGCGACAGGTCGAACGCTTCGATCTCGGGCTTGACGTCGTACTTGAGCATTTCGTCGGCGAGCCACTCCACCAGCTGGGGCGGATTCTCGTAGACGCGGTTGGGGAAGTTATTGGAGCCCACCGAGAGGCTTGCCATGTCGGGCTTGAGGCGTAGCATGCCGCCGCGCGCCTCTCCGGCCCCGGAGCGACCGCCGGTGGAAAGCTGGATGATCATGCCCGGGCAATGGGTCTTCAGGCCTTCCATCAGCCTGGCAAACTTCTCCGGATCCGACGTGGGCGACTGATCGTCGTTACGCACGTGACAATGGGCGATGGCGGCTCCCGCCTCGAAGGCCGCCTGGGTGCTTTCGACTTGCTCTTCGATGGTCACGGGAATGGCCGGATTATGCTCCTTGCGGCCCACGCTGCCAGTGATGGCGACACAGATGATGCAGGGAGTAGACATGAGTCCTCTCTTGTTATCGAAACGCTAAGATAGGGAAAACCAAGACGAGCAGCCCCACGACGGGCAGGCGACATTGGTCCCGAGCTCATCCTTGAAGTAACGGTGGGCCTGCAAGTGGAGCGAGATGCCGCAGGCGAACAGAGGCAGGCTCGAAGGCGATGCCAGGTACCGGGGTCCTACTGACGATAGGTCTGCCGATGCGGGCCGGCGAACTGACGTCCGCACCGTTTCACGACGGCATCAGGCACGCTCGCGCCGGGGATGCTGACGCAGGAACAAGGAGCCGCCAGACACAGGCCGACATCACCAGACATGGGGCTCCCCGTCACCTTCATTCAGTGGCTTCCATCAAACGCATGACGACGAACCTTCAGGGCTCGACCGTCCCCCAGCCCAGTTCCTTGGCCAGGGCAAAGGCATGATTGGCCGCCGGCACGCCGGCATAGATGGCCACGTGCATCAGCACCTGACGCAGCTCCGCCTCGCTGAGGCCGATACGCTGGGCGGTCTTCAGGTGCAGGGTCAGCTCCTCGCGCCCCAGGGCGGCGAGAATGCCGGTGGTGATCATGCTGCGCTCGCGTCTCGTCAGGTCGTCGTTGGACCACAGCTCGCCCCAGGCCAGCCGTGTGATCATCTGCTGAAACGGAGTGTCCAGGCTGTTGGCATTGTGGGTGGAGCGGGCCACGTGTTCCTCGCCCAGCACCTGCTTGCGGGTCGCAAGGCCAGTGGAATAATCGACGCCCTCCGCGCCCACATCGCCCAGGTCCACCGCCATCACCGCCAGCAGCTTCTCGGCGAATCGGCTTGGCGCCTCTACCGAAGGCACGTGACCGACGCCCTCGAGCACCTCGAGCGGGGCGCCGTCGCACTCGGCCGCCAGGGCCTCCAGGGTGGCCGGTGGCGTCGCCAGGTCCTCGCTGCCACCGAACAGCTGCACCTTGACGCCCTTGCCGGAGAGCTTGCCGGTGAAGGTGTCTCGCCCCAGCATTTCGCAGAGCAGCGCGTAGGACTCGTCGTCACCGCGCCCCATCTGGGTGCACCAGCCCGCCTTGAGGGCCGGCTCGGCGTCGAAGCAAGCGGCAGCGAACCAGCGCGGCACGATCTCGCCGGACATCGCCGCCAGGCCCTCGCGCCGCACACGCTCGGCCCTGGTGGTCCATAGCTCGCTGGTGCCGATCACCGCCCCGGTGTTGGTCAGGGCGGCGGAGAACAGGCGCTCGCCGTGCTCGCTGATCAGCTGCTGCCCCACCACGCCACCGATGGAGGTACCGACGAAGTGGAAGCGGCCTGCGCCGGCGTGGTCGGCCAGGGCGATGGCTTCCTTCGCCAGTTCGGCCGGAGTGATCGGCCCGTCGCCCCAGGCCTGGCTGGCGCCGTGACCGGGCAGGTCCCAGGTCAACACCCGGTAGCGTGGCAGCAGCACCGGCAGGACGTCGTCCCACACCGCCTGGCTCATGCCCAGCGGATGCGACAGCACCACCAGAGGGTTGGCCTCGGCGCCGAGCAGGCGATACGCGACGCTGCGTCCTTCGATATTCAGAAATGCCATTACCTCTCTCCTGTTCCTCTATACCCGTTCGATCAGGGTGGCGATGCCCTGCCCCACGCCCACACACATGGTGCACAAGGCGTAGCGCTTGCCGCTCCTGTTGAGCTCGTGGGCGGCGGTCATCAACAGGCGCGCCCCGGACATGCCGAGCGGATGGCCCAGGGCGATGGCCCCGCCGTTGGGGTTGACCCGGGGGTCATCGTCGGCGACGCCGAGGTCGCGCAGACAGGCCAGGGCCTGGGCGGCGAAGGCTTCGTTGAGTTCGATCACGTCGATCTCGTCGATCGTAACGCCACTGCGCTCGAGCAGCCGGCGCACCGCCGGGACCGGGCCATAGCCCATGATGCGCGGCTCCACCCCGCCGGTGGCCATGCCGACGATACGCGCCATCGGCACCAGGCCATGGCGCTCCACCGCCGCCTGGCTTGCGACCAGCATGGCACAGGCGCCGTCGTTGACCCCGGAGGCGTTGCCGGCGGTGACACTGCCATTGTCCTTGAAGGGGGTCGGCAGGGCGGCCAGCTTCTCCAGGGTGGTACCGGCGCGAGGATGCTCGTCGATGTCGAACACCAGCGGCTGCTGCTTGCGCCGGGGGATCTCGATGGGGGTGATTTCCTCGGCGAAGCGACCTTCCTGCTGGGCCCGCGCGACCTTTTGCTGGGAGCGTACGGCAAAGGCGTCCTGATCGGCGCGGGAGATGTCGAACTGTTCGGCTACATTCTCGGCGGTCTCGGGCATCGAGTGGGTATCGTGAAGCTTCTTCATCAGCGGGTTGACGAAGCGCCAGCCGATGGTCGTGTCCTCGATCTGCTGCCCCCGGGAGAAGGCGCCTTCCGCCTTGCCCATGACGTAAGGCGCCCGGGACATCGACTCCACCCCGCCGGCCAGGGCCAGGTCCATCTCGCCGGCCTTGATCGCGCGCATGGCGGTGCCTACCGCATCCATGCCGGAGCCGCACAGACGATTCATGGTGGTACCGGGCACCGAGGTCGGCAGACCCGCCAGCAGCGCCGACATGCGCGCCACGTTGCGGTTGTCCTCGCCGGCCTGGTTGGCACAGCCCATGAAGACCTCTTCGATGGCGCCGGGATCAAGCTCTGGCGCCTGGGCCAGCACCGCCTTGAAGATGTCGGCGGCCAGGTCGTCGGGACGCACGCTTGCCAGGGTGCCACCGAAGCGCCCGATGGCGCTGCGACGGGGATGACAGAGAAAGACGTCGGTCATGTCGGACTCCTTGAGCACCCCGCGCGCTGGCGCGGGGTCTGTCGGGGAAGGGGGAAGATGCGGGAGGGCGGGTTACTGGCCGCTGTGGGCACGATCGGTGCGCGCCTTCAGCTCACGCAGCACCTCGAGCTCATGGGCACTGGGGACCGGCGTGGTCTCGAGTTCGGCGGCGAAACGAATATCCCAGCCGGTGGCCTCCTGGACCTGCTCGCGCGTCACGCCGGGATGCAGCGAGACCACCGTCAGTTCACGATCCTCGGGGTCCGGCTTCATCACGCACAGGTCACTGATCACGCGAGTCGGCCCCTTGCCGATATTGGGTACACCGTCGCGTCCCTTGCCGTCGCGGCCGAAGCCCAGGGTGGTGATGAAATCGACGTCACGCACGAAGGCCCGCGGCGAGTGCTTCAGGGTGATGAACACTTCACCTGCGTTGGTAGCGATCTCCGGCGCCCCGCCGCCACCGGGCAAGCGTACCTTGGGTGCGGTGTAGTCGCCGATCAGGGTGGTGTTGAGGTTGGCGTAGCGATCGATCTGGGCGGTTCCCAGAAAGCCCACACTGACCTTTCCGCCCTGCAGCCAGTAGCGAAACATCTCCGGCACCGACACCGTGGTCAGCGCCGACTCGCACAGCTCGCCATCGCCGATCGACAGCGGCAGCACGTCCGGCCTGGTCTGCAGGGTGCCGGATTCGTAGATCAGCACCACCTCGGGGGCATGGGTCAGCCGCGCCAGGTTGGCGGCCTCGGACGGCAGGCCGATACCGACGAAACAGGTCATGCCGTTTTCCAGCGCCCGGGCGGCGGTGACCGTCATCATCTCGCTGGCGCTGTAGTCGATTGCGGTGCTCATCGGGCGTCCTCCGCGGTGTTCATGATGTTGTCGTCGATCCAGCGGGTGAAGGCGTCACGGTCGCGGGCGATGGCGTCCCACTCCTTGTAGAAGCGGTTGTCACGCGGGTAGTAGCCGTGGGCGTAGGACGGCAGCGAGCCCTTTTCGGCCACGGCGATGGCGTCGATGGCCCAGCCTGGGATCACACAGGCGTTGGGGTGGGTGTCCAGGTCATCGACGATCTCCTCGACGGTGACGATGGCGCGGCTGGCTGCCAGCACCGCTTCCTTCTGCACCCCGATGATGCCCTCGACCAGCACATTGCCGGCACGGTCGGCCTTCTGGGCGTGAACGATGGAGACGTCCGGGCGCACCGAGGGCACCGCCGCCAGGCGCTCGCCGGTGAAGGGGCACTCGATGAACTTGATCTGGTCATTGACGTTGGGCAGCTCGCTGCCGACGTAGCCGCGCAGCACCGCCAGCGGCAATCCGGCGGCGCCGGCCTCGAAGGCGCAGGCCATGGCGGCGTGGCTGTGCTCGAGAATCTCGACCTTGTGGGGCCAGCCCTTTTCCACCGCATCACGCAGGCGATGGAGCGAGCCGACGCCAGGGTTGCCCCCCCAGGAAAAGATCACCTTCTTCACGCAGCCGGCACCGATCAACTGGTCGTAGATCAGGTCCGGGGTCATCCGGATCAGGGTGAGGTCGCGCCTACGCTGGCGAATGACCTCATGCCCGGCGGCGAAAGGAATCAGGTGGGTAAAGCCTTCCATGGCGACGGTGGCGCCGTCGTGGACGTAGCGCCTTACCGCTTCGTCAAGACTCAGGATCTCGGCCATGTGGGTTGCCTCTGTTAACGATGAACCAATGCGGTGGACAGAACAGCCTTGTTCGCTATGTGAACGTAGGTTTGTTATACGAACAAGTTACTGCTGATCGTCAGGGCCGTCAAACGCAAAAAGGGCGGGAACGGCATACGCCGCTCCCGCCCCTTCACGTCCTTCTACCAATCAATCAACGTGTTAGCGTTGCTCCAGCCACTCCCTGGCCTTGCTGGCCTGTTGTCGGCTGCTACCAATGTATAACGCCGGATCGGTGGCGGCCTTGAGCTGCTCGACACTGATATCGGGGGGCTGCCGGGGAGTCTCACTGCTCTGCTCTGCGGTGGATGGCTCGCCCGCCTCCGCCTTCAGCACTCCGTGCAAGACCTCGTGATAAGGACGCCCCTGGCGGCGCGCGGTCTCGGCAGCCTCGGCCGCCAGCGCCTTGGCCCTGTCGCTGCCGAGGTGGGGTGTCAGCAGGCGCGCCACCGGCTCGGCCATGATCGCGCCGCCGGTCAACGCCAGGTTGGCGGCCATGCGCTCAGGATGTACTTCGAGTCCTTCCAGCAGGGTTGCCGCCTGCTCCAGCGCCCCTTCCACCAGCAGCACCGATTCGCTGAGCGGTGCCCACTCGGCGTGCCACTCGCCGAGGCCCCGTTCCAGCGGCTGGGCCACGGCACCGATGATCACCGTGGTGTGGCCGTGCACCCGACGCGACGCGCCGCGAATCAGGGCGCAGCGTACCGGATTGCGCTTGTGCGGCATCGACGACGATTCGCCCATGCCAGGGGCGCTCGGCTCGCTGACTTCGCCGACCTCGGTCTGAGTCAGCAGGGCGACGTCCAGCGCCAGGCTTTCCAACGCCCCGGCGACGGCGTCCAGGGCGGTCTGCAAGGCATGGATCGGCTGGCGGTCGGTATGCCAGGGCAGTACCGGGCAGGACAGGCCAAGCTCCTCGGCCAAGGCCTGCATCAGCTCGAGCCCCTGTTCCCCCCAGCCCGAGTGCACCCCCACAGCACCGCCGAACTGCACCGGCAGTCCTTCGGCGGCGATATCCCCAAGCCGGCGTCGCGCACGCTCGAGCCCGATGCCCCACTGGGCCGCCTTGACCCCAAAGGTCATCGGCAGCGCTTGCTGCATCAGGGTACGGCCGACCATGGGCGTCTGCTCGTGGTCACGCATCAGCGCGAGAACCGCGTTGCGACAGCGCTCGAGCAGGCCATCCAGGCTCGCCAGGCGCGGCGTCAGCAGGTGCATCAGCGCCGAATCCACCACATCCTGGCTGGTCGCCCCCTGGTGCCAGCACGCCTTGAGCTCGTCCGGCAACGCCGCTCGCCCGGCCTTGACGAAGGGGATCGCCGCGTTGCCTCCGCTGGCGATACCCCGGGCGATGGCCGCGGTGTCGAAGTCGTGATGCTCAAGCGCCGCCGCCATGCGCCCGGCGCTGCCCGCTGGCAGTGCGCCGACACCTTCCTGGACGCGAGCCAGGGCGAGTTCGAAGGCCAACATCGAGGCCACCAGGTCATCGTCGCGACAGGCTTCCAGGGCACTCTGGCTCATGAATGGATGGCTCAGCAGGGCGTCGGACATGGCAAGGTTCCTCTTCTTCCGGGGAGCGAATGGGGCGTATCGACCGGGGCGAGTTCAAGGGGATAGCAGCAAGGAAACAACGACAAGGACACGCGATGGCGACAGCATGGCCGCTCCACCAATAGTCGCACAGGTGTTCGCACTTCGAACAAGCATGCTAGATTATCGACAACACGGGAGCAAACCGTCGCCCACAGAAGACGAATGTCTTCTTGCTGCCATGACATCGGGGGCCGTATCCGGACGCTGCCCTGCTATCATCGTCGCTCGGGCTGTACAACGCTCTCACGTCGTGGCGCTCGATCACTGCAACACTAGATCTTAGTGACACTCGAATCTGAAAAAAGGACACCTCGATGGATACGGCACCGGCCGACGCCGCCCTGAGCCCGGATGACCGCGACTTCGTCACTGCCCTCGCCAGCGGCCTCGACGTCATTCTGGCCTTCGACGAGGCCCACCCTCGGATGACCTTGAGTGAGGTGGCGGCGCGCACCGGCATGAACCGTGCCCGCGCCAGACGCTTTCTACTGACGCTGCATGCCCTGGGCTATGTGCGCAAGGACCATCGCCACTTCGAGCTGGCGCCGCGGGTGCTCAAGCTCGGCTACGCCTTCCTGTCCGCCAACAATTATCAGCACCTGATCCAGCAGGTGCTCGAGGACATCACCGCCGAAAGCGGCGAGTCCTCTTCTCTTGGCGTACTCGACGGCGATGAGGTCACCTATGTGGCGCGCTCGGCGTCGCGCCAGCGGCTGATGGCCATCACCCTGTCGGTGGGCACGCGGCTGCCCGCCGCCTACACCTCGATGGGGCGCATGCTGCTGGCACAGAAGACCGACGACGAACTGGATGCCTTTATCGAGCGCACCACCCTCGAGCGCTTCACCGACAAGACGATCACCGACAAGGCTGAGCTCAAGCGCGCCATCCTCCAGGCTCGTCAGCAGGGCTATGCCATCGTCGATCAGGAGCTGGATTCTGGGCTGCGTTCGTTGGCAGTACCCGCCTTCGACGCCAACGGCGAGCTGATCGGCGCGATCAATATCAGCACCAACGCCGCCAGAATCGACCACGACACCCTGCTTGAGCACTACCTGCCGCTGCTCCAGGGCAAGGCTCGCCAGATTCGTGCCAACGTGAGCTGATCGTCCTTGTCTGAGCGCACCGGGGACAGGCGCACATGGGGAAGTATGACAATGGCAGGGAGGCCTGAATGCTAGCGATACTCTCCATCACCACACCGATCTTTCTGCTGATCGGCGTCGGCTTTCTGGCCCGGCGCTGGAACCTGGTATCGCCGGTGCAGCTCTCCGGTGTCGCCAACTTCGTGCTGTACGCCGCGCTGCCGGCACTGATCCTCGGCGCCCTGACCCGCAACTCGCTTGGCGAAGTGATCAGCCTGCCGCTGCTGGCAGCCTACGCCCTGGGTTCCGTGGCCACCTTCGTCGCCTGCCTGTGGCTGCCGCGCAATCGCCAAAAGAAGTCCCCCACCGAGCGGGCCATCCAGGCCCTTGGCATGTCCGCCTCCAACAGCGGCTTTGTCGCCTACCCGATCGCTGCCCTGGCGCTGGGTCAGGCGGCGGCGGGTATCGTCATGGTCCACACCATGATGGTCGAAATCCTGCTGGTGATTCCCGGCGCACTGGTACTGGCCGAGGTCGGTCAGCAGCGCGACACCCGCGCCGGTGATGCCCTGCGCCAGACCCTGACCAGGCTAACCCGCAACCCGATCCTGATCTCGCTGAGCCTGGGGCTGGCACTGGCGGCACTGGGAATACGCCTGCCGGCGACGCTGGATCGCACCATCGAGCTGCTGGCCGGCGCCGCCGGGCCCGCTGCGCTGTTCGTCATCGGCGGCACCCTGTACGGCCTCAAGATCCGCGGCATGGTCAAGGACATGGGCCAGATCATGCTCGGCAAGCTGGTACTCCACCCGCTGCTGGTGCTGGGCATGCTGCTGGCGTTCCAGGCCGTCCTGGCGCCCTTGCCCCCCCTGATCTTCGCCGGCGCCATGATCTTCGCTGCCTGCCCGATGATCAGCATCTACCCGCTGATCGCCCAGCGCTTCGGCATGGAGGGCGTGGGTGCCGCCGCCCTGATGGCAAGCACGCTGTCGAGTTTCGTGACCCTTAGCATCGTCCTGTGGGCGCTGTCACACACCGGCCTGATGCCGCTGCTTGGCTGAACCTGTTGCGCTGCCGACGAGTGACACTGGTTTGATGTCAGCTCACTACCTGACTCTCGAGTTTCGTGACCCTTAGCGTCGTCCTGTGGGCGCTGTCACACACCGGTCTGATGCCGCTGCTTGGCTGACACCATTGCGCTGCCGACAACTGACTGAGGCCTGATGCCCAACCCTGGCTGACTCGCTGGCGACCGACTGCTGGCTCACGTACCATGAAAGGCATCATTTAGCTTGCTACTTTTTTTGTCGGCGCCGAATGTCGCCGTCCCGCTTCGACCGCCAACGGCCCGCCATGTCCACACCTTCATCGACACCAGACACTACGTCCCTGACGCCGCCACAGGCCCTCAACCGCGACCGGCCGATGAAGGGCATTGCCTTCATGCTGGCGGCGGGGCTCTTGTTCTGCATGCTCGACACCGGGGTCAAGACTCTGGCCCAGGACTACTCGCCGGTGCAGGTGGTATGGGCGCGCTACGTTGGCCATATGCTGGTGCTGACCGGCTACCTGGTCTATCTGGGACGTGGGCCGGGCATGGCCATGCTGAAGACGTCATCCCTGGGCGGCCAGTTCGTTCGTGGCCTGCTGCTGCTGGGGGCCAGCACCTTCGCCTACCTGGCCTTTCGCACCCTGCCGATCCTGCAGGTCTACGTCATCAACTTCAGCTCGCCGCTGCTGGTGACCCTGCTGGCGATTCCGCTACTCAAGGAGCGGGTCGGCTGGCGCCAGTGGCTGGCGATCCTGGTGGGCTTCGGTGGGGTGGTGATCTGCGTAGGCCCGGTGGACTGGCGCGCCAACCCGGCCATTCTTCTGCCGTTCGGCCTGACCGCCTGTTTCGCGCTCTACCAGCTGTCTACCCGACGTTTCGGGCGCGAGGACCATCCGCTCACTTCGCTGTTCTACGCGGGCCTTGCCGGCGCCCTGGTCAGCTCGGCGGTGGTTCCGGCCTTCTGGACCCCGGTGGCACTGGGGGATCTGCCGCTGTTCGTCTTTGTCGGCCTGATGGGCGCGGCCAGTCAGCTCACGCTGATCCTGGCCATGCGCTACGCGCCGGCCTCGCTGGTCTCGCCCTTTCTGTACCTGCAGATCGTCTGGGCGGCGCTGTTCGGCTTCATCTTCTTCGGCGACGTGCCACGCCCGGAGACCTGGATCGGCGCGGCGCTGATCAGCGCCGCCGGGATCACCCTGGCGCTGACTCGCGGGCGCGATCGCTGAACCGGCGTCAGCCCTTTCCGATCACCCCTTCCTGATCACTGCATCCAGGGCGGCGTGGTAGCCCTGACTGCCGAGCCCGGCGATGACGCCATCGGCACGCAGCGATACGTAGGAGTGGTGGCGGAAGCTCTCGCGCTTGTGCACGTTGGACAGGTGCACCTCGATCACCGTGCCGTCGAAGGCGTTCAGGGCATCGAGGATCGCCACCGAGGTGTGGGTATAGGCCGCAGGGTTGATGATGATGGCGACGGTGCCATCGAGACGTGCGGCATGGATGGCGTCGATCAGCTCACCTTCGTGATTGCTCTGGCGACTGGCGAGCTCCCAGCCTTCAAGCACGGCGTGCTCGCGCAGCGCGTTGTCGATATCGGCCAGGGTCTCGTGGCCGTAGATCTCGGGCTCTCGGGTACCCAGCAGATTGAGGTTGGGGCCGTGCAGGACCAGTACCTTGCCACTCATCAAGGATTCTCCTTCAACAGTTCACGCCGTGGGGGGCAAAAAGAGAGACGGCCTGCTCGTTGGCGGCACGCTTTCGCTCATCCTCACAGAACTGCTTGAAGGCGTCCACGCCCAGGACCACGAACCGACTGGCGCGAACAGGCAGCGAGGTGCGACGCTTGAATCCACGGTCATGTCGCTTCACCAGGTGTTTGCCCTGTTGCCCTGGCGTGCCTCGCCCTCTTGCGGTGTGCCACTCGAGCGGGGCTGGGCCCCGCCGTCATTCACCCCTGTTCAGGCTCGAGCCAGGCTTTCCAGGCGTCGATGATGGCTCGGCGGTGGTCCTTGAACGCCTCGACGTCGCCGCGGGCGCTTTCCCGCGTCAGGGCGGCGCGGTGGTTGGCGCTGCGCGCGGCCAGGTAGGCGTCGCGCAGCGCCTGGGCCTCGTCGGCCTCGAGATGGTCGGTCTCCTCCAGGGTCTCGAGGATGCGCATGTTGTCGCTGAAGCGCATCAGCTCCGGTGTCTGGTGAGACAGCGCCAGCACCGCGTACTGGCACAGGAACTCGATGTCGACCATGCCGCCGGGGTCGTGCTTGAGGTCGAAGGTATCGTCGGAGCCCTTCGAGCCCAGGTGATCGCGCATCTTGTGGCGCATCTTGACCACCTCCTCGCGCAGCGCCTCGCGATCGCGCTCGCGGCCGAGGATCTCCCGGCGCACCTCTTCGAAGCCTTCGGCCAGGGTCGCGTCGCCGGCCACCACCCGGGAGCGCACCAGCGCCTGGTGCTCCCAGGTCCAGGCCTGCTCGCGCTGGTACTCGGCGAAGGCCTTGAGCGGGCTGACCAGCAGGCCGGAGTTGCCCGAGGGGCGTAGCCGCATGTCGACCTCGTAGAGCGAACCGGCCGGCGTCACCGCCGACAGCAGGTGGATGATGCGCTGGCCCAGCCGGGTGAAGAAGACGGTGTTGTCGATGACCCGCTTGCCATCGGTTTCGCCCTGGGAGGCGCAGTCGTGCAGGAACACCAGGTCGAGATCCGAGCCGTAGCCAAGCTCGATGCCGCCAAGCTTGCCGTAGCCGACGATCAGAAACTCCGGCGCTTTACCGGCGCGCTCGCCGTCCTTGCCCAGCGGATAGCCGTGCTTGCGGGTCAGGGTCTTCCAGGCCATGGCCAGCACGGCGTCGAGGATCACCTCGGCGATGTAGGTGAGGTAGTCGCTGACCTTCATCAGATGGCGGGTGCCGGCGATGTCCGAGGCCGCCACGTGCAGCACCTGGGCGTGCTTGAACACCCGCAGTGCCTCGAGCTGGGCTTCCTCGTCGTCCTCGGGAATCCGCGCCAGGGTCTGGCGCAGCTCGTCGGCCAGGCGCGCCTTGTCCGCCGGGGTGTAGAGGGTGTCCGGGGTCAGCAGCTCGTCGAGCAGGATCGGGTAGCGGGCGATCTGTTCGGCGATCCAGGGACTTGCGCCGCACAGCTTCATCAGGTGGCCCAGGGCGTCGGGGTTCTCGCGCAACAGCGCCAGGTAAGCGGTGCGCCTGAGCACCGCCTCGATCAACGGCAGCACCCGCTCAAGCGCCGCATCCGGGGCCTCGCTCTCGGCCACCGCGTCCAGCAGCATCGGCATCAGTGCATCGAGGCGCTCGTAGCCCACCCGCTGCATGGCCTGAACCTGGCGTGACCCGGCCAGTCCCTTGATTCGCTTGAGTGCGGTGGCGGCATCGTCGAAGCCGGCGTCCTGCAGTGTCGCCTGGGCCTCGTCGTCGTCCGGCTCGCCGCGCCATAGCTGGCGCCAGGTATCGAGACTGGCACCCTCGTCGACGCCATCTTCCTCGACCTCGTCCTCGGGGTCGCTGATGACCGCGTCGAAGTGCTTGCGCACCCGCCCACGCACTTCGTCCAGGCGCGCCATCAGCGCCGGCCAGCCCTGGGCGTTCATCGCCAGCGCCACCCGCTCGCGGTCGAGGTCGTCGTCGGGCAGCGCCTGGGTCTGGCGGTCCTCGAGGGCCTGGATGGCGTGCTCCAGGTCGCGCAGAAAGGCGTAGTCCGGCAGCAGTTCGTCGATCACGTCCTGGGGCAGCAGGCCCAACTCCGGCAGCCGCTGCATGGAGGTCTTCAGCGAGGTTACCTGCAGCTCCGTATCCCGCCCGCCGCGGATCAGCTGAAACGCCTGAACGATGAACTCCACCTCGCGGATGCCGCCGGGCCCCAGCTTGATATTGCCCTGCATGCCCTTGCGACGGACCTCGCGATTGATCATCGCCTTGAGTTCGCGCAGCGACTCGATGGCGCCGAAGTCCAGGTACTTGCGGTAGACGAAGGGGCGGATGCTCGACAACAGCTCGTAGCCGGCGTCGATATCGCCGGCCACCGGGCGCGCCTTGAGCATGGCGTAGCGCTCCCACTCGCGGCCCTGATCCTGGTAGTAGCCGGCCAGCGAAGAAAAGCTGCCGACCAGGGGGCCACCGTCACCCAGCGGGCGCAGGCGCATGTCGACGCGAAAGACGAAGCCGTCGGCGGTCACCGGGTCCAGCGCCGAGATCAGCTTCTGACCGAGCTTGGTGAAGTACTCGACGTGGTCCAGCGACTTGCGCCCACCCTGGGTCTCGCCCTTCTCGGGGTAGGCGAAGATCAGATCGATGTCGGACGACAGGTTCAGCTCGCCGGCGCCCAGCTTGCCCATGCCGAGCACCACCAGGCGCTGTTCGCTGCCGTCCTCGCGCGGGGCCGGACGCCCCCAGCGGGCCTCGACAAAGCGCTCGAGCCAGCCAAGCGCCCCTTCCAGGCAGACCTCGGCCAGGCGCGACACCGCGGCACCGGTGGCCCAGGCGTCGACGCCCTCGGGACGGTTGATGTCGCGCCACACGATGGCCAGCATGCGCGCGGCACGAAAGCGCCGAATCGCCGCCTGCATGGCGGCCTCATCCTCGGCGGCCTCGAGGCCCTCGTCGAGCAGCTGCCTAAGCGCCTCGGGCGTCAAGGCACGATCCAGCTCACCGCTGGAGTCCAGGCAACCCAGCCACTGGGGATGGCGACACAGGGTCTCGCAGGCGAACTCGGAGATCGCCAGCACCCGGGCGAGCTCGACCCGACGATGGGGCTCCAGCGCCTGATAAAGTTCGCCGGGGGGCTCATTGCCGCTCATTTCGGCGACGTTGTCTGCCTGTTCGAGCCGCGAGGCAAGGCGCTCCCAGGCGGCATCCAGGGCACCGACAAGGGCGGTGGGGATGTCGTCTCGGGGCAAGAAATCCTGGCTCAGCTGCATGGCGGCTCTCCTTGTTCACTCGTCGCCCCCGTGCGCAGATCACGGCGGGCCTGGGCCTGTGCTCCTCCCCTGAGCATACTCAAGCCCGGGCCTGTGAGCACGGTCCCTTGGGCCATCAGGCAAGCCCGGTCGTGTGAGCACGGCCGCCTATGCCATCAGGAACTTCTCCACGGCCAGCAGCCCCCAGGTCAGCCCCGCCATCGCCAGCGACAGCATCACCGCCGCCGAGCCGATGTCCTTGGCCCGACCGGACAGCACATGGCGCTCGGGGCCGATGCGATCGACCACGCTCTCGATGGCACTGTTGAGCAGTTCCACGATCAGCACCATGAAGCAGCTACCGACCAGCAGGATCCACTCCACCGGGGTGTCACCGATCCACCAGGCCAGCGGTACCAGCACCAGGCACAGCGCGAGCTCCTGACGAAAGGCGGATTCGTGACGAAAGGCGGCCCGCAGGCCCTTGAGCGAGTAACGCGTCGAGTGAATTAGGTGGCGCCAGCCGGTGTGTCCGGGCTTCATGAGGGTTCCTCGTGGCGAAAGGGGCGCTCCCGGCCCCTCAGTGGTTGGCAATCATGCGGTCGAGATCCAGGGATACCAGGTCAAGCACCCTGGCCCAGCTGATGTAAGGGGTGTTGGCGGTGCCGTTGACCAGCACGGTGAAGACGCCGAAGCGGTGGCTGGCGGTACGGAAGTAGCCGGTTACCGCGCGTACCGCCACCGGCTGATTGAGGGTGCCGGTCTTGAGCGTCACGTGGCTCTGGAAGGTCGGCGAACCGCGCCGGATAAAGCGCATGGGGCCGTTGGTCGGGGCCTGCAGGCCGGCGTTGAACACCGGGAACAGGTCCGCCCGCCCGAACATGTACTCGAGCAGGGCGTTGCCGCCCTGGGCCGAGATCTTGTTGCCGGTGGTCAGGCCGCTGCCGCTTTCCAGGGTCACCTCGCCGTGGCCGGGCACCCGGGCGACGAAGGCCTCCAGCGCCGCACCGGCCTGATCGAGTTCGACCCGCGGCCCCTCCACCAGATCCAGCGCCAGCACATCGGCCATGTAGTTGTTGGAGTAGTTGAGCATGCGCAGCAGGATCTCCTGCAGCGGCTTGCCGTCCACCGCTGCCAGGCGACGGGCGCCGCCGGGGGGCGCCTCGCTGCTGGTGGCCACGCCGCCTTCGACGAGGATGCCGGAGCGCGCCAGCATGGCGTTGAGGGTCGCCGCCGTCTGGGCCGCCGGGTCGGCGCTGGCACGGTAGACCTCGCGCGGCAGGGCGTTGGACGAGATCTGGCCGCTGACCGTCAGGGTCTCGCCTTCGGCGCCATTGACCCGGGTCGCCTGCAGGCTGGTGCCGGCGTTGGCGCCCTGGGTGGTGACCCTGTTGTTGACCGCGAACAGCGGCGCCTGGCTGTTGCAGCCGGTGATACGCGCCGGGCCGCCGACGGCACCAGGCGCCACCTGCACGCACCAGCTACCGTAGTTGACCCCGGCCGAGGTCAGCAGCGCGCTGTAGGCGTTGTCGGAGCGCTCGCGGGCGGTGCAGCGATCGATGGTCCGGCAGGTCACCGGGCCGAAGCGCCATTGACTGACCACCAGCCGTCCGGTCACCCGGCGCACCCCGGCCTGGTGCAGACGCTGGGCCAGGCGCCACAGGTCCTCGCTGGTCAGGCTGGGATCGCCTCCCCCCACCATAACCAGATCGCCGGCCAGGGTACCGTCGCTTCCCGGGCGCGCGGTGCTGACAAGCTCGGTGGTGAAACGATGCTGCGGGCCCCAGGCATCCAGCGCCGCTGCCGCGGTGTAGACCTTGGTCACCGAGGCCGGGGTAAGCTGGCGCTCCGGGGTCAGGCTGCCGAGGGTCTCGCCAGGCGCGTCACCGGTGCCGAGCAGACGTGCCTCGGCACTGATCAGAAAGCCCTGCTTGGATAATTCGGCCAGATTGCCGAAGCCGGCGGCCTGCGCCGAGGCGGCGGACAACAGCGTGAGGCACAACGCCACCAGGGCGGAAACGAGGAGAACGGGCCAGGCGAATGGCGAGCGAGGCGACATGAAGACTTCCCTGCGATGAACGGGCGTTGCGCCCATGCGGCGCAACGAGGGCCGAGTCTACCGCCTGGCGTCCAAGGATTCGACTATAGCTTGATGACATGACCACGCACGCTCTCTACGCCACCGGGCCGGCGGCGGATCGGTGACGATTCTCACAATCCTCGGAGAACCACCCGCCTAATTCGACCGACGTCACCCGACGCACGACCGCGCGTATCGACGAGCAGAAACAGCGCCAGCCAAGCACAGCCTGCAGTGGCTAAGCCAGGAAAATACCAGCATGCTGAGAAGCGACTTGCATTCGTGGAGAAAGGCCATGCGCGGGATCCTGTACGTACTGATCCTTGGCACCATGCTTGGCAACGTCGTACTCGACAGCAGCGCACGTGCCCAGGAGGCGCCGAGCGTCGAGGGCACCCAGACGATCGCGGTCTCAGAGCGCACCGAGGATGCCGATATCGAACGTCGATTGACCGGCATTCTGGCCTCGGCCGGCTGGTATCGTAGTCTCGCCGTCGAGGTCAAGGAAGGCATCGTCTACCTGGACGGTGCGACGGCCTCGGGGAACCACCGCGACTGGGCCGGTTCCCTGGCCGCCAAGACCGAGGGCGTTGTCGCCGTCGTCAATCGCATCGAGGTGCAGCCCGAATTCACGCTGTCGCTGACGCCGGTCATCGACGAACTTGGGCGCTTTGGCCGCGAGGCGTTGACCTATGTACCGCTGGCCTTGCTGGCGTTGCTGGTGCTGCCGCTGGCCTGGCTGCTTGCACGCCTGGTCTCGGCGCTGGCCAGGCGTCTGTTGCGCAAGCGTGTCGCCTCGCCCTTTCTACGCCAGGTGCTGGCCCGTGCCATCGCCCTTCCTGTGTTGCTGCTCGGCATCTATCTCATCCTGCAGGTCGCCGGGTTGACCGGCCTGGCGTTCTCCGTGGTCGGCGGCGCCGGCATGATCGGCATTGTCGTATCCTTTGCCTTTCGCGACATCGCCGAGAACTTCCTGGCCACGCTGATCATGTCGATACGCCAGCCCTTTCGTCGCGGCGACTGGATCACCGTCGCAGAGCACAGCGGAATCGTGCAAAGCATGAACGCCCGCTCGACGGTGCTGCTGTCTGCCGAGGGCAATCATATTCAGATTCCCAATGCCACGATCTTCAAGACGATCGTCATCAACTACTCCACCTCACCAGGCCTCAGGACCAGCGTCGATATCGGCATCGGCTACGATGACTCTGTCACCCATGCCCAGACGCTGATCCATCAGGTTCTGACCGCGCACGAAGCGATCATCGCGCACCCCGAACCCATGGTACTGGTCGATGCCCTTGGCGCATCCACGGTCAATCTCAAGGCCTACTTCTGGTTTGACGGCCAGACCATCGCCGGCGTCAAGCTGCGCTCGGCAGTACTGCGCCAGATCAAGAACACCTTGACCGAAGCCGGTATCTCGATGCCGGACGAGGCCCGGGAAATCATCTTTCCCCAGGGTGTACCCGTCGTTTCCCCATCAGAAGTCTCCGCCGTCGAGCCGCCTCAGGGAGTCGCGACACCGTCCACGACAGCACCGAGCAACGTCGTCCCGGCCAGCGACAATGCCGACGTCACCAGTGCCGAAGGCGGCCTTGAGACCGAACGCCGGGCCATCGAGCAGTCCATCGGCACTACGACGCCGCCGGAAGGCCGCACCGACCTGCTGGGCGGCAACGACTCAACCCGGTCACACGACGAACCACCCCATCAGTGAGAGGACACCGAGGAAAACAGCTGAATGACAGCGACACCTCCCACGATCATGGCCAATCCGATCACCGCGGGAAGGTCTGGCTTCTCGCCGTAGACCACGATACCCACCAGGGTCACCAGCACGATGCCAAGCCCCGCCCAGAAGGCGTAGGCGATGCCTACCGGCACGCTGCGCAGCACCAGTGACAACAGATAGAAGGCCGCCAGGTAGCCGACCACCACCACCACGCTTGGCCACAGCCGGGTGAACTCATTGGAGGCCTTGAGCGCCGAGGTGGCGATGACCTCGGCCACGATGGCGAGCGCCAGGTACAAGTAGCTCATCCGTTAGCTCCGTGGAGTCGACGTTCGACGATGCGGTCGAACAGGGAATTGAAGACCATGGCATAGACCAGAAAGAACAGCATGAAGCCGGCGTCGAGCCAGAATGCCTCGACCAGGCCGATCTCCATCCACCAGGCCACCGCCGGCAGGGTCATGATCAGAAGCCCGGTCTCGAAGCCCATGGCCTGGGCGAAGCGCTGGGACAGGGTGCGCCGACGGGTCGGCAGCCAGCGATCGAACAGCCAGTTCCAGACCAGGTTCCAGAGCATGGCGGCGGTGGCCAGCCCCGCCGCCAGCGCGCCCATCTCACCCAGACCGTGGCCTGTCAGCACGCTGGCCAACGGGGTGACGATCACCAGCCCGCCGAGTTCAAACGACACCATATGGACCAGGCGTTCCTTGAGCGACCGCATTTGACTACCCCCGCCGACGGCATGATGACTATCGATGGATCGCTATTCTAGTGACTTGGACGATGGTTGCCAGGTAGCTACTATCAGGTTTTACGATAGGTGAGACCCGCCCCATGCACTGGACCCTGGATCAGCTGCGCCTGTTCATTGCCTGCGCCGAGCGCGGCTCCTTCTCCGCCGCGGCGCGCCACCTTGGCCGCGCCCAGTCGGCAGTGAGCACCGCCATCGCCCATCTCGAGCTCGATCTGGCCTGTGAGTTGTTCGACCGCAGTTCGCGCTCGCCAACCCTGACCCCGGCGGGTCAGGCGCTGCTGCCGGAAGCCAGGGCGGTACTGGCCCAGTGCGAGCGCCTGAACGCGCGAGCCGCGACCCTGTCCCAGGGCGAAGAGGCCCAGCTGGTGGTGGCGATCCACGAGGCGCTGGTCGAGATGCCGCCGGTGGATGCCACTCTGGAGGCACTGGCGCAACACTACCCGGCGCTGTCGCTGACCCTGCTCTACGGCGCCCAGGGCGACGTCGCCGACTGGGTCGAACAGGGCACCGCCCATCTCGGCATCCTGTTGAGCCAGGCCCACGCCGCCGGCCCGCTGGAGGGTCGGCGTATCGCCCACCTGCGCCAGCGCTGGGTGGCGGGTAGCGACCACCCCCTGGCCAGCGTCCACTCGGTAACCCGTAGCGAACTGGCCCATCATCGCCAGCTGATGATCGCCTCGCGCCAGCCAGACCGTCAGGCCGAACAACCGTTGAGCCCCCAGCACTGGCGACTCAACAGCTTCTACTCCATGGCCGAGTTGACCGCCCGCGGGCTTGGCTGGTCGCTGGTGCCGGAGCACATCGCGCACTATCCGCCTTTCCGTCGCCAGCTGGTCGAGCTGACCGGACCGGGACTCGGCGAGCCCCCCACCATCGAGGTGGAAACGGTGGCCCGCCGCGACGCCGCCCGCGGCCCCATCGCCAGCTGGCTCGCCCGGACCCTGGGCGAAAGCTTCCGCGCGCTGGAGCACAGTTCGTCCCGGTGAGCCATTTGCCGTGATTACCCCCTGGTAGAGTGCCGGCCTGGGAGTCGGCGAGTGGCCGCTTACATGCCGGGCATCAGCCCCGGGCGATGGTCAAGGTTGACGACCAGGTGCCACAGCGGCTGGTGGTGCTCGTGGTACTTGCGCTCGAAGTGGGTGAGCGGGTCATCGCCGGGATCGAAGGGGCCCAGCGGTGTGGTGACGCCGGTGGCCCGGGACACGGCGATGGCGAACTCCTCGATGTACAGACGCCAGTTGGAGCGCACCTCGAGGCGTCCGCCCAGGCCGACGATGGCGGGAAATACCGGATGCCCGTGCCAGCGCAGCTTGAGCTGCACCGACTTGGGATAGGGGTTGGGGTACAGCAGGTAGTGGCGCTCCGGTCGCCAGCCTTCGGCCAGCGCCAGCCGCCAGAAGTCGACCAGGTCGGCGCGCACCAGCAGGGCGTTGTCCGGCAGCCGGCCGTGGTCCCGCGACAGTCGATCGGCGCTGCGATCGACGCCGATCACGCAGTGCTCGGGAAACCGCTCGGCCAGCTTGCGGGTCGACAGCCCGACCCCACAGCAGGCGTCGAGAATAAGCCCTCGCTCACCCTGAGCCCTGCGCCAGGTCTCGGCCTCGGCGAAGGCTTCGCGGGTGTGCTCGGCCAGCGGCTTGCGCCAGACATGGGACAGACCGCGACTGACCCGACGCGGCAGGTCCTCGTGGGGGCCGGTCTGGTTCGAGGTGACGATGCGGGGGGCGTCGGACATGGGCGATCTCGGGCAGTGGAAACGGCGAGGCGAAGACCTGGTCTTGCCCTGGCGTGCAGTGTATCAAGTGCCTCACGCGTAAGCAGGGGCTTACACCGCAGGACTCGTCCCGCCTTCACCATTCACGTTGTCGAGCGAGACCAGGCGCGAGCCCCGGCGCCAAGCCTTTCTCCCCCTTGGCTTCACCGAAACGCGCATGACTGAGGCAAGACCAAGTGCTAACATCGCTGGCCTGAATCCCTCTCCCATGGCAATATCGAACGGCGTTTTGCTTGGGGCGCACGCGGCATCGCGCGAGGCACGACTCCTCGCCGCCAGAATGGTGAGGTTCAGGCTCCTCTCGACCGACGCTTGCAGGCGATCGTCACGCTATCGCTGCAAGGCAACACGAGAGTCGAGCCGTCTTTACCTCGTTCACGGACAGCCAGGCTGTCCGGGGCTGTCGCAGCGCCCTTCAATGTCGTTTCTCCGCTCCGAGAGCGAGCCTTTCACCCGCTTCAATACGAGGACTCCGGCTTGTCACACTTACCGGTGATCGTGGGCATGGGCGGCGTCAACCCGGCCGGCCGTACCTCGGGCCACCAGGCCTTCCGTCGCACCGTGCTCGACGCCCTTCCCGAGGCCGAGCAGACCTCCACCCTGCTCGGCCTGGCGGCGATGATGCGCCTGGCGCACTGCGACGCCGACCAGCGCTGGCACAACGCCCAGGGGCAGGTGCTCGATGCCGCCCAGCTGGCGCAGGAGACCCGCGACCAGGTGCTCAGTCACACCCTGATTCGTCGCATCGAGGATCCCCGTTTCAATGACGAGGGGCTGCCCGCCAATCGCCGCGCCAACCTGGCGCTGGAATCGCCGTTGACCTTTCGCCTGCGCCGCAGGCAGCTACCGGACAACCTGCCGCCCACCTGGCAGGTGCGTGAGGTCGATCGCCATCATCTGGAAGTCACGGTACCCGCCGGCCAGATGGACGTGATGCTGCCAGAGACCCGCCAGGCCCAGGTCCGTGCCGCAGGCCAGTTGCCCAGCGGCTTCGACCCGAGTCAGCTCTACCGTAGCGTGCATCACCCGCGCGGGCTGTCCATGGCGGTATTCGCCGCCAGCGACTGCCTCGGTGACAGTGGACTCGACTGGGACTCGCTGCGCGACCGCCTGGACCCGGACGCCATCGCCGTCTATGCCGGCAACTCCATCGGTCAGCTCGACGACGAGGGCTGGGGAGGCCTGCTCAAGAGCTTCGTCTCGGGCAAGCGCGCCACCTCCAAGCAGATGCCGCTGGGCTACGGCCAGATGCCCGCTGACTTCCTCAATGCCTATGTGCTGGGTAGCGTCGGTGCCACCGGCGCCGCTCTGGGCGCCTGCGCCAGCTTCCTCTACAACCTGCGCCTGGGCATCGACGACATCAGAAGCGGCCGCCGCCGCATCGTCATGGTCGGCACCTCGGACGCCCCGATCACCCCCGAGATCATCGAGGGCTTTCGCACCATGGGGGCGCTGGCCGACGACGACAGCCTCAAGGCGCTGGACGCCCTGGAGCTTCTGACCGACGCCGACTACCAGCGCGCCAGCCGCCCCTTCGCCCGCAACTGCGGCTTTACCATGGGTGAGTCCAGCCAGTTCGTGATGCTGATGGACGACAGCCTGGCGCTGGAAGTGGGTGCCGATATCCTGGCCGCCGCACCGGAGGTGTTCGTCAACGCCGACGGCTGGAAGCGTTCGATCTCGGCCCCCGGCATCGGCAACTACGTGACCCTCGGCAAGGCCTGCTCGCTGATTCGCGACATGCTCGGCGAGACCAGCCTGCGAGAACGCAGCTATATCCACGCCCACGGCACCTCGACGCCGAAGAACCGCACCACCGAGTCCCATGTGTTCGACGCCGTGGCCAAGGCCCACGGCATCACCGACTGGCCGGTGGTGGCGATCAAGGCCTACCTTGGCCACTCCCAGGGCAGCGCCGCCGGCGACCAGCTCACCAACGCCCTGGGCAGCTTCGCCTACGGCCTGCTGCCGGGCATCTGTACCCTCGACCGGGTCGCCGACGACGTCCACGCCGAGCGCCTGCGACTGTTCAAGGACACCCAGGCGTTCAAGGCCGACGCCAGCCTGATCAACGCCAAGGGCTTTGGCGGCAACAACGCCACCGGGGTGCTGATCTCCCCCGAGGCCACCGAACGGCTGCTGGCCAAGCGCCACGGCGCCGATGCCATGGCCGCCTGGCGCGAGCGTCGCGAGGCCACGCGGGCCCAGGCCGCCGTCTACCACCAACAGGCCGATGCGGGACACTTCGCCGTGCGCTATCGTTTCGGTGAAGGCGTGCTGGAAGGCCCTGAGCTTGAGGTCGGTGCCGACAGCATCCACATCCCCGGCTACCAGCAGCCGGTGTCGCTGAGCGTGGACAATCCCTTTGGCCGGCTCGACGAAGCCGGCGACGAGCTGGACACGCCGTTCGCTGACGAGAGACAGGAGAAGAGGTGATGACCACCGCCATCTATCCTGGCACCTTCGATCCCATCACCAATGGCCACTATGACCTGATCGAGCGCGCCTCGCGGCTGTTCGGCAAGGTGGTGGTGGCCATCGCCTCGAGCCCTGGCAAGGGCCCGACGCTGGACCTGGACACCCGCCTGGCGCTGACCCGCGAGGTGGTTGCCTCCCTTGGCAACGTCGAGGTGGTGGGCTTTTCCGGCCTGATGACGGAGTTCATGAAAGAGCAGAACGCCCGGGTGCTGCTGAGAGGCCTGCGCGCCGTCTCCGACTTCGAGTACGAGCTGCAATTGGCCAACATGAACCGCGCCCAGATGCCGGACCTGGAGACCGTGTTCCTGACCCCGGAGGTGGAGAACTCCTACATTTCCTCCACCCTGGTGCGGGAGATCTCTCGGCTGGGCGGCGACATATCGAAGCATGTACACCCCAAGGTCGCACAAACCCTGCGTAGCCATTACAATACTTGACCATCACACTGGGAATTGACCTCGGCGCGCTGCGACCAGGCCGTGGTCTTCCCGTTGATCCCGAACTCCAGGGTGGCTATCGGCCATGCCGAGCCCCCGTGCAGCCTGCCCGGCCCCCTCGCGACGGCGAGATTCCGGCGGCACGCTGCCTTGGCCCTGTGGCCACGACTCTGCGCGAGGACCCCCAATGTCACTGATGATCACCGACGAGTGCATCAACTGCGACGTCTGCGAACCGGAATGCCCCAATGGCGCCATTTCTCCCGGCGAGGAGATCTACGTCATCGACCCCAACCTGTGCACCGAATGCGTGGGCCACTATGACGAGCCCCAGTGCCAACAGGTGTGTCCGGTGGACTGCATTCCGCTGGACCCGGAGCGGGTCGAGAGCCACGATCAGCTGATGGAGAAGTACCACATCATCACCGCTGCCTGAGTCCGGCAACGGGCCAGGCCTGCTCGACGACGCACACCACGGCCCGCACACCACCTCTCGCAAGCCACGACCCGAAAATCTCAACGAGCCGCCCAGGGGCGGCTCGTGTCGTTTCAAGGCCAGGGGCGGCACCCCGGCTAGAGCTTGATCACCGCCCGCCCACTCAAGGCGTCGGGCAGATCGGGGACGCTGATGCCCGCCACGCTCAAGGTCTTTATCGAAAGCGAGCGCTCAAGACACACCGTGAGGGTGTCGTCCTCGATCGCCACCCTGGCACCTTCGATGCAGCCAGGGGTATCGTCGGCGAGCCAGCCCATGGCCTCGATGCTGTCCAGCACTCGCTGGGTGGCCTCGGCCAGCATATCCTCGTCGGCGAGCCAGGGGGCGCTCGCCACCACCGCGGCAGACCTGGCCGCCTCGCTGGTCACCTGGGTCAACTGGTGCTGCTGCACCATGGCCACCGAATAGCTGACCAGGGCGTACAGCAACAGCAGGAAGATCGGCAGCACGATGGCAAACTCGATAGCCACTGCTCCGCCCTGGCGGCACGCACGCGTGCCCTTGCCTCTATGCATGGTCTAGGTTCCTCCTCGACAGCCGGCCTGGGTGGTCTCGCAGGCAGTCAACGACTCGACGCCTCCGGCGTCCACCGCCAGCACCCGCACCTCCAGGGTGTTGATACCGATGCCCAACCCCTCGAGCAGCGGCTCGAGCAGTATCGTATTGACGTCCGTGAGGGTCCCGGACAGCAGCGCCGAGAGCCCCAGGTCTGATAGCAGGCCGCTGAGCACGCCGGTCAGTTGAGCCCCCCCCTGGTCATCGAACTCCGCCCCCTTCTGCGCTGGCCAGCGGATGAGCTGCGTGGCATCACCAGTCCCGCCGGAGCGCACGGTCTGCGAAACCGAACCGATGCCGAGCAATCCAGTACCCTCCACCGACTGGGTAACCTCGAGCATTTCGCGCCTGGCGGCGAGCGTCAGCGCGAGGCTATCGTCCGCTGGGGCCAGTGAACCGATCGCCGCCTTGCCACTGGCCCCGGTCACTCGCGTGCTCGCCTTCACACCGATCAGCCCAAGAACATTCAGCTCGACATCCAGCGCCACCCCGAGCTGGGCATTGCGTGCCACGCTGCGATAGCAACTGGAAGGTGCACAATCGCTCGCGAGGCTTGCCGCTGAGGGCCCCGGAGGGCCCACGGCGATGCTCGGCGGCGAGATGACGTCGAGTTCAAGCGAGATATCGGCAAGGTCTAGCCCCAGGCCGACAACAAGCGGCGAGAGATCGGCCAAGCCGAGGCTGACGCCATCCTGCTGCTTGCTGGTCGTCAGCAGCAGCGCCCCTTCGAGCAGATCCCGGACCGGAACGCGTGCTTCGAGCAAGGATGTCATCGACACTTCGCCGCTGGTATCGATCGCCAGCAGCTCGCCCAGGGTGAAGCTCTCGCCTGGCGCGTCGCCAAGCACCGGGTTGCCACCCGCCAGATCCAACACCGATGCCAGTCGACTGCCCAGCGTGTGCAGATCCAGAGGTTCGTTCAAGGTCTGGGCCAAGTTCTGAGTCAGGCCCTCATCGAGGTCGACGTCCAGCGCTTCCACGTCCAGCACCTCGCCCAGGCTGACGTCCAGGCCCACGCCGTCATCTGCACCCAGCACGGTGAGATCGAGACTCCCCCCGATCAGCTTGCCGAGCAGCGCATCGAGCAGCGTCGACTCGCTGGTATCGAGCGCAAGCAGGCGGGTGCCGGCGCTCAGGGTCACCACCGCGGTTCGCCGCGCCACACCGCTGGCCTGGAGCATGACCAGATCTTCCACCTCGTTCCCGAGCAGCTCTCCCAGGTTGGCCAGCAGGCTGCTGGGCACCTGGCGGTTCAGGACCACGCTGACGGCGTTGGCCAGTCCCTCCTCGTCATCAAAAACACCTTCATCGTCCAGCGCCCCCTGGGTCACCGCCAGAGTGGCCTCGCCCTGTTCGCTATCGGCGCCCACGACGACGCCGTTGGCCGCGGCGGCGGCGATGGCGGCCTGGCGCAGCTCTCCCGAGCGGCACGCCTCGCCCTGAAACAGCGCGTCGCAGCTTGCTGCCGTCGAGACCGCCGCCAGGTCGGCAGCCTGCTGAAGTCGGCGCTGCTCGAGATACAGGCGACCGGCGTCCAGTGCCAGCGTCACCACCACCACCAGCCCCACCAGCAAGAAGGCGGTCATCACGCCGATGGCGCCACGCTGGGAGGCTGGGCCACACCTGCGCTCCTTCGCTCGCCCAATCGCCTGAGCACGATCGCCCACCGGCCAGCCGGTTCTGGCCTTTCCGGTTACGTGATTCGGCCAGGGCTCAACCCGCGGCGATGGCGCCATGGCACGTCTAGTCCTCGCCAAAGCCCGTCTCGATATAGCGCTCAGGAATCGGGTGGCCGAAGCTGTCCACATAGCGCTGGTAGATCTGACCTTGCACCTTGCCCGAAAGCGCCTGGGGCGAGGGTGACGCCAGGCGCCCGTCGCGCTGGACGGCCAGTAGCGTGCGGGTACGCTCGCCGAAGGGATCCCGGGTGGCCGGCAGGCGCACGACCTGCGACGAGGCAACGGCCTGGGAGCTGGTCTGCGCGGTTCCTGTCTGCGCGGTTCCTGTCTGCTGCGCGCTGGCGCTGTCGGGCCAGAACACCAGCGCCAGGCTGACCAGCAGGCAGATAAGGGCGACGGTGACCAGCGTTCGCGGCTCGAGCAAGGTCTTTTTCGACAACAGGTTCGACAACATGGACAGGCGCTCCTTGCACGGATGGATGGATCGACGAGGCTTCATGACTCTTCACTCCCGGACGGCGCCCGCGCACGTGGTAGCGACTGCGATGCCGGAGCCGATGCAGAGAGCACCGTGGCTGAAGCGCTATCGCGCACGCCCACCAGCCTTGCATCCACGCCGAAGTGCCGGGCGGCGTCGGCGGCACGCTGCCGCTGTCCGCTGCGGCTCAGCGCCAGCACCAGATTGGCGGCGGCCTGCTCGTGCCCCGGGTCCAGCTCGAGCGCGGTGCGGAACTCCTCGGCAGCGGCCCGATTGTCCCCCGCCAGCATCAGCAGGTAGCCCAGGTCGTTGCGAATGCGTGGATCGATCGGCCGTGTCTGGCGGGCTTCGCGCATCAGCGCCAGCGCCTGCTCACGCCGTCCCTCACTGAATGCATTGCGGGCCATCCCGCGATAGCCGTCTGCGGCCAGGCAGGTGCCCAGCAGGGCCTCGTAGGCCCGGTCGCTGGCGACAGTGTCGCCGACGGCGCGTAGCGCCTCGCCCTCAAGCCGCCAGGCCAGCGGTAGACCATAGTCGCCGGCCTCTAGATGGGCCGCGGCCGAGCGCGGCTTGTCGTCGTCCAGCATGCGCTGGATCAGCGACAGCTCGACGCCGATCTCGGCGTCGTAGCGTCGGCCACAGGGGCCGACGCTCTGCTCCGGGGCGGCCCGCGAGATGTCCGGTGACAGCGCGCCCAGCGCCGCCATCGACGTCGGGCCATCCGGTGTACTCGAGCATCCGGTCATCAGCACCACACCGGTGACCAGCCACAGGGGACGCATCTTCGGTGATGGCGAGCGCTTGTTCAGCGTTTTTGTCATGCGCATGGGCGCCTCCAGCGATCCGTTGTCATGGTCCACCGAGCGACCCCATCAGGCCGCCCAGGTTGACCAGCGCAGGCCCTGCCATGACGATCAGCAGGGCGGGAAACAGGCACAGCATCATGACCAGCGACATGGTGCCGGAGAGCTGGCTGACCTTCTGTTGCAGCCGGGTACGCCGCTGCGCCCCGAGGCGATCGACCAGGGTCGCCAGACTGTCCCTGGCTCGCCCGCCGGTACGGGCGATCTGGGCGAACAGCAGAAAGAACTGCTCGACCCCTTCGCTGGCCTGCACCGCGGCCGCCTCTTCCAGCACCCGTTCCCGGTCCTGGCCGCTGTCGATACGATTGGCCACGACACGAAGCTCCAGCACCATGTCCGGGGTGGTCGCACCAAGCTGCTGGATCAGCCGGTTGAGCAGGCTCTCCAGGGTCATGCCGGTGTCCCACAGCATCCGCGTCACCTGCAGCACCAGCTCGATATCCTCGTCGAGTCGCCGAATACGTCGCCGCCGCTTGCGCTCCATGGCGAGCCAGCCGAGCCCGAGCGCGAAGCCTCCCCAGGCGGCTCCCATGACAACCACCGCCATCGGTGGCCTGCCACCGGCCAGCGCCAGAAGCCCCCCCAGCATCACCGCACCGACAGCGAGCACGCCCCAGGCCAGCAACACCGCAAGCTGCGCCTTGGCACCGACATGCCCACACTGGCGCAGGCGCAACGACAGTCGCGCCGCCATACCCTGCTGACGGGACCGACTACGCCACAGGCCACGCCCCTCGCGCAGCAGCCGGGATTCGTCGTGGCGTCGCTCGCCCTCGGCGCCCAGCGGCCGGCGGGCGCTGATCAACAGCAGTGACGCCGCCAGCGCCAACGCCATCACCGCCCCGCTCCACCATAGGTTCCACATCCGCGCCTCCTGTTCGTTATCGTCATGTCGCGACGCGCCCGGGTTTACACCGACTTGAGCATTCGCCACAGCAGCCAGCCGCCGCCGAGCTGCAGCGCCACCGCCAGCATCAACGCCTGGCGTCCGCCGGCGCTTTCGAGCATCGGTGCCAGAAATTCCGGCTGGGTGAAGTGGATAAACAGCGTCAACGCCAGCGGCGACAGTCCCAGCACCCAGGCGCTGACGCGGGTCTCGCCGGTCATGGCGGCGAGTTCTCGGCCACTTTGCTCGCGTTGATGCAGGGCCGAGGCGAAGGCGTCGAGCATCTCGGAAAGGCTGCCGCCGTGACGCTGATTGATGCGTATCGCGGTGGCCAGCAGCCGCAGTTCGTCGAGCCTGAGTATCTGGCCCTCCCGGGCCAGGCCCTCGTCCAGCTCCTGGCCCAGCTGGCGACGCAGCTTTACCCGGGAAAGGGCATCCGACAACGGCGGTCGAGAGCGCTTGATGGCCTGTTCGAAGGCGGTTTCCAGGCCCTGACCGGCGCTGAGCCCTCGCGTGATATGCCCAAGAAAGGGCCCAAGCTGGCGCCTCGCCCGGCGTCGCAGCCTCGCCGCCCTGAAGCGAATCAGGGCGTTGGCTGCCAGCACCATGACCAGCACCATGGCGGGGCCCCACACCGCCCCCAGCCGCGACAGCAGCAGCATCGCCAGCACCAGCAGGCAGCCTCCCGACAGCGCCACGACGGCCGGCGAGGCCGGCAGCCCCGCCGCGGTGAGCCTCTCCACCAGCCACTCCATCAACGAATCCTGGGACATCAGCCGCCGCCGGGCGGTGCGTGTGCCACCTGCGGCGCGTTCTGTAAGCGCACTGGCGCTCTTCAGCAGCAGCCAGGCGGCGCCCCCCAGGCACAGGGCTACCAGCGAAAACATCCCCCAGACCGTCATGGCGAAGGCTCCTGCAGGGAGCTCAGCAGCCGGCGCCAGCCGATCGGTGAGTCATCGTCGCCCGGTGGCTGCAGCGATGGCACCGCGCCACCGCCGGCTCGGTACAAGGGCTCCAGCTGGACTTCGCCGCACTGGAGACCACCGACTCGCAGTACCTCGGCCACCCGACGCTTGCCGTCGCTACCCCGCTCCACATGGACGATCAGATCGAGGGCGGTGGTGATGATCTGGCGTACCAGGGCGTCGGTGCCCTGAAAGCGTGACATCCGTACCATCATTTCCAGGCGCACCACGGCGTCGCCGGCGGAGTTGGCGTGCACCGTGCTCATGGAGCCCTGGTGGCCGGTATTCATGGCCTGCAGCATGTCGAGCACCTCGTCGCCCCGGCTCTCCCCCAGCAGCACCCGGTCAGGACGCATGCGCAGGGCGTTCTTGACCAGGGCGCTGGCGCCGACTTCGCCCTCGCCTTCGATGTTTGGCGCCCGGGTCTCGAGGCGTACCACGTGATGGCTGGCGAGTTGCAGCTCAGCGCTGTCCTCGATGGTCACCACCCGCTGGCTGGCCGGTATCGCCCCACTCAAGACGTTGAGCAGGGTGGTCTTGCCGGCACCGGTGCCGCCGCTGATCAGCACATTGCAGCGCTCTTCCACCGCCCGGCGCAGAAAGGTCATGAGGTTGGGCGGCACACTGCCCATGGCCACCAGGTCATCGGCACCCAGCGCCTCGCGGCGAAACTTGCGAATCGACACGCTGGGGCCATTGAGCGACAGCGGCGCGATGATGGCGTTGACCCGGGAGCCGTCGGCCAGTCGCGCGTCGACCATGGGGCTCGACTCGTCCAGCCGTTTACCCAGGGGGGCCAGCATGCGTCGCACCACCCTCAGCACATGGTCGTCGTCGAGGAAGTTGACCGCGCAGGGTTCGAGCCGACCACCGCGCTCGATAAACACCTGGGAATGGCCGTTGATCAGGATGTCCGAGATACCGTCATCGGCGAGCAGCGGCTCCAGCGGCCCAAAGCCATTGAGCTCGCGGCAGACACCTTCGACAAGCCGCTCGAGACACTCGTCGGAGCGGGCGTAGCCCCTGAGTCTGAGGGTCTCCTCGATCAGCTCCCGTACCCGCTGGCGTAGCTGCAGCGGATCGTCCAGCAGCCCCCGTGAATCATCCTCGAGGCGCTCGATGACCAGCTGGTGCAACTCGCTGACCAGCCCAGGCCCCACCACCGGGGCGGACTGGGGCTCAGTTTCCTGGACTCGCTTTTGACGAAAGTGCATGCATCCTCCTGATCGCCGAACACCAGCCGTCGAACGCCAACCTTCAGGGACTGAAGCCGACCTCGGAGACACGCTGGATCTCCTGGGCATCACGGGGATCGAACATCAGCTCGAGAAAATTGGGGTCATAGTCCTCGAAAGCCTCCCCAGGCATCGGCCCCAGATCGACGCCGGCAGCCAGTGGCCGCACCAGATGGGGGGTCACGATCATCACCAGCTCCTTCTCGTCGCGATCCAGTCGGGTGGAGCGAAAGAAGCTGCCGATCACCGGGATATCGCCAAGCCCCGGAATCTTGTCCACGCTCTGGATGATGTTGCGACTGACCAGGCCACTGATGATGAAGCTCTCGCCGTTGCCGAGCTGCACGGTGGTGTCGGTCCTGCGCACGTTGAGTGCCGGCACCGCCACTCCTGCGGTCTGCACGCCCCGGGAGAAGTCGAGTTCGGACACCTCGGGCGCCACCTTGAGCATGATCCGACGCTCATCGAGCACCGTCGGCGTCAGCTGCAGGCGGATACCGAACTCCTTGAAGTCGACGCTGATCTCGTCATCGCCGCTTTGCATCGGGAAGGGAAACTCGCCACCGGCCAGGAAGCTGGCGGTCTGGCCCGACAGGCTGACCAGGCTGGGTTCGGCCAGGGTGTAGGCGAAGCCGTTGGCGCTCAGCGCACTGATCGCCGACAGCACCCCGCTGGTGTTGACCTGGATGATCGAGAAGCCCCCGTCTCCGGCGTTGGGTGCCACCGCACCGCCAGAAAGGAAGTCGAGGGTCTCGTCGCTGCGCCCCAGCGCGAAGCGGGTGGAGCCGGCCTGGTTGCGACCGATGAAGAAGCCGGCCGAAGCCATGCGACTGCGGTTGACCTCGACGACGCGGATATCCGTCTGCACCTGAATAGGGCCTAGCTGCTGGCTGGCATCGATGGGAGGGGTAGCGAAGCGTGACACCGCCTGATCGTGGCGTTCCAACGACCTCGTAACGCCACGGATCTCGGCGCTGGAAGAATGGGGGGCCAGCGAGTACTCGCCTTCGAGCCCCTCGCCGCCGGCGGGACGTACCTGAATGAACGTCTCGCGGGGCTGACTGGCCCCCGCCGTCCACACCTTGAGGGTGGTGCTGCCCGGCCCCACCGCGGTGACCAGCAGCGAACGCGGGTCCAGAACCTGGGCCTCGACCACGTCGCCCCGCCCCACCGCCGTGCGGGTGATACGGCCGGGCTGGCCCAGCCACTCCTGATCGCCGACCGCCAGGGTCAGCGGCGGCTGTTGCGCCAGCGCCTGGCCGTTGCTTGCCGTGACACCGGCCAGCATAAGTGCCAGACCGAATACAAGGCCAAGCACCAGGCTGCGCCCAAGGCCGAACATCAGGCTCGGTGCCGAAGGGGCCGCGTTCGCCAGACGGCTAACCGGCGTTCCGGCGCACGTACCCCCGCGCCCCGATCTGCGTGGGACGATCTCATTGTCTCGCGTCATGGTCCTTCCTGTTCCCTGCGCGGGCGCGGTATCTCGCCTTTCCCTCGGCGACTACCGGCCTCTCGTTATGGTTGTCTGCCTGCTTCTTCCACCGCCGTCACGGCAGGGTGACCACGCTACGACTGGCGCCGACGTGCTGCACTACCCGATAGCCGGTCTGTGGCGGCGCGGGAGCACTTTTCGCTGCCGGTCGCTCGACACCGGTCAACTCCTCGAAGCTGACGGTCTGGCCCGGCTCACTGAGGCTCTGACCCAGGGATACCGGCAGGAAGCTGGCGCCGCCTGCCATCATGCGCAGATCATCGATCCCCTCGCCAAAGCCGGCGGCCTCCTCGCTGCCCACCACCGCCAGGCGCAGCCGCCCGGTGGTCTCGGCCAGCAGCAACCGGGCGGTCTCGGTCTCGGGCATCGCCAGCACCGCGGTGCGCTCTCCCCCCTTTTCGTCGTCACCGTCGACACCCACCAGTCGCTCACCGACCCCCAGCACCGACACGTCGGCAAACAGTCGTCGTGCCAGGCGATGTCGCTCGCCACCTTCCCCCTGAGCCTCGGCAAAATAGAGCACGTCGACTCGATCCCCCGGGGCGACGAAACCTCCGCCCCCGATCACTGCATCGATGCCGACCCCCACCGCGCGAAAGCCCGGAGGCACCACCTCGGCCAGAGCGCTGCCACCGACAAAGCCGCTTTCACGCAGCACGTCGCCTTCCGCCAGAGGACGTGCCAGGCGCGTGTCGGGCAACTGATCGAGAGCAGAGAAGGTGCTTGCAGGCGGCTCGGGGAAGTAGGCCAGGCGCAACGCGTCTTCGAGATCGGCAGGGCGCTCCCCCGCTGCCAGGTCCCTGGCCGCCACCAGAACCGGATGGCCCAGAGGTTCGGGGGTGGGCTCGGGGCCTGACACCGAATCGACGCTCGTCGTCATCGCGGTGCGACTTAGCGACCAGCCGATAAAGGCCATGACACAGGCAAGTACTACCAACCCGACGGCTGCCCAGCGCAACACCATTGGCGACATTCAAGCAACTCCCTTAGCATTCTAATATAAATCAATCGCAAATAAGACGGAGCGCATATTAGGGATCTTCGGTTGTCGGCGGGTTAATCGTATTGCTGATATTTTCGACAAAAGTGTTTAGCGCTTCCGGTATTCCCCCACTACTAAACGCGGCCACCAAGGCTACGGCTATAAGCGCAATAATGACCGCATACTCGATCGCGCTGGCTCCGCGCTGCCCACGGTAGCGGGGGTGATTCAGGGAGGAAATCTTGCGCACAGGGGCCGCCTCGCCCCGGGAAAAGCGCTGGAATACTTTCATTTTGACACTCCTGCGTAAAATCGTTTTTTTCTTTGTATATCGTCAGCTTTTCGCGAGTGATTCCTGTTTTCTTCTTATACCTCCTGCCTCTTATTAATCCTTTTTTATTAATATCGACCTCTCTTTATTAGTAGTCATCCTGACTATTTTTGTCATCCTCTAGAATGAAACCAAACGTATCTATTGATTAACAGGAGATACAGATTGTTTCATCACACGAGATGACACTTGAATGATATATCGGACATTTCAACTCCAGGCATGGCCCTGCCCTGAGCAACCACTTCCCGCGACGCGACCGCCATGCCTGGCGACGGCATTACCTTGAGGCCGTCGCCTTGGGGTCATGGCCTTGACCCCCTTCCCCCATCACCGGACACTTGCCCACCTCGCCGCCGTCCCGTAGCGCCCTTGCCTTCAGCCGAACAGGCCTTTCATCGTGTCGACCTCCACCAGCACCTTCTCGTCCACCCTCGAACGCCTGCCGCGCATCGCCGGCCTGGCCTGGCCGATCATCCTGTCCAATATCACGGTGCCGCTGCTGGGCCTCGTCGACACCGCCGTGGTCGGCCACCTGCCCGACTCACGCTACCTGGCCGGAGTGACGCTGGGCGCGACCCTGTTCGGCTTCCTCTACTGGGGGTTTGGCTTTCTGCGCATGGGGACCACCGGCCTGACCTCCCAGGCGCTGGGACGCGAGCGCGACGATCAGGTGCGCCATCTGCTGGGGCAGTCGTTGCTGTTGGCAGGAGGGATCGGACTTGCGCTGATCCTGCTGGGTGACCCGCTGATCGCGCTGGGGCTATGGCTACTGGATGGAAGCCCCGAGGCTACCGGGCTCGCCGAGAGCTATGCCGCCATTCGTCTGCTGTCGGCGCCAGCGGTGCTGGCCAACTACGCCATCCTCGGCTGGTTCCTCGGCCAGCAGAACAGTCGGGTGACGCTGTTGCTGCTGCTGACCAACAACGGCGTCAATATCGTGCTCGATGTGCTGTTCGTGGTGGGCCTCGACATGACCAGCGACGGCGTGGCCTGGGCCACGGTAATCGCCGACTACACCACCGCCGCCCTGGGGCTGTGGCTGTGCCGTCGACGCCTGGGCCGACTGGGTGGACATTTCGAGCGGGCGCGACTGTTGACCATTGGCGCCTACCGGGAGCTGTTCTCGGTCAACGCCAACCTGTTCGTGCGCACCCTTGGCCTGCTGTTCGCCCAGGCCTTCTTTACCGCCCAGGGGGCGTCCCAGGGGGACACCGTGCTGGCCGCCAACGCGGTGCTGCTGCAGTTCATCATGCTGACCTCCTACGGCCTGGACGGCTTCGCCAACGCCGCCGAGGCCCTCACCGGTCACGCCATCGGTCGCCGTCGTTTCGATGACTTCGCGCTGTCGGTGCGCGCGGCGGCGTTGTGCTCGCTGGCCACCGCGGCCCTGGCAAGCCTCGCCTTCGCGCTGGGTGGCAACGCCCTGATCGCGCTGCTTACCGGCCTGCCGGAGGTGCGCGCCACGGCGGCCCAGTTTCTGCCCTGGATGGTCGCCATGCCGCTGATCGCGGTGTGGAGCTACCTGCTCGATGGGGTCTTCATCGGCGCCACCGCGATTGCCGAAATGCGCAACTCCATCTTCATCGGTCTGGCGGTCTATCTGCCGCTGTGGTGGCTGACCCAGGGGCTCGGCAACCACGGCCTGTGGCTGGCCTTTACGACCTTTACCGCAGTGCGCTCGGCGGTACTTGTGACCTACTATCTTCGCTATCGCAGCACGCGCTGGCGTGACACTGCCTGAGGAGCGACGGCCGAAGATCACCGATGGTGAATGTGCCGAGACGTTATCTGCCTTACAGGTGGTTTTGACTCACGGGCGCCTGCTGCGGCACCGTTGACTCCCAGTGGCCCGGGAAGGCCCTCTTTCACAACCAGAAGAAGCGATACACGCCATGCTGAGAGCATTGTCACGACCCGCCGTGAAACTGGTGGAACGCTATCTGCCAGATCCCTACATCTTCGTCCTGTTGCTGACGATCATCGCCGCCGCAGCAGCCATCGCCATCGAACGCCAGTCGCCCATGGCCGTGCTCACCTATTGGGGTGACGGCTTCTGGAACCTGCTGAGCTTCTCCATGCAGATGCTGCTGGTGCTGGTCACCGGCTTCATGCTGGCAAGCTCACCGCCGGTCAAGCGACTGCTGCAGAGCCTGGCAGGCCTTGCCAACAATGCCGGCGCTGCCATCCTGCTGGTGACCCTGGTGTCGCTGGCGGCCAGCTGGATCAACTGGGGCTTCGGTCTGGTGGTCGGCGCCCTGTTCGCCAAGGAGCTGGCCCGGGTCATTCGGGTGGACTATCGCCTGCTGGTGGCCAGCGCCTACTCCGGCTTCGTGGTCTGGCACGGTGGTCTTGCCGGCTCGGTGCCGCTGACCATCGCCACCGATGGCCACTTCTCGGTGGAGCAGATCGGCGTGATCGGCACCAGCGAGACGATCTTCTCCTACTTCAACCTGTTGATCGTGCTAGCTCTTTTCATCGCGGTGCCGCTGGTCAACCGGCTGATGCTGCCCGGCGAAAAGGAAAGCGTCTACGTCGATCCGGCGCTGCTGGGAGATGACGAGGACCGTCGGGTACGCATCACCCGCCCGGCCGAGCGCCTCGAGAACAGCATGACTCTGGCGCTGCTGGTAGGCGTACCGGGTCTGATCTATCTAATCAGCTACTTCGTCGGCGGCGGCGGTCTGAACCTGAACGTGGTCAACTTCATGTTCCTGTTCCTGGCCATCATCCTCCACCGCACCCCCCAGAGCCTGCTCAACAGCCTGCACGAGGGCATCAAGGGTGGCGCCGGCATCGTCATCCAGTTCCCCTTCTACGCCGGCATCATGGCCATCATGATCCAGTCGGGACTGGCCGAGACCATGTCCGAGGCGATGATCTCCTTTGCCACCGAGACCAGCCTGCCGTTCTGGACCTTCCTCAGCGCAGGCATCGTCAACATGTTCGTGCCCTCCGGCGGCGGCCAGTGGGCGGTTCAGGCCCCGGTGGTCATTCCTGCCGCCCAGGCGCTTGGCGTAGATATTCCCCGTGCAGCCATGGCCGTGGCCTGGGGTGACGCCTGGACCAACCTGCTGCAGCCCTTCTGGGCGCTGCCGGTACTTGGCATCGCCGGGCTAAAGGCCAAGGACATCATGGGCTTCTGCCTGATCCAGTTGTTCGTCACCGGTATCATCATCTCGGTCTGCCTGACCTGGCTGTAGAGGCCTCCCGGAGCGTCAGCCGGGCGCCTGGCGGCCTGTACAGCCGAGGCGACAACTGACTTTCAACGAGCGCCTTGTCCCCTTGCCGGGGGGCAAGGCGTTATGCTGTGGTGGAGCGCCAGACAGACGCCAACAGCCCCCCCCCCCGCGCACCGTATTCCGAGGAAACTTCGATGGCAGAGCAGAGCCTACCGGGTCAGCACGAATTGAGCATGACCGTACTGATGACCCCCGACATGGCCAATTTCAGTGGCAAGGTACACGGTGGCGCCATCCTCAAGAAGCTCGACGAGGTCGCCTACGCCTGCGCCAGTCGCTACTCGGGCCATTATGTGGTGACCCTGTCGGTGGACCAGGTGCGCTTCAAGCAACCGATCCACGTGGGCGAGCTGGTGACTTTTCTGGCCAGCGTCAACCATGTGGGCCGCTCTTCCATGGAGATCGGCATCAAGGTGGTGGCGGAGGACATCCGCCAGAAGGTCATTCGCCACACCAACAGCTGCTACCTGACCATGGTGGCGGTGGACCCCGACGGCCGCCCGGCCTCGGTGCCTCCGCTGACCCTGGACACGCCGATCCGCAAGCTGCGCTACGAAAAAGCCGCGCTGCGCAAGAAGTTACGCAAGCAGGCCGAAGAGGAAGAAATGCGAACGAACCAGGAACTGGGCGAGCGCTGAAGGTGTGTCATCGCCCGACAGCTCGATAGGTCTTCACACAACAAGTCCACACAACAAGTCCACACAACAAGGCCGCCCCGAAGGGCGGCCTTGTCGATTGCCGGGCGGGCAGCGTGACGCTCAGCCGCAGGCCAGCTCACGGATGACATCGGCATCATCCAGGCGCACGTTGAGGCGATCCAGCCGCAGGTCCATGGTGGCAACCCCGCCGGGACGCAGCACCCGCACCGTCTTGGCCCCGCTCTCGGCCTTGAGCCGTTCATCGAAGCTGGCGTCGTAGCTCTGGCCGACCAGGCCCTGCACCGCCTCGGCGTCGCAGGCCTCGGCCATGGGAGCGCGCTCCGGCGGCAGCGGTGCCGGTTCGCCGGATCCGCCGGACGACGACGAGCAGCCGGCCAGAGCCGCGACCAGCAGCAGGGGAAGAAGTGGTTTCATCGATGGCCTCCAGTGCCAGAAATCCTTGTGCAAGCGCCCGCCAGCCTCGTATCGCTGCAGCGCGCCTCAAAACCTATCACGGCGCTGCGCCTGACGGACAGGCCGTGGTCAACTCGTTGCCAACTGACAGACCTGGCGGTCGGGACGACGAACATGGAACCTGTTGGAGACAGCAATGGCGGGAAAGTTCCGACGGAGAAACAGATAGCGCGAGTCAGCAGAGGCACGGCGACAAAGAGCACCCATGGGGAGAACAGCGACGACGAGGCGGCTCACCGCCGTGGTTCTTCTCGCTGCCCCTACGTTTCCTGGCTCGGTCTAGCGGGAACGTTTCCGGCTAGACCGAGCCTTTCTGGCTAGCTGGAGCTTTTCTGGATCGCCTCTCCACCCTTCTCGATATCCTCGCCCACCCCACGAACGGTGTTGCAGCCGTTCAACAGCGCCAGGGTGAATACTGATACCAGAATCAACGACAGCATCCTTTTCATGGTTCCTATCTCCTTGCAGCCAGGCAGGTAAGCGAAATACATCATCCTCTGACAATCTAGCACGATCACCGCCCATCGCTAGCCTCCCAGCCAACGCTCGGACGAGGTAATCCGCCACACGGCACAACGCCAGACGCCGTCCGGCTACTGCGAAGCCCCTCACGACAGCGCCAGCTTGAGAATGATCACGGCAATCACCGCCACCGTCAGCCACTTGACCACCATGGCGCCACGGGAACTCATGTTGACCTTCACCGCCAGCCAGGCCCCGGTCATGCTGCCGGCAGCCAGCACCAGGCCGTAGCTCCAGCGCACCTGGTCGTGCCACAGGAAGATGGCCAGCGCCGGCAGGGTGTAGACCAGGATGATCAGTACCTTGAAGGCGTTGACCTGGCCAAGATCGATCTTGAGCATGCGATAGAGCACGATCATGAACAGGATGCCGACACCCACCTGCAGAAAGCCGCCATAGAGCCCGATGACAAACATCGCCAGATAGACCCCAGGGGTCAGTCGCTCGACGGTCAGCGGGCGGGTGTCGAGCTTCGGCTGGGGCAACAGCATGATGATCGCCGCGGCCACCATCACCACCATCAAAATGGTTTCGAACAGGGCGTCGCTGACCCTGAGCGCCAGCCACACCCCCAGCATCGAGCCCAGTACCGCGGGCACCGACAGGCGCAGGCTGAGACGGATATGACGGGCACCGGCGCGGAAGAAGTTGGCCACCGCCGACACGCTCTGCAGGGTGATCGACACCCGGTTGGTACCGTTGGCCACCTGCGGCGGCAGGCCCAGAAACATCAACAGCGGCAGGGTCAGCATCGACCCCCCGGCCGCCAGCACATTGATAAAACCTGCCACGATACCCGCAAGCAGCAGGGCCACTCCCTCGACTGGCGTCATCTGTCGTCCTCTGTTCGAATCATCTGCGTTGTCACCCTGCCCACCCGCTCTGATGTACCCTAGGCGCTGGACACCATCCTGGAGGCCTTGCATGAGCGACTTCGTCGTCGATCCGCGCCTCGTCGCGGACAGCTACCCCATCACCGAACTGCCACTGTGTCAGCTGCGGCTGATGGACGACGCCCGCTATCCCTGGCTGGTGCTGATCCCGCGCCGCGCCGAGGTGAGCGAGGTGTACGATCTGTCCGAACAGGACCAGCAGCAGCTATGGCGAGAGGCCACCCGCATCGGCAAGGCGTTGAAGGCCTATGCCAGCGGCGACAAGCTCAATATCGCCAGCCTCGGCAATATGGTCGCGCAACTGCACATCCACGTCATCGTTCGCCACCAGGGAGACCCCGCCTGGCCTGGCCCGGTGTGGGGTCAGGGGCAGGCGACGCCCTACGACAAGGACAGCCTTGCCGCCACCAAGGACCGTATCCTGGCGCTGGCAGGCGGGCTTTCCTTCAAGGGTTGAACGAGACGGTGTCATGCTCGGGGCAGTGCCCCAGGCATGGCCCCGGGCCGCCAGATAGCGGACTACAGCCCAGGTCCCATCGCGAAAGCCAGGTCGAAGCGGCCTGGCTCAGGCTCCCAGTCCCCCTGGTCGCCCTCCGGGGGACATCAGTGGCAGGCTGGGGTCGCTGGCGCCGACCTGAGACATCAGCAGGATCCCGAGCCCCGCGATCAACAGCCCCCCGGTCAGCGCCACCAGCGCGCCCAGCCGCGCCATCACTCGACCACGAGCGGCAGAGGTCCGTGCGGCACGAGCGGCGACCCAGTCCCGCGCCAACACGCTGGCAAGCCCCAGCGTCGATACCGTCAAGGCAGTACCCAGCGACATGGCCAGTACCGCAGCCCCCCCCATCCAGGGCTGGCCGAGCAGGCTGGTCACCCCCATCAGCAGCACCGCCCCTGAGCAGGGTCTTGCGCCGATCGCCAGCACCGCAAGCCAGGCCTCCCGACGCGGCCCGTGGGGCGAGACATGATGATGGCCGGAGCAGCAATCGTGGTGTTCGTGGTGACCGTGGTATTGGTGGTGGCGGCGCGGTTCATGAGGGCCATGGTGGCCATCATGAGAAGGCGCCGGGTCCGCCGAGGAAGATCGCGCGATCTTGAGCAGTCGTCCAAGCGCCCGTGCACTCAGCCACAGGCCCAGCAGCGCGACCAGCGCAAAGCTCAGTCGCTCAACCCAGACCACGCTGCCCAGGGCCTCCCGGGTCAGCCAGCCAAGCCCCTGCACCAGCGCCAGGATCAGCACGATGGCCACCGCACCCTGCAGCAGGGCGGCCGCCACCGACAGCGCCAGGGCCCGCCGCCAGGCTCCGCCCTGGGAGACCAGGTAGGCACTGATCACGGCCTTGCCGTGGCCTGGCCCGGCGGCATGGAAGACACCGTAGAACAGGCTCAGGCCGATCAAGGTCAGCCAGGCGTCGGAGGAAGGCGTCCGGTCGAGCAGCGTTACCGCCTGGGTCAAGCGGCGGTGCAGGTCGGCCTGCATGGCGATGACCCAGTGTCCGAGGGCGTCCAGCGCTCCGCTGGCCTCGAGCGCCAGGATGAGCACCGCCACCACGCCCAGCGCCAGAGCCAGCTGCAGCCAGGGTCGTTGCCTGCTCAGCATGACACCCGCCCCGTCTCGGCAAAGAAGCGACCGAGCCCCTGGGGGGCGCTATCGTCGACATCGAGCTGGGCCGCCGCCATGACCTTCTCGGGATCGGGGTCGGCGACGATGATCGACGCCTGACAGGCATCCGGCACGCTCAACGCCTGGGCCAGAGGCCCCTCGTCGTCGGCTTCGTGCACCACCTCGACGTAGTAGGAGGGATCGAAGACGCGATATTCCAGGGTACTGCCGGCAAGGTCCTGAGGCTCGGCCAGCGGCAGCCGAAAGTGCAGCACCACGCGCTCGTCACGGGCCATCACCGTGGCTTCGCTGACCGCTGCGAAGGCCAGCGCCTTGCCGTCGACCTCGGCCTCGGTAAAGAAGTCCCGAGGCGCAAGATTGACCAGCATGTCGCCCCCCAGGCGATCCAGCGCGGCGTCCTGGCCATCCTCGGCGGCGCGAGCCTCCTCGAGCAGCACCAGGCTGTAGAAGGGATCCAGGCGCCACACCTGGCGCAGGGCGGTGACCCTGCCCTGGTCGTCGGTCTCGAGCGTCACCGACAGATCCACCCAGCTATGGGGATGCGCCATCGCCAGTGTGGCGGGCGCCAGCCACAGGCCGGCGCCCAGCGCGAGAGACAGAAGAAATGCCGCCACGGCGCGGCGATGCAAGTCCAAAGCGGCCTGAAATCCGGCCACAGCACGCGAGAGATAGATCAACGGGCGAGTCTTCCTTGTAGTTCGACAAACAGGGGTTCCACCACTGCAGGCGGCAGGCGCCGCCCGCCACGGTAACCTTGCAGCGAGACGCTGGCACCGGAGGCGCCGGCAGGCTCGACCCGCGCCTCGATGCGATAGCCCGGCGGACGTGCCAGGGAGGCGTCGATACGCCCCAGTTCGCCGTCGGCCTGGGTGATGACATAGCCCTGCTCCATCAGCATCGCCAGGGTTTCGTTCAGGGCCGGCCCGGGCGCTACCGCGACCAGCATCTGGCGCGGCGGCTCGGCTACCGACGATGAGCTGGCGCACCCCGACAGCCAGACGGCCATCAGTACCACCGCCAGCGCCAGCAGTCTCTTTCCGGGGGCCTTTCCCTCCACTGATGTCCACCTTCGCGTCATTGCACACCCCCGCTGCTGGATGCCACCGACGCCAGTTGCTGACGCACCGATGCACAGAAGTCGGCGTCACTGGCGGTGCGCGACTCACGTAGCTGGCCGGTCCAGTCAAACAGGCGAATATCCCGCGTCAGACGGACGTCCTGGCCATCCAGCGCCACCGAGACCCGCTCGACCCGGGTCGCATCGTCGTTGGTACCCCAGCCCCAGGAGCCAAAGCCGACCCCTACGCCGGCGCCGACGTGGCCACCGCTGCCACCCAGCACGAAGCCGCCCAGGCGTGGGCGCACGGCGTCGGCGTTATGGTAGGTGGTGCGCTCGGTCTTCTCGGCGCTGACCACCCCGAGTGCGGTATCGGTATCACGCACCAGGAAGTCGCGGCCTTCCAGCACCGTGACCACATCGGCCAGGGATACCGAGCCGGCTACCACCGGCCATTGACACCCGGACGAGGGAGCGGGTTCCGCCACCGGCATCTGCTGAGGCGTGCTCTGACAGGCGCTTAGCCAGGGCAACAGGCCCAGCACCGCCACTGATGAGCATTTCGCCCAAATGTTGCGGCCTCTATCGGGCAAATTTTTGTACATTTGCATCAAGACCTCCCAGCCAGGGGCGTGAAATACTGTCAAGAGTCTACGCTGTCCCGAGCCACGGGCAAACGCTCGCCCAGCCGAACCTCGGGCCCAGCGGCGATCCGCCTGTCGCCCCTCAGGCGTGCGCCCACCTTTTCACCAGAGGACCGACCATGAACCTGTTGATCTGCCCCGACAGTTACAAGGATGCCCTGGCCGCCAGCGACGCCGCCCGCGCCATTGCCGAGGGGGCCCGCCGCGCCGACCCGGACATCACCATCGACGAGTGCCCCATGGCCGATGGTGGCGAGGGCAGCCTCGACGCCCTGCTCGGCGCCACCGGGGCCGAAAAACGCAGCGTCAGGGTACAGGACGCCCTGGGGCGCCCCGCCGAGGCCGCCTGGGGTTGGCACCCAGAGTCCCGCACCGGCTATATCGAGCTGGCCGAGGCCAGCGGCCTGCAGGCGCTGAGCTCGTCAGAGCGCACCGCGCTGGACAGCACCACCCACGGCGTCGGCGAGCTGATCCTGGCCGCCCTGGACGCTGGCGCCGAACGCCTGTTGATCACCCTGGGCGGCAGCGCCACCAACGACGGGGGCGCCGGCATGCTGGTGGCCCTGGGCGCCCGTCTGCTCGACGCCGACGACCAGCCGATTCCCCCCACCGGGGCGGGACTCGAGGGACTGGCACGGGTGGATCTGTCGGGGCTCGATTCGCGCCTGGCCGACGTCAGGGTGGAGGCGGCGGTGGACGTGGACAATCCGCTGCTGGGCGAGCGCGGCGCCAGCGCGGTATTCGGTCCCCAGAAGGGTGCCAGCGAAGCCGATGTAGCGCGCCTGGACGCCGCCCTGGCGCACTGGGCCGACAAGGCCGCCGAGTGCCTCGGCGAGGACCTGCGCGACGCCCCCGGCACGGGCGCGGCCGGAGGCATGGGCTTTGCCGTCGCTGCCTTCCTTGGCGGCGAGCTTCGCCCAGGTATCGAGATGATCATGGAACAGGCCGGCATGGACGAACGCCTGGCACGAGCGGATCTGGTGATTACCGGCGAGGGTCAGCTCGATGGCCAGAGCCTGTCGGGCAAGACCCCGATCGGCATTTCGCGGGCGGCCCGCGCCAAGGGGGTGCCGGTGATCGTGCTGGTCGGTCGTATGGCACCAGGCTGGCAGGCGGCGCTGGACGAGGGCGTCAGCGCCGCCTTCGCCCTGGCCGACGGCCCGATGGCACTGGACGAGGCGCTGGAACGCTGCGCCGAGCTGCTCGCCGATCGAAGCGAGAACCTGATTCGCACGCTCCAGGCCATCGGCCGTTGAAGGGAGGCCCGGCCTACCGAGGTGACAAGGCTGCCCTTGAAAGCGGCCTTCGTCGTCCCTATGTCATCCCTACGTCATAGGCAGGCGTCATCAATGGACGCTATCGTGGCGATGGAAGAGATTCACTCTCCAACGCCCTCCCTTAGGGATAGACTGGAACACAGCGATCAAGGAGGTATTGCATGAGCGACACTAACGCCATCGGCCTGCATTCAGGCAGCGCCAGCGATCTGGCCGAAAAGCTCAACGAGCTCCTGGCCAACTACCAGATCTTCTACATGAACGTTCGTGGCTATCACTGGAACGTGAAGGGCTCGAACTTCTTCGAACTCCACGAAAAATTCGAGGAGTTCTACACCGACCTGCTGGCCAAGGTGGACGAGGTCGCCGAGCGCATCCTGACCCTCGGACACAAGCCGGTTCACGCCTATAGCGACTATATCTCGCTGTCGCGCATCACCGAGGCCAAGGACGTGCATGACGGCGAAGCCTGCGTGCGCGGCGTGCTGGAAGGCTACCAGCGGCTGATCGAACTGCAGCGCGAGATCCTGTCCGTGGCCTCTGACGCCGACGATGAAGGCACCGCCTCCCAGGTCGGAGACTACATCCGCGAGCAGGAAAAGACCGTGTGGATGCTGGGCGCCTACCTAGGCTGACCCCCTGGCGACCCACGCAGTGCAAAGGAAGACGCCCCGCTCGGCTTGAGCGGGGCGTCGTCGTTTACGAGGGTCACTTCAGGCGTCGTCGACGGCCTGACCATCGTTGCCCAGCGTCGCCGGCGACTGAGCCGCCCTTTTGAGCTCCTCCGGCAGCGGCTTTTTCATCCGCGCGCCGAGGCGTTCGAGCTCGAGCGCCTGAGCGACCAGGCTGCCCTGGCCCTGGGACAGCCGGTTCATCGCCTGGTGATGACTGGCGCTGGCGCGCTCCAGGTGCTTGCCGACGTCGTCGAGGCTGTCGACGAACCCCGAGAACTTGGCCAGCAGGCGCTCTGCCCGTGACACGATGACCCGGGCGTTCTCGTTCTGGCGCTCCATGCTCCAGAGCCCCGCCACGGTCCGCAGACTGGCCAGCAGGGTGGTCGGGGTGACCACCACCACCTGGCGGTCGAAGGCTTCCTGGAACAGCGAAGGATCACGCTCGAAGGCCGCGGCGAAGGCCGGTTCCACCGGTACGAACAGGAACACGAAGTCCGGCGAATGCAGCCCCGGCAGGGCCGGGTAGTCCTTGGCGGCGAGTCCGCGGATATGGCTGCGCAGCGAGGTCAGGTGGGCGCTCATGGCGCTTTCGCGCTCGGTCTCGTCGTCGGCGTTGACCACCCGGGTCCAGGCGGTCAGGGAGACCTTGGCGTCGACGATCAGGTGGCGATCCTCGGGCAGGTAGATGATGGCGTCGGGACGCTGGCGTCCCTGCTCGCCGTTCATCGACACCTCGCGACGGTACTCGATGTCGCGCCGCAGGCCGCTGCGTTCCAGCACGGTCTCCAGCATCAACTCGCCCCAGCCGCCCTGGGCCTTCTGGTCGCCCTTGAGCGCCCGGGCAAGCCCCGCCGCCTCCTCGCCGAGGCGGGCGTTGAGACCCGCCAGCTGCTCGATCTGGGCCTTGAGCGATACCGCCTCGCGGCTGTGCTGTCCGGTCAGGTCCTCGACCCGCTGGCGGAACTGGTCCACCTGCTCGCGAAACGGCTTGAGCAGCGACTCGAGTCCCTCGCGGCTCTGGGTCTGGTAGGCCTGCTGGCGCTCGTCGAAGACCTGGCCCGCGAGCCGATGAAATTCCTGCTTGAGCTGCTCCCGGGAGGATTCCACCAGCGCCATCTGCTCGCGATGACGCGCCGCCATCTGCTCGCGCTCGGTCTCCAGGCGGGCGTTGTGCTCACGCACATCGGCGAGCTGCTGACGGGTGGCGCCGAGCTCGCCCCGCTGGGTCTCGAGCTGCTCTCGGCTGGCGTCGAGCTGGGCATCGCTGATGGCCAGCTCCTGCTCGAGCTGGCGTGCGGCCTCGCGCCGCTGCTCGAGCTGAACCTTGGTCGTCTCGAGCTCTGCTGCCAGGGCCTGTTCACGCCGCTGCCCCTGTCGATGCCCTCGCCAGGCCAGCGCCAGCAACGTCATCGCCAGCAGCGAGACGCCGGCAAGAGCCGGCGCCAGGGGCTGGGCGAACAGTGACTCGAGGGCCGGACTCATCTCAGCCTCATATCAGCGGGTGCCCTCGGCCAGGTCGCCGATCAGCGCCTTGAGCAGGCCGTAGAATTCCTCCACTGAGGCGATCTCGACGCGCTCGTCCGGCGAGTGGGCGCCGCGAATCAGGGGGCCGAAGGAAATCATCTGAAGCTCGGGGTACTTGCCGCCGAGAATCCCGCACTCGAGCCCGGCGTGGATGACCTTGATCTCCGGGTCCACCGCCAGGCGCTGACGATGCAGCTCACAGAAGCGCTTGAGCAGGTCGCTGTCGGGCTGAGGCGTCCAGCCGGGGTAGCCGTTCTCGACCCGGGTACGGGCACCGATCAGCTCGAACAGCGCGGTGAAGCGCTCGGCCAGATCCATGGTGGCGCTGTCGCGCAGTGAACGCACCAGGGCGCACAGGTGAAAGCGGCCGTTCTCGAGGCTGACCACGCCCAGGTTGTTGGAGGTCTCGACCACGCCTGGTACCTCGACGCTCATGCGCTCGACACCGCAGGGCGCGGCGTGCAGTGCCGCCACCAGCAGGCGGCTGGCGTGGCGGGTCAGCGCTTCCTCGCGCGGCGTGGCGCAGGGCTCCAGGGTGAGCCGCAGGCCCTCGTCGACGCCGGACAGCTCTCGGCGCATGTCGGCCTCGAGGCGCTCAATGCGCGAGCGCAGCGCGTCGATCTCGTCCCGAGGCACCATCACCACCGCCTCGGCCTCGCGGGGGATGGCGTTTCTCAGGGTGCCGCCACGGTAGTCGACCAGGCGCACCTCGCAGCTGTCGAGGGCGCGCAGCACCCGCACCAGCAGGCGATTGGCGTTGCCCAGCCCCTTGTCGATATCGATTCCGGAGTGGCCACCACGCAGTCCCTTGAGGCTCAGCGTCAGGGCTTCTTCGTCCTCGCCCACCGACTCCACCGGCAACTGGGCCTCGACCACCACGTCGGCGCCACCGGCACAACCGATGTAGACCTGGCCACGGTCCTCGGAATCCAGGTTGAGCAACAGGCTGCCCTCCAGCCAGCCTTCGGCCAGATTCAGCGCACCGCCCATGGAGGTTTCTTCCTCCAGGGTGAAGATCGCCTCCAGCGGACCATGGACGAGTTCATCATCGCCGAGGATCGCCAGCGCCGCCGCCACCCCCAGGCCATTGTCGGCGCCCAGGGTGGTCTGGTCGGCCTTGAGCCAGCCGTCCTCGACCCGCGTGACGATGGGATCCCGGGTGAAGTCGTGGGGCTTGTCGGCGTTGGCCTGGGCCACCATGTCCAGATGGCCCTGGAGGATCACACCCGGTGCCCCTTCGCGCCCGCGGCTCGCCGGCTTGGACAGGCGCAGGTTGCCGTAGGCGTCACGGTCGTGGGCGATGCCGCGCTCGTCTGCCCAGGCTTCAAGGATCTCGACCAGAGCCGCCTCGTGGCCCGAGGGGCGCGGCGTGTTGCACAGGGTACGGAAGTGACGCCAGACGGCGGTCGGAGCGAGGCTATCGAGATGTTCGTTCATGATGTCTATGTCTGCCTTTGCGAATGTTGGCACTCTACCCTCGCCCCGGGGCCTTGGAAAGGGTCTCCAGCAGTGCCAGGGCTCGGCCCACGGCGTCCCGCAACCATTGCTTGACCTGTGCCTTGCCGCGCAGCGATAGCCCGTGCGCCAGGGAACTTTCCGAACGTCCCTGAAACGCCCACGCTGCGAGCCAGGCCAGACTGTCGTGGTCATCGTCAGCCTTGGACCTCGCCTTGGACCTGGGCGACGACATCGACGACGACAGTGACAGCGACGCCAGCCGGCGAACCAGGGCCTGGATGGCCGGACGCGCCAGCGCCGGCTCGCGCTGGCCCCTGGCCAGGTCCTGGAGCTCACGACGGTCATCGGCGTCGAGCGAAAAGCGATCTTCGGCGTCGAGCGAAAAGCGGTCATCGGCGTCGAGAGAAAAGCGGTCATCGGCGTCGAATGCACAGCGATCGCCGACGCTTGCCAGCAACGCCAGCACCAAAGGTGGCGACAGGCGTGTCAGTTCGAACGCCAGCAGCCCCGGCAACTGCCGCTCAAAGCGCCGCGACAGCCGCTCGATCAGGTCCCGGTTGTGCTCCCCCAGGGCCAGCGCCACCATCGCCGCATGCTCGCCGGTGGCGGCCTCTCGGGTCAGCCCCAGGCGCACCGGGCGAAATCCCTGGGCCTGCCAGAACGCCAGCAGTTCCGGATCGGCACCGAAGCTCGCCCCCAGCATCGCCTTGCCGGCCTGTTCGGCCTGGCGTGCCGCCTCCTGGATAAGCCGCGCCCCGCACCCCAGGCGGCGCCAGTCGGGGTGTACGGCGATCCGTGTGATCCGAGCGCTGGGTACCTTCAGCGCCGCGGCTTCACCGGCGTGGGCCGCCAGCGACTGGGCCATCAGGTGACCACGTGGGCGTCGCTGTCCCAGCAGCACCCGCTCGGCCAGATCGGCATCGAAGCCCCCCTCGTCGACGCACACGCACACCGCCAGCGGCGCACGTGATGTCCCGAGGATCGAGATGCGGGTCGCCGGCGCGTCAAGCAGCGCCCGCAGGTCCGCCGGGGTGGTGCGGTAGTGAGCCTGGACCAGTAGGCCGAAGATGGCTCTCAGGGAGGCTTCGTCCCGGGCCAGGACATCGCGATCGAGCGTGGTACAGGGCAGCTCGGCCAACTTTTGACCAGGACAAGGCGCACTCACCCTCGCCCCCTTCGGCACTGTGGGAAGTTCTGCATCCAGACACAGCAGCGCGTCGATGGCCCGCTCAAGGGGGTCTCCATCGGCCCAGCGTATCGGCGTCCTGAGCTCGATGGCCTGCCACTGGGGCGTCTGCGCCTCCAGATGACGACGAAAGCGCAACGCAAAGCCTCGCCCCGAGCCCTCGTAGCCGTGCACCGTGGTGGCGAAGGCAAGCCGCGGAAATGCCGCCAGCCACTCGCCCAGCAGCGCCGCCGGAATCGCCGCCGCCTCGTCCACCAGCAGCAGCGAGCCGGGGCCGCCGGCTTCCCCCCGGGCGACGGCGTCCGTCAGAGCGTCAGGGGCGATAAAACGCACCCGTCCCCCGGGCGCCTCGAAGTCCCTTTCGTCGCCCTGTCCCTCGGGCAGCAGCGCCGCCAGGCGCTCGAATACCGGCGCCACCGAGGACGCCCGTGGCGCGGTCACCAGGATATCCAGTGGCGCCTGGCGCTGCTGCTCGGCCTTGACCAGCAAGCGGGCGCAGGCGATGCCCAGCGCCGCCGACTTGCCGCGACCACGGTCGGCGGTGATCACCAACGGGCGGCGACGCCTGAGCCGCGTCAGCCGACGTACCACCTCGGCCTGGTCGGGGCTCAGGCAATCCGGGTCGGGGCTGTCTAGACACGGGCTGTCTGGACAAGGGTTGTCTGAACATGAGCCATCGGCAAAAGGGCTTTCCTGGCCATCATCGGGCGTTGCCGTCAGGCCCTCCCCCTGCCGCCAGCGCAGCATGCCGGGAAAACCCGCCAGCAGCCGATGGCAGCGATCGAGGTAGCGACTTGTGAGCTGTTCCGACCGCCAAGGGTGGGCCGCCAGGCGGCGGTAGTCGTCGTCGGGTCGGCGGCCACCGTCGTCGGCGGTCAACAGCACCAGCAGGCCTCCCGCCACCAGGGTGCCGGCCACCGCCCCCAGGGCGTCAGGATCGAGGCCAGTGCCTGGCGAGGCGGCGTCGAACACCACCAGGTCGTGCTCGCCGCCGAGCCGGGTACGCGCCTTGGCGGCGGGAAGGCGCTCAAGCGACGGCGGGGGGGTGGCGGCTCTGTCATGGGCCCCGGTGGCGGCTCTGTCATGGGCCCCGGTGCCGGCACTGTCATGGGCCCCGGTGCCGGCACTGTCAGCAGACTTGTCGATCGACGTTTCCCCGACCCACAGCGGCGCCGACCATCCGCCTTGGGCCAGGCACTCGTGGGCAACGCCCCGCGCCCGGTCAGGAGCCTCGCTCACCCACAGCAAGCCGCGAAAGCGCCGCCCTCGCAGTTGCTGTCGAAAGGCAGCGAGCCGCGCGAGGTCCTGTCGGGTCAAAAAGTGGGACATTAAGGCTCCCTGATAAATCAACTTTGGTCTAAAGGCTGCGCCGATTAAACGATCGAGCCGACTACGGCAGCGCAGCATAGATGTCGCTCTAACTTATTCATTTTGCTGAATTGTCGAAACTTTTTCTCACGCTATCGACTGTGCAGTCGCCAAAAAAGTGTGCCGTTTCATCGACATGGGTCGCATCGATCATCTCTTGAAGACCGTGCTAGCTTGATGAAGCCGAGGCGCCATCGTGGGCCAACCCCACGCTGGAACGCCACTACCCCCAGGCACCGAACCCAAGACAATGGCCCAGGGTGCCAGACGCAATTTCGGTGAGGCAGCGATCGCCTCCTTTGCACAGAACACAACAACCCACGGGGAGCACCTGCATGAAGCAAATGACCAAGTTTACCCTGACCAGCATGGCTGCCGGCATCGCCCTGGCCGCCCTGTCGAGTGGCGCCATGGCCCAGGAAAAGTGGACCATGACCACCACCTGGCCGGAAAACCTCGACCTGATCCAGATCGACAAGCACTGGGCCGAGCTGGTCAACCAGCTGGCCGGGGACGAGATCCAGATCGAGTTCTACGCCGGCGGCACCCTGATGCCCGGCACCGAGGTCTTCGACGCCACCGAGACCGGCAGCATCCAGGCCGCCGGCGACTGGCCGGGCTACTGGGCCGGCCGCAGCCCGGCGTTCTCGCCGCTGGCAGCCACCCCCAGCCTGTTCAACGGCATGGACTACCTGAACTGGATCACCCAGTGGGGCGGCTTCGAGCTCTACCAGGAGATCTACGGCCAGTACAACCTGGTCTACCTGCCCTACGGTATCACCAACAACGAGTCCGGCTTCCGCGGCGGCACTCCGATCGCGTCTCTCGCCGACATCGAAGGCAAGCGTCTGCGTCTGTCCGGGCGTGACCAGGGCCGGGTGCTCGAGCAGCTTGGTGGTTCCCAGGTCACCCTGGCCGGCGGCGAGATCTACCAGGCCATCGAGCGTGGTGTGGTCGACGGCGCCGAGTTCTCGACCCCCGGTGTCGACTACAAGGCCGGCTTCTCCGAGGTTGCCGACTACTGGATGACGCCGGGCTGGCACCAGTCTGCCAGCGTGTTCGGCGTGATGATCAACAAGGACGCCTGGGACGCTCTGTCCGAGGAGACCCAGGAGAAGCTGAAGATCGCCTCCGAGGCTACCATGGCCTGGTCGCTGGCCTGGTCCGAGAAGCAGTCCACCGAGGGTACCGCCAAGTTCCTCGAGGACGGCACCACCATCAACCAGCTGTCCGAGGAAGACCTGGCCCAGATCCAGGAGGTCACCAACCAGGTGATCGTGCAGGGTTCCTGCGAGGACCCGATGCTCGGCAAGGTCTACCAGTCGATGATCAGCTACATGCAGGACTACGCTCAGTGGCGTGACGTCTCGGTGCCCTACAACATGAGCCGCGTCACCGACAACCTGCCGTCGCTTGACGAGATCGAAGCCTGCCTCGAGTAACAACCAGGCACGTTTCTGTCACTACCGGCCGGCGGCTCTCTGCGCGAGGCCGCCGGTCATCGTTGGACTTCGACGAGAACCCCACCATGAACGCCATTGCCAAGGCCATCGACTGCTTGAACGAGTGGTTCGGCCGTTTGATCGCTCCGCTGATCGCGATCATCACCCTCGTGGTGGTCTACGACATCGCGATGCGCTTCTTTATCGGACGCCCCAGCGACTGGGCCTTCGACGTCACCACCATGCTGTTCGGTACCCATTTCATGCTGATGGCCGCCTACGGGCTGCGCCATCACGCCCATGTGGAGGTGGACATCGTCAAGCAGCTGCTGTCCCGGCGCGGTCGCGCACTGATCGACCTGCTCGGCTACCTGCTGTTCTTCACCCCCTTCATCATCATGTTCATTACCTATAGCTGGCGCTTCTTCGAGCGCTCCTGGAGCCGCGCCGAGTCCACCTACGGCATCGTCTCGATCCCGGTCTATCCGGTGAAGGCCGTGCTGGTCATCGCCAGCGTGCTGATCCTCTTGCAGGCCATCGCCATCGTCATTCGCGCCATCAATGAGCTGACAGGCCAGGGCGTGGAGGAAGCCAAATGAGCGCTGAACTTCTGACCATCTTCATGTTTGCAGGCCTGATGCTGGGGCTGTTCATGGGCCACCCGCTGGCCTTCGTGCTGGGCGGTGTCGCGGTACTCGGCGCCTGGTTCGGCCCCGGTCCCCAGGTGCTCGGCATCATCATCAACAACATCTATGGGCGCGCCATGGACAATTATGTCCTGGTGGCGATCCCGCTGTTTATTCTGATGGCGCGCTTTCTCAACGACTCGGGCGTCACCGAGAAGATGTTCGAGAGCATGCGCCTGTTGCTCGGCCGCGTGCGCGGCGGCCTGGCGCTGACCGTGGTCATCGTCTCGGTGCTGCTGGCGGCCACCACCGGCATCGTCGGCGCCTCCATCGCGGTGATGGGCCTGATCGCCCTGGCACCGATGCTCAAGTACGGCTACAACAAGGGCCTGTCCGCCGGCGTCATCATGGCCAGCGGCTGTCTCGGCATCCTGATTCCGCCAAGCATCATGCTGATCCTGATGGCCAGCTACTCGCCGGTGTCGGTGGGCGCGCTGTTCGCCGGTGCCCTGGTGCCGGGTCTGCTGCTGGGCTCGATGTACGCGCTCTACGTGCTGGTGATCTGCCTGATCAAGCCCGACTTCGGCCCTCCTGTAGGCGCCGAGGAGCGTGCCGAGACCAGCACCGGGGAGCTGGTGATCCGCTTGTGCAAGTACGTACTGCCGCCGATGAGCCTGATCCTCGGGGTGCTGGGCGCCCTGTTCACCGGTATCGCCACCGCCACCGAGGCCTCGGCCATCGGCGTGACCCTGGCCTTCCTGCTGTTCCTGATCTTCGGTGATCGCAAGCTGTCGACCTGCTACAACACCTTCATCGAGGCCGGCAAGACCACCACCATGGTGATGTTCGTGCTGGTGGGGGCGACCGCCTTCACCGGTGTGTTCTCCATCGGCGGCGGCATGGACGTGATCAGCGAACTGGTGCTGGCGATGCCCGGTGGCACCACCGGCGCACTGATCCTGATGTTCCTGCTGGTATTCGTGCTGGGCATGTTCCTCGACTGGACCGGCATCGTGCTGCTGAGCTTCCCGATCATGCTGCCGATCATCGAGACCATGGGCGTCGACATGCTGTGGTTCGTGGTGATGGTGGCGGTGGTATTGCAGACCTCCTTCCTGACCCCGCCCTTCGGCTATGCGCTGTTCTACCTGAAGGGCGTGGCGCCACCGGAGGTCGAGACCCTCGACCTGTACAAGGCGGTGATCCCGTTCTGCGCGCTGATATTGATTGCCTGCGTGCTGATGTCCTACTTCCCCGCCCTGGTCACAGGCCTGCCCTCGATGCTGCTGGGCTACTGACCCTCAGGGTAGCCTCCAGCACAACCACACAGCCCCCGCTTCGCGGGGGCTACTCGTTTAGAACGACGATTTTGACAGTGCGTTTCCGGCATATTCTTCGACTTTTCACCCCCTCGCGCTCCTGATTGGGTAAAGCCTCGACGCCGTTCCTGCATCGTATTAAGAGTTCTTAGACACTCTGTGCAAGGGCAGCATCATGGCCAACGTGACCCGCTTCACCCTCTCCGCCTCCGATGCCTATCCGCTCGGCGCCAGCCACTTCGAGGCCACACAGCCGCTGCGTGGGGTGGTGATCATTCACTCCGCTTCGGCGGTGTCACAACGCCTCTATCAGGGCTTCGCATTGTTTCTGGCCGAGCAAGGCTTCCACGTGCTGAGCTACGACTATCGCGGCATCGGGCGGTCGCGACCGGAGCATCTCGAGAAACTGGGGGTGCGCATGCAGGACTGGGCCGAGCTAGACGCCGACAGCGTGACCCAGTGGGCTCGCCAGCACTGGCCGGACTTGCCGCTGCTTGCCATCGGTCACAGCTTCGGTGGCCATGCCATCGGCCTGGGCGACGCCAGTCGACACTTGAGCGGCGCGGTGCTGATCGCCTGCAATGCCAGTTGTCTGCGCTTCATCTCATCTCCCTGGCTGCGGCTGCGCGCCTGGATGCTGCTCAAGCTGATATTTCCCTTGCTGTCCCGCCTCAATGGCTATGTGCCCTGCCGACGGCTCGGTATCAGCGAGGACGTGCCGGAGGGCGTGGCCCGCCAGTGCAGCCGCTGGACCAGCCTGCCGCGCTACTTCTTCGACGACCCGGAACTCAACGCCGAAGTGCGATTCGCCCGCGTGGCGTTACCTCTGCTGGTGGTGGGGCTCGACGACGACCCCTACGCCAGCAGCGACAGCATCGACCTGCTGGCAGGCTACTTCACCGGGGCTTCGATCAAGCGCCTGCAGCTGTCTCCCAGGGTAATGGGCAGTGGTGTGCTGGGGCACCTGGAAGGATTTCGCCGCCGCCACCGTGACACCCTGTGGCCGCTGGTTTCTTCCTGGCTGGTGGAGCGGGCCCCGTCGACGCAGCCAGATGGCGTGTCAGCCGCCCCCTGGTCCCCCATCGCCGACGAGGCTGGCCCCCATGGGGCCAGCGTTCAGGGAGCAGGCGGCTAGGCAGCGGCGGTTGGAATGTCGCGCCAGAATCAGCCGGCGCGCACTCGCACCATGGTGCGGGTGGCTAGGCAGCGGCGGCAGGATCAGCCAGCGCGAATTCGCATCAGGGTGCAATACGCCACCGGCAGGATCACCAGGGTCAACAGGGTGGCGACGCCCAGACCGAACACGATGACCACCGCCATGGAGGCGAAGAAGGCATCGGTGAACAGCGGCAGCATCCCCAGCATGGTGGTCACGGCGGCCATGGTCACCGGCCGCACACGACTGACCGCGGCCTGGATCACGGCGTCGTGGGCATTGTCCTGCTGGCCACGCTGCACGTTGATCTCTTCCATCAGCACGATGGCGTTCTTCAGCACCATGCCGATCAGGCTCAAGGTGCCGAGCAGCGCCATGAAGGTGAAGGGCGCCCCGAGCAACGCCAGGCCACCGATGATACCGATCAGCATCAGCGGCACGATCGACCAGATCGCCAGCGCCTGGCGCAGCCGGCCAAACAGCAGCACGGTGATGATGAACATGCCGAGCAGGCCCATGGGCAGCGATGACAGCAGCGCCTTCTGAGCGTCGCTGGCAGTTTCGTACTCACCGCCCCATTCGATGGCATAGCCCGGCGGCAGCTCGATGGCCTCGACCTGGGGACGCAGCCGCGCCAGCACGCTGGCAGCGGTCTCACCGGACAGCGGCATCGGCTCGGCGTACACCGCCAGCATGCGACGCCGGTCACGACGCTTGATCAGCGGATCACGCAGCTCGGTGTGCAGCTCGCCGAGCACGTTGCCGGCGCTGAGATAACGTCCCTGCTCTTCACTCCAGACGTTGACCGCGCTGAGGTTGTCGATGTCGTGGCGCTGGTCCTCCCGGGAGCGCATCACGATCGGAATCAGCTCGCTGCCTTCGCGGTAGACGCCGACCTGCTCGCCGTCATTGTTGAGCCTGAGCGCCTGGTGCAAGGCGTCCCGGGTGACTCCGACGCGACGTGCCTGTTGCTCGAGGAACTCGGGCACGATGACGCTCTCGCGATTGCTCCAGGACAGCCGGATGCTGTCGGTCATCGGCTCGTCCTGGAAGATGCCACGCACCTCGGCGCCCAGGCGGTGCAGGGTCTCGGGATCGTCACCGTAGATGCGCGCCTCGATGCTGGCCTTGGCCGAGGGGCCGACCTGCAACGCCTGGACCTTGTACTGGACCCGGGGGAAGTCCTCGCGCAGGGTCTCGATCACCTCTTTCATGCGGGCTTCCCGGGACGCGCGGTCCTCGGTCTCGACGATCAGCTGACCAAAACTCGCATAGCGGTCCTCGGGGGCATAGGTCAGGGTGAAGCGCTGTGCGCCGCCACCGATCACGCTGGTCACCCGGGTCACGTCCTGCATCTCCAGCACCTGCGTCTCGAGGCGCGCGATGGTGCGCTCGGTCTCCAGCACGTCGGTGCCCTCCGGCAACCACACATCGGCAAAGAACAGCGGTGTGGTGGCGTCGGGAAAGAAGGCGTTCTTGACCTGCCCCGACAGCGACAAGGCACCAGCCAGCAGCGCCACCGCCAGCACCAATGTCAGGTAGCGGAACCGAATCCCCACCACCAACAGGCGGCGAAACACCCGGAACAGTAGGCCACGATAGGGATCGCTATCCCCCTCCTCGCCCGCTTCGATGCGTTCCTTGAAGAACAGATCGAAGAAGAAGGGGGTCAGGGTCAGGGCGGTGATCCAGCTCAGGAACAGCGAATAGCACAATACCCAGAACAGTGACCCGACGAACTCGCCGGTAGCGTCCGGCGACAGCCCGATGGGAGCAAAGGCGGTGATCGCGATGACCGTGGCACCCAGCAGCGGCAGGCGATTCTGACCGACCACCTCCAGCGCCGCCTGGCGCTTGGTCTTGCCCCGGGCAAGGCCGATCATCATGCCCTCGGTGACCACGATGGCGTTGTCCACCAGCATGCCGAGGGCAATGATCAAGGCGCCCAGCGAGATCTTCTGCAGCTGGATGCCGTGAATCGACATCATGATGAAGGTGCCGAGGATGGTCAGCAGCAGGATCAGGCCCATCAGCAGCCCGCTACGCACCCCCATGAACAGCAACAGCACCAGTATGACGATGCCGACCGCCTCGGCCAGGTTGATCAGAAAGCCGTTGACCGCGTCCTCCACCACCTCGGGCTGGTGGTAGACGGTGGCCAGTTCCATGCCCAGCGGCATGCGCTGTTCGAGCTCGGAAAGCCGCTTCTCGACCCGTTCGCCGACCTCCACCACGTTGACGCCGGAACCAAACGAGATGCCGATGGACAGCGCGGACTGCCCCCCTGCGTGGTAGAGCAACTGGGGCGTATCGGTGGTCTGGCGAGTGACCTCGGCGATATCGCCAAGGCGGATCAGGCCGTCACCGGGACGGCCCACCACCAGCCGCTCGAGCGACTCGACGCTGTCGAACTCGCCGGTGGGCTGCACCGACAGCGACAGGCCATCGAGCTTGATATGGCCCGCGTCGCCCACCACGTTCTGGGCGTTGAGCAGGTCACTCAACTGCTGTGGCGAGATCCCCAGCGCGCGCATCCGGTCACGGTCCAGCGACACCACCACCTGGTCCTGCACGGTGCCGGCGATGGCGACCTTCTTGACCCCGTCGACCAGGCGCAGCTCCCGCTGCAGCAGGTCGGCGTGGTCTTCCAGGTCCTGCTGGCTGTAGTCCTCGCCGGTCAGGGTCAACAGCAGGCCGAAGACGTCACCGAAGTCATCGTTGACGATGGAGGTCCCGGCGCCGGGGGGCAGCTCGGCCTGGACGTCGCTGATCTTGCGCCGCAGCAGGTCCCAGTACTGGGCAAGTTCGTGCTCGCGCACCGTGTTCTCGAGCTCCACGGTGATCTGCGACAGGCCGTCGGCGTTGACCGAGCTGACCCGCTTCAGGTCGGGCATCTGCTGGATCGCCTTCTCCAGGCGCAGGGTGACCTCCTCTTCTACCTGTTCTGGCGTGGCGCCGGGGTACTGGGTCGAAATGATGGCGTTGCGGATGGTGAACTCGGGAAACTCCAGCTGCCCGAGCCCGAAGAAAGACACCACCCCGCCAACGGCCAGCAGCAGGGTGATCATCCAGCTGATGACCTTCTGGCGCAGAAAGTAGTCGACCATCGATCAGAGCCCCTCTTCCTTGATCCAGGGTCGTACCCTGCGTCCTTCCTGCATGCGTTCGGCACCGGCGGCGACCAGCCGGTCGCCGGCCTCGAGCTCGCCCTCGATCAGCATCCCCTGGGTGGTGATGCGCCCCGGCACGACCGGCACCGCCTCGACACGTCCAGGGCCGTCGGCGCGGGACTCGTCGTCGGGCACGAAGCGCCACACCACCGCCTGGTCAGGCTGCGATTCCCGCGTGGCCACCGCCGCCACCGGCACCCGCCAGGGATCCTGGCTATCACCGGTCAGGGCGCTCATGTCCAGCAGCACCGTGGCGCTCATGCCCGACAGCACCGTGATGTCGTCGGGTTCAGGCAAGGTCAGGGTGACCTCATAGCTCAGCGACCCCTGGCTGACGCTGCTGTCGTGCTCCTTGTAGCGGGCCGGGTAGCGCTGCTGCTGGTTCTCGGCGAAGGTCACCCAGACCACCGCATCCTCGCCGTCCTGCACCGCCTGGGCGCGCTCGTCATTGATCCGACGGACCTGCTGCTCCGGCAGCTGGAAGGTCACGTCGATGGACCCCGGCTGCTGCAGCTCGGCGATGGTCTGCTGGGCACCGACCACCTGATAGTTGTCCACCGGAACCGACGCAATCACGCCGCTGAAGGGCGCGCTGAGCTCGGTGTAGCTGAGCTGGTCCTGGGCCTGCTTGAGCTGGGCCTGGGCCGACAGAAACTCGGCACGTGCCTCGTCGAAGCGGGACCGACTGATGGCACCACGCTCCAGCGAGATACGCATGCGCTCGTAGGTCGCCTCGGCCAGGTTGTAGCTCGAACGGGCGTTGGCCAGCTGACTCTTGGCGTCACGATCGTCGAGGCGGGCGACAAGGTCGCCTTCTTCGACGTCATCCCCCGGCTGCACGGCCAGCTCGCGCAGTTCCCCACCGACCCGGAACGACAGCTCCGAACGCTCCGAGGCCTGCACCTGGCCGGGATAACGCATCAACATGCCCTGACGCCCGGCGTCCAGCGACACCAGCTTCACCGGGTGTACCTGCTGCTGGGACAAGGGCGGCTGGTCGGATTCACAGCCGGCGACAAGCGCCACGACGGCAAGCAGACTGAACCTGGCCAGCAGGCGCTCAAGGCGCGACGTCGGAGGAAACGTAGAGAAGGTCATGGGGGCTCCTGAGGCGTCAGGGACGCGAGTTGTCGTGGCGAACGGCAATGGCGTCCCAGGCCATCGCAAAGGCCTGGTCGATATTGGTGTGGGTGGGCTCGAACGGGTGGCTCCCCTGGCTCTGCACCAGGTGGTAGATCGGGCGGAACATGAAGCTTTCCAGCAGCGCAAGCCCAACCGGCTTGAGCACGCCATCCCGATGCCCCTGGGCGATGGCATCGAGCAAGGGCGCCAGGCGCAGATCGTTGCGCTCGCGGACCCGATCATTCATCCATACCGAATGGCCGAAGGCGTCGTGGAAGCGAAACAGGCGCGGCTGGTCGAGGGCCAGATGAAACAGCGCATGCCACATCTCGCGCAGCGCCTGGCGCAGCTCGAGTGCCGCATCGAAGGCCTCCAGGGCGGTATCGATCAGCTGGTCACAAACGTGCACAAAGGTCGCCTCCAGCAGGGCGTCCTTGTCGGCAAAGTGGATATAGAGGGTGGCGGGCGACACCCTGGCGCGACGCGCGATACGGGCCACCGAGGCCACGCCGAAGCCGTGCTCGGTGACCTCGACCAGGGTCGCCTCGAGCAGTGCCACCCGCTTGGTGTCGTCGCGTGGGCGCATGACATTTACCCTCTTTTGAGATGCCTCTTAAAATAAATGAATAGTTATTCACTTTCAAAGCCCGCCGAGCCAAGGTCTCACTTCCGTTTGGTGCGCGCCTCCATGCCTCCCCTTGATGGCCAACTGCAGCCGCCGGCACGGACTGGTATGATCTGGCCTCCCGTCCGTCAGCGGTGCCCGCAGCAGGAGTCCGTCCGTGTCCAGCAGTACTCATTCCGTGGCCAAGGTTCGTTCCCGGCGGCTTTCGCGCTGGGGCTGGTTGACGCTGGCTGTCGCCGCGGTGGTGGCACTGCCGGTGCTGGTGATCCTGGCCCATATTCTGGTGCCCGCCGGCGATATCTGGCGTCACCTGGCCGACACTGTGCTGACGCGTTATCTGCTCAACACCCTGTTCCTGGTACTCAGCGTCGGCCTTGGTACCCTGGCCATCGGTACCGGCTGCGCCTGGCTGGTAGTGATGTGCCGTTTTCCCGGCAAGCGCCTGTTCGAATGGGCCATGCTGCTGCCGTTGGCGGTACCCACCTACGTCATCGCCTACGCCTACACCGACTTTCTGCAGTACGCAGGGCCGGTGCAGGAGGCCCTGCGCGAAGCCTTCGGCTGGTCCCGCGGGGACTACTGGTTTCCCGACATCCGCTCGTTACCGGGTGCCGCCACCCTGATCACCCTGGTGCTCTACCCCTACGTGTACATGCTGGCCAGGGCGGCCTTCCTCGAGCAGTCGGTGTGCATGCTCGACGTGGGACGCACCCTGGGCCGCGGCCCCTGGCAGATGTTTACCCAGGTGGCGGTACCGCTGGCGCGACCGGCGCTGGTGGGGGGCGTGTCGCTGGCCTTGATGGAAACCCTCAACGAGTTCGGCGCGGTGCAGTACTTCGGCGTGGATACCTTCACCACCGGCATCTATCGCACCTGGTTCGGACTTGGCGAACAGGTCGCCGCCGCCCAGCTGGCGGCGTGTCTGCTGGCCTTCGTGATCCTGTTCGTGCTGCTGGAGCGCTGGTCCCGGGGCAAGCGCCGCTTCCACCACACCTCTCACCGCTACCAGCAACTACCGGAGTACCGTCTAAGCGGTGCACGCGCCTGGGCGGCCACCCTGGCCTGCGCGCTGCCGGTGACGGTGGGCTTCCTGTTGCCCTGCCTGCTGCTGGGGTACATGGCGCTGAAGGCCGGAGACAGCGTGCTGGGCAGCGCCTTTTTCGAGTACGCCGGCAACAGCCTGCTGCTGGCAGCCGTCGCCGCCCTGATCGCGGTGGGGCTGGCGGTGGTGCTGAGCTATGGCGCCCGACTCGAACAGGGCCCGCTGACCCGCACGGCCACGCGGGTGGCCTCGCTGGGCTACGCGATTCCGGGGTCGGTGGTGGCGGTAGGCATCCTGATCCCCTTCGCCTGGGTCGACGTCCAGCTCAACCAGCTGTACAAGGCCGCCACCGGGGAGGTGATCGGCCTGATCCTCAGCGGTACCGCCTTTATCCTGATCTATGCCTATGTGGTGCGTTTTCTCGCGGTGTCGTTCAACGCCGTGGAAGCGAGCCTGGGCAAGGTCACCCCGTCGATGGACGCGGCCGCCCGCACCCTCGGCGAGACCGCCACCGGCACCCTGCGCAAGGTGCATACGCCGATCATGCGCGGCAGCCTGCTGGCCGCCGGGATCCTGGTCTTCGTCGATGTGATGAAGGAGCTGCCGGCCACCATCATCCTGCGCCCGTTCAACTTCGACACCCTGGCGGTACGAGCCCACAACCTGGCCGCTGACGAACGCCTGGCCGAGGCCTCGACAGCGTCCCTGGCCATCGTTGCCGTGGGGATCATTCCGGTGGTGCTGCTGAGCCTGGCGATGCGCCGCTCGCGCCCGGGCCAGGCCAGCGACTGACGCAGGCCCCTGCTGGATACGACCCGATACGAATAGTCCCCCCCTGGTGCGCCGGGGCCAGGGGGTCTAGACGGCCTCGGCGCCGGACGCCTCGGCGGGGAACACGAATACCTGGGCCGGGTCGAGACTGACCTGCACGGCCTGGCCTTCCCTCGGCAGAAAGACCCCGGGTACCCGGGCGTGCATGTGGGCCTCCTGGCCATCGATACCGTGCACGCAGAGGTGCAGCAGACTGCAACGCCCCAGCAGTCGTGCCATCAGCACGTGGCTGTGGTGGGCGTGCTGGCCGTCGCTCTCGATTTCCACCACCCTGAGCGCCTCCGGGCGCATCAGCACCTGGGCGCGGGCGCCGTCAGGCAGGTCGGTGGCGACGGGCCCCACCGCGGTATGCACATAGCCACGCTGGGCGACGCCTTCCAGGCGATTGACGTCCCCGAAGAAGGTCACCACGAAGGGGTCGGCCGGCGCGCAGTAGAGCTCTTCCGGCGTGCCTACCTGCACCACCCGACCATCGCGCATCAGCACGATGCGATCGGCCATGAACATCGCCTCTTCGGGGTCATGGGTCACCAGTAGGGTGCCTGCGCCCACCTGCTTGAGCACGTGCAGGGTGTCATCACGGATACGGTCCCTGAGACGCGCGTCGAGGCTCGAGAAAGGCTCGTCCAGCAGCATCAATTGCGGCGAGGGCGCCAGGGCCCTGGCCAGGGCCACCCGCTGCTGCTGGCCACCGGACAGGGTGTGCGGGAAGGCCTCGGAGTAGCCGTCCATACCCAGCTGAGCGAGCAGCTCCAGGGCTCGTTCACGGCGCGCGCGCGCCGGCATCCCCTTGAGCCCGAAGGTCACGTTGTCGAGCACGCTCAAGTGGGGAAACAGTGCCGATTCCTGGAAGGCCAGCCCCACGCTGCGCTTCTCCGGCGGCACGTGGGGGCGCCCCGGTGCGGCCAGGGTCTGGCCGTCAAACTTGAGCTCCCCCTGCTGCAACGCCTCGAGTCCGGCGACGATGCGCAGCAGCGTCGTCTTGCCACAGCCCGACGGCCCGAGCAGGCACACCACCTCGCCCGGCGCGATGTCGAAGGAGGCGTCGCTGACGGCAAGTTTGCTGTCGTATCGATGCTGGATATTGCGCACAGCCAGCAGAGGATCGGCGACAACGCCTTCCTCGAAGGTCTGCTCGGAAACGGTGGCGGAGCTGGCAAGGTGTGAGGTCATGGAGGGGATCGCGTGTCGAAGGTCGGATGGACGACGGCGAAAGCCGATGGATTGGCCATGGTAACGCGAATCCTTTCGACACGCCTTCTCCTTTGCCTGTGCGATATCTCCCGCTCCAACAGGTCAGCCTCGCAGTTCTGCCGGCTCCCGAAGCAGCGGGTGCCAGGGGGCGCAGCGCCAGGCTAGAGCGCCCGATGGTCGGAGGTATCCGCCCCCGACGTAGCCCCCATCAGTACATCGATCGTGCCCCCTCCACTATGCCGAGAGAAGCACCCTGCATCAGCCCAAGGAGGCACAGTGATTGACGCCGTGCCCGGGAGGTCGTTCAATACGGACACCGAATGACACGTATTATCATTCCATCCGCCACTCGAGGTCTCCGATGTCCAACGTCTCTCGTCTTGCCATCGCCATCGCCCTGGCCGGCGCTTCCGGTCTCGCCTACGCCGACGGCAGCGTCAATGTGTACTCGGCACGTCACTACGACTCCGACCAGGCCATGTACGACGCCTTCACCGAACAGACCGGCATCGAGGTCAACGTGCTGCAGGGCGATTCCGACCAGCTCATCCAGCGCATCAAGCGCGAGGGCGAAGCCAGCCCCGCCGACATCATGATGACCGTGGACGCCGGCCGCCTGTGGCGCGCCGAGGAGGAAGGCATCTTCGCGCCGGTGGACTCCGAGGTACTCAACGAGCGCCTGCCCGAGAGCATGCGCCACCCCGAAGGCGACTGGTTCGGCTTCAGCCAGCGCGTGCGGGCGATCTTCTACAACCCCGAGACCATCGAGCCCGAGCAGGTCGACAGCTACGAGAAGCTGGCGGACCCCAGCCTCAAGGGCAAGATCTGCATCCGTTCCTCCAACAACATCTACAACCAGTCACTGCTGGCCTCGATGGTCGAGCACCACGGTGAGGAAGGTGCCGAAGAGTGGGCCCAGGGCGTGGTCGACAACATGGCTCGCGACCCCGAGGGTGGCGACCGCGACCAGATCAAGGGCGTAGCCAGCGGCGAGTGCGACGTGGCGGTGGCCAACCACTACTACTACGTGCGTCTGCTGACCTCCGACGACGCCGACGAGCGCGAGGCCGCCGAAAGCGTGCAGATCCTGTTCCCCAACCAGGATGACCGTGGTGCCCACGTCAACGTCGGTGGTGCCGGCCTGGTCAAGGGTGCACCTAACCACGACAACGCCGTCGCCTTCCTCGAGTTCCTGGCCTCCGACGAAGCTCAGGAACTGTTCGCCGTGGGCAACCACGAATTCCCGGTGGTCGAGGGCGTCGCCGTGGACGAGGTACTCGGCTCCTGGGGCGAGTTCAAGAAGGACGAAGTCAACGTCAGCGTGCTGGGCGAGAACAACCCGGAAGCGGTCAAGATCTTCGATCGCGTCGGCTGGCGCTAGGCTCAATCACGCCGGGCCCTCGCCGCTGACGAGGGCCTGCGCAAGCAGCACAAACGCCAAGGCCACAACGACAGGGCCCGTGCCGATCGGCACGGGCCCTGTCGTTGGTGCAGCCAATGGACCCGTCATGGGTCCAACAGCGGCAGTCAGCCGTCGGTGGACTCCAGACGCTGATCATCCGGGTGCTGCCACACATCCAGGCTGCCCATACGGCGGCCGCGGTCGTTGAGGAAGGTTTCCAGCGTCACGGTGGTGTCGCTGCCGGCCCTGGAGAAGACCAGACGATCAGACGTCTCGCGGGTGGAGGTCCAGTCACTGCCCAGGCACTGGCCAAGGGCCTCACCACCGGCCACCAGGGCACCACGTGGGTCGTCACTGTCCATCCGTCCGAAACAGGAGTAGTGATCCGGGCGCTGCGCCGAGGTGATCAGACAGGAGTCGTGGAAGGCCTGGACATCGGTTTCCCAGCTGCGGGTCAGCCGAGTGTCGTCGAAGCGTCCCTTGATGTCGGTGAAATCATTGTCGGCACTGGCCACGGCCTGATTGAGGGCGTCGCAGTCGAACATCTCGGCCGCCGTCTGCGGTTGTGAGGTCGACGCACAGCCAGCCAGTGTCAGCATGGCCACAGCGGCCCATCCCATCTTTCCCCGTGTCATATCCTTGTCTCCGGCAGTGAGGCCGTGGCAACCACGACCAGATAAGCAATCCATGACCGACACCATAGCACCCGCAGTGCCATCTCGGCAGTCTGAAGACCTACTTCGCGTGACGCGAGTGACTAGGCGCTGTCCGAAAAGTCGACGAGCGAAGGTTAGACAAGGCAAAAATCGGTGAGAAAGCGCAGTTTACGGGGTGTAAATGAGCATTTTGATCCGATTTTTAACGCCGTATTACCGAGCGCAGGCACTTTTCAGACAAGCCCTAGACGGTGGTGGCGACATCCAGTTCCTTCAGCGCCTCATCCAGCATTTCGGCGAATACGGCGATGGCCAGAGGCAGCGGCCGATCCTTGGCCACACACATTTCCAACTGTGCCGCAGCGATACCACGATCCCGCAAAGGCACAAAGACAAGCTCCCCCTCGGCCAGCTCACGTGTCACATCCAGCGGATTGAGAAACGCCACCCCCACGCCCTCTCTGGCGAGCGACTTCATGCTCAGGATGCGGCCACACGCGGCAACGGCGGAGAGCCGCACGTCCTGAGTGGACAGCGCGCGTTCCAGAGTAGAGCCACGAAACATTGCCTGGTCCGGCAAGATCACCGGGACGTTCTCGAAATCCTTGAGGCGCAGCTCGCTCGCCCTGGCCAGAGCGTGCCACGGCGCCATGACCACCCCGAAACGCAATTCGAGCCGTCGCAGGGTACGCAGGCGCGGATTGGACGGCGGGTTGATGCAAAGTCCGATGTCAGCCTCTCCCGACAGGATAGCGTCGATGATGGGGTCGGTAAGATCGGTGGACAGGTCGAAACGCACACGAGGATAGCGCTCCATGAAGCGCCGAATGGTCACCGGCAGCAGGCGGTCGGTCACTGACTCCACCGACGCGACCCGCACCTCACTGGTACCGGTGCCACGGATATCGTCCAGCACCCCCAGCAGCTGACGTTCGTCCCGCTGCCACTGTCGCACCTGATAGACCAGCAGCTCGCCCGCCGAGGACAGGCGCAGGCCGCGGGGAAGCCGCTCAAACAGCGGTACGCCAAGCTCGTCCTCCAGCTTGAGGATCTGGCGATTGACCGCCGAGGCCGCCACATGGAGGTGGTCTGCGGCCCTGCGGATCGACCCTTGTCGGGCAACCTCATCGAAATAGCGTAGCGCGGTGGTCATCAAGGGCACGCGGTGTCTCCTGATTCGTCAGACCATGGCTGGCTCACTGATCGTTGCCATTTCGGCAACACATCTCACGAAAAACGATGATAGACGCGCACACTGACTCAGCGCTAGCTTTCCTCTGAAACCTGCTGAAGAAACGCGATTCGACAAACACCTGGACGCACACTCTTGAACGACAACAACAATGAGGCCACCCATGTCTTCTCCTCTTCGCACCGATTCCGTCGATCCGGTGGATGAACGGCTGCCACTGAAGGCTGCCATCCTCTACGGCTTGCAGCACGTATTGGTGATGGCAGCCGCACCGATCACGGCGGTCTTCCTGGTCGGCCAGGCGCTGGGCTTCGGGCCTGACGTCACGGTACCGCTGATGAGCGCCACCTTCCTCGCCTGTGGTCTCGGCACCCTGCTGCAATCGATCGGGGTACTGGGCTTCGGCGCGAGACTCCCGTTCGTGCAGGTACCTGGCGGTGCCCCCATCGTCATCTTTCTGGCGATCGCCCAGGCCACCGATATCCAGACCGCCACCGGTGCGGTGATTCTGACCGCCTTGTTCTACTTCCTGGCACTGCCCTTCTTCACCCGAGTTCTCCGCTTCTTTCCGCCCATCGTGATCGGCACCATGCTGCTGCTGGTGGCCATCAACCTGGTCAAGATCTTCGGTGGCCTCATCGCCGGGCGCCCTGACAGCCCCGACTTCGCCGCCCCTTCGACCATTCTGCTGGCGCTGGCCACCATCGCCTGCATCGTCGTGAGTGCCAGAGTGTTTACCGGCGCCCTGCGTCGCATCTCGGTGATGATCGGGCTTGTCATGGGTGCGCTGATCGCGGCAGCCTTCGGTCACCTCAGCGTGGCGGGCATCCTCGATGGCCCCTTGATCGCCCTGCCCCAACTCTTTCCTTTCGGCATGCCCAAGTTCGACCTGCTGGCGTCGCTGCCGCTGATCATCTTCAGCGTGGTGTCGATGACCGAGGCCACCGGCCAGACCATGGCCACCGCCGAGATCGTCGGCAAGCGAGGCGACGCCAAGGCCCTGGTTCCCAGGAACATTCGCGCCGACGCCCTGGGCTCGCTGTTCGGCGGCTGCCTCGGCACCTCGCTGATCATCACCAGCGGCGAGAATATCGGCATCATCCGGGCCACTGGCGTGCGCTCGCGCTATGTCACCATCGCCGCCGGCTGTCTGCTGATCCTGCTGGCCATGCTGGCACCTCTGGGCCGACTGGCCGCTACCCTGCCGACACCGGTGGTGGCCGGCACCGCCGTCATCGTCTTCGCCATTATCGGGGTCATGGGCATCAATATCCTGCGCCGCGTCGACTTCAATGAGCACGGCAACCTCTTCACCCTGGCCTCGGCGCTGGCCATGGGTCTGCTGCCGATCGTTGTCCCGGGCTTCTACTCTGCCTTCCCGACCCACCTGCAGATCATCCTGGGTAATGGACTGGCCATGGGCACCCTCACCGCGGTGATCGTCAACCTGGCCTTCTACCACCTGGGCAGCGGCAACAGCGCCCGAGAGACCCAGCCCACCCACACCGAAGCTCCGGAGACAGATTCATGACGCTCGATCAGCAACTGCGCCAGCGACTCTCGTCCAGCGAGCTGCTGCTGTGCCCTGGCGAACTGCTCGCGAATGGAAGCATTCAACGTGACATGGGAGTCGTGACGAGCGCCGGGCGCTTCATCGATATCGGACCCAAGGAAGCCCTGATCGCCCGTCATCCGACGTTGTCCCCGATCGACCTGCCGGGACACCTGATGATGCCGGGGTTCGTCGACAGCCACCATCACCTGACCCAGTCACTGGGCAAGTCGCTGGTGTTCGGAGAACCCTCCGAAATCTTTCGACGCATCTGGGTGCCTCTGGAATCCAGCCTGGACGAGCGACTGCTTCACTTGTCGTCCAAACTGGCGGCGCTCGAGGCCTTGCGCGGAGGCTTTACGACTGCGGTGGACGCGGGCACCCGCAGTGCGGGGGAAATCGGCGCACTCGCCAAGGCGGCCGAAGAGAGCGGGCTTCGCTGCGTGCTCGGCATGATCTGCAATGATCGGGGCGGTAGCGGTTCGCCCCAGCAACGCAACGCCATCCTCGACCGTGCCGTGGCCCACCTGGCGGACTACCGCGACCACGCGTTGATCCATCCATCCCTGGCAATTTCCATTCCCGAAGCGGCCAGCGACGATATGCTCAATGACGTCGCCACGCTATGCCGCGACAAGGGAGCGATCTTCCAGAGCCACGTCAACGAGCACCTCCAGGCGGTCGAACGTTCTCTGGTAACGCGCTCACAGCGGCCGCTGGAGCATCTGCATGCGGTGGGCGCACTCGGCCCACAGACCCTGATCGCCCACGCCACCCTGGTCACGCCAGACGAACTCAATCTGCTGCGAGATACCGATACCGCGGTGGCCTTCAATCCGGTCGCCAGCAGCTGGAAAGGCAACGCGGTGGCGCCCGCCCTGCAGATGGCGGCGCTTGGCATCCGTTTCGGGCTCGGTACAGACGGGACCCGCAGTGACGGCTTTCGCCTGATGGATGCGGCCGAGACCAGCCAGCGAATGGCCTTCGGTCTGGCTACCGGCGACAGCTCCTGCGGCGGTGGCTGGCGCTGGCTGGAGCACGCTACCCAGGGCAGCGCCGAGTGCTGCGGGCTTGGCAGTATCACCGGCGACATCACTGTGGATAAAGCCGCCGACTTCCTGCTGGTGGATCTCGAGGTGCCTGAGATGACGCCTTCCTGGGACCGGCCCTGGGAACTTGTGCGCTACGGCAATCGGGATCAGATCGAAGCCGTGTTCACCGCTGGCCGACTGAGACTCTGGCAAGGCTGGCCAGTGGACTGGGACGCACGGGCACTGCTTGCTGAAGTCCGCGAGGTGGCTCCCGCCGCCATCAACAAGGCACCGATCCAGCGGGTCCATCCGACCTCCGAGGTGCATCGCGAGCGCCATGGAAAAGCTGGTGAAGCGACGCCCTCAAGGCAGCGAGGCAATGGGGAGCCCCGATGCTGACGACCACTACCTATGCGATCGCCGCCGTAGCCACCCTGCTGGCGTCCTTCGTCCAGGGAGCCATCGGTATCGGTTTCGCGCTGATTGTGGCCCCGGTGCTGGGAATTCTGGCACCGACTCTGCTGCCGGTGGCATTGCTGGTCCTGATGCTTCCGCTGAATCTGCTGGTGGCGCTGCGCGAGCGCGAGGCCATCGATTGGCGCGGCAGCGCCTGGATCAGCGCTGGACGATTGCCAGGCACCCTGGCCGGGCTCGCGGTGTTGATGGTGCTGAGCACTCAGGGGCTCAACCAGTTGATCGGAGCGTCCACCGTGCTCGCGGTGCTGGTCGCCCTCTTTGCTCCGGTGTTTCGACCGGGCACCGGCGCCTGCCTCACGGTGGGTGCCATCACCGGCGTCACCGAAACCGCCACCGGGGTCGGTGGCCCTCCCCTGGCCCTGCTCTACCAGCATCGACCGGGTCCCGAGCTACGCTCCACCATTGCCTGCTGCTTCGTGGTCGGCGAGGTACTGTCACTGTTGATTCTCGCCATGGCAGGTGCCGTGCAACAGACACAGCTGTGGTGGGCGCTCGCTCTTCTTCCCCCTCTGCTGATCGGAACCGTCTTGAGCCGAATCATGCACCAGCGTCTGGATGCGAAGCGCCTGCGTCAGGGCGTCCTGTTGTTTGCGCTGCTCTCCGGGCTGTTCCTGATGGTGCCGCGATAGCCAGCGTCTGTCTTTTGCGCGAGCGATCAGGAAGGCTAAGCTGACAGGGCCACTTCTCGCTCAAGGATAGGGAATGTCCGCCATCTTGCTCTGGACGCTGGTCGCCATCATCGCCACCGCCATCATCTGGAAGGGCAGCGGTCTGCTCGAACGCTCGAGCCAGCGCCTGTCGGCCTACTACCGGCTGCCGGAAATCGTTCAGGGCGCCATCGTGGTGGCGGTGGGCTCGAGCTTCCCGGAGCTGTCCACCACCGTCATCTCGACCCTGGTCCACGGCGAGTTCGAGCTCGGTGTGGCGGCCATCGTCGGCTCGGCGCTGTTCAATATTCTGGTGATTCCCGGGCTCAGCGGGCTGGCCTCGAAGTCACCGCTTCAGGCCAATCGCGACCTGGTCTACAAGGAAGCCCAGTTCTACATGATCGCGGTGGCGGTGCTGACCCTGACCTTCGCCTTCGCCGCCATCTACCATCCGGTGGAGACCTCGCCCCAGGGCGGCAGCATCCAGGGCGAGATGACCCGCTGGCTGGCCTTGATGCCGGTAGCCCTGTACGGGCTCTACCTATTTGTGCAGTACCAGGACACTCTGGATCATGAATCCGACGAGGACGTCAGCGACATCCGCCCGGGACGAGAGTGGGGACGACTGGCGCTGTCGCTGGTGGTCATCGTGGTCGGCGTCGAGGGGCTGGTGCGCGCGGCGATCAATTTCGGCGAGATCTTCGGCACTCCGAGTTTCCTGTGGGGCATCACCGTGGTCGCGGCCGGCACCTCGATTCCCGATGCCTTCGTCTCCATCCGCGCGGCACGCCAGGGACGCGGCGTCACCAGCATCGCCAATGTGCTAGGCAGCAACACCTTCGACCTGCTGGTGTGCATCCCGGCAGGCGTGCTGATCGCCGGTACCGCGGTGATCGACTTCTCGCTGGCGGCGCCGATGATGGCCGCGCTGACCTTCGCCACGGTGCTGCTGTTTCTGATGATGCGCACCCACATGATCCTGTCGCGGCGCGAGTCGATCTGTCTGCTGGTGGTCTACGCGGCCTTCGTGGTGTGGGTCTCGCTCGAGTCCTTCGGCACCATCGACCTGGTGCCGCACCTGCCGCCATCGGGCGCTGTCAGCGCCCACGCCACGACTGGATAGCGATGACACTAGGCGCCCAGACGATCGGCCAGATCGATCAACGAGGTGCAGTGGAGATCGTTGTCGGGCGAACCTTCCACCGCCTTGGGGGCGTCTTCGCCGAACTCATGGGGACGCTCGATGTAGGCGGTCTTGAGGCCGCAGCGGCGGGCGGCGTCGAGGTCGTCCTGGTGGGCGGCCACCAGCATCACCTCCTCGGGGGCCACCTCGAAGACCTCGGCCACTCCCAGGTAGGTGTCGGGATGGGGCTTGTAGGCGCGAAAGACCTCGGCGGACAGGATCAGGTCCCAGGGCAGGCCGGCGTGCTTGGCCATATTGGCGAGCAGCCCCAGGTTGCCATTGGACAGGGTGCACAGGGTATAGCCGCGCTTGAGCCGTGACAGCCCCTCGACGCTGTCGGGCCAGGGCGCCAGACGATGCCAGGCGCGGTTGAGATGGGCCCTGCCCGCCTCGTCCAGTGCCAGCCGGTGGCGATCGAGCAGCTCATCGAGAATCATCCGATGCAAGTCGTCGATACGCGTCCAGCCAAGCTCGCCGGACATCACCCTGTCCATGGCCGGCCGATAGCCCGCGCGCCAGGCTCTGGCGAAGTCCGCGGGCGTCATCGATGCCGCTGCGCATGGCGACGTGAGCAAACCCAGCGCCTCGACCTCCCGGGCGATGCTCCCGTGCCAGTCGACCACGGTGCCGAAGATATCGAAGGCGAGTATCTGCGGGCGTACCGGTGTTGTCGTCATCGTCGCTCTCCTTGTTTCGCGGCCGGTGGGTCTTGTCCGAAGTCGTAGCGGTACCCTACGTCGGGTACCAAGGCTTGGCCTAGCGCTTTGGGTCTGCCGCCCCGGGCGCCAACCTCGCCCTGAGCGACTCGGCAAGAAAGTCGATAAACAGGCGTATACGCACGACCTGACGCATGTCCTGGTGGGCCAACAGCCACAGGTCGACCGCCAACGCCTCCAACTCATCTCCCACCTGTTTCAAGCCGACATCAGCATCGCCCAGATAACGAGGAAGCACCACCGCCCCCAAGCCACGCCTGGCGGCCTGCTGCCGCCCCAGCAGGCTATCGCAACGGAAGCGGACCATCGCTTGCTCGACCTTGTCTTCCATCCAAGCCGCCAGCGCCGCATCGTCGGGGCGCTGTCCCTGATCAATCCAGGCGGTAATATCGCCCGGCTCGGAGATGTCGCCATCGCGAGCCACGTAGATCGCCTGGCGGATCGAACCGACTCGCCGACCGACCAACGTCTCGGGTGGCTGGTTGGAGGGCCGAATCGCCACCTCGGCGTCGCGAGCAGCCAGATCATAGAGGGCATTGGAGACCGAGACATCAAGCACGATGGCGGGATGGCATTGCTGGAACGCCTCGAATACCGGCATCAGCAGCCCCTGCAGCAAGGAGTCTGTCAGGGTGACGCGAATGACGCCCTCCAGCCGTTGATCCCTCCCCTGGATGCGGCGCGTCACCCCTTCTACCTCCTGGTGCACGCGCGCTGCCGCCTGCGCCATCTCTTCCCCCGCCAAGGTGGGCTGGTAACCGCCGGGTGAGCGCTCGAACAACAGCACGCCAAGGCGCCGCTCGATGTTTCGCAGGCGCCGAAACACGGTGGCGTGGCTGACGCCAAGCTGGCGTGCCGCCCCTGAGAGAGAGCCCGAGCGCGAAATCTCGAGCACCGTCCTCAAGTCGTCCCAACTGTTCATTTTTGCAAAGCCTACTGACAAGAATAGGGAATTTCGTTGCACAAGTGTAAGGCATAGCCTGAACCACACCCACCGCAACGGAGTCGACCATGAATGTCCTGATCGTTCACTGTCACCCTGAACCCCACTCCTTGAACGGCGCCTTGACCGCCATCACCGCCGACACTCTGACCTCCCAGGGCCATAGGGTGGTCATCAGCGACCTGTACGCTGAAGGCTTCGATGCCATTGAACACCCTCGCCACTATCGCAATCGCCAGGATTCGCAGGTGTTTAGTGCACTGACGGAACAACGCCATGCCTTCGAAGAAGGACAGCTTCCCGAGGATGTCGCAAGAGAAATCCAACGGCTGGAACAGGCAGAGCTGGTGATTTTTCAGTTTCCACTGTGGTGGCATGGACCACCGGCCATGCTCAAGGGCTGGTTCGATCGCGTGATGGTGTACGGAGGGATGTACTCTGGAAGTCGCCGCTATGATCACGGGCGACTCAAGGGCAAACGCGCCATCTGCGCGGTGACGACAGGATCGCCGGCGGAAGCCTTCGAGCCCGCCGGCAGAGCGGGAGACATTGTTCGGCTGATGTACCCCTTCCACTGTTCCCTGTATTACCTGGGCCTCGAAGTGCTGCCACCACAGCTCGCCTTCGGCATCCAGGGCGGCGGCCTCGCCTATCAGGAGGAGACCGCATTCTGCCGGCACCTCGAAAGCACCAAGGCCGACTGGCGGGCCAGGCTCAAGGGCCTGGAAGGGGAGTCGACGATCCCCTTCTCAGGGTGGGATGACTGGGACGAGCAAGGTCGGCTGGGGCTGCGTCATCCTCTGCGATGGCGATAGAAGCTCCGACTCGGCACTCCAGTATCCGCGGCAACGCCTTAGTGCGCTTCGTCCCAGTTGTCACCGCACTCGGCCTCGACGATCAGCGGCACGTCGAGGCTGGCGGCGTTCTGCATGCGCGTCTTGACCTCTTCCATGAAGGCCTCGGCCTGGTCCTCTCTGACCTCGAACACCAGTTCGTCATGGACCTGCATCACCATCCAGGCGTCGAAGCCGTCGCTGCCGGCCTGGTCTGCGAGCCAGGCGTCCATATCGATCATCGCGCGCTTGATGATGTCCGCCGCGGTGCCCTGCATCGGTGCGTTGATGGCGGTACGCTCGGCGCCCTGGCGCCGGGCACGGTTCTGGGAGTGGATCTCCGGCAGGTAGAGCCGGCGTCCGAACACCGTCTCGACGTAGCCGTCTTCGGCGGCCTGGGCGCGGATGCGCTCCATGTAGCGTGCGACTCCGGGATAACGATCGAAGTAGCGGTCGATATAGGTCTTGGCCTGGCTCTGCTCGATATGCAGCTGGCGGCCCAGGCCCCAGGCGCTCATGCCGTAGATCAGGCCGAAGTTGATCGCCTTGGCGCTGCGCCGCTGCTCACCGTTGACCTTGTCCAGGGCCACCCCGAACACCTCGGCGGCGGTGGCGGCGTGGATGTCCTTGTCCTCGGCGAAGGCTGACAACAGGCCCTTGTCGCCGGACAGGTGGGCCATGATGCGCAGCTCGATCTGGGAGTAGTCCGCCGCCACGATGCGATAGCCCGGGCGTGCCACGAAGGCCTGGCGGATGCGCCGTCCCTCGTCGGTGCGAATCGGAATATTCTGCAGGTTGGGGTCGGAAGACGACAGCCGCCCGGTGGCAGTCACTGCCTGGTGGTAGCTGGTGTGGACCCGGCCGGTGGCCTTGTTGACCAGCTTCGGCAGCTTGTCGGTGTAGGTCGAGCGCAGCTTGGACAGGCCGCGATGCTCGATGATCACCTTGGGCAGCGGGTAGTCCAGCGCCAGCTCCTCGAGCACCGCCTCGGCGGTGGAGGGCGCGCCCTTGGGGGTCTTCTTGATCACCGGGATGCCCTGCTCCTCGAACAGGATCTGGCCGAGCTGCTTGGGCGAGCCCAGGTTGAACTCGCGCCCGGCAAGCTCATAGGCGCGGGCCTCGAGCTCGCGAATGCGCTCCCCCAGCTCCCGGCTCTGGGTGTGCAGTAGCTCCGCGTCCAGCGCCACGCCGTTGCGCTCCATGCGCGACAGCACCCGCACCAGCGGGCGTTCGAGCTCGTCGAGGACCTCGGCCAGGCGGCCAGTCTCGTCCACTCGCGGGCGCAGCGTCTGGTGCAGCCGCAGGGTGATGTCGACGTCCTCGCAGGCGTAGGGCGCGGCCTGTTCCAGTGCGATCTGGTTGAAGGTCAGCTGCTTGGCGCCCTTGCCGGCGATGTCCTCGAACTTGACGGTGCCCTCGCCCAGGTACTTGAGCGCCAGCGAGTCCATGTCGTGGCGGGTGGCGGTGGAGTCGAGCACATAGGACTCGAGCATGGTATCCACCAGGGGCCCCTTGACCGGGGTGTCGTAGCGCGCCAGCACCGAGATATCGTACTTGAGATTCTGGCCGATCTTGGCGATCGCCTCGTCGGCCAGGATCGGCGCCAGCGCCTCGAGCACCGCCTTGCGATCGAGCTGGGCCGGGGCATCGAGATAGTCGTGGCCCAGCGGAATGTAGGCCGCCTCGCCGGGCGTCAGGCACAGGCCGACACCGACGATGTCGGCCTCCATGTAGTTGAGGCTGGTGGTCTCCAGATCGAAGCAGAAGGCCTCGGCAGCGGCCAGTCGCTCAAGCCAGGCGTCCAGCTCGGCCTGCTCGAGGATCACCGTATCCTGGCGCTCGCTGGAAGGCGTCGCCTGGGCCTTGTTCTTGTTATCGCCTTCGCCTCCGTTGTCCCCCTCGGGGGTGGCGGAACCACCGGCAACGTCATCGACGCCTTCATCCTGGCCGGCCAGCAGCTCCGACAGCCAGTTCTTGAACTCCAGGCGTTGATACAGCGTCTTCAGCGCCTCTCGATCCGGCGCGGCGATGGCCAGATCATCGAGGCCGAGCTCCAGCTCGCAGTCGGTCTTGATGGTCGCCAGTTCGTAGGACAGGTAGGCCTTGTCGCGGTGCTCGTCGAGCTTCTTCGGCAGCGTCTTGGCGCCACGAAACGACAGCGTCTTGACCTTGTCGAGATCGCCGTAGATGACGTCGAGCCCGCCTTCCATGCCCTGCAGCAGGCCGATGGCGGTCTTCTCGCCCACTCCGGGGACTCCGGGGATGTTGTCGACCTTGTCGCCCATCAGCGCCAGGTAGTCGATGATCAGCTCCGGCGGCAGGCCGAACTTGTCCTTGACCCCGTCCACGTCGAGGGTCTCGCCCTTCATGGTGTTGACCAGGGTGATATGGCCATTGACCAGCTGGGCCATGTCCTTGTCACCGGTGGAAATCACCGCGTCGCGACCGGCGTCGGTGGCCATCTTCGCCAGGGTGCCGATGACGTCGTCGGCCTCGACCCCCTCGATGCACAACAGTGGCAGGCCGAGCGCACGCACGCACTCGTGCAGTGGCTTCACCTGGGCGCGCAGGTCGTCGGGCATCGGTGGCCGCTGGGCCTTGTACTGGTCGTAGAGCTCGTCGCGGAAGGTCTTGCCCGGGGCGTCGAAGATCACCGCCATGGGACTGTCCGGGTAGTCCTTGATCAGCCGCTTGAGCATGTTGATCACGCCCTTGATGGCGCCGGTGGGCTGACCCTCGGAGGTGGTCAGCGGCGGCAGAGCGTGGAAGGCACGGTACAGATAGGAGGAACCGTCGACGAGAACGATGGGGCTTGAGGCCATGGATCGGCGTCCCTGTAAGGATAAATGACTACGATGCCACCCATGATACGCATCCCTTTCGTCTTTTGCCGGACGCTTTTGCGACCCTCGACGCGGTCACGGCCATCGCCCTGTCCCTGCGTCAGCCCCTGGCCCGCCCCACGCCCGCCCCCTGTGCCGGCCATCAGGCGTCGACCTGGGGCATCGGCCCTGTTCCTTTACTTTGCGAGGGGAACCTGTGCCGACGTATCATGGTCTGATCGAACAGTGTTCCCTTTGTTTTGCCAACCGTTCATTCTCCCATCCTGGAGACCCACCATGACGATCACCCGCATTGCGAGCGCCCTCCTGCTGTCGCTGGCCCTGCTGGCCGCCGCTTCGCCGGTGCTCGCCCAGGCGCAACCCGACATCAGCGTCCGCCAGGAAGCCAACCAGACGCTGCGCGAGTACCGCGTCAACGGCAAGCTGTACGCCATCAAGGTCGAGCCCAAGGATGGCAGCGCCTACTTCCTGGTGGACCGCAACGGCGACGGCAACTTCGAGCGCCAGGGCGGCGGCAATGTCGAGATTCCCGGCTGGGTTCGCTGACCCAAGGCCGCTGCCTGGGCGGCGCACCCGCCGCTGCGTCCCCTAGCTGTTGATGCCCGTCTGGCAAGCGGCGCGAAAGCCCGCTGAGACCACTCCCGTAGATCACGTGCAACTCGGTGCCAAGTCGCTACAATAGGCGCCTTGGCAACCCCGGGCGAGACGATTCATGGCCGTATTCACTCCGCTTGACGACGCACAGGTCGCAGGCTTTCTCAGCCGTTTTGACGTCGGCGAACTGACGAAGCTGCAGGGCGTGCCCGCGGGCACCGAGAACAGCACCTTCTTTGTCACCACCGACCGTCGCGAACTGGTGCTGACGCTGTTCGAGCAGGGAGAGCACGAAGAGCTGCCGTTCTTCGTCGAGCTGCTCGACTTCCTCGACGAGCACCGAATCCCGGTGGCCGGGCCGATTCACGACCGTGACGGTATCGCCCTGCACGAACTGGCGGGTCGGCCGGCGCTGCTGTTTCCGCGCCTGCCGGGCGCCCATCCCAGCGCGCCCGACATGACCCAGTGCCGAGCGCTGGGGCAGGCGCTCGGCGAGATGCATCGTGTCTCCCGCCACTTCGGTGGACACCGTCCCAATCCTCGCGATATTCATTGGCTGTCGGCCATGCACCACAAGGTGCTGGTCTACCTCTCGCCCGAGGACCAGGCGCTGATGCAGGACGAGGTCGACGCCTATCAGGCCGCGCTGGAAAGCGCGGAGCCGCTGCCCCAGGGCGCCCTGCACGGCGACCTGTTTCGCGACAACACGCTGTTCGACGGCGAGCGCCTGGGTGGCCTCATCGACTTCTACAACGGCTGCACCGGCGACCTGCTGTTCGACCTGGCCATCGTCATCAATGACTGGGCCACCGACGCCGACGGTCGCCTGGTAGCCGAGCGCCACGACGCTCTGCTCGAGGCCTACCTGGCCGAACGCCCGCTGACCGCCACCGAGCGCGAACTATGGCCGCTGATGCTGCGCCTGACCGCCCTGCGCTACTGGCTGTCTCGCCTGCTGGTGGTCTACGTGGATCCGCCGGCCCACGACCTGACCCCCCACGATCCCGAACAGTTCCGGCGCATCCTGCTTGCGCGCCTGGAACATGGAGCCCTGCCCTTGCCAGATATCGAGGCCCGCCCGTGAGCCACAAGCCCGACGCCGACTCCGCCGTGCAACGCGCCCGCCGCACCTGGAACATCGACCAGTGGGGCAGCGGCTACTTTGACGTGGACGAGGACGGACAGGCACTGGTCCGCCCGCTAGGCGAGGTCGAACCCGGCCCCAGCCTGCCGCTGCGTGGCCTGGTCGACCAGATCCGCCAGGCCGGCCTGCGCCTGCCGGTGCTGATCCGCTTCACCGATATCCTGCACGACCGGGTCGAGCAGCTGTGCGCGGCCTTCGACCAGGCCATGGGCGAGGAAAACTTCGAGAGCGGCTACACCGCGGTGTATCCGATCAAGGTCAACCAGCAGCGCCGAGTGGTGGAAGAGATCCTCGCCACCAACGAGCGCGGGCGCGACCGGGTTGGCCTGGAGGCCGGCAGCAAGCCGGAACTGCTGGCGGTGCTGGCGCTGTCCGGCGATGGCCCCTCGCTGATCGTGTGCAACGGCTACAAGGATCGCGAGTACATTCGCCTGGCGCTGATGGGCGAGAAGCTCGGCCATCGGGTCTATCTGGTGGTGGAGAAGCTCTCCGAGCTGCCGATGATCCTCGAGGAGGCCGAACGCCTGGGGGTGACCCCGCGCATCGGCCTGCGTGCCCGACTGTCCTCGGTGGGCCGCGGCAAGTGGCAGGACACCGGCGGAGAGAAGTCCAAGTTCGGCCTGACCGCCGGCCAGATCCTGACCGTGGTCGAGCGCCTGACCGAAGCCGGGCGACTCGACAGCCTGCAGCTGGTGCACTTCCACCTGGGCTCCCAGATTGCCAACATCGGTGATATCCAGCGTGGCCTGCGCGAGTGCGCGCGCTTCTACCAGTACCTGCGCCAACTGGGCGCGCCGGTGGACACCGTGGACGTGGGCGGTGGACTTGGGGTCGACTACGAGGGCACCCACTCGCGCAACTTCTGCTCGATCAACTACTCGATGCTCGAGTACGCCCGTAACGTGGTCTACGCCTTCAATCAGGTGTGTGCCGCCGAAGGTCTGCCCCAGCCGCATCTGATCAGTGAATCCGGCCGCGCCCTGACCGCCCACCACGCGGTGCTGATCACCAACGTGATCGGCGAGGAAAGCGTGGACACCGCGCCGCCGAGCGAACGCAAGAGCGATGACCCCGAGGTCGAGGCGCTGTGGCGCACCCTGGACTTCCTCAAGCGCGAGCCGGAACCGCGTGGGCTGGTGGAGGCCTGGCACGACCTGATCCAGGACATGGGCGACCTGCACGACCGCTTCGTGCTGGGGGCCGCCGATCTGGCCGCCCGCGCCGAGGGCGAGAGCGTCTACTTCGCCGCCTGCGCCGCCCTGAGGTCACAGCTCGACCCACGCAATCGCGCCCACCGCGAGATCCTCGACGAGCTGGCCGAGAAACTCGCCGACAAGCTGTTCGTCAACTTCTCGCTGTTTCAGTCGATGCCCGACGTCTGGGGCATCAAGCAGATCTTCCCGGTGCTGCCGCTGTCCGGGCTCGACCGTCGCCCAAGCCGCCGTGGAGTGATTCAGGACATCACCTGCGACAGCGATGGGCGCATCGACAGCTACGTCGACGGCCAGGGGGTCGAAACCACCCTGCCGCTGCCGGAGTGGCGCGAAGACGACGAGCGCCTGCTCGGGTTCTTCATGGTCGGCGCCTACCAGGAGATCCTCGGTGACCTGCACAACCTGTTCGGCGACACCGACGCCGTCGATGCCTCGCTGGATCGCGACGGTGGCTGGCGCCTGACCAACCTGCAGTGGGGCGACCGGGTCTCCGACGTGCTCGGCTACGTCAACTTCAACGCCGACGTGCTGCGCGAACGGCTCCGGGTCCAGCTCACCCGCAGCAACCTCGACCCACGCGAACAGCGTCACTTCCTCGATGATCTGTCAGAAGGGCTCGACGGCTACACCTACCTGGAGTGAGCCGACCCGCACGCCCCACTCCGTGTGAGCCTTCGCCCGGCGATGCCTACAGGTATCGCCGGGCGCCTGCTATTGGGGACTTGAGCTCTTGCGCCTGGCCCACGCTCGTGGCGAGATATGCATCAAGCCAGACACATCTTGACCACAGGAGGACAGCGCCATCGCATCCCCGGCCCCCTACCCCCAAGACTCACAGCTCCGAGACTCACAGCGCAGCATTCCCCCCACCATGATGGCGGTGGTCACCACCGGCAACGGTGGCTACGACAAGCTCAGCTATCAACAAGTCCCGACCCCGACGCCGGGCCCCGGAGAGGTGCTGCTGCGGGTGCTCGCCGCCGGCGTCAACAACACCGAGATCAATACCCGGCTCGGCTGGTACTCCGCCAGCGTCAAGAGCGACACCCGGGCATCGGCGGACGCCTTCGATGACAGCGCCGAGAACGCCGCCGACTCCGAGGATGGCGGCTGGAACGGTGCCACTCCCTTTCCATTGATTCAGGGCACCGACTGCTGTGGCGAGGTAGTGGCCCTGGGTGCGCCGGGAGAGGAAGGTGCCAACGCCTCGGCCACGGCGGACCTGCTGGGTAAGCGGGTACTGGTACGCGCCTGCATGCGCACCAAGGGCTTCGATCACTGGGACTCGGTGTGGATGGCCTCGGACTTCGACGGAGCCTTCGCCCAGTTCGTCAAGGTGCCCGCAAGCGAGATATTCCCGGTGGACTGCAACTGGAGCGACGAGGAACTCGCCACCATCCCCTGCGCCTACGGCACCGCAGAGAACATGCTGCACCGCGCTGGTGTCGGCGCCGGCGACCGGGTGCTGGTCACCGGTGCCTCGGGAGGTGTCGGCTCGGCTGTGGTGCAGTTGGCCAAGCGCCGGGGTGCCCACGTCACGGCGGTGGCGGGCAGCGCCAAGCACGAGGCGATCCGCGCCCTTGGCGCCGACCACCTGCTCGACCGCGACGATGACCTGCTGGCAAGCCTCGGCGAGTCGAGCATCGACGTCGCGGTAGATAACGTTGCGGGCAAGGGCTTTGGCGGGGTGCTGGAGGTGCTCGACCGCGGCGGCCGCTACGTCTCCTCCGGTGCCATCGCAGGGCCGGTGGTGGAGCTCGACATGCGCAAGCTGTACCTCAAGGACGTGCGCCTGATCGGCTCCACCGCCTGGGACGAGCCGATCTTTCCGGACCTGATCGGCTACATCGAGCGCGGCGAGATTCGTCCCCTGCTGGCCAGGACCTTCCCGCTTGCGCAGATCGTCGAGGCCCAGCAGGCCTTTCTCGAGAAGCAGCACGTGGGCAACTTCGTGCTGCTGCCGCCGCCGCTGGACTGACGCCGAAGGCGTCGGGACTGCGGGTTAGCCAAGCGTTAACCGAGCACGCGGGTCTCGAGGGCGTGGCGCTGGCCGCTGGGCAGTGTCAGTTCGAAAGCCAGGCTCGCGCCCTTCTCCAGCTTGCCGACACCGGCCGGGGTGCCGGTCAGCACCACGTCACCCGGGGCCAGGGTGAAGTGCTGGCTCATCTCGGACAGCAGCGCCGGGATCGCGAACAGCATGTCTCGGGCCACGCCGTGCTGGCGACGTTCACCGTTCATGTCGAGGCTGAACTCGATGGCCGACCAGTCGAGCGGCGCCTCGATGGGCACGAAACGCGACAGCGGGCAGGCGCCATCGAAGGCCTTGGCGATCTCCCACGGATGCCCCTTCTTCTTCAGCGCCGACTGGACATCACGCAACGTCAGGTCCAGCGCAAGCCCGACCCCGACCACTGCCGCCTCGGCCTGCTCGGGCGTGGCCTCACGCAGGGTCTCGCCGATCAACAGCGCAAGCTCGGTCTCGAAGTGTACGTCGGAGCGCTCGAAGGGACCGCCGATCGGCTCTTCCAGGGGCACCACACTGGTCGCCGGCTTGATGAACAGCAAGGGTGCGTCGGGTACCGGGTTGTCGAGCTCCTTGGCGTGCTCGGCGTAGTTGCGTCCAACACAGACCACCTTGCCAAGTGGTTGGGAGAAGGCGTCACCGTCGACAAAGCTCGGGACGAGAGACATGGCAGGCTCCTGAAGGCATGAAGAAGGATAGGAAACGACACGGCCCAGCGAACGGGGTCGCGTGGCATGCAAAAAAGGCGCGCCCAAGGCGCGCCTTTCGAGTCTATCCCAGCCATCGCGCTCATCGCGAGCGGTGGCGACCGTCGCTTCAGGGATTGAAATCGCTGCCAGGCTCGTGGGCCAGGAAATCCGGGCGACGGCGGTTGGCCGCAAACGGCTCGACGCAGCGGTTGTCGACGCGGTTGTAGACAAAGAAGGCATTGCTGCGCGGATCCGGCGACATGTTGGCGTTGGAGCCATGCAACGTGTTGCAGTCGAACAGCAACAGCCCACCAGCGCTGCCCTTGGGCGCCTCGATACCGTTGCGATCGATCAGCTGGCGCAGGGCTTCCTGACTCGGCACCCCGATCTCCTGCTTCTGCAGCGACTTCTCGTGGTTGTTGTCCGGCGTCTCGCCAATGCAAGGCACGAACACCCGATGGGAGCCGGGAATCAGCATCAGCGGACCGTTGAACTCGTGGTTGTCGGTCAGCACGATGGAGGCACTCACCGCGTGCATGTCGGGCATGCCGTCCTCGGCGTGCCAGGTCTCGAAGTCCGAGTGCCAGTTGAAGCCCTTGCCCTCGAAGCCCGGCTTGTAGTTGATGCGCGACTGGTGGACGTAGCTCTCGCCGCCGAGAATCTGGCGAGCGCGGCCGACCAGACGTTCATCATTGGCCAGGTGGGCGAACACCCGGGACAGATAGTGCACGGCGAACAGCGAGCGGATCTCCTTGCCGCTCGGCTCGACGATGCTGTAGTCCTTGCCCCGATAGGCGTCGTTGTCGAGCAATGCCTTGAGCTCTTCGCGAAGGCGTGCGAGCTCTTCGCCACCGAGGAAGCCGGGCTCAAACAGAAAGCCCTTCTGCTCGAACTCGTCGAGCTGCTGCTGGCTCAGCGGCCCCTGGTCGGCGCTGCCCTTGACCACCGGGCCCTGGCGGTCGACCCACAGGCTGTCCATCGGTTCGGGCAATCGCGTCGGGTAGCGGGTGGCGCGAGCCTGGCCGCTGTCGAGCCCGGCGAAACGTTGCCAGTCGAAACGCTGCTGGTCTTGTGGGTCCAGGTTGCTGCGATGCTTGGTTTGCGGATTGGACGATGTCTGCACTTCCATCCGATCACCCTCCCTTGGTATTGATCAGCTTTCAGATTCGAACTCGTACCCGCGGCGCTACTTACCTGTACACCAGCGACTTACCTTTACGCCAGCGACGGCCCAGAAATGCTGCGCCACACACGCGTCACTGACCGTCAAAGGCCATATCACCGACTGCATCAAGGGCAGCATTCAAGGCCACATCACAGGGTGCATCTAAGGCTGCATCCCAAGGTGCATCTAAGGCTGAACTCAAGGCTGCATTCAAGGCTGCATTTGAGGTATAGCGCCGCCCTGAAGGAGAAGGCTATCTCCCCGAGCCCAAGCTACAAAAGCCGCCTCTTGAATTCAACCCTTGCACAACTTGCGTCCAACTTTCAGCGATGCGTCACTCCTGCTACCTCGCCGGGGACAGGCAGTGTCTCGGTGAAGTAGCGCCAGGCGCCGGAGCCGGGCAGCGACGTTGGCGCCAGGTAGAGCGGTGCTGCGCCGCGATCCTGGGGGCAGCCAGCGAAGGCGCTACCCGGCAGCAGCAGCCAGTCGTGGCGATTCTGATGGCCGAGGTCGAACCCTTGGCCAAGCTCGCCGCAGTCGATGTCTTCCAGATCCTTGTCCACCACCAGCATCCAGCGCCGGGAGGGTGCCTTGGCGAGCCAGGCCATGGCGGCAGGAAGCTCTTGCTCGATGGGCGTCATGTCGCCGAAGTGAACACTTGGCGTGCGCGCATGCAGCAGGATCTCCTCATCGAAGTTCAACAGCGCGATCTCACCGGCCGGCCCCACCAGCTCCGCCACCCTGGCCATCATGTCCCGGGGCGAGCGCTCCGGGTCCATCCAGACGTAGCCTTGGGTACTCCACCACCCCCACAGGCACCACAGGAACAGGGTCACGGCGACCAGGCCTCGGCGCGGCTTCACCACAAGCGCCAGGCCCAGGGCCAGGCCCCCCAGCGCCAGCCACTCCCACCAGGGAGTGATCCCGTAGCGATGGGCCAGACGCTCCAACGGCGCGACATCGCAGAGCCCTAGAAGGCCCGCCAATCCCAGCAGCCCGCCAAGCAGGATGACGGCTGCGAAGCCCGCGCGATTGGGGCCGATCCGCCTGGCAAGCGCCGGCAGCAGTGGCGCCAGCGCCAGCACCATCAGCGGCAGGGTCGGCAGCATATAGACGCCGCGTTTACCCGGTGACAGCGAGAAGAAGATCACGATCAACACCACGGCGCTTACAGGCAGCAGCGAACGCGCATCGCCGCGGCGAATGCGTCGCCACCAGTTGGGAAAGGCCCAGGGAAAGGTCAGCACCAGCGGCATCCAGGCCCAGGGCAGCACCTGGGCGATGTAGTAGTACCAGGGACGCAGGTGGGCCCAGGAGTCGGCGTAGCGCTCACCCGTCTGCTTGAACAGAATGTTGTCGCGATAGGCCACCAGGCTTGGGTCGTCGCTCAGGCTGGTGATCAGGATCATCGGCAACCCCCAGGCCAGCACCACCGCCAGCAGGCACCCCATTCCCTCGAGAAGGTCGCGAAGGCGGAGCGACGTCAGCCGGCCAGGCCCCTTGTTACCGCTGGCGCCGCCGCGCCCCAGCCACCACCAGGCGGGCAGCAGCGCCAGCGGCAGAAAGCCCACCCCCTTGGTCAGGATGCCGGCCCCCATGGCCGCAAAGCCCGCCCGCCACCACCAGCGAGAGGGCCCCAGCAGGGCATGGCGCAGCAGCCCGTAGGCGCCCAGGGTGGTAAAGAAGGTCAACAGCATGTCGATCTGGGCGGTCTTGGCCTGCAGCACGAACTGCAGGGTCGCCAGGGTGGCAATGCCCGCCAGCAGACCAATGCGCTGGCCATACAGGCGCCGGCTCAGATCCACGATCAGCGCCAGGGTGCCGAGCCCGGCCAGCAGCGACGGCAGCAGAAAGCCGATTCGCATCGAGCCGGTCAGCCAGATGCCCAGGGCGCTCGCCCACATGAAGATCGGCGGCTTGTCAGCGTAGAGTTCACCGCCGCGATGGGGGATCCAGAAATCTCCGGTCACCAGCATCTCGATGGCATTCAAGGCGAAACGGGGCTCATCGGCGGGCCAAGGATCGCGCCAGCCGAGACCGAGTGCCAGCAGCAGGACGGCGAAGGCGCAGAAGGCCAGCCAACCGGCCCAGGACAGGCGAAGAGGCATTCTCAAGGGGGGCATGACGCTATCCTCCGGCACGCAACGACGTCGATTCGATGGAAGACGGCGCCGGTTCGCCCGGCCGCTGCGAGGATCTGCCGATGGTATTGTTGCGCAGCAACATCACATTGCGCAGATAGATAAAGAGCCCGGCCCCCTGCCCAAGAATAAACACCGGGTCTCGGCGATGTATGGCGTAGACCAGCAGGGTCCCCCCCCCGGCCAGGCTGAGAAACCAGAAGGCCACCGGCACCACGCTGCGTTTCGCCCTCTCACTGGCGATCCACTGCACGACAAAGCGCGCCGAGAACAGCGCCTGGCCGAGAAAACCCACCGCCAACCACCAGGACAGCGTCATTGCGACGGCCCTGCGGCGGCCTGGTTCAGGGTAACGCTGCTGCTTGAGGCCGTACTGCCAAAGACGACACGGGGCAGGACAACATCGAGACCGTCAGGCATCGGCTGCTGCCGACCAGTTTTGCTGACGGTGGTGTCCGTCGCAAAGGCCAGCTCCCCATGCCACAGCGTCGTCCCGACCCGAGGCGGGTCGAGCGCATCATCGACACCACGACAGTCCACCGGTAGCCGGCAGCGATGTTGCAGCCAGCGCACTCCGACCAGATCGATGATGCCGACCCACAGGCGGTTGCCGAGACCATAGTGGGAACGCCCCGCCCCCCGGGGGCGGTGATTGACGGGGCGGGACAGACAACGCCCGCCCTGGGCAGTGACCAGGGCGGGCAGAAAGCGATGCATATGATCGAAGTACGGTAGCGAAAGAAACGCCTGCCGGCGGATCACCTTGAGACCACAGCCGCTATCCGGCGAGCCATCGCCGAGCAGTCGTGCTCGAACCGCGTTGGCCACCCTAGAAGACAGCCGCTTGAGCGCGGAGTCCTGGCGCGTGACGCGATGGCCGCCCACCAGGTCCACCCGCGCCGCCTTTGCGGCTTCCAGCAACGCAGGAATATCGGCGGGGTCATTCTGGCCATCGCCGTCCAGGGTCGCCAGCCACTCGCCTCGGGCATGCCTCGCTGCCTGCCATAGGGCGGTGCTCTGACCCGCGCTATCGCAATGGCGAAGTGGCCTCAGCGAGTCCTGACGGTGCGCCCGCGTCACCAGCAGCGGCCAGGTATCATCGTCAGAGCCATCGTCTACCACGATGACCTCGTAGGCCTGGTGCGACAGCGCCCGTTCGACTTCATCGAGCAGCGTGGGCAGGTTGGCGGCTTCGTTATGGGCGGGGATAACTACCGACAGGGTTATAGCGTGCATGGGATTCGCCTCGGACTGGGGAATACCGTCACCTTGCCCGGCGATACTTAAGCCACCCTTAATTCATAAATGCCGCCCTTGGTCACGACGTCACCGAGACGTCACCACGCTCACAGCGTCGCAGGAGCCTCCAGGCGAGACACCTTCATCGATCTCCTGTGCGAGACGACGTGCCACCGCATACTCGATGTCCGAAAACCGTTCCACCTGAGGTACCCTGAAGGCACCACTGCATCGAGGTAGCCATGTTGCGTTTCCAGCAAGAGGACCCCGCCGCCCCCGCCATGGCGGCGATGATCCGCGCCCACCGCCGCGGGCTGAAGAAACTGGCGCCCACCTCGCCGCCGGAAAGCCGCCATGCCCTGACCCTGGATGAACTGAAGGCGCCGGAGGTGACCCTGTGGGGGCTGTGGGAGGATGACGATCTGGTCGGCTGCGTCGCCCTGAAGGAAGTCAGCCACGACCATGGCGAGATCAAGTCCATGCGGACGGCACCAAGCCACCTTCGCCGGGGTCTGGCCTCCTTGATGCTCGACAAGGTGATCGAGGAGGCCAGACTGCGTGGCTATCGCCGGCTGAGCCTGGAGACCGGCTCACAGCCGGGCTTCGCTCCGGCTCGCCAGTTCTACACGCGTCACGGCTTTACCCCCTGTGCGCCCTTCGCCGGCTATGTCGAGGATCCCAACAGCGTCTACATGACCTTGGCCGTCATCGATGACGGGCGGGATGACGGCCTGGATGGCGAGCTGAAGGAGGCCAGCCGATGAGCGCAAGTGATGACGCCAGTCCCGACAACAGCGCCACACCGTTGCCCCTCGACAGTGCCGACACCCGCGAGCTGTCCTGCGCCGAAGCGGTAACCTTCGACAGTGGAGATACTCGCTGTCGCGGCTGGTGGTTTGAAGGTGTCGACGATGGTGCGGTGGTGGTCATGGCCCACGGTCTTGGTGGCACGGTGGCAGGCGGCCTTGTCGGCTACGCCCAGGCCCTGCATCACGCCGGCCACAGCGTGCTGGTCTTCGACTATCGTCACTTCGGCCGCTCCGACGGCGAGCCTCGCCAGCTGCTCGGCATCAAGCGCCAGCAACAGGACTACACGGCCGCCATCGACTATGCCCGGAGCCGGGCACCGGCCCTCCCGCTGGTGCTTTGGGGTACGTCATTCTCGTCGGCCCATGTCATCACTCTGGCGGCTCGTCGCGACGATGTCGCCGCGGTCATCGCCATGAACCCGATGCTCGACGGCCGGGCCTCGTCGCTGCTCAAGCTCAAGGACGCAGGGCTTGGCACTTTCCTGCGCATGACCGGGGTGGGGCTCGCCGACCTTGCCAGGGGCTGCCTCGGCCGGGCTCCTTGGTACCTGCCACTGGCCGGCGAGCCGGGGACCCTGGCCGCGCTCTCCGCCCCGGACGCCCTGACGGGGATCCTGTCGTTTGTCGATGACGACTTCGACAATCGCATTGCACCACGCGCCCTGCTGGGGCTTGGGCTCTACCGTCCGGTCACCCGGGCCCGCCAGGTTCACTGTCCGGTGCTGCTGCAACTTTGCCTGCGTGACAGCGTCGCGCCGATCGCCCCCGGCTACCGGCTGGCCGAAGCACTGGGATCACGGGCCACTCTCAAGACCTACGACACCGGCCACTTCGAGATCTACGAGGGTGACTGGCGGGCGGCCTTCGCCGACGACCAGCGGGAATTTCTCGCCCAGGCGCTGGCGCAGTCGCCGGCGCCAGCGCCCACGGCCCACGCCACCGAATCGCCTCAGCACACTCCAGACGAGACCGACCCGCCGCCCGCCCGGTAGCCTGGCTATACTGGCGACGACACCTGACTGGCCACGCCCGAGGGCATGCGAATGCGCCACTACCCCTGCCAACGCTGTGACAACCGCCTGTTCTTCGACAATACCCTCTGCCTGGTATGCCACTCCGAACTTGGCTGGTGCCCGGGTTGCCATGCCCTGGTGACGGTCGATCTCCAGCCCGATGGTCGCTACCGTTGCGTCGACGACACCTGCGCTACGCTACTGGTCAAGTGCCACAACTATTCCGTGGAAGGGGTCTGCAACCGCATGATCACCAGCGAGGAGGCCGACCGTGGCATGACGCTGTGTGACTGCTGTCGCCACAACCAGGCCATCCCCGACCTGTCGGTGCCCGGTCATCGTGAACGCTGGGCCAAGCTCGAGAGTGCCAAGCGCCGGCTTTTCTACACCCTCGACCTGCTGGGGCTGCCCCACGAGGTAGATGGCCGCCGCGCCAACCCGCCGCTGGCCTTCGCCTTCCTCGCCGACGAAGTGGCGGCGGAAGGCGACTGGCACTCCAGCGACGAGGGCATGCCGGTGTTCACCGGTCACGCCGGCGGACTCATCACCATCAACGTCAAGGAAGCCGACGACGTCGAGCGCGAGCGCCTGCGTAACGACTTCAATGAGGCCCACCGCACCCTGATCGGCCACTTCCGCCACGAGATCGGACACTATTACTGGGAGTTGTTGATCAAGAATCGGGACGAGCCTGCCTACATCGAGGTATTCGGTGACCACAACAACCCCAGCTACAGCGAAGCCCTCGATCGCCACTATCAGCAGGGACCACCGAATGACTGGCGCGGCCGCTTCGTGTCGGCCTACGCCACCATGCACCCCTGGGAGGACTTCGCCGAAACCTTCGGCTTCTACCTGGACATGGTCGCCATCCTCGATACCGCCGGACACTTCGGCATCACCCCCACCGGCTTCGACGAGGACCTCGAAGCGATGTTGACCACCTTTCGCCGCCTGAGTCTCGGCTTCAACGAGATGAATCGCGAGATGGGGCTGCTCGACCTGGTGCCCGAGGTGATCACCCCGACCATCGCCTGCAAGCTTTGCTATATCCACGACATGGTGCTGGCAGCGCGACGACAGCAGTGAACCGCCCGGTGCCCACCTAGCACCACCATGCGCCCCTCTCTTTCCAGGAGGGGCCGCAATGCTTGGCAAGGTCCGGCTTGGCTAGATCCGGCCTGGCTAGATACGGCTTGGCTAGATCCGGCCTGGCAAGATCCACCTTGGCTAGATTCAGCAGTGGCTCAGGGCAGGCGGGCCATGGGATACCTGGCCCGCCTGGCTTCACGCCTGGTCGCTGGCCGCCAGTAGCTCGCCATCGCCCAGGTCATCGAGGGTCGGGAAGTAGGTGCGGGCGATCGCCGTATGCAGCTCGGCAAAGCCCTGTTGCAGCACGTCGATAAAGTCGTGCAGGGCCTCGGGGGAGCGCACCAGGGCACGGACGTCGGCCTCGGCCACATCGGCCAGCACCAGCGTTGCCGTGGCCAGGGCGCGCTCATGTCGTGGCAGCGAGCGCAGCGCGCGAATACTGTCCTTGAGACTGCGCGACACCGAACGCGGGAACAGGGAGTCCTGCACCAGGAAACGCAGCACGTCGGTGGCCCTGACCCGGCAGCGCACGTGCTGTCGATACATCTGGTAGGCCGTCAACGACTTGAGCACGCTCATCCACTGCAGGTGCTCGAACGGACGAATCTCGTCGCTATCACGCTGCAGCAGGTTGGCCGAGCGCACATCGATGATGCGGGTGATCATGTCGGCCCGTTCGAGCTGGCGCCCGAGCATCATGAAGGTCCGTGATCCACCGTAGCTGAGGGTGCCCTCGATCAACCCGATCAACGTCTGACAGCCACGAATCACCAGCTTCAGAAAGCGCTCTCGGCGTCCCGGGCCGAGGCCCGCATCGGCATGGGCACTGGCGGTCATGTAGAGCTGGTTGATTTCTTCCCATACCTCCCGCGGCACCACGTCCCGCGTGGTGCGCAGATTCTCGCGGGCCTGGGCCAAGGCGGACAGGATCGAGCCGGAGTAGCGTCGGTCGGCACACAGGAACTGCACCACGTTGCGATCGTTGGGCTCGTCGTAGAGGGTCTCGAACACCTCGGCGCCCCCGGTGATATCGACCATCGCCGCCCATCCCAGCGGTTGGCGGTAGGGCATGTCGAGCATCAGGTGACTGGAGACGTTGATCAGCCGGGCGGTATCTTCGGCACGCTCGATGTAGCGGGCCATCCAGTACAGGTTTTCGGCGACTCTGGAAAGCATCAGCATGGTCTCAGTCCTCCCCCGTCTCGACGATCCAGGTGTCCTTGCTGCCGCCCCCTTGGGACGAGTTGACCACCAGCGAGCCCTTGACCAGGGCCACACGGGTCAAGCCACCGGTGGTGACGTAGGCACCGTCCTGGCCCGACAGGATGAAGGGGCGCAAATCGACGTGGCGCGGCTCGGGCCGGCCATCGAACAGCGTGGGGGTGGTGGACAGGTTCAGCATGGGCTGAGCCATGTAGTTGCGTGGGTTCTCCTGGATCAGCCTGGCGAAGGCATCACGCTCGGCCTGGGAGGCCTGAGGCCCCATCAACATGCCATAGCCGCCGGACTCGTTGGCGGGCTTTACCACCAGTTCATGCAGGTGCTCCAGCACATAGCGGCGGTCTTCCTCGAGCATGCACAGGTAGCTCGGCACATTGGGCAGCAGCGCCTCCTGATCCAGGTAGTACTTGATCAGTTTCGGCACGAAGGCGTAGACCACCTTGTCATCGGCGACACCGGCCCCCGGGGCGTTGGCCAGCGCCACCTTGCCGCTGCGCCAGGCCCGCATTAATCCGGGCACGCCCAGCACCGAGTCCTTGCGAAACGCCTCCGGGTCGAGGAAGGCGTCGTCGACGCGGCGGTAGATCACGTCTACACGGGTCAGCCCCTGGACGGTGCGCATGTAGACCACGTCGTCGTCATCGACCAGCAAATCCGGGCCCTGGACCAGTTGCACACCCATCTGCTGGGCCAGGTAGGCGTGCTCGTAGTAGGCCGAGTTGTAGATACCCGGGGTCAGCACCACCACCTGGGGATCGTCCCAGTGGCGTGGCGACATGCCCGCCAGCATGTCGTAAAGCTGGGGCACATAGTCGTCCACCGGATGAATCTTGCCCGAGGCAAACAGCTCCGGCAGCACGCGCTTGGTCACGTTGCGATTCTCGAGCATGTAGGACACCCCGGACGGTATCCGCAGGTTGTCCTCCAGCACATAGACGGTGCCGTCGCCACCACGCACCAGATCGGAGCCGCAGATATGCGCCCAGACCCCGTGGGGCGGATCGATCCCTACACACTGGGGGCGAAAGTTGACGGATTGCTCGAGCACCGCCGCCGGCAGCACGCCATCCTTGACGACCTTCTGGTCGTGGTACAGGTCGTCGATGAACAGGTTGAGCGCCTCGACCCGCTGCTTGAGGCCTGCCTCGGTGCGTCGCCACTCGTCGGCGGGGATGATGCGAGGCACGATGTCGAAAGGCCAGGCGCGGTCGATCATGCTGCCCTCGGAATACACCGTGAAGGTGATCCCCATGGTGCGAATGGCGATCTCTGCTGCGTTCTTGCGCTCTTCCAGCTCGTCAGGGGCAAAGCCCGCGAGCACGTTACACAGCATCTTGGCCGCCTCCCGCGGCATCCCGGGCGTCGCCACCAGTTCGTCATAGAACCCTGCGCAGTCGTACTGCTGCCAATCCACATGGCTCATCGGCACACCCTCGATTGTTTTCGGCATCCGGCGACCCGACAACGACGATGGCACCCCCGCCTTCGACCGTACCGGGTCCCTCCTTGCTGTATAGCAAGCTCTGTACCAGGCCGCCGAGAATAGGACACAGCGCCGCGCCTTCTCGCCGGACCGACGGGCGCAATTGAGCAGTTTGGACAAAAAGCGACCACTTGCTCCTGCCGAAAGTGCGCCACGAGCCAGCAAGAAGGGGCAGCGAGCACCGATCTGGTGCAATCCGGGCGGCACCTGGCGAGCGTGAGCGGCAGCTATCATCAGCCCTTGCGACGCCGGTCGAAAACCCCTGTTGCTGACAACGTCCACCTTTCGAGCTTGAGCAATCAGCAGGAGTCGGGTACATCTTGTCGCCACGGTTCGGGGGGGATATCGTCACCTTCTGCAACATTCGCCTACACCCAGGAGCCTCCTCGCTTCCCATGCCTGCCTCTTCTCGTTCCGCCCTCCCTGGCTCGTGCGCACCGCTGTCCTGCCCTGCTCAAGACAGCGGCGCCAGGCGGTGCCGTGTGGCCAGCCTTGGCAGGGGTGTCACGGCGGGATCCGGCAGATGATCTATCGACTTCGCCACACCACGCGCTACCACTACAGCGAGATCGTGACATTGAGCGAGAACGAGGCCTGCCTGATGCCCCGTGAGATGGCCTACCAGCAGGTTGCCTGGGCACATTTGTCGATCTCGCCGGGAGAGTCGCTACGCCAGAGCCGACAGGACGCCTTCGGCAACCATATCGCGCTGTTCGCGGTCGACACCCCCCATACCCAGCTCGAGATCACGCTGGAGGCGCAGGTCATGACCTCGCCTCGCGCCACACCACCGCAGGCCATCATGGGCTGGGAGCGGTGTCGAGAGCTGTTGGCAGACCGCCACCAGCCAGGTTTCCGCGAAGCACAGCCGTTTCTTGAAAACTCCGCCTATATCGAGCGCCGCCCGCTACTCGCCGCCTGGGCAGAAGACTGTTTTCCCGCTGGTGGCGATCTGGTGGACTGCGTGGAGCGCTTGAACCGTCGCATCCATGAGGAATTCCGCTACGACAGCGAGTTCAGCGACCTGGAGACGACACCGTCCCAGGTGCTCCAGCATCGCCGTGGGGTGTGTCAGGATTTCTCCCACCTGGCCATCGCCACCCTGCGCTCGGTGGGTCTGGCCGCGCGCTACGTCAGCGGCTACCTCGAGACGCTACCGCCTCCAGGACAGCCTCGACTGATGGGCGCCGACGCCTCCCACGCCTGGTTCTCCGTGCTGATACCCGGCTGGGGTTGGCTCGACTTCGACCCCACCAACGGTGTGCGCGCCGGCGAACGACACCTGTTGCTTGGCTGGGGCCGCGACTACGAGGACGTGGCGCCGCTCAAGGGCGTGGTGACCGGTGGTGGGCGCCAGCGCCTCGAGGTGGAAGTGGACGTTGTTCCCGCCGGGGAATTCGCGGCCACCGGACCGACCTCCGCCATCCCTGGCGATCACCCGGCAGCGCCGATAGCCGGCTGATTCGCTGTCCTTTATATTGCGCAGGCTCTGCCCGGCCTTGCCCTGCCCTGCCCACCGTCTTCTCAGGAGAGATTCCATGCAGGACCTGTTGATCTGGATTGCCACCGGCTTCGGCCTGGGCTATTCCCCCTGGGCGCCGGGGACGGTCGGCTCCCTGATCGGACTACCGGTCGCCTGGTGGCTGTTCCGGCTGCCGCTCGGCACGCGCCTGGCCGTTACCCTGACGCTCCTCGTGCTGGCCGTTCCCGTCTGCCACTTCGCTTCGATGTGGCTGGGCGGCGGCGACCTGCCCCAGATCGTGCTCGACGAATGGGTGGCCCTGCCCATCGCGGTGCTGGCCTTCTCGCGCTACCGACGACGCATCATCCTGCCGCTGGGCTATCTACTGTTTCGCCTGTTCGATATCTCCAAGCTGTCTCCGGTACGCGAGATCGAAGGTATTGGCGGGGGACTCGGCATCGTCGCCGACGACGCAATGGCGGCATTGTATGCAGCCCTCACCCTGATACTGCTGGTGCGCCTGACCCGCCGCTACTGGCAGCGAGATCCCGAGCAGTCCTCTTAAGCCAATAGCGGCCTGCCAATGCCGAGCGCTGCTTCCTATATCCACAGCCCTGACACAAAAAAACCGCCCTCGACGGGCGGCCAAACGGGACAGGGGTCTATCGAAACAGTGACCGGGGGAACTCGTGCCCGGCCTCTGGCGACCAGTGCAGCAGATGTTGCACTGGCGTCAGTCACTCAGCATCGGTTATTCAGGGATCAGCACGCTGTCCACCACGTGGATCACCCCATTGCTGGCCTTGATGTCGGACTCCACCACGGCGGCATTGCCTACGCTTGCCGAGCCTTCCTGGGCGTCGATGGCCATGTCGGTTCCCTGCAGGGTGGTCACCTCGGATGACTCCTCCAGTGACACTTCTCCTTCCACCATGTGGTAGGAAACGACCTCGACCAGACGTCGGTGGGAGGCCTTGTCGTCGCTCATCCACTCATCGAGTTGTCCTGGCTGCAGGGTACCGAAGGCTTCGTTCGTTGGAGCAAAGAGCGTATAGGTTTGATCTCCCTGTAGCGGCTCGTCGAGGCCAGCCTTCTCGACAGCATCAAGCAATGTCGAGAAACGTCCGTCGGCCTGGGCGACTTCGAGCAGATTGCGTGAGGGATCCTGCTGTTGCTGCTGATCCGCTTCGGCCACCCCGCCAGCGAGCAGCGCTACGCCGAGCACGCAGCTCGGCAGGAACGACGTTGCGGCAGACATTGCTTTTTTCATGCTCTCGCCTCCTTGCGGTGATTGCTCCGAGATGTCGCGTCGCCACTGCGCGCCTTCCGGGAACCTCTCTGTCGGGGCTGTTCAACCAGGACGACGCAGTTCATGTACAAAAATTAGATCAAGAACAAGTAACGTACAAGAAAAAGTTTTACGACAGCTTTCGTCACTCTGATCATCAAGGCGTCATCTTTTGACGTCATGATATGGGCGCTGCTCGGAAAGACGGTAATGACGGCGAAATGTCGATACGCTTCCGGCGACAGAAAACCTATACAATACTTGCATATCAAGCCTGGCGATGAGAACCTTTCGTACCGTTGAGGCTCGGCCAGGAGGGCCATACGCAGCCTCGCTTCCACAACGGAACGAACGACGGCACGTCATGCGCCAAGGAGGGCGACCCGTGTACTACCCGATTTCCTGTACCCGCTGTGGCCACGACCTGGCCAGCACACCGGGACCTGTAACGGCTCAGCCCAATGACTGGGAAGAGCTGAACTGCACCGAGTGCGGTGAGTTTCATGCCACCCTGGGCGCCTGGGAAGAACAGCAGACGCCCGACCGCCTGCGCTTTCTCAACAAGTCTCGCAGCCTGATGATGGCCATGCGACGTGAGCACGATGCCTTGATCGAGCAGCAGCACACCAAGGGAGAGCGAGTCGCATGATCACCGTCGCCCTGGACCTGAGCTGCACCATCTGTGGCCACTCCCGCTTCACGCTGCCTGTTGGTCAAGACGACGGCGACAGCGTTCACTGCGCCAACTGCACCGCCTACAAGTGCAAGGCCATGGACCTGGAGCGCGCGCTAATGGCGACTCTGCCAACGTCCATGCCTGCAGTACCGACTTCCTCTGGCGCCGCCCAGGCGGTACCCGCCTGAGCGATGGCTTGAGAGACAGCGTTTCAGCGCCCCGCTTTTCGCCGACGCGTCCTGGCGATTCACGCCGCCCCTTCCGGGGCGGCGTTTTTAATGGAAGGCAGCGTAGCCGCGTCTTTGCTTTCTTCCTTTCCTCCTTTCCCCCCTTGCCACCATGGCGGCGACTATCGAGACCACTATCGAGACCACTATCGAGACAGCTATCGAGGCAACTATCGAGACCAGTGCGGGCCACGGCCCAGGTTTGGGGTATCATTCGCCCGCTAGCGAACGGCCGTCAGGCTTCAACCTCCCCTAGAAGAGGACCAGCCCTCCGCGGTAACGCCACGCTCGCCGGCACTCTCACGCCCCCTGGACACGTGGCTCATGACGAGCCGGAGACCCCATGCAAGAGACCGCCCTTACCGACCCTTCTCCCAAGGCAAACCGTTTTGCCCGCACCCGCGCACTGCCGACCATTGCTCTGTGCGCCCTGATCTACGCCTCGACCCTGGCCGTCGGCTACCACATCAACGCGGCGGTGTTGACGATCCTCAGCATGATCGTGCTGTGCCTGCTGCGGATCCCCGTGGCCATCGCTCTGATCAGCGCCGCCATGCTAGGCGCGCTGCACGCCGGGCTGTCGATGAACGACGCCATCGGCGCCTTCAATGACAACCTGCTGGTCGGCGCCCAGGTCGGCCTGACCTACGTGATGATCGGCGCCTTCGCCGTGGCGCTGTCACGCTCGGGCCTGCTCGAACTGCTGGCCGATGCTATCTCGGCGCGCCTCGGCAGCGACGAGCAAAGTACCCGCAAGGGCGTGAAGTGGACGCTGTTCGGCCTGTTCATCGTCGCCTCACTGATGTCGCAGAATCTGGTGCCGGTGCACATCGCCTTCATTCCGATCCTGCTGCCTCCGCTGCTTGTGGTGCTCGATCGCCTGCGAGTCGACCGCCGCGCCGTGGCCTGCATCTTGGCCTGCTCGATCAGCGCCAGCTACCTGCTGCTGCCCACCGGCTTCGATGCCATCTTTCTCAACGAGATCCTGCTGGCCAACGTCAACAGCGTCGGCGCGGACTACGGGCTGACCGCCACCGCCGACATGGCCCCCAAGGCCATGGCACTACCGGTGCTGGGCCTGGTCGCGGGGCTGCTGGTGGCCGTTTTTATCAGCTATCGCCGCCCGCGCGACTACGTCACACCAAGCACCACCGCCGCCGCCGCCAGGCCCGCCTCGCCGGCTCGCCTGAAGCCGCTACAGCTGGTCATCACCTTGGGAGCCCTGGCGGTGGCCCTGGTCTTTCAGCTCAAGTTCGACTCGCTGTTGCTCGGAGCCATGGTCGGTTTTCTGATCCTGGGGGTCTCCGGTATCTTCCGCTGGCAGGAGCAGGATGACGTCTTCACCGACGGGCTGCGGATGATGGCGCAGATCGCGGTCATCATCACCGTCGCCTCCGGCTTTGCCGGCGTGCTGACCGCCACCGGCGAAATCGAGCCTCTGGTAGCGGCGTCGGCCGAACTGATCGGCGGCAACATGGCGCTGGGCGCAGCGGTGATGCTGGTGGTGGGACTGTTCATCACCATCGGCTTCGGCGACTCCTTCGCCAGTGTGCCGATCCTGGCATCCATCTACCTGCCGCTGGCGCTGACCCTGGGCTTCGACCCGCTGGCGGCGATGGCCTTGCTGGGCGCCTCGGCGGCCCTGGGCGACGCTGGCTCGCCGGCCTCGACCATCACCCTGGGCGCCACCGCCGGGCTTAACGCCGATGGCCAGCACGACCACATTCGCGACAGCGTTATTCCGACCTTCCTGCACTGCAACATCGGCATGCTGGTGTTCGCCTGGATCGCCGCCATGGTGCTGTAATGCGCAGCACCTGACACCAAGCCTCGCAGCAATGGCAAAGGCCACCCCTCGGGTGGCCTTTTGCACGGCACCAGGCCAAGCGCAGATAACAGGGCGCGGCCGTTCAGGCCAGCGACTGCGACTCTGCCACCTCGATCAAGCGCCGGACCGCCGGCAGGCTGGCGTCCCTGCGCCAGACCAGCATCAGCGGCAGCAGCATATCCAGATCCTCCAGGGGAAAGCTGACCACGCCTTCCGGGGCCCCGGCCATGGTCATTTCCGGCAATATCGTGCAGCCCATGCCCGCCGCCACCAGGCACAGCATGGTGGCGTTGTCGGTGCCTTCCTGCACCACGTGGGGGGTGAAGCCACGTCGCTGAAAGGCATGGATCAGCTTGTCGTGATAGACCGGTGTCGCGCTGCGCTCGAACCAGATGAAGTCTTCACCGGCCAGGTCCGCCAGTCGAGAGGGGGGATGCTGCGCCAGGCGTGATCCTTCGCTGGCTACCAGCACAAGACGATCTTCATAGAGGCAGTGGCTGTCGAGCTGATCATCATCGTCAGGGGGAAAGAACAGCATCCCCGCGTCCAGCTGATGATGGCGCAGCGCCTCCACCTGGGGCGCGGACAGCAGCGACTGTACCTTGAGGCTGACGTCCGGGTAACGCTGGCGATACCCGTTGAGCAGCTTGACGATCTGAGGCACCCACAGGTGCATGACGGTGACGCCCAGACGCAGCTGTCCGAGCTGTCCATCGGCAATCCGACGAGCATCGAGCTTGGCTGTCTCGAACTCTCGCAACAGTCGTCGCGCTTCGCCGTGAAAGGCAACCCCCGCAGCGGTCAAGCTTACGCCCTGCCGTGATCGCTCCAGCAGGGTGGCTCCCACCGACTCCTCCAGCAGCCTGAGCTGGCGGGTCAAGGCCGGCTGGGCCAACGGGATCTTTCTTGCCGCGCTGGAAATCGCGCCCTCCTCGACCACCGTCAGAAAGTAGCGCAGCTGCTTGAAGTCCATGTTCGATCCTTGTTGAGTGGGGCCACCACGCCAGTACCAGGATTCACCCAAGTCGACGGCTCATACGGCAAATCCATACAATAAAAGCATGGAAATATAAAAATAATAATATTTTATCTATGACATACCGCCAACCATGATGAAGGACACAATCAACAAGCGTCCGGAATCTCATGACCCAGCCTATCGACCCCACCTTCTTCGACGACCAGCACAGCAGTCTGACCGAACTGCGCCAGCACTTTCATCGGCATCCGGAGCTCGGCTTCAAGGAACACGCCACCTCCGCGCGTGTCTGCGATGAACTCGAGCGGCTCGATATCCCCTTCGACCACGGCCTGGGCGGCACCGGTGTCGTGGCCACCATCAGAGGGCTTGGCCCTGACAACGGTCGCCGTATTGGCCTGCGCGCCGACATGGACGCGCTGCCGATTCAGGAGGCAAGCGACCACGGCCATGTCTCCGAAGTGCCTGGTGTCATGCATGCCTGCGGCCACGATGGCCACACCACCATGCTGATCGGCGCCGCTCGCTACCTCGCCCGCCACCGCGATTTTTCCGGCACCATCCAGCTGGTGTTCCAACCGGCGGAAGAAGGCCTGGGCGGTGGACGAGCGATGGTCGAGGAGGGGCTGTTCGAGCGCTTCCCCATGGATGCGATCTACGGCCTGCACAACTGGCCGGCTCTGCCCCTGGGGCAGGTGGCGATTCGCCCGGGCCCGATCATGGCCGCCACCGATCGCCTGGATATCTGCATCCGCGGCAAGGGCGGCCACGGCGGGGTGAACCCACACCTTTCTACCGACCCGGTCAGAATGGCCGGCGCTCTGATCCAGGCCCTGCACAGCGTGGTCTCGCGCGATGCCGACCCGCTGTCTCCAGCGGCACTGAGCTTGTGCGGCATCAAGGGAGGTGAACTCGACGGCTTCGCCATCATTCCCGACGAGGTCCGACTGAGCGGCACGGTGCGAACCCTCGACAGCGCTACCCAGGATCGCATCGCCGAGGCCATCCAGCGCACCTGCGATGGTGTGGCGGCGACCTACGGCGGCGAGATAGACGTCGATCACCAGCGCATCTTTCCGGCCACGGTCAATCACCCGGCCGCGACCGACCACGTCATCGCCACCGCGAAGGAACTGCTGGGAGAGACCGCACTGGAGCGCGACGTGAATCCCAGCCTTGGTGGTGAAGACTTCGCCTTTATGCTCGAAAAGTGCCCGGGAGCCTACTTCTTCCTCGGCAGCGCCGAATCGGACACCACCCCGCCGCTTCATAACGCTCGCTACGACTTCAACGACGCCATCATTCCCGTGGGCAGCCGACTGCTGGTTGCCATCGCTCTTGGCGCCTTGAACGACCATCGCTGAGGCGATGCCGACAACGACCACACTCAACAACAAGAGGTCTTCCCATGAACCACCAAAAAGGCATGCCTTCCAAGGGCCTGCTGATCTACTTCGTGCTGTGCACCCTGGCCATGGTGTGGCCGGGTGCGCTGATCGCCAATCGCATCGATCCGATGGTGCTCGGCATGCCGTTCTTCATGTTCTGGTACGTGGCCTGGGTCTTCGCGCTGTTCGTGGGCCTGTTGATCGCCTATCGCAAGGATACCGGCGAGGAGGCAGACCATGAGTGATTCTCTGCTGATCACCGCCATGACGGTGGGCTATCTGGTCATCGTGCTGCTGGTGGGCCTGCGCGCAAGGCGTGGCCAGGGCTCCTCGCTGGAAGGCTACGTGGCGGGCGGTCGCCATATGGGCCTGCTGGTGCTGTTCTTCATCCTCGGTGCCGAGATCTTCTCCGCCTTTGCCTTCCTCGGTGCACCGGGTTGGGCCTACAGCAAGGGCGCCCCGGCGTTCTACATCATCGCCTACCTGACGCTGGCGGTGATCGTGTGGTGGCTGATCGCGCCGCATATCTCGCGGCTGGGTCGCCGCCACGGCTTTCTGACCCAGGCCGAGTTTCTGTCGGCCTGCTACCCCACTCCAAAGAATGTGCTGGGCCTGGTCATCGGTGTCGTCAGCGTGCTGGCGATGATTCCCTACCTGACCATCCAGATCGCTGGCGCCGGCATGCTGTTCGAAGCGGCGACCTCTGGCACCATTCCGTTCTGGCTGGGCAGTCTACTGGCCTGCGGCGTGGTGGCCGCCTACGTCTACGCCAGCGGCCTTCAGGGCATCGGCTGGACCAACCTGATGCAGGGCCTGATGATGGTCGTCATCGCCTGGGCACTGGGGCTGACCACGGCCAAGCAGTTCTTCGGCGGCGTCGGTGAAATGTTCCAGCAGATCAAGGACCAGGCGCCGGAATATCTGACCATGCCCGGTGCCACCGGGATGGGCTGGGGCGCCTTCTCCACTGCGGTGCTGGTCAGCGCGCTGGGCTGCGTGATGTGGCCTCACATCTTCATGAAGTTCTACAGCGCCAAGGACGTCAGGACGCTCAAGCGTGTCTTTGTGCTCTACCCGCTCTACAGCTACCTGCTGGTACCGCTGCTGATCATCGGCTTCGCCGGCATCGTGCTGCTCGCCGACACGCCACTGGATTCGCCTGACCGGGTGCTGCTGACCATCGTGGTGGAACTCGCCGACCTGCCCGCCTGGGTGATCGGACTGGCACTGTCCGGCGCCTTGGCGGCGGCCATGTCGACCGCCGCCAACCTGGCCCACACCTCGGCCACCATCCTGGTACGTGACGTGGTCCAGTTCACGCCCAGGATGCGCGCCCTGCCCGAGCACAAGGCGCTGTCACTGACGCGCTACGGGGTCATCGCGATATCGCTGATGGCGTACCTGCTGGCACTGGCCAACCCCGGCTCGCTGGTCAGCCTGCTGCTCGGAGCCTACGGCATTATTGTGCAACTGCTGCCGATGCTGCTGGGTGCCCTGTTCTGGCGTCGCGCGTCCCAGACCGCGGCCTTTATCGGGCTGAGTGTCGGCGCCGTCATCACCCTGCTGCTGCAATTCGGCATCGATGCGCCTTTCGGCTGGCACCCGGGCTTCTGCGGGTTGGTGGTCAACTCGGCGATCTTTGTCGTCATCAGCCTGATGCGCAAGTCGCGCGAGTCTCGCTCGCCGGTCGAGTGCCTGTCACCCCAGGTCTGATAGACCCTCGTCGATGACCTGCTCCAAGCGCCAGCGGCCCGATACCGGGCCGCTGGTGTCGTGTCAGGTGACGCTGTCGCCCCCCGTGGCCACCCTCGCGTGTCTTCTCGTTTCCTCTCGTGGTCAGCCCCATCATTGATTTTATAGACACCTGGTCTAAAATCATTGCATGACCAATCCGACGATAGCCAGGCGCCGGGGGCGACCGCCGAAGACCGACTACAGCGTCGGCGCCACCCAGGGCGACGCCAGAGCGGCGCTGATCGCCAGCGGCCTCGAGACCCTGACCGAACACGGCTTTCTGAGCGCGGGACTCGACGGCATGCTCAAGCGTGCCGGGGTGCCCAAGGGTTCCTTCTATCACTACTTTGCCAGCAAGGAAGCCTTCGGCCAGGCGGTGCTCGAGCGCTACGCCCGCTATTTTGCCGACAAGTTAGACCGCCATCTGCAAGACGATTCCCGGCCACCGCTCGAGCGCGTGCAGGCCTTTGTCGACGATGCCAAGGCCGGCATGGCACGCCACGACTATCGCCGTGGCTGTCTGGTGGGCAATCTCGGTCAGGAGGCGGCTGGCTTGCCACCGGACTACCGCGAGCAGCTGATCGCCACGCTCGCCGACTGGCAACGACGTCTCGCCGCTTGCCTGGAAGAAGCCCGCCACCACGGCGATATCGCCTCCGACAGAGACCCTGACCGGCTGGCCGAGGCCTTCTGGATCGGCTGGGAGGGCGCCATCATGCGCGCCAGGCTGGAACGCAGCCCGCGCCCGATCGATGTGTTCACCGACAGCTTCTTTTCGAGCCTGGACACCCAACGCCAGGGTCGTCCGTCGCCATGAACTGAACTGAGCCGACCTGACTTGACAATAGTCCGACACTGAACCAAGAGCCCGCTCCTGCGGGGTCGTATACGGCGCCCTGATACTGCTTGCGCCAATTTATAGACAAACCGTCTAAAAAGGAGACCGCCATGTTCGACGCCATCGTGATCCGCAAGGAAGGCGACACTCAGAAGGCCGCTATCGAGTCACTGGATGACCAGGCCCTGCCCGAGGGCGACGTGACCGTGAACGTCGAATACAGCACCCTGAACTACAAGGACGGGCTGGCCATCACCGGCAAGGGCCCGGTGGTCAAGTCCTTCCCCATGGTCCCGGGTATCGACCTTGCCGGCGTGGTGGAAGCCTCACAGCACCAGGACTTCCAGCCGGGTGACCGGGTGGTCCTGAACGGCTGGGGCGTCGGCGAGAAGCACTGGGGCGGGCTGGCCCAGAAGGCACGGCTGAACGGCGACTGGCTGATCCCGCTGCCCGAAGCCTTCAGCACCAGAAACGCCATGGCCATCGGCACCGCCGGCTACACCGCCATGCTCTCGGTGCTGGCGCTGGAGCGCCACGGGGTGACCCCGGACCAGGGCGAGGTGCTGGTCACCGGCGCCAGCGGTGGCGTCGGCAGCTTTGCCATCACCCTGCTGGCCAAGCTGGGCTACGAAGTCGTTGCCTCCACCGGCAAGGTCGAGGAGGCGGACTATCTGAAGGCACTGGGCGCCACCTCGATCATCGACCGCGGCGAGCTCGAACAGCCCGGAAAGCCCCTGGCCAGGGAACGCTGGGCGGGTGCCGTCGACAGCGTCGGCAGCCACACCCTGGTCAATGTGCTGGCCTCGACCCGCTACGGCGGCACGGTGACCTCCTGCGGCCTGGCCCAGGGCATGGACCTTCCCGCCACGGTGATGCCCTTCATCCTGCGCGGCGTGACCCTGGCCGGCATCGACAGCGTGATGCAGCCCAGAGAAGTTCGCCTGGAAGCCTGGCAGCGCCTGGCCGAGCTGATGCCTGAAGAGCGTCTCGACGACATCGCCAGCGAGATCCCGCTGAGCGAGGCCATCACCACCGCAGAGCGCCTGATGGAAGGCAAGGTCAGAGGTCGCGTGGTGGTCGCCACCCGCTAGGCCCGATGACACGTGCCCTGCTGGCCGCCGCCGGCAGGGCGCCTGATGTTGCTTTCCTCGGCGCTTTCTTGGGCCTTACCTGGCGCTTACCTGGCGCTGTCTTGGCGCTGTCATGGCTTCCTGCCGGCTCGCATACAGGCACCAGCACACCGCCACATATTCCATATGTGGAATTTTATTTCTACATAAGGAATTTTCTTGACGCCCTCAGGGTCGCTTCCTAGGCTGGTTTGAACTTGACGAGGAATCAGCCATGAGCACCGATGGGAATTTCATCAACAACGACTTTGTCAGCGCCCCCCATGCCAGCATGATCCCGGTCTACTGCCCCGCCACGGAAGCGGTGGTAGGCGAGGTCCAGGCCGCCACCAACGCCCAGGCGATGGAAGCTGTCGAGGTCGCGGCCAGGGCCCAGAAGCACTGGCGCAGGCTGACCAGTGCCGAGCGGGCGGTACATATGCAGCGCCTGGCCGACGCCCTGATGGAGCGTCGCGAGGCCATTGGGCGGGCGCTGGCCGAAGAGTCGGGCAAGAGCCTCGAGGACGCCACCAACGAGGCGGTATACGCGGCCGATATCACCCGCTACCACGCCGAATGGGCGCGACGGATCGAGGGCGATATCGTGCCCAGCGACACCCCTGACGAGAGCCTGCTGCTCACTCGGGAGCCGATCGGCGTGGTGGCCTGCCTGATTCCCTTCAACTACCCCGTCTTCACCCTGCTGCGCAAGATTGCCCCGGCGATGATCACCGGCAACAGCGTGATCGTGCGCCCGAGCAACAACACTCCGCGTTCGGCCTTCGAAATTGCCAGGGCCGTCCAGGCGGCCGAGATCCCGCCGGGGGTGGTCAACATCCTGAGCATGGACCACGCCACCGCCGAGGCCGTGTGTACTCACCCAAGGGTCGGCATGATCACCCTCACCGGCAGCGTCGGCGCCGGCCGCAAGGTGCTGGAGTACTCCCAGGTCAATATCGCCAAGTCGTCGCTGGAACTGGGTGGCAAGTCACCGGCCATCGTCGAGCCCGACGCCGACCTCGAGCAGGCCGCCCGTCAGATCGTGGCCTCCAAGACCACCAACTGCGGCCAGCTGTGTACCGCCATCGAGCGAGTCTACGTGCATCAGTCCATCGCCGAGCCCTTCATCGCCCTGCTCAAGGCCAACATGGAGGCCTGCACCTTCGGCAATCGTGCCGAGGACCCTAGCCACATGGGCCCCCTGATCAACGAGAACACCCGCCTCAATGTCCACCAGATGGTCGAGCGTGCCATCGACGACGGCGCCACCCTGGCCACCGGCGGCGCGATTCCCCCTGGCCCCGGACACTTCTACCCGCCGACCCTGCTGACCGACTGCCGCCAGGACATGGAGATCGTCCAGGAAGAGATCTTCGGCCCGGTACTGCCGGTGCTGACCTACGCCGATGTGGATGAAGCCCTGGCGCTGGCCAACGACCACCAGTTCGGCCTTGCCTCGGTGGTGTTCACCGAGAACTACCGCACCGCCATGAAGGTGGCCCACAACATCGAGGCAGGCGAGGTCTACATCAATCGCACCCCATCGGACCCCTACCAGGGCTACCACGCCGGCTGGAAGCGTTCGGGCCTCGGTGGCGACGACGGCAAGCACGGCATGCTGGACTACACCCAGACCCGGCTGGTGGTATTGAACTACTGACGCCATCCCGCGCCACCCCACACCCAAGCCCATCACCGCCGCGTCTACGCCGGGCGGTCGGCCGCTTGCTGCCCTTTTCAGAGGACTCGCCGTTCATGAAAGTCGTCAGTTGTGAAAGCCATGTGGTCGCCACACCTCCGCCCCACATCGGCGGCATGTACTGGATCTTCGTCAAACTGGGAACCGCCTGTGGCATCGAGGGCGTCGGCGAGGTCTATGCGGCGACCTTCCACCCGCAGGTGGTGGTCGCCGCCATCGAGGACGTGTTCGAGCGCTACCTGAAGGGACGGGATCCCCACCATCTGGAACGGCTGTATCGCGAGACCTACTCGAGCGGCTTCACCCAGCGCCCGGACCTGACCATGATGGGGGTGCTCAGCGGCCTCGAGATGGCCTGCTGGGACATCGTCGGCAAGGCGGCCGGCCAGCCGGTACATGCACTGATCGGCGGCAAGCTCCACGACCGGCTGCGCTCCTACACCTATCTCTACCCCCGGGCCCCCGGCGGCGACTATGACTACGACAATGTCGAGCTGGCGGTGGAGTGCGCCCTGGAGCAGAAGGCCCTCGGCTTTACCGCGCTCAAGTTCGATCCGGCGGGCCCCTACACCGCCTACTGCGGGCATATGCTGTCACTGGAGGCGCTGGAAAAGAGCGCAACCTTCTGCCAGCGCATCCGTGAGGCGGTCGGCAACGGCTGCGACCTGCTGTTCGGTACCCACGGCCAGATGACGCCGGCCTCGGCGATCCGCCTGGCCAAGCGCCTCGAACCCTTTGACCCGCTGTGGTTCGAGGAGCCGGTGCCACCCGGCCAGAGCGAGGCCATGGCCAGGGTCGCCGACCATACCTCCATCCCGGTGGCCACCGGTGAGCGGCTGACCACCAAGTACGAGTTCCATGACCTGCTGCGCCACCAGGCCGCCTCGATCCTGCAGATGAACCTTGGCCGGGTCGGCGGCATCCTCGAAGGCAAGAAGATCGCCGCCCTGGCCGAGGTCCACTACGCCCAGATAGCGCCCCACCTGTACAACGGCCCGGTGGGTGCGGCGGCCAGCATTCAGCTCGCCGCCACCACACCCAACTTCCTGATCCAGGAGAGTATCGGCACCTGGGACGGCTTCCACGCCGAGGTGCTCGAAGCCAAGATCGAGTGGAGTGACGGCTTTATCATTCCCTCCGATCGACCGGGGCTCGGGGTGGAACTGGACATGGCGGTGGTCAGGGCCCACTCGCCCTACACCGGCAAGCGCCTGCACCTGAGCATGGACGCCACGCCCTACGACGTCGTCCAGCAGTCCTGCACCCGCTGGAAGACCCGACCGGAGGCCTGAGGCGATGGACTACGACTTCATCATCGTCGGTGCAGGTTCCGCAGGCTGCGTGCTGGCCCACCGGCTGAGTGCCAGCGGACGCCACAAGGTACTGATCGTCGAGGCCGGCGGCCGTGACAGCTCCCCCTGGCTTCGGGTGCCGGTGGGCTTTGCCAAGACCTACTATCACCCCGGCTACAACTACATGTACTACAGCGCCGAGGAGCCGGCGTTGGCCAACCGGCGGATCTACACACCCCGGGGCAAGGTCCAGGGAGGATCGGGCTCGATCAACGCCATGATCTATGTGCGAGGCCAGCCATCGGACTTCGATGACTGGGAGCGCGCGGGTAACCCGGGGTGGGGCTACCAGGCGCTGTTGCCCTATTTCAGGAAACTCGAGCAGCACCCGGCGGGCGATACCGAATTCCACTCGAGCCAGGGACTGATCGGCATCACCCCGCTGAAGGAAATCGCCCATCCAATCTGCCAGTCCTACCTCAGGGCTGCCGATGAACTCGGCTACCCGCTCAATGACGACTTCAATGGCGCCTCCATCGAAGGTGCCGGCCTCTATGAGACAAACATCCGCCGAGGCCGTCGCGATTCCAGCAACACCGCCTACCTGAAGCCGGCGCTCGAGCGCTCCAATCTCACCCTCAAGCACGTCAGCCAGGTTCAACGGGTGCTGTTCGACGATCAGCGTCGCGCCAGCGGCATTGAATACCGAGAGCAGGGCCAGTTGAAGACCCTGCGCGCACGCCGCGAGGTGATCGTCTGCGCCGGTGCGGTGGACTCGCCAAAGCTGCTGATGCTCTCGGGACTCGGGGACAGCGAGAAGCTGCGACAACACGGGATCGCAGCGCTCCAGCAGCTGCCCGGCGTAGGCCGAAACCTGCAGGATCACCTGGCCGTCAGCTACTTCTATCGCGCCAACTGCCGGACCCTGAACGACGACTTCAACTCTCTGCCCGGCCTGACCAGGGCAACGATGAGGTACCTGATCAATCGCAGCGGCCCGCTGGCGATGAGCGTCAACCAGGCCGGAGGCTTCTTTCGCGGCCATGCCGACGAATCCGCGCCCAATATCCAGCTCTACTTCAACCCGCTGTCCTATCGCATCCCGGCACCGCCGGACACGACACTGACCGCGGATGCCTACTCCGGCTTCCTGCTGGCCTTCAATTCCTGCCGTCCCGACAGTCGTGGCACCATCGAGCTGGCCAGCGCCGATGCCAATGAGCCGGCGGTGATCCGGCCGAACTATCTGGGAAGCCGGCGAGATCAGGACGAGGCCATTCAGGGCAGCCGGCTCATTCGCGCGCTGGCCGAAACGGCGGCCCTGGGTGCCGTCATCGACGCCGAGGTCACTCCGGCGGATGCCGTCCACGATGACCAAAGCATGTTAGAGTACTTTCGCGCCAACGCAGGCTCCATCTATCATCTGTGCGGTACCTGCGCCATGGGGCCCGACCCTCGCGAGGCGGTGGTCGATGGCAGTCTCAGGGTGCATGGCGTGTCCGGGCTCAGGGTCATCGACGCCTCGATCTTTCCCAACATCACCTCGGGTAACCTCAATGCACCGGTGATGATGGTGGCGGAAAAGGGGGCCGACCTGATCCTTCAGGACCACCCGATCTGAACGACGCCCAGGAGCCACATCGCCCCTGAGTCTGACCGGACGAGTCATCTGCATTCGTCCTCGCATTCGCGTTTTGGAGACCGCGGCTGATCATGAATTCGGAAAGGACCTCGGAAAAGACCAAGGCTCCGGCGGTCGATCATAGCGTCATGATCCTGGACCTGCTGGCGGCCACCAGCTATCCCATGACGCTTTCGGAAATCTGTGACGCTACCGGTATTTCGCCGGCCACCGGTCACCGTGTCATCAACGCCCTGCTTCACCACCAGCTGGTGGCCCAGGATCCAAGCCGCAAGAAGTCCTACTGCATCGGCTCACGCATCTTCCAGATATCCTCCACCATCTATAATAAGCAGAGCCTGATACCCTACTTCTATCCGATCGCGGAAATCCTGAAAAACGAAATCCACAAGACCATCTTTCTGTGCGTGCCCATCGGCAACAAGGTAGTGGTGGTGACCAAGATCGACGGTGCCAGCGGTGCAAACTTCAACCTTTACGTGGGCAAGACCATGGCGCTGCACGAAGCCGCCAGTGGCAAGATCATCCTGGCAATGCGCGACGAGGACTCCTGGCAGGGCTATCTCGCCGACGAGCTTGGTCTTGCTCCCGAGAACAAGGGAGTGAAAGGCGTCATGGCGGAACTGGGGCGGGCCCATCGGCTCGGTTACGCCACCTCCAACGGCGCGCCTGAGCAGGGCGTCAGCTGCATCGCCGCACCGGTGCTCAACCTGCGCAACGAGCCCATCGCAGCGATCAGCGCCGCCATCAGCAGCGACACCCTGAGCCCCCAGGAGGCGCGCCGCTACTCCAAGAACCTGGTGCAGGCCGCGCGCCAGCTGTCGTCCCGCGTTGTCTGACGTCCCGCGTCATCAGACATCCACGGCACCGCTGCCGCTGGATCGCCTGCCGCCCTTGAGTGCGCTGAAGGGATTCGAGGCCGCGGCGCGACTATCAAGCCTGCGCGCCGCAGCCGAGGAGCTGCACCTCTCCCACCCCGCCATCGCCAACCAGATACAGCGTCTGGAGCAGAGCCTGGGGACGAAACTGTTCGCCCGCCGGGGTCGGCATATCGAGCTCACCGCATCCGGGCGACGTTTCTACCCTGTTGTGCGCGACGCCCTGGAAGCGCTGATCCTGGGCGCCGAAACACTGCGTCGCCAGCCCTGCCTTGAGCCTCTGCGCGTGCAGGTCTACGTAACCACCTCGATCCGCTGGCTGGCCCCACGACTGACACAATTTCACCAGCGCTATCCCGAGACCGAACTGAGGATAAAGACCTACAGCCTGGACTGGACCTTCGACAGCGCTCACGCCGATATCGCCATCCTCTTCCGTGATGGCCCACTACCCTCTCGACTTGACTGGACACCGCTGTTTCCCTCGACGCTGACCCCTGTGTGCAGCCCCTCGCTGGTGATGGGGCATTCGTTGCCGCTATCCCCCGAGGCGCTGCAGGCGTTCCCCCTCATCAGCGTCTACACCGAGAGCTGGAGCTGGCAGGGCTGGTTCGACACCCAGTCGCCTTCTGCCACACGGCCCGCGCCGCCACGCGCCCTTCAGGTCGACACCCTGGCCGCGGCGCTCGAGATGGCCGCCCGAGGTGAAGGCGTCGCCCTGGTCAATGGCCCCTTCGCCGAGGATGACCTGGCGACGGGTCGGCTGATCAACCCGGCGGGCAAGGTACAGCCCGCCAGCGGCGAATGGGGCATCGCCTACCCCTCCCATCTGGCCGACGATCCGCGAGTGGAGGCCTTCAGCACCTGGCTGCTGAGTCAGCGGGACTGAGTCGCCTTCACTCAACAAAAGTGACCAATCACCAAGAAAAGATGAATTGTCGTCTGCCCCCGCCGTGCCTAGCGTGAAGTCTACCTGCAGCACTTCATCCGCCCCCGCGCAAGGATGTCACTGCAAGGTGATCGGCTCACCGGCATGAGATGACCTCCCATGAACATCGGCTTTATCGGACTTGGCAACGTCGGCGGCAAGCTCGCCGGCAGCCTGCTGCGCAACGGCTATCACGTCACGATCCGCGACCTCGACCCCGAGATCACCCGACGCTTCATCGACCAGGGCGCAGCCGCCGCCAGCAGCCCCAGAGCAGTGGCCGAGGCCAGCGATATGATCATCACTTGCCTGCCGTCTCCTCGCGCCTGCAGCGCGGTAATGGAAGCCGAGGATGGGGTCATCGCCGGGCTCTCTGCCGGCAAGGTGTGGCTGGAGATGAGCACCACCGATGCACAGGAACTGGTACGCATCGCCGCCAGGGTCGCCGCCACCGGCGCCCTCGCCATGGAGACACCGGTCTCCGGCGGCTGCCACCGCGCCGCCACCGGCAACATTTCGATCTTCGCCGGCGGTGATCGCGACACCTTTGAACGGGTGCTACCGGTGCTGACCACCCTGGGGCGTCGGGTCCTGCACACCGGACCTCTGGGCACGGCCTCGATGCTCAAGGTACTGACCAACTACCTCGCCACCGCCAATCTGTGTTCGGTGGCCGAGGCCTTGACCGTGGCTCGCAAGGCCGGCCTGGACATGAACACCACCTTCGAGGCCATCCGTATCTCCTCGGGCAATTCCTTTGTCCACGAGACCGAATCCCAGGTCATTCTCAACGGTAGCCGCGATATCAGCTTCACCATGGATCTGGTGCTCAAGGACGTGGGCCTGTTCGACGCCCTGGCCAGAAGCCTCGAGGTGCCCCTCGAGATATCGCCGCTGCTGCTCGACATCTTTCAGGATGGCCAAGAGCGCTATGGCTCCCGTGAGTGGTCATCCAACATCATCCGGCGCCTCGAGGACGCCTGCGGCGTCGAGGTGCTCGGCGACGACTTTCCCGCCGAACTGACCGACACCGAGCCGGAAGAGGTCGGCCATGAAGTGGTCGTGCGCGGCAGGTCCGGATAAAGGGCTGCCAGGCTGACCGCGACGGCATACGCCGGTCTTGATCATCATCCGAGCCAACGAGGACCTCGCCATGCACTACAGAGAACACTTCTTTATCGATGGCCGCTGGCACACGCCCAGCGACAGCGAGCGCTTTGGCATCCTCGACCCTGCCACCGAGAATCTGTGCGCCTCGGTGCCAAGAGCGCACCGAGCGGACATCGACGCCGCCGTCGAGGCGGCGCGGCGCGCTCTGCCCGACTGGTCGGCGACCCCCGCCGGGCAACGGCGCGAGATACTTCTCGCCGTCGCCGACGAGATGCAAAGGCGCCACGCAGACCTGGTCGAGGCGCACATCATCACCCTGGGCTGCCCGGTCCAGATCACACCCGCCATGCACGTGGATGGCCCCATCGAAGGCATGCGCTACTACGCCGAGCGGGCCTTGCGTTCCGAAGAGATCGAACGCCGCAATGGCGTCGCCATCGTCCGCGAGCCGGTCGGCGTGTGCGCGCTGATCAACCCCTGGAACTACCCACTGCATCAGCTGATCGGCAAGCTGGCCCCGGCCCTGGCGGCAGGCTGTACCGTGGTCACCAAGCCAGCCGAACAGACACCGCTGCAAGACTTCATCATGGCCGAGATCTTTCAGAGCGTCGGCCTCCCCGCCGGGGTCTTCAACCAGGTGACGGGCTCCGGCAACGAGATCGGCCCTCTGCTGGCGAGCCACCCTGGGGTCGACATGGTGTCTTTCACCGGTTCCACCCGCGCCGGTATCGAGGTGGCCATCAACGCCGCCGCCGGGGTCAAGCGAGTGTGCCAGGAGCTGGGGGGTAAGTCGCCGCTGATCATCACCGCGGACGCGGACCTGCCCCGGGCGGTGCGCTTCGGGGTGGAAAACGTGATGGCCAACAGTGGTCAGACCTGCGACGCCTTCACCCGCATGCTGATACCACGTTCTCGTCTGGCCGACGCCGAACGCATCGCCCTGACGGTCGCCCGGGAGCAGGTGGTGGGCGACCCGGCGGACACCGCCACCACCATGGGGCCGCTGGTGTCCCGGCGCCAGCGCGACAGCGTACGCCAATACATTCAGCAGGGTATCGCCGAGGGAGCGCGCTTGATGCTGGGTGGTACCGAGGCCCCTGAGGGGCTGGAGCAGGGCTACTATGTTCGCCCCACCCTCTTCAGCGACGTCAGCAACCACATGGCGATCGCACGCTCAGAAATCTTCGGCCCGGTGCTGTGCCTGATTCCCTACGACGACCTGGAACAGGCCATCGAGATCGCCAACGACACGCCCTATGGGCTGTCTTCCGCCGTCTACGCCGCCAGCGCCGAAGCCGCCCTGCCCATCGCCCGCCGGCTCAAGGCCGGCCAGTGCTACCTGCAAGGGGCGGACTTTTCCTTCGATGCCCCCTTCGGCGGCTACGGCCAATCCGGCAACGGTCGCGAATGGGGCGAAGAGGGCCTGGAGCAATATCTGGAAACCAAGGCCATCCTGGGGGGCTGAGGGCTTGTCACTACGCCTCTCTCTAAAAAGATCTGAACAAGACTTTGCTCAAACTTCTGACATTTGGTCAGGTTTCCACCCAATCGACTCCGTAGCCGTACATGCCAGCCATTAGCCGCCAGGATGATTGCCATCTCCTTCCATTACTGGCTCTCGCCAGTCGGCGGCTGATATCCCATGAACCACCAGCACGACCACAGCTACAAACTGCTGTTCAGCGAACCTAGAGTCATTCGAGACCTCCTGACAGGCTTCATCAAGGAGGACTGGATAGCGCATCTCGACCTCGACTCACTGGAGAAGGTCAGCAGCAGCTTTGTCAGCGACGACCTGCGCGATCGGGAGTCCGACGTCATCTGGCGCGCACGCTTCGGCGATGACTGGATCTACGTCTATCTGTTGATCGAATTCCAGAGCACCATCGATCCCTTCATGGCGCTGCGCATCATGACCTACGTGGGCCTCCTGTATCAGGACCTGATCAAGCAGCAGAAGCTCTCGCCCCACGCCAGGTTGCCCCCGGTGCTGCCCGTCGTGCTCTACAATGGAGAGAAGCGTTGGAACGCCGCCGTCGACGTATCGGACCTCGTTCAGAGCGTGCCCAGGGAGCTGGAGCGATACCGCCCACGAATGCCCTATCTTCTGCTGGACGAAGGCGCCATCGTGGACTCGGAGCATTGGTCGCCGGAGGCACGCAACGTGGTAGCCGCCATATTCCGACTGGAACACCACCGTGGCACCAGGGAGGCGGTCGAACTGATCGGACTGCTGGCAAGATGGCTCGAAGCGCCGGACCAGACTCGTCTGCGCCGTCACTTCGCCATCTGGATCAAACGCGTGCTGCTGCCCAACTGGATACCCGAGAGCGAAGGAACCGAGTGGCAGAATCTTAACGAACTCAATGAGGTACACAACATGCTGGCCGAGCGTGCAAAACGATGGCCCGAGCAGTGGAAGCAACAGGGTCTTGAAGAAGGCCGCCAGGAAGGCCGCAAGCAAGGACGTCAGGAAGGACTGCAGGAGGGCGAACAAAAGGGCGAACAGAAGGGTGAACAGAAGGCTCGCCTGGAGGTCGCCCGCAACATGATCGAGCGGACTCAGCTGGACGACCAGACGGTGGCGGATCTGTCGGGGCTGGACATCGCGCAGGTCAGGACGCTGAGAGACGAACTCAAACGCTAGGTGTGAAAACCCGCCAGGTTGTTCACGGAACGGGCCAGCCGGCCAACGCGAGACTGATCATTCAGGAAGGCCTGGGGTCGGTGCCAGTTGTCCTGATGAAGCCAGGCGCGCAGCTGCTGGCCTCACTCCTCCGAGCTCCGTAAAACCAGGGATAGGCCCACTCGCGCTTGAAAATACGTGCCACCGTGCTTTAGGCGCTGTCCGAAAAGTCGACGAGCGAAGGTTAGACAAGGCAAAAATCGGTGAGAAAGCGCAGTTTACGGGGTGTAAATGAGCATTTTGACCGGGCTGGCGCACCAGCCGTTTTTTAACGCCGTATTACCGAGCGCAGGCACTTTTCAGACAAGCCCTAGCCAATCCCCAGCGCCTGGGCAATCTACCAATAGGTCTAGCGTTGCCGGCGGCGCTCGGCGATCTGTTCCACCGGCGTTGCGTCTGATGCCAAAGCACTTCGAGCAGAGCGTGCGCGGACGCAGTTTCCGAGTACACCACCTTCAATGCGGTTTTTCCAAGAACCGAGGTTCATCCGCGACCCGACACCTAGCGCCTGTTGCGGCCCTTCCATGTATCCAGCCATCGGCGTAGACGGTGCCAACGGTAATTTACAGCTTCACCAGCACTATCGAGGCCACCTTCGACTTCCTCCATCACCGGGTCGAGATGGCGCCGCCTGAAGCGCACCCAGGCTCGCCACAGGAAAGCGACAGCGCTTCCCATCAGCACCAGAAAACCATATGTAAACCAATTGAATGGCTTGTCATTGGGACCTTCGACCGACTCAATCGAGACAGCATTAGGAAAGATGGAAAAGAATTGGTTGCGCCAACCGTAATGCATGATAGAAACCCATTGAGGATCCGCCCGTGTCGAAATCCGGTCACTGGCCTCCGTATAAAGATTTGCGGTATCGAACTTGAAGTAAGGTGGCCAGCTCCAGCCGGTATCCTCATTGCGATAGACGATCGCTTTACCACTGGGGAAAACTGCTTGTATGAACTGAACATCACGATTTTCCAGCGTATTGGTCAAATCATCCGGATCAGACCAAAAGATGCGCGTCCAATCGTTGATATCCTGTCGCTTTTCGTAGGTATCGACGATACGAACGACGTCATACTGGGGAAGGCTATAATGCATGACCGCTCCGACCATCAGCCAGAAAACACCCCAGAAACTCCACTTCACGATTGCCATTGACTGCCCCCTAGAAAAAATTGATAACAAACACCAAAACAGTCATCAACGTGACGGGAAAGATATAAATCAAGGATATCAATATAGGCCGCCAGCGGCGACGATACCGACGCATCGATCTTCGCACAAAGACTCTCTCGTCACCCGCTGAAGAACGCCTTTTCCATTCATCTTCAAGCCCCTTGCGCCAACGAAAAAAAAGGTAAACATTGACAATGATATAGCAGATCGTCATAAGCACCATGACGACCAGGATCAGGCGAGCAAAAGCAATCACGCATTATTCCTTGTTACTGCCAAATAGCATGGCGCGAGCGGAGTCTTTATCGGAGATATACTCACGAACAATAGCATCGACGGAAAAATCTCTGACCTCACGTGGCCAGCTGCGGTAGCGGCGATAGAACTCATCCTTGTGACAGATATAGAGCTGTAGAACGTCATTCGGAACCAGTTCCGCCAGCAGCATATTGACCAGATCCTTCACCGGCGTATCAGCAGCACGAAGGGTGGCAAAGTAGGCGGGGTGACTTATGCCGACCTTTGGCCTTGTTCCACCGGCCTCTGCCCACCGGACAATGGACGCCAGCCCTTCATACTCCATGGGTAGTGAGACGCCATTGCGGGCCGCAAGACGACGTAGTCGAGACCCGGCATGTCCAGTTGAATCAACAGACTTTTTCGCCAACTCCAGACCAAGCATAAGGTCCAGCTTTCGGCGCAGGACAGCAACACCCTCATCGCCTGGAAACTTGACGACAGTCTCGACGAGCTCGTTGTCGCTCAAAAAACGGGCCACATCACGTCGATCATCGAGCAGCATTACAACCGCCGACGGCAGCTGGCGCCGGTACTTCTCTTCGCGCACAACAACACTCGGCTTCTCCATATCTTGAAAGATATACAGACCGCCAAACAAAGACGTCCAGAAATTCCTCTGCTCGAAGACAGCATGCTGGAGCTGGACCGGGTTCCGCGTGACATCACCAGTACAACGAGCAACATTGATCATTTCGTTGATCAGTTGTTCATTGAACCAGCCATCCTTCTCATCGTGGAAACGATCCACCAGCCTGGCAAGGTGGCCTGCCTTGGCAATGGTGCCATTCGTCGTGTCCGCAACCACCTTGATTTGACGAATATCGAAAAGGTCCCGGGGGCTCTCGACACTGAAAACAGAATTCTCCAATTCACCGGCTATGGCGTCGGTCGCCGTCAAGGCAAATAGTTGTCGTTCATTCTCTCTGATAAATCGGTTCAAGATTTGCCGACTGGTGGAAAAATGGGCGTTGAGCAAGGGGCATCGGCCTTGTTCGTTACTCAATAGAATGAATTGACGATTGACTCCACCATGATTCAAATACTGATGATCACCCAACTCTGAACCAACTTCCGGAGAATACCCGGAAACATCAACATGAAACTCGGAAAGCTGGGTGGTCGCACCAGTCAGGTGCTCGAGTGCTCTGTTGTAGCGATCCACCAACACAGGCGAGTCGACGTGGAAAAGATTGGAATACATCAGACCACTTTCGATCAGCCGCTGCATAGGATCACCCTCTGCCATCCTGGAAGCGACGCTGAGCTTCGTGACGACGTTCCATATCACGTACCAAGGCATCAATCGCTGCTTCATCGGAGCTTCCTGCATAGCGAAACTCGCTGTCGGCGTAGCGATTGATTTCCTGAAGGACCATATTTGAAGTGATCGGGACACGAAGCTCTGAAATCATCGCCTTCTTCGTTTCATAGTCCTTGGCCAGAAAGACATCCGGAACCTCCATCCACTCATCAGGTATATCGAAATCCATCGAGCGAACTTTAACCGCGTCGCTTATGTTTTTTATTGCGCGACCGGTAAATCTCTCATCAATCTGCTGAATCTCCTTCAGATATGTCCCCAAAGCAGCAACTGAATCGATATCGCCGAATTTATCGAAAACTCGTTCAAGAACCTCTTTCAGGCGTGGCTCAGCAGGCCTATTGTAGGAAGAAAAGGATTGAGCGATTGCTTGCTTTATGCTCTGAGAAGAATAGAGTTCGTGCTTTCCGAGTGGGATACCATGGTGGCTGCCCAGCAAAAGATGCAGAATATCGATATAGTCCTCTCTGGTTTTTGGACCATCAACCAGAAATCTGGCACCCGCCCGCTGGCGAAGAGCGTCGTCGACATTTTCCGGATAGTTCGAAAACATTCCGAAAGTACAATTCCCTCTTACCACGGTATTGGCGCCGGCAAATGCCTCCATCAACACGGCAGTCACCTCCTGCTGCCCGGCGGAGGACTGACGGTCACCGCGTTTTCCAGCAATCTGGTCGATATCATCAATAGTTCCAAATCCTATCACCGAAGGATCCATGACATGATGAATGAAGGCCTTGGCGTTCTGTCCCGACTTGCCTTGATAACTGTCAATATTGTCAACACCGAAGTTCTGGTAGCGAAAGGGGTAACCCGCCACTTGACAGTAGTCATGAATCAATCCCGCCATCATCTGGATCAGAGTGGTCTTGCCGGTGCCTGGTTTACCGTCCCCCATGAAGGTGAAGATAAAACCTCCCAGCTCGGCGAAGGGGTTCATGCGACGTTCAAAGTCGTACGCCATCACCATACGGGCAAGCCTCTGCGCCTGGTGCTTGGCGATATGATTTCCGATGACCTCTTCAGGTCGCTTGAACACCATGTTCAAATTACTGGATCCACCTCGACGCGCCGGCTCGAAACCTCTCAATGTGAGCCTATCTGCCTCTACTCTCCATACGCTGGCGGTGAAGGATCCCAGTCGCGGAGCGTTCTCTGCTCTTAGAACCACCTTCTCCAACAACTGTTCGGTCCAGGCAAGCAGGGCGGCAACAAGGTGAACGTCATCGCTGGCATGTAAAGCGACAATCTGATCCAGTTCCCACAAGACACCATGAAGAGCCAGTTGAGCGTTGTCAGTAACCAATTCTTGTAACTCGCCCACCTCAACCTGTGTCTCGCTGCCATGATCGAGCAATAGCCATGCCAAGGCGTTGGCAAGAACATGGGTGGAGATCAGCGCCTCGGCGGCAAGCAACTCCGTGAACTCGGTACGCCGCGATGAAGCCAGTGAGCCAGAGAGATTGGCCTGTTTAAGCTCCAGCAACCCATTGCGCTCGGCCCAGCATTCGCCAATCGCCAGAGCAATCGCGATGGATCGCCGGAGGCCATGCTGGACGGTCGCCTGGAGCGGAGACATCAATGGGTCTCCTCCATTGCTTGTCGCTATCCGTTCCCCCAAGTGCACTCCATCCGGGCGCCCCGTGGAGCGTGTGGCGAGCCCCGGCGTGGTCGATCGAAGCCTGCGAGTACGACCTATACCTGGAGATATTTCCTTCTCGTCAAGCGTAAGCTGCTGCCGCGGGCGGGCGATACGAGGACTGTGATCAAAGCCCTCCAGCATCCTTTCAGCCGCAGCGTAGTGCCTCTGGATATCATCTTCGTGCAGTTCCATCTGATCGCTGTCAAGACTCATGAATCCCTCGCTACCGGGCCTTCCTGCCACGGTTATCTATTGTTGCTTCGCCCCTCAGGACGGCGCCGTCATCGTGTTATAAGTGCAGCACCTGTCCCGATGGGCTGACCACAAACTTCTGCACATCGGCAAACCCGGAGGGGGCCAGCTCAGCCAGGACCTGAAACGGACGCTGAGGCAAAATGATGGAGCGTAACGTACGAGTAGCTCCGGAGTGACCTGCACCATCAGAGAAGGGGTCCAGGGCAAAGATTTCGCGCTCGACCTTACTGAACCATCCACTACGTTCTTCTTGCGTCCCATCACTATCGAGCTCCTCCTGGGTCCAGGCCAAGGCCCAATCGTCCTCTCCACCTGGACAGGCCTGCTCGAGAATCTGCCGCAACGGTCCGACCTGCTCGGTATAGGAGGACGAGTACATGGGCCCAATGTGATAGCGGTGGAGCCGTTTTGGATGAACGTCATCGAAGTCCGCATCCAACCCACGGGCAATGGTCAGCAATGTCAGTCCAGCAAGAGACTGGGCCATCAGGTGAGCCTGGACAGCTGGCCAACGGTATTCGTCTTTTGGCAGAGGGGCAGAACCACTGTCATCGACCTCCATCAAGTAGATGACAGGCAGATTGACTTGGCTGTCGTAGACAGCCCAATGGATGAAAAAACGCCTTCGCCCACCGTCACTGTCCAGCATCTCGCACTGAGGGTCATTTTGAATCCAGAAAAGAGCGCCTCGAGAGATTTCCTCGTAATAGAGTCGCTGGGACATGGCATACTGAAGTCGGGTAGGCGAACGGCACTCACCAAGGATGGTGCGAATCATCTGAGCCTTGAGTTCGCGTGTACTTGGCATATTTGTCAGATGGCGTGAAGCTTGCTGAGCGTCATTAGCCATACGCATCAACTCGCTGGCGACCGGAAAGCCACTCTCGCGTCTGTCCACGGTGAGGCTACCGAGACTCCGGGATGGGGTTTGCCCCACCATCAAATACTTGGTGCTCAAGGCGTCAAAGGTAAAATCAAGGCGCTTCAGATAATCCGTCAGTGCTCTTGCATCTATGCGGTTCAGTTGATCGCTGGCATGCATGGCTGCCGCCACTCTCTCGAGCCGCTGGAGGATCTCGCTGAATCTCCGAAAGTAATGACGCGAAGCATACACGTCAGCTAACTCAAGATGATCACAATCTGACGAATCCATCGCACCCTCTTTTCGGCGAGTACCGGCTAGCACATCATTTTCATTCAACGATGACATCATTCACCGAATGATCGCCGCCCGAAGGAAGCTGGTATAAAACCTCTACCTATCACGTCTCAAGTAATGGGGAACCTACCCCTCAACGCCCATACAGATTCTTGTCATGTTTCTCGACGATCTTTGAAAATCTTCGAGCAAAGCGCTCGTCAGCGCGGGCCTTTTTCTCCAGGACGTCTCTTGCATACACCATCTGGCCTTCATGTGCTTCGAGCATATCGGCCATGCGCTGGTTGGTTGCACTACCGATGCCCGCCATCGCAGTCTGAGCTTCCTGGTCTGTCTGGGAGCCAATTTCGTTGATCCTGTGCGCTACGTCCTGCTGCTGAGCCGTCTTCAACGACTTACTCAGGGCGTCATATAGCACAACTCTTTGCTGAGTATCTGTCTGGAGCTTGTTGATCAGCACCTTTTGAGTCGCTGCCTGATTCTGAAGACTGTCCAACCAGGTTTTCCCCTTCTCGATGTAGCGCTCGAGCGTTTGCGAGCGGGAGATGCTGACCTGTTCATCCTGGACCAGCGCGTTGTAGCGTGTATTCGTGTCTGCAAGCTCGGTTTCCAGGCGAGTACGCTGCGCTGCATCCTGCTCCACGGATATCTTGCTCTCCAGATCGATGAGCTGTGGGTCAAGTGCCTCTATTTCGGCTCTCAGCGACTCAAGTTCTGCTACCGCTGCCTCTCTATCACCCATCGATCGTTCCAGATTCTTCTGGACCTTTTCCTGCTGGCTCTCGAGCTCCTGTAATTGGCCATCCAGAAGTTTTACGATGATGTCGGATTTGGCGATGAGGTCCTGCAGCTTTTCGTCTATGCTTGCGCTCCTCATTCGCTCCTGACGCATGGACTCAGCCTTCCCCTTGCTAAAGATTCCGACGAACTTCTCCATACTGGACTTGTTGCGCATTTCGTCAAAATCTTTGGAAAAACCGGCAGTAGTGTCATCAAGCCCCATGATCAACTCTGCGATATTGGCGTTCATGGTCTCGGTGTGGGCATGAACGTCATCCAAGGTAGCAACTTCGATGTTGAAGCCTACTGAGTCTCCTGCATCTGCGCGGGCACGAGCGGCTTCAACACTGGCAGTGACCTCGGCGATTTTTCGCTGCGACTCTTTTACCTTGTTGCTCGATTCTTCAATCATGGTATCGAAATGGGATTTCTTCATTTTTTCGATATTTCCCTGTGATCTGTCCGGATAAAAGGCATCTAGCGCGACCCAAATCCTAACCTTGACTGCGCCTATACCGCTTTTGAGATATACAGCAACCAAAACGCCACATTTTTTCGAGAAAACCATGTGTCCTGTGATATACCTGTACACCTTCAGTCAGGACGACTTTCTCTCCCATCCTATTCCTACGTCTTGAATAAAAGTACACGTAAACTTTGCAATATCAGCGATATCTTCTTCAAAGCATCGCCTAATCCCGGATGTGGCAAACCTGTAAGATTTCACAAATAAACATACAAAAAACACATGATTTACCATCATGACTGGCCATTGCCAGCTGCCACACACAACAACAATGATTCGTGAATGGTGAGCGGTAACCAGAAGAGACAAACAAACATCAGGTCAATCTCGCCACCAAGAATAATGCGCCATCGAGAAAGCCATACAACTTCATGATGTGGATCAAGAAGTAAAACCATCTCCTACAGCCTAACCCGGGCACTCAATGCTCAATATCGAGTCCTCCTGACAGGCTTCATCTACAATGGAGAGAAGCGTTGGAACGCCGCGTCGACGTATCGGACCTCGTGCAAAGCGTGCCCAGGGAGCTGGAGCGATACCGTCCACGAATGCCCTATCTTCTGCTGGACGAAGGCGCCATCGTGGACTCGGAGCATTGGTCGCCGGAGGCACGCAACGTGGTAGACGCCATATTTCGACTGGAACACCACCGTGGCACCAGGGAGGCGGTCGAACTGATCGGGCTGCTGGCAAGATGGCTCGAAGCGCCGGACCAGACTCGTCTGCGCCGTCACTTCGCCATCTGGATCAAGCGCGTGCTGCTGCCCAACTGGATACCCGAGAGCGAAGGAACCGAGTGGCAGAATCTCAACAAACTCAATGAGGTACACAACATGCTGGCCGAGCGTGCAAAACGATGGCCCGAGCAGTGGAAGCAACAGGGTCTTGAAGAAGGCCGCCAGGAAGGCCGCAAGCAAGGACGTCAGGAAGGACTGCAGGAGGGCGAACAAAAGGGCGAACAGAAGGGCGAACAGAAGGCTCGTCTGGAGGTCGCCCGCAACATGATCGAGCGGACTCAGCTAGATGACCAGACGGTGGCGGATCTGTCGGGGCTGGACATCGCGCAGGTCAGGACGCTGAGAGACGAACTCAAGCGCTAGGCCGGGCCGGCGTAGGTGACGAACACCAGCAGCACGCCTGAAGTGCCCCGCCCCGTCGGGCACAACACCATGATTCACCCACGCACAAAAAAACCGCCTCGATGGGCGGTTTTGATGTTGCAGCAAGTCGTTGATCCATAACCATCTTTTGATGGTGCCGGCACCAGGAGTCGAACCCGGGACCTACTGATTACAAGTCAGTTGCTCTACCAACTGAGCTATGCCGGCTCGGGCCGACCGGAAGGTCGCTTGCTACTCTGGTGTTACGCCTTGGGCGTCTCACCCGAAACGGGGTTGGCGTGGCTGGGGTAGCAGGATTCGAACCTGCGCATGCCGATACCAAAAACCGGTGCCTTACCACTTGGCGATACCCCAGCAGAGTTGGTGGCCAGAGACGGAATCGAACCGCCGACACGGGGATTTTCAATCCCCTGCTCTACCAACTGAGCTATCTGGCCCCTTGCCAACGCGACGTATTAAACCAATTCCTCCGTTTTCCGTCAACCCCTTTTCTTTCAAAATGATGGCGAGCGCTTTTCAAGGCGTCGCAAGGCTAGGCGTCACGCGGAACATAGCCCTCGGCGCGGTCGGTCTCTTCATTGTCGAAGAAGCGTTCCATCTGCTCCATCAGGTACTCGCGGTTAGCCGGGTCCATCATGTTCAGATGCTTCTCGTTGATCAGACGGGTCTGCAGCGCCTGCCATTCTTCCCAGGCCTGGCGTGACACGCTCGCCTGGATTTCCTGCCCCTTCTTGCCCGGCAGCGGGGGGAAGGGCAAGGCGTCGAGCTCCTTCTGGTACTTGCGGCAAAACACGGTCTGACTCATGGCGGTCTCCTTTCTATGGTACGGCCTGCTGGCTACGGTGTGGCCTGCTGGCACGAGGATAGCAGTGTGCCCCGCCCAGACTTAAGCGTTCTGTTGCTGCAGAGCCGTGGCGCTCGTCCCAGGCTCCCTGTGCGCCAAGATCAGCGCGGGGGGCAGCACCGACGTCAACGCGACGGTGGCTGGCTCAAGGCAAAGGGAGCAAGTGAGGCGAGCAGCTTCTTTACCGGTGCGGCAAGCCCCACCGACTCCGGCGCCTGGGGGTCGTACCACAGCCGTCCCTCGGCAACGCCATCGACTCGCCCGCCACGTGCCGGCACCGGCGTGATTTCCAGGCGAAAGTGACTGAACACATGAACGAAGCTCGACCAAGGCTCGTCTCGCTCGGCTCCTGGCGCGTGGGTATCGAGCCAGGCATCGATCTCGGCGTCGCTGTCGAACTGGGGAAGCCCCCACAGCCCGCCCCACAGCCCCTGGGAAGGCCGCTGCTCCAGCAGGATGCGCCCGGCCTCGTCGCTCAGCACCAGCATGCGGGTATGGCGCAAGGGGATCGCTTTCTTCGGCTTGGACTCCGGGAAGCGCTTTTGCTCCCCTCGGGCGCGGGCCACACAAACATCGGCGAACGGGCAGCGCTCGCAGTCCGGCTGGCCACGGCGGCACAGTGTCGCCCCAAGGTCCATCATGCCCTGGGTGAAATCCACCACTCGCTGTTCCGGCGTGTAGTGCTCGGCCAGGTGCCAGAGCTCGCGTTCCACCGCTGGCCGACCGGGCCAGCCTTTCAGCGCGTGCAGGCGCGTCAGTACGCGCTTGACGTTGCCATCCAGAATGACGGCTCGCCTGCCGGTGCTCTGGGCGATGATCGCCCCGGCGGTCGAGCGGCCAATGCCGGGCAGCGCGGCCATGGCATCGAGGCTGTCCGTGGGAAACTCGCCTGCATGCTGTTCCACCACGACTCGGGCCGCCTTGTGCAGATTCCGGCCTCTGGCGTAGTAGCCCAACCCGGTCCACAGATGAAGGACCTCATCCTGGCTGGCCTCGGCGAGGGCCTTTACATCATGAAAGCGCTGCATGAACCGCTCAAAATAGGGAATTACAGTAGTAACCTGGGTCTGCTGCAGCATGATTTCCGAGACCCACACCCGATAGGCAGTACGATCATGCTGCCAGGGAAGATCGTGGCGACCGTGCACATCGAACCAGTCGAGCAGGCGCCGGGAAAACTCCTCTGTACTGAGCAGCGGCGACACTCGACCGCTATCCTTGTCGCCTTTCGTCCGACTGTCAGGGCCAGAGACTTCTGATAAATATTTCATAAAACCAATTAGTTATCATCACTCAAAAGTCAGACACGAAAAAAAGCGCCGACACGGAGGTCGGCGCAGTGACTGGCTTGCTTGATGCTCAATTAAATAGACCACGGACGGCGTCACGAAGTTCCTTGCCAGCCTCTTCTCCGATGCGTTCGTCGAGACGCTCGAGCTCCTTGCCCAGCCGCTCCTCGACTTCCTCGTTGACGCGGGAGCGGGCCTCTTCGGCGACCAGCTCGCCCAGATTGGCCTTGAAGGCGTCGGCGTCAAAGCCGCACCACTGGCTGCTGTCACCCTCCAGGCTGCCTTCGCAGCGCACCGGGAAGGGCACCTTTTCGAGACGCCGATTGACGCTGCAGGCGGCATCGGCGGTGTCGACAAAGCGGGCCGCCCCGTTGGCATCAAAACGCTGGCTGCCCAGATCGAGCTGGCCACCACCACTGACCTCGATACCCGGCAGGGTGATCAGCAGGTCGTCGTTATGGGCGACGCCGTCACGGATGGTGAAGCGCGCGCTGATGTTCTCGAAGCGGGTGTTCTCGCTCCACTCGCGGGTGGTCTGCTCGCCTTCGAGGCGCGCCACGGCGGTACACAACTGACGCGAAATATTGGCGCGGGGAATGCTGCCCTCGTTGATCCGCGTGTCCAGGGTGCCGTTGAGGTTACGGGTCAGCTCATGGCGAGCATTGCCGCGGGTGGTCAGTTCACCACTAGCATGCAGCGAGCCGCTGAGCGGGGCGGGCTCCTGCCCAAGCGATGTCAGCAACGACTCCAGACGCACGCCCTCGACCTCCGGCGCCAGCTGCCAGGCGAGGTCATCGCCGCTGGCGTCTATCACCCCGGTGGCCTTAAGCCGACCTTCATGGAAGCCCGCTTCGAAGCCGGTCAGACGATGCCTTCCACCCTCGCCCTGCATGCTCAAGGACACATCCTGGTAGCGCTGGCCGCCCAGGATCAGCTGACCCAGCGCCAGCGATACGCTCTCGTCCAGCCCGGCCAGAAAGCTTTTCGGCAGGATCGCCGGTGCGCCGTCCTGGTCCTGGGCCAGCGCCGACGCGATGCCGGGAATGCCGTTGGCGGCGGTGTCCTGCTCGGGCGGCGGCAGATAGCTGTCGGCGTCGAGGCGGTCGCCTTCCAGATCGAGATCGACCCGGGTGCCATCGAAGCGTGCACCGAGGGAACCGGAGAAGGTGTTGTCATCGAGCACCAGCGTCAGACCATTGAGCGAGAGCTGCTCGAGGGTGCCTTCCACCGGACTGGTCAGCGCCACTTCCGACAGCGCCTCGTCGCTGGACATGCTGGGCATGGCGTCCATGCGCGCAAGCCAGGCACGCAGCGACAAGGGTGCCAGACGCACCTGGCCGTCATAGCGTGGCGCCGAATTCAGCTCCTTCAGGTTGAGATTGCCCTTGATCGACAGACCATCGGGGCCGCTCAAGGCGATATCGCGCAGCTGGGCGGTACCGGCGTCGAAGTCCGACTCCAGCTGGAACGAAAGCGTCATGGCCACACGCTTCTCGCCTAACTGGGGTGCCAGCAGGCTGGCGTCCAGTTGACTCGGCGCCATGTGCAGACGCTGCTCGCCAAGGTTCAGCACCACCTCGTCGCTGGTCAGGGTCGCCTCCTGGGGTTCCGAGGCACCGGCCAGGAGAGTACTGGTCTCCAGCATCACGTCGCTGAGCACGTGGCGGCTGTCGGCGAGCCCCAGATTGACGTCGCTCTCCAGGGTGACATCGCTTTGCAGGCCAGGGGTGCGCTCTTCCGTTGTTTCGCCCTCACCGCCGCCATCGAGCTGGTCGAACACCTTCAGCTGGAAGGTGGAGCTAAGCGGAAAGGCGGTATCCGGATTGACGTTGCTGCCGTTGATGGTGAGCTTCTCGGCCTGCCACTCGCGGCCGGCCTGATGATCGACCAGGCTCAGATGGCCCTTGGTCACCTCGACGCTGGCGATGTTCAGGGCCACCGACAGACCGCCTTCATCATCCGGGTTGGGGCCTGCGCTAGCCGGCGCCAGCGCCTTTTCGGCGTCATCGGCCCTGTTTTCGAGGCGTTCGAGCAGCGCCTCCCAATTGCCGGTGCCATCACTGTCGCGCTCGAGATTCAGCGACAGCCCATCCAAGGTCAGGCCGTCGATGGCGATTTCGCCGCGCAACAGCGGTGTGAACGCCAGGCTGACCGAGGCCTCGGAGAAGGCAGCAAAGGCCTGAGCGTCATCCGCCTGATCCGGCAGGCGCGCTTCGGCCTCGGCCACGCTGACACCAATGCGCGGATAGAAGGACCACTCCAATGGGCCTTCCAGCGACAGTTCGAGCCCGGTGTGCTCCTTCACCACGGACACCAGCCTCGGCTTCATGTCCTCGGGGTTGAAGAAGGTGGTGACGTAGACCACCGCGCCCACCGTGACCAGGGCGAGGACGCCGACGACCGCCAGCAGGGTTCTTACGAGTCGTTTCATTTGCCGCTTTCTCCGGTGGGCAGATCGAGTTGGAAATCATCGCCGCTTCGCGTCAGTTGATAGCCCAGACGCTTTAGCAGCATCTGGTCGGCCAGGGTCAGCTGCGAACCGGCCACGCTCAGCGCCACGCCGTCACGGTTGGCGGCAGCGCTGATCAGCGCCAGCAGGCGCGAGCCCACGCCACGCCGACGAGTGGTCTTGCGAACACAGAGGTCGAACATGCGCCAGCGCCCGTCACCAGGACTGACGGCGACGGCACCGAGCAGGCGATCATTGAAGCGCGCCGCCCAGAAGAAACCATGTTCGAGCTGGCGGGTCACGTAGGCTCCCGGCGGGAGCTTGATGCGCTCCTCCGGCGCATCGGCATAAATGCGGGTCAGATCGATCCGCACCTGTTCATCGGCGTCCCAGACATCCTGGTCGACGCGAAAGAGGGTCACCGGCATACGCTGTCTCCCTTGGCCGGAGGGCGGCGACGGCCGCCACTGGAATGGCTGCATTGTAGCGGATGGGGGTGCCGATTCACTATAATGGCTGTCTTGTGCGCCTCGCACCGCGACCGGCCCACCTTAGAAACAAGGCCCCCAATTCCGACATGCGCGTGAGCGCAGGAGACGACATGTCCGAGCGTATTGCCACGGTCAGCCGTGACACCAAGGAAACCCAGATCAGCGTCACCCTCAACCTCGACGGCGAGGGCAACCTCAAGGGTGAAAGCGGGGTTCCCTTCCTCGACCATATGCTCGACCAGGTGGCCCGCCACGGCATGGTCGACCTGGACATCAGCGTCAACGGCGATTTGCACATCGACGACCACCACACCGTCGAGGACCTCGGCATCACCCTGGGACAGGCGTTTAACCAGGCCATCGGCGACAAGCGCGGCATCTATCGCTACGGCCACGCCTATGTGCCGCTGGACGAGGCACTGTCCCGGGTGGTCATAGACTTCTCCGGCCGTGCCGGCCTGTCCATGAACGTCGAGTTCACCCGCGCCACCATCGGGCGTTTCGACACCCAGCTTTTCTGGGAGTTCTTTCAGGGCTTCGTCAATCACGCCCAGGTCACGCTGCATATCGACAACCTGAAGGGCTTCAATGCCCACCATCAGGCGGAAACCATCTTCAAGGCCTTCGGCCGCGCCCTGCGCATGGCCGCCGCCGAGGACCCCCGCATGGCCGGCAAGCTGCCCTCCACCAAGGGTAGCCTCTAACGCCGCCGGCTGCGGTCCAACAGCAACAAGACGACAAGACACCAAGCGAGGCGGTCGCCGGCAGCGGCGCCCCTCCGGGCCAACCACCAAGGAGCGCTTCATGACCATTGCCGTCATCGACTACGGAATGGGCAACCTCCATTCCGTCGCCAAGGCACTGGAACACGTCACCCACGAGAACGTGCTGGTGACCCGCGACGCTCGTTCGATCCAGGGCGCGACCCGTGTCGTGCTACCGGGACAGGGCGCCATCCGCGACTGCATGGGCGAACTGGAGCGTACCGAGCTCAGCGGCCTGGTTCGCGAGCTTCTGGCCAGCCAGTCCAAGCCGCTGCTGGGCATCTGTGTGGGTCAGCAGATGCTGATGGACCACAGCGACGAGAACGGCGGCATCGACTGCCTGGGCCACCTCGCCGGTCAGGTGAAGCGGTTTCCGCTGGACATGAAGGACAGTGACGGCGCTCGCCTGAAGGTCCCGCACATGGGCTGGAATCTGGTGGCGCAGCCCAACGCCCACCCGCTGTGGGAGGGTATCGAGCCCGGCTCGCACTTCTACTTTGTGCATAGCTACTATGTGGCCGCCGAGCATGACGCCGAGGTCTTCGGCACCACCGACTACGGCAGCGTCAGCGCCCATGTGGCGGTGGGTCGTGACGCCACCTTTGCGGTGCAGTTCCACCCGGAAAAGAGCGCTCGTGCCGGCCTCAGGCTGCTCGAGAACTTTGTCCAGTGGAACCCCTGACCCAGACCTGAGCGCCGGACGGGCAGGCGCTCGCTTGCCCTGGCCGCCGCCCGACATCTGCACCGGCACGGCCCACGCCCTGCCTGCATCGATCACACTGGCACGCCCCTGAAAAGGCACCCCGAGGACACAACATGCTGGTAATTCCCGCCATCGATCTCAAGGACGGACAGTGCGTTCGTCTCAAGCAAGGCCGCATGGACGAGGCCACCACCTATGGCGACGACCCCGTCGCCATGGCCGCTCGCTGGGTCGAGGCCGGCGCACGGCGCCTGCATCTGGTCGACCTCAACGGCGCCTTCGAGGGGCGTCCGGTCAACGGCGAGGCGGTGACCGCCATTGCCCGCCAGTACCCCGACCTGCCGATCCAGATCGGTGGCGGCATTCGCAGCGCCGAGACCATCGAGCACTACCTCAAGGCCGGCGTCTCCCAGGTGATCATCGGCACCAAGGCGGTCAAGGAGCCTGACTTCGTGACCGAAATGTGTCGCGCCTTCCCCGGCCATATCATCGTCGGCCTCGACGCCCATGATGGCCGTGTGGCCACCGACGGCTGGGCCGAGGTGTCCGAGGTGATGGCGGTGGATCTGGCCAAGCGCTTTGCCGACGACGGCGTCTCCAGCATCGTCTACACCGATATCGCTCGCGACGGCATGATGAACGGCGTCAACGTCGAGGCCACGGCAGCCCTGGCCCGGGACGGTGGCATTCCGGTCATCGCCTCCGGCGGCGTGACCAACCTCGATGACCTGCGCGCCCTGGTGGCGGCTGGCGAGCCGGGCATTCTCGGCGCCATCACCGGACGCGCCATCTACGAAGGCAGCCTGGACGTCGCCGAAGGGCAGCGCCTGTGCGACGAACTGACCCAAGGCTGAGGAGGCTCCATGGCTCTTTCCAAACGCATCATCCCGTGTCTCGACGTCGACGCCGGCCGAGTGGTCAAGGGTGTCAACTTCGTCGGCATCCGTGACGCCGGCGACCCGGTGGAGGTGGCGCAGCGCTACAACCAGCAGGGCGCCGACGAGATCACCTTTCTCGACATCACCGCCAGCCACGAGGACCGCGACACCACGGTGGAGATGGTCGAGCGCATCGCCGGCGAAGTGTTCATCCCGCTGACGGTAGGCGGCGGCATCCGCACCTGTGACGATATCCGCACCATGCTCAACGCCGGCGCCGACAAGGTCTCGATCAATACCGCAGCGGTAACCAACCCTGAGTTCGTGCGTGAAGCCGCCGAGCGCTTCGGTAGCCAGTGCATCGTGGTGGCGATCGACGCCAAGCGCGTCAGCGAGGAAGGCGAAGCCCCTCGCTGGGAGATATTCACCCACGGCGGCCGTCGCCCCACCGGGCTCGACGCGGTGGAATGGGCCAAGAAGATGGTCGAGTACGGGGCCGGCGAACTGCTGTTGACCAGCATGGACCGCGACGGCACCAAGGCCGGCTTCGACCTGGGCGTCACCCGCGCCATCAGCGATGCGGTGGCGGTGCCGGTCATCGCCTCCGGCGGTGTCGGCAACCTCGACCACCTGGTCGAGGGCGTGACCGAAGGCCACGCCGATGCGGTGCTGGCGGCCAGCATCTTCCACTTCGCCGAGTACACCATCCCCGAGGCCAAGCGCTATATGGCCGACAAGGGCATCACCATGCGCCTCTGACCGACGCCTTTGGCTGGCTCTTCAGCCAGGGCTTGCAGAGCCAGCAACCAACCACCCCCGCCGGGTAGCCCGGTGGGGGTGGTCGTTTGTACGGACTGAAACCGACCTCAGTCCAGGGTCAGCCCCAGATTGCTGACACCACCGTTGCGTCCAAGCTTTCTCAACGCCTTGACGTGCTTCTTGCTCGGCTCTTCCTCGGCCGCCTCCAGCGCCGCATCCTGAAAGTCGTTCTCGTCTTCCATCAACGGGTGCTGCTTGACCAGTTGCGCGAGCTTTTCGGCGTCGTCCTCTCCCTCAGTCAGCTCGATAAAGGAGCGCACCGCTGCCTTCGAGACCTTGCTGACCTCAAGCACCGCGTCCGGCGCATCGCCTCTCAGGGTATCGAGGATCGCCGATAGCGCGACCACCCCATCGAGGGCACGACGGGCGCCGAAGCTGTCGTCCTGTTGAGGAGGCTCCAGCTCGCCGAGCTTTTCGGCCTGGAGATCGAAGTCGATCTTGGCGTCCTTGACCGTCAACTGCTCCCACACCAGGTCGAGGATCGCCCTCATGCCCGCCAGATCCCCGTGACCGCTGGTATCGGCGTAGAGCGCATAGTTGGGCAGCATGCGCTCGGTCAACGCGGCCATGAAGGCCTGTTGCTGACGTAGAGTCAGCGCCTGCAGGCGCTGGTGAAATCCTGGCTTTGCCATGATGGCTCCTGTGCTGGCAATAAACGGGCTGCCGGTCCCTTTATTCAAGGTTCAAGGGGCGAGAGTCGAGGGTCGCGTGTCGAATGTCGGGAAAACGGCGATGGCCGAAAGCGGACTGGGCGACTCAAGGCCAGAAGCGCTCCTGGGCGATCCGTCCACGCTCATCGAAGGCCACACCTTCATCGATCAAACGCTTGCGCTGCTCGTCGGCCCCGCCGTGGTCGGCGAGCTTGCGCGAGGCCGTCACCACCCTGAACCAGGGAAGCTCATGCCCCGACGGCAGATCGCGCAGCGCCCGCGCGACCATGCGTGCGCTGGCCCCATCGGTCATGGCGGCGATGCGTCCGTAGCTGGTCACCCGCCCCGAAGGAATCTCGCTGATGATGGTAAGAATCTGTTCTCGGACGTCCGGATTCATGTAACCTTTCGTTCTGGTTGCATTTTCATCGAGGGATGGCGCCGCCCACCCTCAATCTGAGCGAGGCCCCCATGCACCTTCATCTGCTCAAGCACCATCCTGACCTGGGCCCCGCACGCATCGGCGACTGGCTTGCCAGCATGGGCCACAGCTTCACCGTCTTCCACCTCTACGACGGTGAGCTGGTGCCGCGCCCCGGGGACTGCGACGCCCTGATCATCCTCGACGATCTCGAGGACCGCGACCAGGCGCCCTGGCTCAAGGCCGAACGCAAGCTGATCGACCAGATGCTCGACGGCCACAAGCCGCTGCTCGGGCTCGGCGCCGGCGCCCGGCGCATCGCCGAAGCGCTGGACGCTCCGGTGGGCCGTGGAACCCAGGCCGAAGCCGGCTGGCAGACCGTCAGCCTGGCCGACGACAGCCCCTTCGACCTGCCCGACGACTTCCCCGCCCTGCTGTGGCATCGCCAGGTGTTCGGACTACCCGATGACGCCCTGCCGCTGGGCGGCACGCCGACAAGCCCGGTGCTCGGCTTCGCCTGGGACGCCGGCCGGGTGGTTGGCCTGGCCTGCCACCTGCATCATCACCAGGAGAGCCTGACGGCCTTTCTCGAGACGATGCCGTTGCCGCAAGGCGCCGACGCAAGCCCCAGGACCCAGTCGCCGGAAACGATCCTTGCCGAGGCACGGCGCCTGGATACCCTGGCGCCGCTGCTGGATCGCCTGCTGAGCCAGTGGCTGCGCACGGCACCGGACGTCTAATTGTCTAACTCGCCACCGCGTCCCACTGCTGCTGACTCCAGGTCTTGGCGAACTCGAGGCAGCTGTCCCAGTCACCGACATGCAGGAAGCGACGCTCGGTGTGCTTCTCCAACTGATAGCGGTACATGGGGTCATAGTACTCGGTAAGCAAAGGCGCCAGCCAGGCCTCGTGGGCCTGGCGGTTTCCGGCCTCGTGCTCGCGGAAGGCCAGCGTCTGCAGCCGCTGCAGGCGGGCCAGTCGCGCGCTCCCCAGGCGCTTCTTCAGTCGCCCCAGCGCCGTCGACAACTGCTTGCGCATCAGTGACCAACCGAGGCGCTCGCCGAACTGATTGCGATAGATCGTCCACAGGTCGTCGATGTAGTCCTTGTGGATCTGGTTGAGGCGCCAGTCCAGCGGCATCTCGACGCGGATCCTCGGCGCCGGCTCCATTCCCCGCCAGAACTCGAGCGGTATATTGGCCGCGCCGATGTGGCGCGACTCGTCTTCCAGCACCAGCGGCCCGTGCAATGACAGCAGTCGCAGGCCCATGGCGTGCTCGAAGTCGATCTGGCTGGGGGCGATCAGTGGATGGCGGCCGAAGGCCGAGCCCTTGTGACGGGCGCAGCCCTCCAGATCCAGACCGTTGTCCAGGGCCTGCACGATGGACGTCTTGGCGCAGCCGGTCAGGCCACCCACCACCAGCATGGGCTGGGCGGCGGCGTCATCGATGCGTGCGCACAACGTCTGGCGCATTGCCTTCCAGCCACCCTCGATGCGCGGTCGTTCGACGCCGGCCTCAAGCAGCCAGCGCTGGGCGATCTGCGAGCGCAGGCCACCCCGAAAACAGTAGATGATGGCGTCCGGGGCCGCCTCGAGCTGGCGCTTCCAGGCTTCGATGCGCGCGGCCTTGATCTCGCCGGACACCAGCCGCTCGCCCAGGGCGATGGCGGCCTGCTGGCCGGACTGCTTGTAGGCGATCCCGACCTGATGGCGTTCCTCGTTGTTCATCAGCGGCAGGTTGACCGCCCCGGGCAGGCTGCCCTGGGCGAACTCCACCGGCGCCCGCACGTCGATCAAGGTGCGCCCCTCGACCAGCAGGGCGGGATCCGCCGGGACCAGCGGCAACTTCATCCGCGCACCTCGATCAGCGCCTCACCGCTGGCCTCGACGACCTCGCCGAAGGGTGCAAGCTCGATACCGAACTCGCGGCCGACCCGCTCGACATCGTCCTCCCAGGACGGGTGTACCGAGATCAACAGACCGCCCGAGGTCTGCGGATCACACAGCCACTGCCAGTGGGCCTCATCCATCTGCGGCAGGCTGGCCCCCAGGGCGTCACGGTTACGACGGGTGCCGCCGGGTACCGCGCCCTGGCGCCGGTAAGCCTCGGCCTCGGCCAGGCGCGGCAGGCGGCGAAAGTCGATGCGAGCCGCCACGCCACTGGCCGCGCACACCTCGGACAGGTGGCCAGCCAGGCCAAAGCCGGTGACGTCGGTCATCGCACGCACCCCTTCGATGCGCGCAAGGGCGGCACCGATACGGTTGCTGATCAGCATGGTTTCCCGCGCCAGGCCATGGTGACCGCTTTCCAGAAGCCCCTGCTTCTCCGCCGTGGTCAGCATGCCCACCCCCAGCGGCTTGGTCAGAAACAGCAAATCGCCGGGCTTGGCGCCCTTGTTGAGCTTCAGGTGCTTGAGTTCCACCAGACCGTTGACCGCAAGACCGAAGATCGGCTCCGGGGCATCGATGGAGTGGCCGCCCGCCAGTGCCAGGCCCAGCTCACGACATACCGCCTGAGCCCCGGCCACCACGTCACCGGCGATGTCCGCGCCCAGCTTGTCCAGCGGCCAGCCCAGAATGCCCAACGCCATCACCGGGTCACCGCCCATGGCGTAGACGTCGCTGATGGCGTTGGTGGCGGCGATGCGGCCGAAGTCGAAGGGGTCATCGACGATCGGCATGAAGAAGTCGGTGGTGCTGATCATGCCGCGCCCGTCGCCCAGGTCGAAGACGGCGGCGTCCTCTCGTCCCTGGTTGCCGACGATCATCTTCGAGTGGCTCGCTCCCGGACCGGCCTTGGCCAGGATGCTGTCGAGCACGTCGGGGGCGATCTTGCATCCACAGCCGGCACCGTGACTGTATTGGGTCAAGCGGATGGCGCTCATGGAAGTCTCCTTGGCAATGATGGGCCCATTCTACACCAGCAGGACCGGCGGAATCGGCACGGCGCAGTCACCATCGTCCTGATCACATCCCGGGTAACCGGCTGTGATCAGGGTATGGTCTGGCGCCCTGGTGATCAGTTCATGGATGGGGTTACAGCACTTCGAGGGCGTCGGCGAGCTTGTCCACCGCCACCACCTCCATCCCTGCCGGGGAGTTCTTGGGAGCGTTACCCCGGGGCACGATGGCGCGGGTAAAACCGTGCTTGGCGGCCTCGACGATACGCTCCTGGCCGCTCGGCACGGGGCGAATCTCCCCGGACAGGCCAACCTCGCCGAATACCACCAGCTCGCGCGGCAGTGCCCTGCCCTGCAGGCTCGACACCACCGCCAGCAATACCGCCAGGTCGGCACTGGTCTCCAGCACCTTGACCCCGCCGACGACGTTGAGAAAGACGTCCTGGTCGCCGGTAAACAGGCCACCGTGACGGTGCAGCACCGCCAGCAGCATCGACAGGCGATTGGCATCCAGCCCTACCGCAACGCGGCGCGGGTTGCCCAGCGCCGACTCATCGAGCAGCGCCTGCACCTCCACCAGGATCGGCCGGGTGCCTTCCCACACCACCATCACCAGGCTGCCGGGGGCCTGCTCCTGCTGACGCGAAAGGAAGATCGCGCTGGGGTTCTTCACCTCCTTCATGCCGTGTTCCAGCATGGCGAAGACGCCCAGCTCGTTGACCGCGCCGAAGCGGTTCTTCTGGCCGCGCAGGGTACGGAAGCGGGAATCGGCGCCGCCTTCCAGCAACAGGGAGGCGTCGATCATGTGCTCGAGCACCTTGGGCCCGGCCAGGCTGCCGTCCTTGGTGACGTGGCCGACCAGCAGCAGCACCGTGCTGGACTGCTTGGCGAAACGGGTTAGTGCCGCCGCGGATTCGCGTACCTGGGCCACACCACCCGGCGCAGACGAGATGTCCTCCAGATGCATGGTCTGGATCGAGTCGATCACCAGCACCTCGGGGCGCTCGCGCTCGGCCACCGCCAGGATGGTCTCGACGCTGGTCTCCGCCAGCATCTTGAGTCCCTGGGTCGGCAACTGCAGGCGGTGGGCGCGCATCGCCACCTGGGACAGCGACTCCTCGCCGGTGACATAGAGAACGCTGCGCTCCTGAGCCAGCTTGCAGGCGGTCTGCAGCAGCAAGGTGGACTTGCCGGCCCCGGGGTGGCCGCCCAGCAGCACCGCGGAGCCCGGCACCAGACCGCCGCCGAGTACGCGGTCGAACTCGGCAAAGGTCGACGACAACCGCGGCACCTCCGACAGATCCACGTTGGCCAGATCCACCACCTCACGCGACAGGCTGCCGGCGTAGCCACCGCGCGCCGTCGCGCCGGCGCTCGACCCGCTTCTGGCAGGCGAGGACAGACGCACCTCGGTCAAGGTGTTCCACTCCTGGCAGCTGGAACACTGCCCCTGCCATTTGCGGTACTCGGCACCGCACTCGGTGCACACGAAGGCGCTCTTGGCCTTGGCCATGAATCCTCTCTCTATCGGTTCAATCGGGTTCGTTCGTCAGCGATGGTCAACACTGCGGCTTGCCGCCGTGTCCCGGGTAGCACTTGTCGTCCTCAACACGGCGGTAGCGGCGAAACACCTCCATCTCCCAGGGGCGCATGGCGATCATCAGGCTGACACCAAAGCGCTGCTCGAGCGGCAGCGACAGATCTTCCTGATGACAGTGGCGAAGGTCCAGCGCCAGCCGACGAAGCTTCTGCTGCATCACCTCATTGGAGCGCACCGACAGCATGCCATTGACGAACAGTCTTATCTCGCCCGGGCGATCGAAGCGACACGCCAGGAAATCCTCCTGGACCCGGGACTCGAAGAAGCGCTGGATAGGCCCTTGCGGCTGCCACTGGAAGTCATAGCTGATCAGCAGCTTGATGCGATTGCCCGGCAGCAGCTCGATCAATCCCATACGATCGAGCCGCACCAGGTGCGTTATCACCTGAGGCTCGCCGAGCGAATAGGTCGCACAGATATCTTCAAAGCGCCAGCGATTAAGCGCACAGAAGGCCACCAGCAGCAGCGACATGTCAGAGACCAGCTCCTGCTCAAGCTCAGGGGCGATCGCGTCGACCAGCACCTGGGGCTCCAGCTGGCGTACAAGGTCTGTGATCTCGAGACCGACCAGGGCACACACCTGATCCAGGCGCTGCAGCGAAAACTGGCGCTCGGCGAACAGCCGCTTGACGCTGGCCTCGGACAGGCAAAGCGCCGCCGCCACCTGCTGATAGGTGACGCCATTGGCCCGCAGTGCCGCCTTGAGCGCATCCACAATCGCCACCGTCTGCGCCATGACTCACATCCCTCATCGCCGAAAGCCCCGGCCAAGGTAGCAGAATACGCGACTCACGGCTCAACAACACGCTACCTTCCGGATCCTGCTGGCGTACCGCGCCCCGACCTCGCCATAGTGCCATCGACGCCGCGCTCGCCACACCCTGTAGGCGATGTCGGCTCCACCACCCAGTAAGCAGGAGATCTCCATGGAAAATGAAGCGAGCAACAATTCGTCAGGCTGGCTGTTCTTCGTCAAGGTCACCTTTGCCATCGCGCTGGCCGCCATGGCGGTCGGCATCGTGATGGCGCCCATCGACCTGCTGGTCAAAGGCTATCTCGGCGTGTGTTCACTGTTTCTGGTCTCCACCACCATCACCCTGTCCAAGACGCTACGCGATGACCACGAGAGCCGGCGCTTCCACAACCGCATCTCCGAGGCCCGCACCCAGCAACTTCTCAAGGAATACACGGAGTAGCCACCATGTCACTTTGGACGAAACTGCACACCCTGGTTCGGGCGACAGCTCACGAACCGGTAGAGAAGCTGGTGGATGCCAACGCATTGCGGATCATGGCCCAGGAGATCCGTGAGGCCGAGCAGGCCTTGCACCAGGCACGCCTCGATCTCGCTGGCCTGATCGCCGAACGCAGACAGCTCGAGCGCCACAACCAGCAACTGGCCGAGCAGCTCGAAGCCAGAGAGCACCAGGCTCGCGCGGCCCTCGAACAGGACGATGAAGCACTGGCCTTGGCCGTGGCCAGCCGCATCGCCGAGGTCGAAAGCCAATTGACCTCACAGCGACAGCACGCCGAGGCCTTGTCGCGACAGGAACAGACCCTGCGCGAGGAGCTCGGGCAAGCGGCTCAGTCACTGCGCCACTACCAGCGCGAAATGAAACTGGCCAAGGCGCGAAGCGGCAATGCTGGCCTTGGGCGGAAGCTGGGCGCTTGCAGTACCGGGCTCCAGCGACACATGGACGAAATTGCAACCAGCTACGAACGCATCCGCACGTCCCAGCAACACCAGGCAGAGGTCACGACGGCCCTCAAGGAGCTGGATGAAGAGGCCAGCGGCCAGGATCTGGATCGACGCCTCAGGACGTCGGGTATCCTCGAGGGATCGATGGACGCCAGGAGTGTGCTTGCCCGGCTGAAGGCCCAAGGGAGCGCGGCTGCCGTTCCAGGCGAATCGCCCAGTGGGGCATGAGCCCTGCGATCAGCGCGAGCACCGCCAGCGCTTCGAAACAGCTCCAGGCGGTGCCGAGCGGGCCTGTCGGCACAATACCATCACGTCAAGACGCCAAAGGGCGGCCCACCTGGGGCCGCCCTTTGTGTTCGACACTTGCATGTCGTGCGACTTACCGCTGGCGGGTCAGCTGCAGCATGTCGTTGTTCTGGAAGCGACGACGCTGGGGGTCGATCAGCTCCAGAGTCTGCGGATTGACGCGCATGAAGTAGTAGGTCTGGCCTTCACCGTTGGGGACCAGCTCGTAGACGGTGGCCTCCGGATTGTCGGCGGTACCGGTCAGCACATCCCAGTTGCCGGAGTAGTTCTCGTTCGGCGGATTCTGGGGATGGTTCTGGTAGGCCGCGGTCAGATCGAAGGTGCGCTGCGCCGGGGCGCTCTGGTCTTCACCTTCCATGGTAACCGTCAGGGCGATGCCGTCGCAGTTACGGCACGGCAGGGTCCCCTGGTAGGTCGCCGAGGTCGCCTGGATGGCTTCACCACCGGATCCCTCGTCGCTGGGGCCACTCGCACAGCCGGCCAAAAGGGCGAGCATGGCGGATCCCGCCAGCAAAGTCCTGAGTTGCATATTAGTCCTCCTAACCATTGAGCATGGAACCGACGAATCGGCAGCCTGCCGACAGCATAACCTCCCAGCTTCGTTGCGCACAGCCCTGTATCGCTGCCGGCTCACGACACCGGAGGCATCACGTGGGCGAACACCAGGCCAAGCACGATCGGCATCACGATCAGACTACCGAGGTTGCCGATCAGCACCAGCGACGCCACCGAATGCGGCTGCTGGCGATACTGCTCGGCCACCAGGTAGTTGAGCACCGCCGGCGGCAGGGCAGCGAACACCCACAGCGACGCGGCCTTGAGTCCCTCTAGTTCAAGCAGCATGATCAACGGCCAGGCCAGCAATAACCCGGAAAGCGGGCACAGCACCGCCCCGAGCAGCCCGGTCTTCCAGTCACCGAAGTCGATGTCGAGCATCCGCACGCCCAGGGCGAACAGCAACAGCGGGATGCACACACCACCGAGCATATGCATCGCCTCCAGCAGCCAGCCCGGCAGCGAAAGCCCGGACAGATTGACCGCCAGGCCAGCGAGGCTCGCCAGCACGATGGGCATGCGCAAAAGGCGCCACAGCGGCGTATGGGGACTGAGCATCTTCAGTCCCAGCGAGAAGTGCAGCAGCATTTCGACGATGAACAGCACCACTGCCGCCGGCAGCGCCTGCTCACCGAAGGCCAGGATCAGCAGCGGGATGCCCATGTTGCCGGAATTGTTGAACATCATCGGCGGCACAAAGGTCTTCGGCTCGAGCCTGAGCCACTTCACCACCGGCCATACCAGCAGCCCCGACCCCACTACCACCACGGCGCCGGCCAACGCCAGCCAGGCGTAGTCCTCAAGCGGCGCCTGGCGGTCGGCCAGCACCACAAATACCAGCATGGGCACGAACAGCTCCATGTTGAGGGTGTTGAGGCTACGGATGTCGGGAGAGCGCAACTTGCCATAGAGGGTACCGGCCCCCGAAATCAGAAATACCGGTAGCAGAGTGGCGAGGATCTGAGCGGTCATGGAGTCTCTTAGGCGGCAAACGGTCAGCGCTCGCAGCCTAGCACGTCAGCGACTTGCGCAGGGCCCTGGCAGCGGTCACCATGACCAAAGTGGTAATCAAGCCTTCGATTCTGCCAAGCCTGCCAAGCGAGAGACCATGAGCCAGTTGTGGAGTCCCAACGTTCGGGAACTGACCCCCTACGTGCCGGGCGAACAGCCCCGCGAGAAGCTGATCAAGCTCAACACCAACGAGAACCCCTACCCGCCCGCGCCTGGCGTGGAACGGGTCCTGCGCGAGTTCTCGGCGGATCATCTGCGGCGCTACCCGGACCCCACCTCGAGCGCCCTGCGTGAGGCCCTGGCACAGGCCCTCGGCACGACCTCCGCCAACGTCTTCGCCGGCAATGGCTCCGACGAGGTGCTGGCGCTGGCCTTCCAGGCCTTCTTCCGCCAGAACAAGCCGCTGGCGATGCCGGATATCTCCTACAGCTTCTATCCGGTCTACTGCCGCATGTACGATATCGACAGCCAGCGTTTCGCGCTGGACGATCAGTGGCGTGTCGACCTGGACGCCCTGGCCAGCGACAGCGGCGGCGTGATCTTTGCCAACCCCAATGCTCCCACCGGTCACGGCCATGGCCGCGAGGCCATCGCGGCCTTGCTCGACAAGGTCACCGACCGCGTGGTGCTGGTGGACGAAGCCTACGTGGACTTTGGCGGCGAGAGCGCCGTTCCCCTGGTCGAGCGCTACCCCAACCTGCTGGTGACCGGCACCTTCTCCAAGTCGCGCAGCCTGGCAGGGCTTCGTCTTGGGTATGCGGTGGGCTCACCGGAGTTGATCGAGGGTCTGACCCGGGTGAAGGACTCCTTCAACTCCTACCCGGTGGACGCCCTGGCCAGCGCCATCGGCATCGCCGCACTGGAAGACGGCGACTACTTCGAGGCCACGCGTCAGGCGGTGATCACCACACGCGAACGTACTCGCCAGCGTCTCGATGACCTGGGCTTCGAGGTGCTGCCGTCACAGACCAACTTCGTGCTGGCGTCACACCCCAAGCACGACGCAGCCCAGCTTTTCGTCGGTCTGCGCGAGCGCGGCATCCTGGTACGCCACTTCAATACCGAGACGCTGCGCGATCATCTGCGTATCTCCATCGGCACCGATGACGAGATGGACTCGCTGATCGAGGTGCTCAGCGACCTCTGTCGCTAGGCCACAACATCGGGCGCCGCGCGGCGCCCCTTCTTTGCAAGAGGCCCCCATGAGTGAGCGTCTGCCGTTGACCGGAGTGCACCACGTCGCCCTGATCACCGCTGACTACGAACGCGCCCGGCGCTTCTATCTTGAGGTGCTCGACGCCCGCATCCTCAACGAGGCCTACCGCCACGAGCGTGACAGCTACAAACTGGACCTGGCCCTGCCCGGAGGCATCCAGCTCGAGCTGTTCTCCTTTCCCTCTCCGCCGCCTCGGCCAAGCTATCCCGAGGCCTGCGGTCTTCGTCACCTTGCCCTGGCAACATCAGACCTGGACGCCAGCGTCGCGTTGCTGAAGCGGCGTGGCGCGCGACCCGAACCTATCCGAGTCGACGAGTTCACCGGTGCCCGCTTCACCTTCTTCGCAGACCCTGACGGAACACCTATCGAACTCTACGAGACGCAAGCCTGACGTCACCGCAACCACACAGCGCTTCAGCCGATTCCGCCACTGTCCCTGACCCGCGAGGCAAGCACCATGCTCAAGGTAGGCTTCTTCAGCTCTCAGCCCTACGAACGCCCCTTCTTTTCCGATGAGCATCACCCGCAGCTGAGTATCGTGCACTTCGAGCAACGCCTCAGCACCCGCACCGTGACCCTCTGCCAGGGACTCGATGCAGTGTGCGTATTCGTCAACGATGAGCTCGATCGCACCGTGCTCGAGCGTTTGGCCGTGGTAGGGGTACGCCTGGTCGCGCTCAGGTGCGCAGGATTCAATAACGTTGACCTCGACGCCGCTCGCCGGCTTAACATCCAGGTGTGTCGCGTACCGTCCTACAGCCCCGACGCCGTTGCCGAGCACTGTGTCGCTTTGATGCTCACGCTCAGCCGCAAGATCCACAAGGCCTACAACCGGGTGCGTGAGGATAACTTCGACCTCAATGGCCTGCTCGGCTTCAACCTCGCCGGCAAGACCGTCGGGATCGTCGGCTTCGGCCAGATCGGCCGCTCCCTGGCGGGTATCCTGAGCGGCTTTGGCTGCCGCGTGCTGGTCACCGACCCAGCCCCCATCCGCATCCCTAACCAAGCCGACATCGCGCAGGTCGAGTTCGATGAATTGCTGGCACACAGCGACATCATCTCGCTGCACTGTCCGCTCACCCCAGACACCCACCACCTGATCGACGAGTCGGCCTTTTCCCGAATGAAGGACGGGGTGATGCTGATCAACACAAGCCGCGGCGCCCTGGTCGACACACGCGCCTGTATCGAAGCCCTGAAACGTCGCAAGCTCGGCTACCTGGGTCTCGACGTCTACGAGCAGGAAGCCGGCATGTTCTTCGAGGACCGCAGCGACGACATCCCGCTGGACGACGTCTTTGCCCGCCTTATCAGCTTCCCCAATGTCGTCGTCACCGGCCACCAGGGCTTCTTCACCCGGGAAGCCCTGAGTGAGATCGCATCGACCACGCTGGAAAGCCTCACCGCCTTCGAGGAAGGGCGTTCTCTCGATCAGCACTGTCAGCTCTAGAGAGTCGACGCTGCCCTGAACAAAAGAAGCCCGACTCCTCTCGGAAGCGGGCTTCTTTTCGGTACATGCCTACCCTGTTCCCTGAGGGGCCGCATGGGATGAAGCGCGAGCTGAACGTAGAGAGCCCATGCATGCGTTCTTTACAAAAAAGAAGGCCCGATTATCTTCCGATAATCGGGCCTCTTCTGATTCTGAATAAATGCCTGATAGACGGGCCGACCTTCTGATCTACAGCGCACGCCCAAGGCGCCACTCTGTCCCTGAAGACTGCCGGATGACGCAACCAAGGTAACAATGTTTCTACTCGTCTCATCCCTGAGACTCGCCCTGCGTTCCTCAAGGCCCGCCTGCGGCGGTTCTCCCCTGTTCCCGACAGGGTAGTCGCATGGGGGTGAGTCACCCCGAGCTTTTGCGGCAACGCCGCAAGGGGTGACGAACGACGCGAGCTTGCGAGCGGCCGGACCGCACGCAGTGCGGCCCCACATATAAAGAGAGGGGTCTTCCCATGCATGCGAAGAAGCCCGGTTATCTCTCGATAACCGGGCTTCTTCTGAATAAATGCCTGACGATGACCTACTCTCGCATGGGGAGACCCCACACTACCATCGGCGCTGAGCGGTTTCACTTCTGAGTTCGGCAAGGGATCAGGTGGTTCCCACTCG
>NZ_RRCU01000009.1:0-221122 GCF_003856855.1 Halomonas sp. YLB-10
TGACCTTCACGCATCAGCATGATGGTGGCACGTTCTTCAGTAGTAAGGTGGTGGTAGCAATGAGTCATAGCGATAGCGTACCTGATCGATCAGGTGTTGCACTTGCTCATTGAGACCGCCTTGTGTTGTAGACGTTTCATAGTATTCGCTATTTGGGTGGATTACCAAAATCAAACCCAGGGCCTGGTTTTACTAAAACTATCAATTACTTTGTGTCCACTTTTTCGTGGTGTTATTTAATCGCCCGTCTAGAGTTTAACGATGGTATGTTCAGGTCCGGAGGGGAGGGGGAGTGGAAAAAAAGTTATATTTTGGCTGCTTTTTAATTAAGCTAAATTTAAGTTTTCTGATCCTTAATGCTTGGCCATGTCGAATTTTATAATCTTTATTTAACCGAATTTTTGAAGGAAGCGATATGGGTCAGCTAAGAAAACTCATTAGCTCGACATCTGAAAACAACCTTACACCTGTTGCGTCGGCTAATTCACTTGCTGACTTAGTGAATCCAGAATTAGAAACAACAAAAGCCAAGTCAGCACCATAGTATTTTTTAGCAGAGAATGCTTCTTGAACAGCGCTATTTCCGATCTTTGACGAGTGGTATTTAGTTTGAACTATAATTGTTAGTTGTGATTTTGACAGTATGATGTCCGCGCCTTGGTCGCCAGACGCTTTAGTAAGTTCAGCATCCCAAGTGGTTTCTTTATTAATTTGACTGGCGATTCTTGATTCATACTCTGTCCCAGATATATTAATGTCAGGCGTAGTGGTGTTTTCTCGATTAAACTCAATGAAGAAGTCGATATTTTTCAATGTTGCACGGATAACTTCACCTTTGTTTATTTCGTACCATACAAGGTGTTTAAGGCGAGTGGTTTCAAAATGCTCAAATAATTCACTGTCGATACTGTCATGTGTTCCATGAATGAAAGGTTCGATTTTATCTTTGTAATATTTTTCAAGATAGCTGAACCACCCTTTGCTTATGGTATCGCCGAATTCATCGCATCGTATTGCCCTATCTTTCTTTGACAAGAGTATTGGTAGGTGTTCTTCAAGTTTTGAAGAAAACTTTTTAAGAAGAACTGAATGAATTCCTACATGCTTCAGAAAAACATCATCAAGCTTGAGAAGCGGAAGAAAATTATCCTCAGCTGTGAGGCTGATCTCTTTACAAAAACCAATCGTCCAAGCCTCAGACTCAAACTCCTGAATATTTTGCAAAATCTGTTTTCTATTCTCTAAGCTTGACAGGGTAATCTCGCCACTCATAACGAGCTTTTTGATCTCTTCCTGAACTTCCGACATTTTCGCTCCTTGGTAGTGGTCAATGGACTTTGTGATCATCCCCAGTCGGTAATGTTAAAGCAAGAGGTTAGGCGGAAAGAAATACGAGTTATCTTGATCTTGCCCAGTAGCAGTGGCCACCCTGTTAAGTAACTACTCTGAACGAGGTGGCCCATGATAAAGACATCGATTTCCATAAAGAAGCAACGTGCCTACTCCATCGGAAACTACCGGGAGGAGGCACTATTGTGTGGGGGCGTCGACGACGGAAGTCTCGGCCTACATTCAGTTAGATGCATCAATGGCTCGAAATAGATTAGTAGCGTAAAAGCGTGGCGGAACGCAAACAGGATATGTCCGACGAGAACACGCCTATAATACGCAAGATGGAGGGGGCGGCGGTCTCGAAGGAGTTGCCGGAAAGCGCTCAGCACAACTTTACAATTGAGGCTGACATTGCGCTATTGTCTTTTTCTCTGAATACTACAGCTTCAGCATGTCACGCTCTATGAAATCAAAGAGCCTCTTAACTCTTCTGTAAACAGACATGACGATTTTGACAGCTACCAGCTCATTCCCAGAAAGTCGGAGGATGTCCTTTTCGCAAGCCGAAATATCCATGAGTCGACAGAATTCTGAAACCCCTTTGGAAAGAAACTCTCTGTCTTGTTTGCTTATAACTATACCGGCATCGCTTCCATCAACCTTTGAAAACTCTTTATCTCTAAGAAACCCTGCCACGCCTTTGTTATGAGCAGTCAGCGCCTCTCTGTTTTTGAAGCAAGTATTTACTAGCTCCTCGACTGAGCTTGAGACAGACCTGAGAAGCTCAAGCCTAATTTGTCCTGGGGATGCATACTGAATAGAGTCGACTTTCGGCTCATGGAAAGACGGAATTACAGCGTTCAAGTCTCGGTAAAAGTTGACTGTGCTGAAACCACCTTTCCAAGGGTAGTTGCTGAATATTCTTTCCGCATTACTAGACACAGAGTCTCTTATCAGGTTCTTTAGTGTGTAGACAAAAGAATATAGCTGGTCGTATGTTTTCGGCAAGTTTACCAATTCTTCCAAGTACCAGTCACCATCAAGCTTTAGATCGTAAAGCTCTGGCTCCACCAAGAAACCATCAGAAGGGCATAGGTCTATGTCAAAGTAAGATTCTTCAGGCGGAAGATAGTCATCTGGCACGGAATCTAATGAAACGTCAATCCCTTTTTTTGGGTTAAGTTCTTCATTAATATCAACAAATGTTACACTTTTTTTGTTCTTGCATATATCAAGAAGTGTGATCTTTGAAGACTTGTATTCGATAATCTGTTCTCGGGATACAGGGAGTATCATCCACCTGTTGTGGCGGTCGTCCGCGTCGCACCAGTAGTAGAAGTAATCCTGCGTCGTACTTCCTTTCAAGATGGACAGGATTGGTCCATCGAAATAAAGTATATCCTCTACCCACCGATGATTAAGATTGCCCTTAGGAACCTTTTCCCCTGTAAGTTTTATCATTTCGAACCCACCGGATAGCAATTGGTGACAGAGTGAGCTAGGCGGGCATCTCGGGACTCATGGAGGTCAAAGTGTCCTTTGGAATCGACCTCGCTAACTTTTCCATCTTTAGGGTCGACGGCAGTTTCTGCAATACACTGCATTCTTCTAAATGCTTTTATCTGCTTGGCAAGCTTAGCCTGCATTCTTCTTGCATTATGAGCGCTAGTGAAAAAAGACAAGGCATAGGCAGAGCAGCGTTGCTCGGCAGTTTTGAACGTGCGAGCAGGCTTCATGATGGCCGGCGGCAGAAATTCAGAGTCGGTAGGAAAAGCATCAGGTACCAAGCGGTACGCCTTCCCGCCCTGTGCACTCGGTAGGTGCGGCACGTGACAGAAAATGCATTCATTATGATGCTTCTCATACTTTAGTTGCACTGCTTCGCTCCCTGCGTATCTCCAGTCATGGCCTGGGCAATGACCTAGCCGATAGTCTTTTTCGACGTGTGGATGCTATAAGAAGCGTAGAAGGTTGTCATTGTTTAAGACATGCGAAGGAAGGCGAATGGGTTATCGATGGTCGCACAGGTTTCGGTACGCGGAAGCCGCGAACGGGTGCGCAGTGCCCTTGCCACTTGTGGGCTCGACTACCCGCTACGCCTCATTGCCCTGAATCTTGCTCCCGTCGATCTGCCCAAGGAGGGTAGATGCTTCGACCTGCCCATTGCGCCGGGCCTGCTTGTGGCTTCCGCCCAGCTCGCCGGCGCCCTGGATGTGGCCGAGCGCACCTGGCCGACCTGGCCGGGCGCGAACGTCCGTGCCGTGATGACCTGATCGAGGCCATCGGCTATCGCCAGCTGGATCGGCTGTTGCGCAAGGGCTGACGGGCGCCGCACGGTCGTTCCATGCACCCGTTATCGCCAGGCATAGTCCCTGCCCGGGTCTGGGCTTGGCCCGAAAACGACAAGCGCAGGCACTTTTCAGCAAGCCCTAGAGCGCGTCGGCGTCGAAGGCGCCGCTAATGACCGTGGACCACAGCGCGGCACCGTCGCCGGGGCGGCGCAGGCGGAGTTCGAAGCGGTAGGGCAAAAGCTCGCGGTCAGACAGCGTCAGGCGTGGGCCATCGGCGATCAGTCGGCTATCGACCAGCCATTGATTGGTATCGGCGGCGGGGGTATCACCGGGCTGCCAGTCCAGCACCTGGGGGCCGTCGTCGATCGCCAGCAGGCCACGGGTCAGGCTCTCCTGGACGCGGCCGACGCCGAGCTCCAGCCTTTCGTCGACCTTGGGCGGGGACAGCAGCAGCACCTGATCGGCCAGGGTTTCCCCTGCCAGGGCCGGCGCCTCGGCGACCCTCTCGGCCGCCTGTTGGCCAAGGCCCAGCAGCGCCTGGCGCAGCGTCTCGGGGCGCTCGGGGGCGCTGGCACAGCCGGCCAGCCAGACCAGCAGCACCAGCGCCAGCCAGGGCAGCAAGGAGGCGTGGCTGCCGGCGCGGTGTACCGTCTGTCGGGTCAAGCGTCTGGGCATTGAGATGACATCCTTTTCGGTAGAGGCCCTTCACTGAGCTGTTGTTCCAGAAATTGGCGCACTTCGGCGAAAAGGTCCAGACGGATGGCCTCGGCCTCGTTGACCAGATGGTGGCGGGCTTGCGGGTGACAGCAGATGTGCGCCCCGGGAAACTTCTTGCCGAGTACCGCCAGATTCCAGGGCCCGTCCACCGTCAGGTCCTTCTCGCCTTGCAGGATCAGGGTCGGTAGCTGGCACGGGGGCAGCTGCATCAGGCGGGGCATCCAGCGGCGCATGGCGCTGACCCAGCCGGTGGGCAGGCGCACGGGCTGGAGCGGGTCCTGTTCGCGCAGAAAGGTGGCGAAGTCGTCATCATTGGTGTTCGCCCTAAACTTGCGCGGCACGCTGGAGACAAAGGGGCTGACCAGGCGATGGACCCAGGCTGCTCGGGTCCAGCCCCAGGGTCTGACCAGGGGCGCCAGCAGCACCAGCGCCGACCAGTGGCCGTCATCGCCCCGGCTCAGGGCATCGGTGGCCAGGATGGCGCCGCCGGTGCTCTGGCCGACGCCGACCCAAGGTCCCTGGGCCAGGCCGGCTTCGCTCAGGTGCTGCTGAAGCGTACGCAGGCAGTCGCCGTAGTCGGCAAAGTCGTCGATGTCGGCACGATCCCCACTGGACAGCCCGTGTCCCGGCAGATCCCACAGCACCACCGTGAGCTCGAGTTCCAGCAGCAGCTCGAGCAGGTGGCGGTACAGGCCCAGGTGGTCGTAGTAGCCGTGAACCACCACCGCGGTGCCCCGCGGGTGGGGCGGGCGCCATACCTGAGTCCACAGGCGGAAGCGTGGCGTCTCGATATTACCCGCGTGCAGCGTTACCCCTTCGGTGAGCAGGACATCGAGCCGATAGTGCGCCAGATAGCGTTCAAGGGTCGTTGCCATGGCCGGGGCGGCTGTCGCCACCAAGCCTTCGCCTTGTCTTGCCACCGGGGTCAGCCGTTCGATGGTCTCAAGGGGCGTGTAGTCGGTCATAGCGTCCTCCGCTGGGAAGGGGCGGTGGCGTGCGTTGCTCGGCACTCGGTTGTGCTGGGACGGCCAGATGGCGTGGAGGGTAGCGTCATCACCCTGCGCCTGGTTGCACCCTGACCGATCGTTGGCCACCTGCTTCTTCTGACACCGTCCGGAGGCCGTCGTTGCTCACCTGTGCCATGGAGGTATGGCCTTCGGCGTCAGATGAGGGAGTCGCCAGCACACGTCAACACCTTCCTGTCTGGGCTTCCTTGCCTGTTCCATGCTAGCGACCCATCGAGTTCGGCACCACTGTTTCCCAATCGACAAGGCCCTCGAAAGCTCATCATTTGGTCTAGCCTTGAGCGGTAGAGCGGGGTTTTCGGTTTACAAATGGAATGATTTTCCACAAAATCATTCTGGAGCAGTCACCTTTTCCCCTGTCCGGCTGGAAGGTGCCAGGGGGGCACCCAAGGCCCAACGAGGAGCTAGACCCAATGACGCAACGCATTTCTCGCCATCGCCTGCAGGTGGCCGCCGAGCTGGACCAGTTCATCACCGAACAGGCGCTGCCTGGCACGGGGATCGATGCCGATGCCTTCTGGAAGGGCGTCGATGCCATCTTCCACGACCTGACGCCGACCAACCAGGCCCTGCTGGCCGAGCGCGACGCGCTGCAGCAGAAACTCTCGGCCTGGCACAGTGAGCACCCGGGGCCGGTCAACGACATGGCCGCTTACCAGGCCTTCCTCAAGGAAATCGGCTATCTGGTCGATCCGCCGGCCAAGGTCGAGGTGACCACCGAAAACGTGGATCGCGAGATCGCTTCCCAGGCGGGCCCCCAGCTGGTGGTGCCGGTGAACAACGCACGCTACTCGCTGAACGCCGCCAACGCGCGTTGGGGTAGCCTCTACGACGCGCTGTATGGCACCGACGTGATCAGCGAAGAGGATGGCTGCGAGAAGGGCTCGAGCTTCAACCCCAAGCGCGGCGAGAAGGTCGTGGCTTACGCCCGCAATGTGCTGGACCAGGCGGCACCGCTGGCGACCGGCTCCCACCGTGACGCGGTCAAGTACTTCCTGCGCGATGGCCACCTGGTGGTGTCTCTGGACGGCGGCCGCGAGACCGGCCTGAAGGAGCCGGGCAAGCTGGTGGGCTACCAGGGCGACGCCTCCGCGCCGAGTGCCGTGCTGCTGTCCCACCATGGCCTGCATCTGGAAATCCAGGTCGATGACAGCCACCCCATCGGCAAGACCGACCCGGCCCACGTCAAGGACGTGGTGGTGGAAGCCGCGCTGACCTCCATCATGGACTGCGAAGACTCCGTGGCGGCGGTGGATGCCGAGGACAAGGTGGGCGTCTACGCCAGCTGGCTGGGCCTGATGAAGGGTGACCTCACCGCCGAGGTGGCCAAGGGCGGCAGTTCCTTCACCCGTCGCCTGAATCCGGATCGCGACTACGTCACGCCGGATGGTTCCGAGCTGACCCTGCCGGGACGCTCGCTGCTGTTCGTGCGCAACGTGGGTCACCTGATGACCAACCCGGCAGTGCTCGACGCCGACGGCAACGAAATGCCCGAGGGCATTCTCGACGCCATCATGACGTCGCTGATCGCCCTGCATGACCTCAACAAGGGTGACGATCAGCCGCGCAACTCGCGCACCGGCTCCGTCTATATCGTCAAGCCGAAGATGCACGGTCCCAAGGAAGTGGCCTTCGCCAACACCCTGTTCGGGCGTGTCGAAGACCTGCTGGGCATGGCCCGCAATACCCTCAAGATGGGCATCATGGACGAGGAGCGCCGCACCTCGGTCAACCTCAAGGCCTGCATCAACGAGGCCACCAGCCGGGTGGTGTTCATCAACACCGGCTTCCTCGATCGCACCGGTGACGAGATGCACACCGCCATGGAGGCGGGCCCCATGCTGCGCAAGGGCGACATGAAGGGTGCCGACTGGATTCAGGCCTACGAGCGCAGCAACGTGCTGGTCGGACTGGCCTGTGGCCTGCGCGGACGCGCCCAGATCGGCAAGGGCATGTGGGCCATGCCGGACCTGATGGCGGCGATGATCGAGCAGAAGATCGGCCACCCCAAGTCGGGCGCCAACACCGCCTGGGTGCCGTCTCCCACCGCTGCAGCGCTGCATGCCCTGCACTACCACCAGGTCGACGTGGCCCAGGTCCAGCGCGAACTCGAGGAGCTGGACGAAAGTGAGCAGCGCGACGATCTGCTCAAGGCGCTGCTGACCGTGCCGGTGGTCGCCTCTGCCGACTGGAGCGACGACGAGATCCAGCAGGAGCTTGACAACAACTGTCAGGGCATCCTCGGCTACGTGGTGCGCTGGGTCGAGCAGGGCGTCGGCGCCTCCAAGGTGCCTGACATCCACGACGTGGGTCTGATGGAAGACCGCGCTACCCTGCGGATCTCCAGCCAGCACATCGCCAACTGGCTGTACCACGGCGTAGTCGACGCGGCGCGTGTGGAAGAGACGCTCAAGCGCATGGCCAAGGTGGTGGACGGTCAGAACGAAGGCGACCCGGCCTACACCCCGATGAGCCCTGACTTCGACAAGTCCACCGCCTTCCAGGCGGCCAGCGACCTGATCTTCAAGGGGCGTGAGCAGCCGGCCGGCTACACCGAGCCGCTGCTGCACCACTGGCGTCAGGTCCACAAGGCGAAGTAACACACTCGGGACGCCACCGAGTACGCCAAGCAAACGCCGCGATCCAGGCGGCGTTTCCCTGGACACACCCCCGGGACTCCCCGGGGGTGTGTCGTTGTGTCGAGGGGAAAGCACACAGCAGCGAGGGCGTTGAGGCGTCGTATCCGGGCTTGAGTTATGGTGAAGCTATCACGAGCCGGATTGCCTTCAGGGAGAGAACCATGACCGTGATGACCGCCGCCGCCATCGAGGATTTTCTGGACGACGTCTTTCCCCAGCGCATGGGCACCATCGAAGCCGTCTCGGAGATGCGGGCCACCATGAGCCTGGCCATCGAGGATGAACACTTGCGGCCCGGCGCCAGCGTCTCCGGCCCGACCATGATGGGACTGTCGGACGTCTGCCTGTACGTGGCCATCCTGGCCCAGATCGGGCCGGAGCCCATGGCGGTCACCAGCAACCTCAACTGCCACTTTCTACGGCGCGCCCGGGGTGATCGCGATCTGATCGCCAACGCCCGCTTGATCAAGCTGGGACGCCGCCTGGCGGTGGGTGAGGTGGAGCTTTTCTCCGACGGAGACGAGGCGCCGGTGGCGCACGTGACGGCGACCTACGTACTGCCCGATAACGACTGAGAGGCTATCTCACACGCGGGCTCGCCATAGTCCCCAGGCCAGCGCCAGCCAGCCAAGCAGCAACAGCACGCCGCCGAGCGGTGTGATCAGCCCCAGTGGGCCGAGCCCGACGCCGTAGAGCCCGGCCAGGGCCATGGCGTACAGCGAACCCGAGAACAGCAGGATACCTGCCGACCACAGCCTCAGTGCCGTCAGCTGGGCGGCCAGCGGCTGCTGGGCCCGCCAGGCCAGCAGCGCCAGGCCTGCCAGGGTGTGCCAGGCCTGGTAGCGCACCCCGGTGGTAAAGGCGGCGGTCAGACGCTCAGGCAGGCGTCCGTCGAGGCCATGGGCGGCGAAGGCGCCGAGCGCCACCACCAGGGCGCCGGACAGGGCGAGGGTGATCCACCAGTGACGATCCGGCATCGAGGCTCCTTGACGACGAGAGAGAGGAATCTGCCCTCAACCGTACCCCGCGGCGGCCCGAGCCGCTACAATGTTGCCCCCGCGACATCTTGATAATGAGGTGGCCATGCAGATTCAGCTAAATGGTGAGCCCCACGCCCTCGACCGCGAGCAGACCGTGGCGGAGTTGATCGACGCCCTGGGTCTGGGCGGGCGCCGCATCGCCGTCGAGCTCAACGAGGACATCCTGCCGCGCAGCCAGCACGGCGAGACCCGCCTGGCGGATGGCGATCGCATCGAGATCGTCCATGCCATCGGCGGCGGCTGAGGCGAACCACCCGCCAGCAGATACCGACGACTATAGAGGTGCCGCTCGAAGGCGGCCTGGTTCCGTTTCGTGAGAAGGACTTGAGCATGACCGACATCTTTCAGGACAGCCCGCTGCGGGTCGCCGACCACGCCTTTTCCTCGCGTCTCTTGGTGGGCACCGGCAAGTACAAGGACTTCGACGAGACCGGCGAGGCGATCGCCGCCAGTGGCGCCGATGTCGTGACCTTCGCGGTGCGTCGCACCAACCTGGGTCAGGAGGCCGGTGAGCCCAACCTGCTCGACGTGGTGCCGCCGGAGCGCTATACCCTGCTGCCCAATACCGCCGGTTGCTACAACGCCAAGGATGCCGTGCGCACCTGTCGGCTGGCGCGGGAACTGCTCGACGGCCACAAGCTGGTCAAGCTCGAGGTGCTGGGGGACGACAACACCCTCTATCCCAATGTGGTGGAGACCCTCAAGGCCGCCGAGACGCTGGTCGCCGATGGCTTCGACGTGATGGTCTACACCAGTGACGACCCCATCGTTGCCAGGGAACTCGAGGCCATCGGCTGCTGCGCGGTGATGCCGCTGGGCTCGCTGATCGGCTCCGGCCACGGCATCCAGAATCCGCACAATGTGCGCCTGATCATCGAGCAGGCCAAGGTCCCGGTGCTGATCGATGCCGGCATCGGCACCGCCTCCGAGGCAGCCCTGGCCATGGAACTCGGCTGTGACGGCGTGCTGATGAACTCCGCCATCGCCCACGCGCGCCAGCCGGTGCTGATGGCCGAAGCCATGAAGCATGCCGTGCAGGCGGGACGCCAGGCGTTTCTCGCCGGTCGCATGCCGCGTCGCGGCGCCGAGGCGTCATCGCCGTTCGCCGGCCGCATCAACGCCTGAAGCCAGCAGGAGCGGCAAGGCCCAGCCTGCCGCTCCTGCCCAGCTTTCTCGCCCTGACACTTTCACCACGCCCCAGACATCATCATGACCGACCAAGATCGCCCCGACGAGGGCAAGACCACCGGCCCGGAAGGACCGGACGCACCGCTGCATCGCCGTGGTATCAAGAGCTATGTGCTGCGGGCCGGGCGCATGACCCAGGCGCAGACCCGTGGGCTTGAGGAAGTCTGGCCGCGGCTGGGACTGACCCTCGCCCAGGGGCGCCAGGACCTCGATGCGCTGTTCGGCCGCCAGGCGCCCAGGGTGGTCGAGATCGGCTTCGGCATGGGAGCGTCGCTGATCGAGCAGGCCGAGACCCACCCGGACACCGACTTCATCGGGATCGAGGTACACGCCCCGGGCGTCGGCAAGTTGCTCGACGAAGCCGACAAGCGTGGGCTGACCAACCTGCGGGTCTACCGCGAGGATGCCCTGGCGGTGCTGGAGCAGTGCCTGCCCGAGGGCAGCCTGACCACCCTGCAGCTGTTCTTTCCCGACCCCTGGCCGAAGAAGAAGCATCACAAGCGGCGCATCGTCCAGCCGGCGTTCGTCGAGCTGGTGCGGACTCGCCTGGCCAGCGGCGGAACCCTGCACATGGCCACCGACTGGGAAGCCTACGCCGAATGGATGGCCGAGGTGATGGAGGCAGCCCCGGGCTACCTCAATACCGCGACCCCGGAGACGGCGCCCTATGTGCCGCGTCCCGACTTTCGTCCGCTGACCAAGTTCGAGGCGCGGGGCGAACGGCTCGGTCACGGTGTCTGGGACCTGATCTTCCGCCGCGTCGACTGACGCCGGCATCGGCGGCGCGACCCTGGCCGCGTCGCCCGGCCGCCAGCGCCCACAGGGCGCCACCCAGCGACAGCACCAGTCCCGCCAGGCCCAGCCCATCCGGGCGCTCGCCGAACAGTGAAAGCGTCATCAACAGCGTCACCGCCGGGGTCAGCGCGATCAGCGCCGAGGTCGGGGTCACCCCGAAGCGCCCCAGGCACGCCACGAAGAAGCCGTAGCCACCGAAGGTGGCCAGCACCACCAGCCAGCCAATGGTCAGCCAGGCGTCCAGCGTCGCCGGAGGCAGCGCCGGCAGGCCTGGTTCGAGCATCACCGCCGCCAGCATGAACACCAGCGTTGCCGCGCTCAGCTGCAGCGCCAGGCGGGTGATCAGTGACAGCGGCACCACACCGCCATTCTCCTCGCCGGGCCTGGCGGTCGCCGGCGGCGTCAGGATGCTGCCGATCGATACCGCGGCGACCGCGACCAGCGGCAGCAGGTAGGCCCACCAGGGGGCGCCGCCGACGCTGCGCATGTCGCCAGCGATCATCGCCATGGCGCCGAGCGTCGCTACCCCCATTCCCCACCATTGTGCGCTGTCGCTGCGCTCCTTGAGCAGGTGCCGTGCCAGCAGCGCCGCCGCCAGCGGCTGCAGCGCGCCGATCAGTGCCGCCACCGAGGCGCTCACACCTTCGGCCACCGCCACCAGCATCGTCAGCAGGTAGACGCCCACCGTCAGACCACCGGTCAGCAGCTCGTGGCCTGCCTGGCGCCAGCTCGGGCGATGCCCCGGATGGCCCAGACGACAGACCACCAGCATCCAGGCCAGCAGGGTCGCCAGGGCAAAGCGCCAGGCATAGAGCCCCATCACCGGCACGTCCAGGTCCACCGCCATGCGACTGCCGACGAAACCGCTGCTCCAGCAGACCACGAAGCCCGTGGCGACCATCAGGGCACCCGAGTGCTTGCCCAGTTGCCGGGGAAGCTGGTGGAGCAGGGGGATCAGACGGGGTAGCAGCGTCTGCATGGGGCCTCCTTGAGCACGGGTGGATGACGGCAGCGCTGGATAGAGGAAGCGCTGGATGAGCAGTCTGCCGTGGTGCTAGCCTTTCGAGTAGCGAAACGTTTTTCACGCTGACTTCAATAATATTGAAGTCTTCGGGTAGGGTGGTCTGGCGCCATAGGGGGAGCAACGATGACCGAGAACACGGGAGCGGCGCTGGATCTGGAGGCGCTGCGCAGCTTTGTGACGGTGGCCCAGCAGGGCAGTCTGGCGGCGGCGGCGGAGTTGCGACACCGCACCGTCAGTGCCTTGAGCATGCAGATCAAGCGCCTCGAGCAGCGTCTCGATGCGCGCCTGCTGATCCGTGGGCCGCGCGGAGTGTCGCCGTCGCCGGCCGGCGAGGCCTTGCTGCAGGAGGCGCGTGAGCTGCTGCGTCAGCACGACGGCCTGGTGGCGCGACTGACCGGACAGGGACTCAGCGGGCGGGTGCGCTTCGGCATGCCGGAGGGCTACGCCCCGCATCTGGTCGAGCAGGTGCTGCCTGACTTTCTGGCCAGCCACCCCAATGTGCTGCTGGAGGCGGTCACGGCGCCCAGCGGAGAGCTGGCCCGGCGCCTGGAACGCGGTGAGCTGTCGCTGGCGGTGGCGCTGGACCGTCCGCATCAGCTGACCAATGGCGAAACGCTGTGGCAGACCTCGCCGGTGTGGGCGGCGTCCCGTGAGTTTCGCGTCGCCGACGAGGCGCCGTTACCGCTGGCGCTCCATCCGCTGGACTGCCCATTCCGCTCGCTCGGGGTCGAGGCCCTGGAGAGTCAGGGGCGCGACTGGTACGCGGTCTTCACCAGTACCAGCATCCATGCGGTGGAAAAGGCCGTGGAAGTCGGCCTGGCCGTGAGCATCCTCGATCGCCAGCGGCTGACGCCGCGCATGCGCGTGCTGGATGAGGCCGAGGGGCTGCCCCACCTGGGTACCAGTGACGCCTGCCTGTACTTCAGCCGGCGCATCGCCGCAGCCTCATGGCCGGCGGTGGAAGCCCTGGCGGGGCTCTTGCGCCAGCGTCTGAGCGGTGCAGGCCCCTGGGCTGCGAATAGCCGCGAGGCCAGGCCGCTGGCACTGGGGTGAGATGAACGAGAGCGGTGAGACGCAGGGAGCGGTGCGACGAACAGGAGCCAAGGCCCTGGGGCGAGGTTGACCAGAAGCGTCGATGGCCAGAAAAAAGAAAACCGCTCCCGGGGGAGCGGTGAAAGGACCGTGACTAGCAATGAGGAGGAGAAACCAGATAGCGACTGGCAATGTCTGGTATCTGGCGCCGGCGACTCATCAACGCCGACAACCTCAGCGTAAATCATTCTCATTTTCTTCGTCAAGCGTAACGAGAATATTTTTTATTAAGGCAGTGTGTCCGCTCACACTCGCTGGCTTTCTGCCAAGGGAGACGCATGCGAGGGGCGGCGCCAAGACAGCAGGCGAAACCGGGCAGAGGCTCGGGATGGCGGAATCAAGCGGTGGCAGGACGTCTTGAGCAACGAGGCGAAGGAGCGCTGGCCGCGGGACTGAACCAAGCGGCCATGAAAAAGCCGCTTCCAGAGGGAAGCGGCGCAAGGACCGTGACTAGCAATGAGGAGGAGAAACCAGATAGCGACTGGCAATGTCTGGTATCTGGCGCCGGCGACTCATCAACGCCGACAACCTCAGCGTAAATCATTCTCATTTGTTTCGTCAACACAAACGAGAATCTTTTTTAATAAAGCCTCGCCTGGCCCCTCAGGTCAGCTGCATCCACAGCGGCAGGCTGATCATCGCCGCCAGGGTCTGGGCGGTGATCAGTCCGGCCATCAGCTCAGCGTCACCGCCCAGCTGGCGTGCCAGAATATAGGCGGAGGTGGCGGTGGGCAGGGCGGCGTACAGCAGCGCCACATCCTGGCTGACAGGGTCGAGGCCCAGCAACCACGCCAGCACCAGCACCAGCGCCGGCATCAGCACCAGCTTGACCAGGCTCGAGACCCACAGGCCAAGATCGCGCCTCAGCAGGGCCTGGGGTCGCAGTGCCACCCCTACGGCCACCAGCCCCAGCGGCAGCGCCGCGCGTCCCAGCAGCTCCAGGGTTCCCGCCGACCAGCCCGGCAGGCCGATACCCGAGAGATTGAGCCCGATGCCGATCAGGCAGGCGAGGATCAGCGGGTTCTGGGCCAGGGCGAGCAGTGAGCGCCATAGACCCGAGCGACCTAGGGTGCCCGCGGCGATAAAGGTCAGCACGCACAGCACATTGACCGTGGGAATCATCAGCGCCAGGGCCACCGCTGCCACCGTGGCGCCCTGGGGACCGTGCAGCGCAGCGGCGCCGGCGACGCCGACATAGGTGTTGAAGCGCACCGCGCCCTGGAAGACAGAGGTAAAGGCGGCGGCGTCGAGATTCAGGCGGGGCTTGAGCCACCACAGCAGAGCGGAGAGCACCAGCATGGTGCCCAGCAGCACCAGGGCGAGCCTGGCCACCGGTACCTGGCTGATGTCCGCCCTGGCCAGGGTCGCCACCAGCATGGCGGGAAACAGCAGAAAGTAGATCAGGCGCTCCATGCGCGCCCAGAAGTCCCCGCCTGGGATGCGTCCGACACCCAGCACGGCGCCAAGCAGGATAAGCAGAAAAAGCGGGCCCAGGGCCGCAGTGATGGAGGCCATGTACGTTCCTTGTCCGGGCGAGGCCGGTGGCAGAATAGTGCGCCGTCGAGCGTGAGTAAGCGCGCGTTGACGGCTGCGACATTGTCGCGCAGGGGGCGTCGGAGTTTTGCTGATAAGCTTACCCTACGCCCATTCCCTTTGGAGGCAGCCCTCCGACATGCATTCGCGCCAGTCCCCAGCCTCGCGCGGCGCCCGTCGTCCTCGGCTTCGCCTGCTGATCACGGTGACCGTTGTCACCTTGCTGATCGCCCTATGGTACCTGCTGCGCTACGAGCTTGGCGATCACCAGGAGACGACCTGGTATCCGGCCGCGCCCGGCTGCGATCTGCACCAGGGGCCCTGCGGCGTCGGCCTCGAGGAGGATGAGCGGCTGACCCTGGCGATCCCGGTGGAGGGTGACATTCGCCCGCTGGAGTCGTTGCCCCTCGAAGTGCGCGTCGACGGCGTGGAAGCGCAGAACGTACGGGTGGTGTTCGAAGGGGTCGGCATGGACATGGGCGAGCATCGCTTCCACCTCGACGCCGTGCAAGGCGGCGAACCGGGCCGCTTTCAGGGGGTGGGACAGCTCGGCATCTGCACCCGTGAGCGCATGACCTGGCGTGCCCGGGTCAGCTTCGATGCGCCGCGTGGGCGTCTCGGAAGTACCTTCGATCTGGACGTGGAGCGAAGCCTGCCATGACTCGACGGCAACGACAGCAGCAACGACGACACGGCTTCGATCGACGGACCCTGGGGCTGGTCCTGGCGGCGGTGGTGATGCTGGCGGCGGCCCTGTTGTGGACCTTCAAGCCCTGGCAGCCCGCCGAGCAGGACGGGCTGGTCGCTGGTGAGATACGCCTGGCGTCGACCGTGGGCGACTTTGCGCTGAGTGATCTCGATGATGACCAGCTGGCGGTGATCTTCTTCGGCTACACCTGGTGTCCCGACGTCTGCCCCATGAGCCTGGCGGTGGTGCGCCAGGCGCGCCAGGCACTGCCCGAAGAGCAGCGTCGGCGGGTGGTGCCGTTGATGATTTCGGTGGACCCCGAGCGTGACACCCTGGAGCGGTTGTCGGAGTACCTTGAGGCCTTCGGCGACGACTTCATCGGCGCCACCGGTAGCCAGGCCGAGCTTGCCGATATCGGCGAGCGCTACGGCGTCGTCTGGCGCAAGGTCGAGACGCCGGAATCCGCCGTGGAGTATCTGGTGGATCACTCGGCCTCGCTCTATCTGGTGGACGCCAGCGGCGAAATCATCGAACGGGTATTGCATGCGCCGACCCCGGGGCCGCTCTCGGCGGCGCTGGATCGGGCGTTGAACTAACTTCCTGCCAAGCCTAGGCCTCTAGCCAAGCAGGCGCCTCAGGGCGCCTGCTGTAGCCTGTCGAGGGCGCTCAACCTGCCCACGCGCTTGGCAAATCCCTTGCCACGCCTCAGGGCGCTTCCTGCAGTCTGTCGACCATTTGCATCAGGGCGCTGACCTGACGACCGTCCCGGCTGTCATGCAAAGGGTCGCGCTGCCAGGTACTCTCGCTGAACCCCCACCAGTCCCAGCATCCCTTGGGATTGGCCAGGCTGGCCTCCGCCTGGGGGTAGAGCACCACCAGGTCGTTGCTCTCGGCGTAACGGTTCAGGCCGCTTGCCCGGGTGAATGGCGTCGCTGCGCCTTCATCGTCGTCCACGCCCATCTGGCAGCCATGCAGCGCCACCACCAGTGCGCAGTCGCCGCTCTCGCACTGCTTCGGCAGATAGACAAAGCCGGTGTCGGCGAGTCCCTTGGCGTCGAACTCGCTCTGGTCGAAGGCCAGCAGGCGCTGGTCGTCGGCCTCGCCGGCAGGCGCCAGATCGTCCCACCACCAGCCCAGCGCCTCGCCGGCCAGGTCCAGGCCGCAGTCGAGCAGGAAGGGCGCACCGCCCTCTTCGCAGTCGGCCAGGTCCGCCTCGCCAGCGGCGTCCAGCGCCGGCCAGCCGTGCCCCGCGCCGTCCTGAAACACCGCCTTCAGTTGCTCATCGTCGGCGAGCCAGTCACGCCATTGTCGAGCGGCGGCGTGTCCGACGTCGGGATCGATGGTGCCATCGTCCTCACCGTGCCAGAGATACACCTTGAGGTCGTCGAGCGATTCAGCGCTACCCGCGCGATCGAGCTCGCGGTAGTCCGCAAGGCGGCTGTCGATCGCCGCCAGGTCGGGGTCGCCAAGGCGAGTGAACATGCACTGACCCAGCGCCACTCCCAGCTCGCCCCGGGCACAGCCCCAGGGGCCGGCGGCGACCAGCCCGAGTGCATCGAAGCGCTCGGGCCAGGCCACCGCCAGCTGCGCGGCCATGTAGCCGCCGGACGAGACGCCGATGGTGGCCAGACGGTCCTTCGAGAGACCCAGCGCGGGCAGGGCGTCGGGGGAGTCGGCCGTGGCCTGAGGTGCCAGCACGAAAAACGCCAGCCCCGCGAGGAGGCTGGCGTTGGCACGACTAAGGTGAGTCATCGACTCAGCCTTCGTCGCTGGGGTTCACGTCAAGCAGCTCGACCTTGAAGATCAGGGTCTCGTTGGGGCCGATGGGGCCCTGGCCACGCGCGCCGTAGCCCAGCTCCGGCGGAATCACGACTTCCCAGGTGTCGCCCACGTTCATCATCTTCAGGGCTTCCTGCCAGCCCTCGATGACCTGGCCCACCTGGAAGGATACCGGCTCGCCGCGCTCGTAGGAGCTGTCGAACACGGTGCCGTCGATCAGCTTGCCTTCGTAGTTGACCTGCACGGTGTCGCCGGCCTCGGGGGAGGCGCCGTCACCTTCCTCGAGCTCCTTGTACTGCAGTCCGGAGTCGGTAGTGGTAACGCCGTCCTTGTCGGCGTTTTCGGCCATGTAGGCCTCGCCTTCCTGCTTGTTGGCGTCCGCCTGCTGGGCCATCTCTTCGGCACGTTGCTGCTGTTCTTCAGCGCGCTTGGCCATGGCCTCTTCCTGGAACTTGGTCAGGGCGGCGGCGATCTCCTCGTCGGTCATGTCGAGGCCGTCGTCGGCGAACACGTCCTTGATCGCCTCGCTGAAGGCATCCGTGTCGAGGTCTTCCACGTCTTGCTTGATGCTCTGGCCCAGGGTCACACCCAGGCTGTAGCTAAGCTTTTCCTGGTCGCTCTCGGGGGCGGAGAAGGCCATGGGAGCGGCGCCCAGCAGGGCGATCAGGGAGGCGGAAGTCAGCAGTGTCTTCATGGAAATCCTTGGCTGGCGCGTTGGCCGTAGTGTGAGTGTCGTTGTTGTGACTGTAACAGGGGCAAAAGGGTTCCGCACCCGCCGCGCGTTACCCCCTACGAGGCAGGCCCGGGCATGACCCGGGCCTGTGGTTGCGGCTGCGTCTGTGCTAGCCGTGATGAATGTGGCGCTAGACCACCAGGGTCGGACACTGCGCCGACCCCGACACCCGCTGGGCGACACTGCCCAGGATCAGGCTGGCGTCGCCGTTGGTGCCCTGGGCGCCGATCACGATCAGGTCGCACTCGCGCTTGCGGGCGAAGCGCACGATAGTGCGCGAGGGGCGGCCTCCCTTGACGAAGGCGCGCACCTTTTCCAGCGGTACCCCCAGTTCCACCGCGTGGTTCTTGGCATGCACGGCGATCTCCGAGGCGTACTCCTTGAGGGCATCGTCGGGCAGGTCCAGCTTGTCCGGGCGAACCATCGACAGGGAGGCCTCGAGCAGACTGTGGTGTTTGAACACGCACAGGATGTAGAGCTCGGCGCCGGTCAGGTACTGCAGCCCAACGGCCTTCTCCAGCGCCTTGAGGGCGCCCTTGGAGCCGTCCACCGCCACCAGGATTCGATTGAACATCGGTCTCTCCTCAAGCTTGGTCTCCGCGCATCCGATAGACGCCGCCTAGCGGAAGGCGACGTCGCGCAGGAACAACGCAATCTGCGGGAACATGATCAGCAGGGCCGCGGCCAGGATCAGCAGGAACACGAACGGAGGTGTGCCCTTGATCACGTCCAGATAGGGCCGCTTGAAGATCGCGATGGCGGTGAAGATGTCGCAGCCGAAGGGTGGCGTCGCCGAGCCGATGGCCACTTGCAGAGTGATCAGGATACCCACCAGCACCGGGTCGAGTCCGGTGGCCTCGATGGCCGGCGCGAAGATCGGCGTCAGCACCAGGATGACCACGATCGGGTCGACGAACATGCAGGCGACGAAGAAGGCGATGCAGATGGCGATCAGCACACCCGTGGGACCCGCTTCGTTGATCCCGGCCGCCTCGAGCATGGCCTGCGGAATCTGGGCGAAGGAGATGATCCACGAGAAGCCGTTGCCCACGGCGACCAGGATGAACACCACCGCGGTGATCAGGCCGGTGGACTTGGCGATGGCGTAGATGTCGTTCATCTTCAGCGATCGGAACACCACGAACTCCAGCAGCACCGCGTACAGCACGCAGGCCGCGGCGGCCTCGGTGGGGCTGAAGATGCCGCCGTAGATGCCGCCGACGATGATCACCGGGAAGCCCAGCGGCCACAGCGCCTGACGCACCGCGGAGAGACGCTCGCTCCAGGACGCCTTGGGCTCGGTGGGGACGTCGCGGATCACCGCGTAGAGCACGCAGTAGATGGAGAACATCAGCAGGATCAGCAGGCCTGGCCCGATGCCGGCGATGAACAGCTCGCCGATGGAGGTGCCCGAGATCACGCCATAGATGATCATGCCGATGCTGGGCGGGATCAGAAAGGCGATGTCACTCGAGTTGATGATCAACGCCAGGGTGAAGGAGTCGGAGTAGCCGGCCTTGAGCATGCGCGGGCGCAGCGGCGAGCCCACCGCTACCACGGTGGCCTGGGTCGAGCCGGACACGGCGCCGAACAGGGTGCAGGAGGCCGCGGTGGATACCGCCAGGCCGCCCTTCACGTGGCCGATGAAGGCCATGACCATGTTGATCAGGCGCTCTGCCGACTGGCCGCGGGTCATGATGTCGGCGGCGAGGATGAACATCGGCACGGCGATCAGCGAGGCCGGCCGGATGCCCGCCATCATCTGCTGGATCAGCGTGTCCATCTGGTCCAGGCCGTTGAACATCATGAAGAAACCGATGACCGCCGCGGTGATCAACGGGATCATCATGGGGAAGCCCAGCAACAGCAGGGCGATCATGGTGGTGACCATTATGGTTGTCATTGGGGCTGTCCTCCTGCTGCCGCCGTCGCGTCACTCATACTTCAGTCTCCGTATCCTTGTAGCCATCCAGCACGCCGGTCGACAGGTAGACGTCGCGGGAGGTCAGGTTCTTGATGGCGGTGAGCAGGTACTGGATACCGGTGATCAGAAAGCCCAGCGGTACCCACAGGTAGATCCAGAAGATCGGGATGCCAAGGGCGGGCAGAATGCGCCCCTTGTCATACAGGTCGACGATGTAGATCACCGAGTAGTACAGCAGGAAGAACATCACCAGAGAGGTAAACAGGGAGATGAAGATCATCAATGCCTTGCGGCCACCTACCGGCAGGGCATCGTAGATCGCCGACATGCGAATATGGCGCCCGTGGCGCGCCGCATAGCCGATACCGGCAAAGGTGATCATGATGATCAGAATGCGGTTGATCTCGCCGCTGAAGAAGATGCTCTCGCCGAGCACGAAGCGGCCAACGACGTTGGCGATGGTATTGGCCGCCATCAGCAGCACACCCACTGCAAGAATGATGGCTTCCAGCTTGCTGATCCACGTATCGATGATGCCCAGAAAACCAGGCAACCCCGAGTGGTAGTGCTGTTCGGATTCTTCTTCGGTCATGATGGGATCCTTGGTCGGGAATTCCGGGAGAAACGCACGTACCTGTATCGCAGCGTACGCCCTCTGGGTCGCGGTTCGCAGCCATCTGGTCAACGCTGGATGCACGCAGCGCGCCTGGCGTGGCGGCGACTGTCGGGTCGCTATTCAGGGCTCTGGAAACACAAAAGGGGCAGCCGGGTAGGGCTGCCCCTTTCGGGAGCGATGGCTCAGACGAGGATTACTCCTCGCCGGACTGAACCGCTTCCAGGTCAGCCTTGAACTGGTCGAGCAGTTCCTGACCGCCTTCACCGGTCATCTCGATGAACTTCTCCTCGACCTGCGGAGCGCGATCCTTGAAGGCCTGGATCTGTTCGTCGTCCAGGCGAGTCACGGTGACCTCGTCAGACGCTTCCTGGATCTTGCCGAGGGCTTCTTCGGCGAGGCCCTGGATGTGCTCGATGGTGGTGTCGTAGGCGGAGTCGGTGGCGTCCTGGACGAGTTGCTTGTCCTCGTCGGACAGGCCGTCATAGAAGTCCTGGTTGGCCATCATGGCGGTGGTGAACCAGCCGTGGCCGGTGAAGGTCAGGTTCGGGGAGACCTCGTACAGACCGCCGGACTCGATCCAGAAGATCGGGTTTTCCTGACCGTCGATGATGCCGGTCTGCAGACCGCCGTAGACCTCGCCCCAGGGCAGCGGCGTGGGGGTCGCGCCGAAGGCGTCGTAGGTCTCCGCCAGCAGCGGGTTGGTCATGGTGCGGATCTTCTTGTTGTCGAAGTCCTCCGGCGAGGTGATCGGCTCGTCGGCGGTGACCACCATTTCCCCTTCCGGGTACATCTGCATCAGCTTCAGCCCGTGCTCGGCGTAGAGCTCGGGGAACATCTCGTTGATCGCCTTGCTCTCGTCGAAGAACTTCAGCACGGTTTCTTCGTCGGTGGGCAGCAGGTAGGGAATGAAGAAGATTTGGGCTTCGGGAATCAGCGCGCCGGTGAAGCCGGGAGACTGGTTGACGAACTGCAGGATGCCGTTCTGGGTCTGCTCCATGATGTCGTCGGATTCACCCAGTTCGCCGAAGCGGTAGACCTGGACGGAATGGTCGGAATTCTCCTCGACGTACTGCTTGAACGCCTGGGCAAAGACGTCCTGGACATCGCCCTCGTACTCTTCGTGGGCGTAGCGCCAGTTGTCGGCCATGGCGGTGGAGGAAAGACCCAGCATCAGGGCGCCGATGCTGGCGGTGGTCAGCAGCTGTGTTGCCTTCATTCTTGTGGTTCCTCTGCAGGTGTTGGAGCTATGGGCGGATCGCGCTCGCCTGTTGTATTGCTTCGTGTCTCGCTTCGGAATCTCGGACCTTGTGCTATTGGCGCGAACAAGATCGATCATGCAAAAAATGCAGGAATTCTCATGCAGTTAACGTCAGGCTAGCGCGCTGCCGGAAGAGGGTCAAGCTGGCTTTCCACGCTTCTTATGGCCATAAGTTGCGTTTTTTTCTGCCGTTGTTGGCTAGAAAGCAGCACATTTTCTAGACCTTGGAGTCTGGCGGGTATCGGCGAGAAAGCCAGTTCGTTCAGGCTAATTTTCATGAGCATCTGCAGGCATTGTTGCTCGGCTTCGAGCTCCGCCTGCTTGATCCGCGAGCGAACGCTCGCCACCTGCGGGTCGGCTTGCGCCTGGGGCTTCAGATTCCTGCGCAGTCGGCGCAGAGGCTGGGTGACCTCGCGCTGCCAGGCGGCGACCTGCGACGGCAGTGCACCGGCCTGGGCGCCCTGTTGATACAGCCAGCAACGCCACAGCAGTTCACACACATCCCAGCCGTGCTCATCCTGCAGCGTCAGGCAGGCTTGCTCGACGCCTGGCCGGGCATAGATTGCCAGGGCGAAGTCCCATAGCGGCGAAGTCGCCAGGCGAGGGCGCAGGCGAGCGGTGAATTCGGTAGAATCGGGGTCCAAGACGATATCCTTCTTTTATTAGAGAAGCTCGCGGGTGCCCGGCCCGGCGGGCTCATCCCGATGGAGCCGTGATGATTGCACTGCGCCAAGTAACCCTGCAACGCGGCGCCGAGCCGTTGTTCGAGGGTGCCGACCTGACCCTGCACGCCGGCCACAAGGCCGGTATCGTGGGCCCCAATGGCGCCGGCAAGTCCAGTCTGTTTGGCCTGATCCTCGGCGAGATCGGCGCCGACAAGGGCGCGGTCGAGATGAGTGGCGGCCAGCGTATTGCCCATATGGCGCAGGAAGTCGAGGCGCTGTCTCGCCCCATCATCGAGTACGTGCTCGACGGGGACGCGGAACTAAGGCGTACCGAGGTTGCCCTCGCCTCTGCCCAGGCCGACGGTGACCATCACCGCGAGGCCGAACTTCACGGCGCCATCGAGGCGCTGGACGGCTACAGCGCGCCAGCCCGCGCGGCCCAGTTGCTGGTCGGGCTGGGCTTTGCCCAGCACGATCTGGACAAGCCGCTGTCGGCGTTCTCCGGTGGTTGGCGCATGCGAGCCAACCTGGCGCGTACCCTGTTCATGCCCTCCGACGTGCTGCTGCTCGACGAGCCGACCAACCACCTGGACCTGGACGCCCTGCTGTGGCTAGAGCAGTGGCTGACGCGCTATCCCGGCACCCTGTTGCTGATCTCCCACGACCGCGACTTTCTCGATGCGGTGTGTGACCACATCGTGCACTTCGATCGTCGCAGCCTGGTGCTCTATCGGGGCAACTACACCACCTTCGAGCGGACCCGGGCCGAGAAGCTGGCGCTGCAGCAGGCCCAGGCCGAGAAGCAGCAGGCGCGTCGCGAGGAAATCGAGAAGTTTGTCGCCCGCTTTCGCTACAAGGCGACCAAGGCGCGCCAGGCCCAGAGCCGACTGAAGATGCTCGAGCGCATGGGCGACATCGCCCTGGCCCACGTCGATTCCCCCTTTCACTTTACCCTGCCGGCGGCGGACAAGACGTCTCATCCGCTGCTGGTGATCGATGACGCCAGCCTGGGCTATCGTCGCGAGGACGGCAGCGAGCGCACCCAGCTGTCCGACGTGAAGCTGACCCTGCTGCCGGGACAGCGCATCGGACTGCTCGGTCCCAATGGCGCGGGCAAGTCGACCCTGATCAAGTCGCTGACCGGCGATCTGCCGCTGCTCTCTGGCCGTCGGGTGCCCGGCGAGCACCTGGCGGTGGGCTACTTCGCCCAGCACCAGCTCGAAGGGCTCGATCTCAAGGCGACCCCCTTCACCCACGTGCAGCGCCTGTCGCCCCAGGCCGCCGACAGCGATATCCGCAACTTCCTGGGTGGCTTCGGCTTTCCGGGAGACGACGTGTTTGCCCGGGTCGAGCTGTTCTCCGGCGGCGAGAAGGCACGCCTGGCGCTGGCCCTGATTGCCTGGCAGAAGCCCAACCTGCTGCTCCTCGACGAGCCGACCAACCACCTGGACCTGGAGATGCGCGAGGCGCTGACCGAGGCGTTGGCGTCGTTCGAAGGGACGGTGATCGTGGTATCCCACGACCGCCACCTGCTCAAGGCCACCGTCGACGAGTTCTGGAAGGTCGCCGACCATCGGGTCGAACCCTTCGATGGCGACCTGGAGGATTACCGGGCCTGGCTCAAGTCACGCCTGGAAAGCGATCGTCGCGCGGCCAGGGAAGACAAGGCCGACAGGGCCGAGGCTGGCCAGGCCGCCCCGCGGGAGGATCGCAAGGCCTCGCGCCGCGCCGCCGCCGAGCTGCGCGAGAAGCTCAGGCCCTTGAAGCGCGAGCGGGACAAGGCCGAAAAGGCCATGGAGAAGGTCCAGGCTGAACTCGGCGAGGTGGAAGCGCAGCTCGGCGACGCCGAGCTCTACACCGACGCGGCGCGCAAGCAGGAACTGACCGACTGTCTGGCGCGCCAGGGCGAGCTCAAGGCGCGCCTCGAGGAGCTGGAGGCCGACTGGCTCGCCGCCGAAGAGGCGCTCGAGGAAATGAACGAGGCGCTGTCGGGCTGAGCCACGCTCGGTTCGATAGCGCCTCGGGTCGCTGGGTCGCCCGATAGCAGGGGCGAGTGGGTGTGGCGAACGGCTATTGCGAGTCGCACCGGGATGAGGCGGGCACGCTAGCGGGAGCCGTGTCGCTGGCTTCCATGCGCGCGGCCAGCCGCTCGCGCTCGGCCTGCTCGTCGGCCAGGCTCTTGTGAGGCAGCAGCAGATTGAGCAGCACGGCGGTGAGCGCCGCCACCACCACGGGTGATCCACCGATCGCCATCTCGATCGTGTCCGGCAGCGCGGCGATGGCCTGCGGCGCCGCGGCGAGCCCGAGGCCCAGCGCCAGCGCCAGGCTGGCGATGGTCATGTTGCGCCCGGACAGCTCGTCGCGGGTCAGCAGCTGGATACCGGTCATGGTGATCATGCCGAACACCGTTATGGTGGCGCCACCGAGCACCGGATAGGGAATGGTGGTCATCAGCGCGCCGAACTTCGGCATCAGTCCCGCCGCCAGCAGAAACAGCGCCGCCAGTGCCAGCACCGAACGACTGATGACCTTGGTCATGGCGACGATACCGACGTTCTGGCTGAACGACGCCGTCGGCAGAGCCGCGAACAGGGCACCGACCAGAGTGCACAGGCCGTTGCCCAGCAAGCCCCCGGACAGCTCCCGATGGCCCAGCTCGCGATTCATGCCACCGATGGTGGTAGCGGATAGATCACCGATGGTCTGCACCGAATTGACCACGCAGATGATCACCATGGACAGGATCGCCACCGGCGCGAATTCGAGCGTCACGGGGAGCGGGCGCGGCGCACTGAACCAGGCCGCCTGATGCACCGCAGTGAAGTCCACCATGCCCAGCGCGAGTGCCAGCGCGTAGCCCACCACGATGCCGCAGATGATCGCGGCGAGCTTGATGAAGCCCCGCCCGAACTGGGAAATCGCCAGCACCACGGCCAGAGTGACCAGCGCCACCAGCCACTGCCTGCCGCCACCGTAGTCGGCGCTCCCCTTGCCCCCGGCCATGTAGTGGATGGCGATGTCGTAGAGCGACAGGCCGATCACCAGCACCACCACCCCCGCCACCACCGGCGGAAACAGGTGACGCAGCGGGCGGATACCGAACCCGACCAGCAGCATCGCCATGCCGCCGATCAACTGGGCGCCGAGGATGCCGCCGAGGCCATACTGGGCGCCCACGGCGGTCAGGGTGGGCACGTAGGCAAAGCCGACACCGAAGATGGTCGGCAGGCGGGCACCGAAGCGCCAGACACCGAACAGCTGGATCAGCGTCGACAGCGCCGAGGCCACCAGCGAAATCTGGATCAGCAGCAGGGTTTCGGCGGTGGAGGCGCCGATGGCACCGGAGACGATGATCGGCACCGTGATGGTACCCATGATCATGGCGAGGATGTGTTGCAGCGACAGTGGCAGGGCACGGCTCAGCGGTGGCCGGCCGTGGAAGTCGAAGACCGAGACGCTGACGGGGTAGCGGGCGTTGCTCATGGATACGATCACCGGTTGTTTTTGTATACAGGTGATTGTGGTAAATGTTTCCATAAACATCAAGATGAGACGGGATTAGACGAGAGAGCCTGGTTTACCTTCCCGCCGATATCGCGTTGCGATCGGGCTTTTGAAGATCACAAAGGTGGCAGGACGCCGCGTTCGCTGCCTATTGGCGCTCGCGCCAGGGGGAGGGGAATCAACTTTCGAGCAGAAAGGTCACCGGCCCGTCGTTGATTAGTGCCACCTGCATATTGGCGCCGAACTCGCCACTGGCCACCGGCGCATGGCGCTGGCGGGCCTGGTCGAGCAGGTAGTGAAACAGACGATCGCCTTCGGCCGGCGGCGCCGCGCTGGAGAAGCTGGGACGCAGCCCCTTGCGGGTATCCGCGGCCAGGGTGAACTGGGATACCAGCAAGAGGCCACCGCCGGCCTGCTGCACATTGAGATTCATCTTGTCCTGGTCATCGGCGAACACGCGATAGTGCAGCAGCTTGTGCAGCAGGCGGTCGGCCGAGGCCTCGTCATCTCCTTTTTCCACCCCGACCAGGGCCAGCAGGCCGTGGTCGATGGCGCCGACGGTGCGATCCTCGACCTCGACACTGGCACGGCGGACACGTTGGATCAGGGCTTTCATGCAGGGCTTCCTCTGGCAACAGGTGGGGGATTGCACACAGCAGGGCCCGCTAGCCTAGCACGGGCCTGCCTGGCCAGGGAGGCGCCGGCGTCAGCGCCCCAGCAGAGCGTCGCGGAAGTCGCGGTCCAGGGGATCTTCACCGAGCCAGATGGCGAACATGGCGTTGGCAAGCGCCTTGTCGTTGGAGCGGTACAGCGGGGCACCATTGAGCGCCAGGATCAGGCTCTCGCCATCCCAGGTCAGCGAATAGCGGTCGCCCGGCGCGACCGAGCGATAGCTGTCGACCAGCGCGGTCAGCGGGCGGCGAATCGACGGAAAGTCCACGGCACCGACCTGCTCGCGCACGGTCTCGAGGGTGGTGCTGGCGAAGTCGTCGGCCTCGATGGCATGGAAGTAGTGCAGCACCAGCCGGCGCGGGACGTCGGATTCGGGAGCGGGGAGGGGGTACCCCGCGGCCTGGTAGTAGGCGCCGGCGTAGGCGTCCCACACCAGATAGGTGAAGAGCCCGTGGCCGATCATCTCGTAGCGCCGGCCATCGTCGATCTGGGTGGCAAAGCTAGCTCTCTTGACGCTGACCTGCTGCGTCGACGTCTGGGCGTTGGCCTCGGGGGGCGCGGCCATGGTCAGGGTCAGACAGGTGATCAGGCTGACCGCGGCAAGCAGCCGAACCAGCGGGTGCTGTCGGGGTTGTCGCGAAGGCATGATGAAACTCCCGTGACATGATGTTGTACACATCATGGCGCGAGATATGACTTATGTACAGTTTTTGTAGAGCGTTCTTCCCGTGACTACCAGGCGCGGCACAGCATGATGTCGCAACGGGGCTCCGCCAGCAGACGCTTGGTAATCTGACTGCGTCGGCCCGCCTGACTGCGGTTGCCCAGTGCCAGCAGATCGGGAGGCTGACGGCGCAGATGGGCGATCAACACGTCCAGGGGGTCGCCCTGTTCCAGCACCAGTTCCAGCTCCGGCACCCGATCGAATTCCGCCATCAGGTGGTCGATCTCCTGTTCGAGCTGCTGTCTAAGTCGGATGACCTCACGATCGCGCCACTGCGCGAAGTCAGTATCGGAGCCGAGTTCGCGCTCGCCCGGCACGTCCCAGGCGTGGAGCAACTCGAGGCGGGATTCCGGAAAGTGTCGCAGGGTCTCGCGCAGGGTGCGACGGCAGGTCAGGGAGAAGTCCACCGGGACCAGAATGTCGTTCCACGGCTCTGCGGGGGGCTGGCTGACAGTCAGCACCGGACAGGGGGCGCTCAACAGCACCCGGGCCAGGGTGGTGCCGCCGATCAGGTCAGGGTGTCCGCGCTTGCGATGGGTGCCGAGGATGATCATCTCGGCGTTGCGATCGTGGGCCTCACGGATGATCTCGGCGTAGGGGGCGCCGGTCACCGTCTGCACCAGCAGCGGCGGTTCGGCCAGTGCGTAGTCCTCGCGCAGGTCGGTGGCGATGGCGTGGATGTCATCTACTACCGCACCTTCCAGGTCGCGCAGCACCCGGTGGGGCAGGTAGGGATCCAGCACGTGCAGTACGTCGAGACGGGCGCCCATCTCGTTGGCCAGGCGGATGGCGCGGCCGAAGGCGGAACGGTTTTCTGCCGACAGGTCACAGGCAAACAGCAGGGTGCGAGTCATGGCTCTGCCCTCACGACGCCAGTGGGTGAACCTTCAGCATGGGCGGACGTGCCGATTCGCGCAAGCGACGGTGTCGTCAGTCCCTGTCAGTGCACGATAGCGCCGTCCTGCGCTCGGATCAGATCAGACCGGGCGCATCGTGGCTTCCACGGCCTGCCATCGCCCGCCACGGCTCCTGCCGCTACCACCAGGCGTGGAAGTGATGCACCGGGCCGCGCCCCTGGCCCACCGACAGCCGCCGGCTGGCGTCGAGCGCCTGGTGCAGCCAGCGCTTGGCGTCGCCGATGGCGTCGATGACCTGCGCCTCGTCGGCGTCCTGTGGCAGATGGGCCAGCTTGGCGGCGATCGCCGAGGACAGGGCACAACCGGTACCATGCAGGTTCTGGGTATCGATGCGCGGCGCCGGCAGCCAGCGATCGCCACCGGGCGAGGCCAGCAGGTCGGGACAGCTGTCACCATCGAGATGGCCACCCTTGAGTAGCACATAGGGGGCGGACAGTTGCTTGAGCGCGGGCAGCATCGCCTCCATGGCATCGGCGCTGGTGGGCGGCTCGACCCCCAGCAGTACCGCCGCCTCGGGCAGGTTGGGGGTGATCACGTCGGCCAGCGGCACCAGCACATCGCGTACCGCACTGATCCCGGCCTCATCCACCAGGATGTCGCCGCTCTTGGCTACCATCACCGGATCGAGCACGATCCAGCGGGGACGCCTGGCCTCGAGCGCTTCACGCAGGGTCTCGGCGACCTCGCGGCTAGCGACCATGCCGATCTTCACCGCGTCGATGCGCACGTCGTCGAGCAGGTGATCGAGCTGCACCCGGATGCTCTCTGCAGCCACCGGGTGCACCTCGCGTACCCCACAGGTATTCTGCGCGATCACCGCGGTGATGACGTTGGTGGCATAGGTGCCCAGGGCAGACAGCGTCTTGAGGTCGCCCTGGAGGCCGGCGCCGCCAGAAGGGTCGGAGCCGGCGATGGTCAGCGTGTGAGGGATGGATACGGCGTGGGACATGAAAGACACCCGAAAGTCAGCAGAAGACACAGAATACAAGAGGCGGCGCTGAGAGAGCCAATGTCGAGCGCATCATGCTGAGTCTGTTTGTCATGGCGTTTGCCAGCGCCACCCTGCTGCCCGGAGGGTCCGAGCTATGGCTGGCCGGGCTGTGGTGCCGGGGCGAAGCGCCGCTGGCACTGTGGCTGGTGGCCACCCTGGGCAATACCCTGGGCAGTCTGGTCAATGTCGCCCTGGGCCGCTACGCCACCCAGTATGTCGATCGTCGCTGGTTTCCCGCCTCCCGGGCGGGACTGGCACGAGCCCAGCGCTGGTATCGCAAGGGCGGAGAAGCGAGTCTGCTGCTGGCCTGGCTGCCGGTGGTGGGGGATCCGCTGACGGTACTCGCGGGAATCGCCCGGCTGCCGTGGTGGCGTGCCACGCTGTGGATCGTCGTCAGCAAGGGCGGGCGCTACGCGGTGCTGCTGTGGTTTGCCGAACGCTATTTCAGCTGCGGCTGATCACTGCTCGAGAGTCGACACGATGTCCGCCTGTGCCCCGAAAACGGACAGGGGCCGCGCGAGGCGGCCCCTGGGTGCTTGTGTCGGCAATGCTCGACACCTTCTGGATGGGTTACTCCTGGCCGAAGTCAGTGCCGCCGTCCGGGTTGCGGGCGTTGTAGTAGGCCTGCTCGGAGATGGCGTGGTAGTTCACCACCTTGTCCTGGAAGTCGCGGTACGACTCGTAGATGCGACCGGCGATATCGCTGGAGTCAGCCAGTTCCTGCACCACCTCGGCGGAGATCTCTTGAGCCTGGGCGAGCACGTCGTCGGGCAGCTTGCGCAGCTGGACGTCGTGTTCGTTGATCAGGGTGGCCAGGGCATCGTTGTTGCGCGCGGTGTACTCGTCCAGCACGTCCTGGTTCACGTCGCGCACCGCGGTGCGCAGGATCGCCTGAAGGTCGGCGGGCAGCTCGGCCAGGGCCTCATCGTTGACGATGGCCTCGAACATCACCGTCGGCTCATGCCAGCCCGGGTAGTAGTAGTACTCGGCGGCCTGATGCAGGCCGAAGGCCAGGTCGTTGTACGGGCCGATCCACTCGGTGGCATCGATGGCGCCGGACTGCAGCGAGGTGAAGATCTCGCCGCCGGGCATATTGACGATGGCCACGCCCATGCGGTTCATGACCTCACCACCGAGGCCCGGCATGCGCATCTTGAGGCCGTCCAGGTCGTCGACCGAATTGATTTCCTGGTTGTACCAGCCGCCCATCTGTACGCCGGAGGCGCCGGCGGTCATGACCTCGACGCCGAAGTCATCGTAGAGCTCGTTCCACAGCTCCAGGCCGCCACCATAGTGCAGCCAGGCGTTCATTTCCTGGGCGTTCATGCCGAAGGGCACGGCGGCGAAGAACTGGGCGGCGGGCGCCTTGCCCTTCCAGTAGTAGGAGGCAGAGTGGCCCATCTGGGCGGTGCCTTCGGCGACGGCGTCGAAGACCTCGAAGCCCGGTACCAGCTGGCCGGCACCGAACACCTCGATCGTCAGGCGGCCGTCGGACATTTCCTCGACCAGCTTGGCCAGACGCTCGGGACCCTGGCCGACACCGGGGAAGTTCTTCGGCCAGGAGGTGACCAGCTTCCACTCGAAGGTGTCCTGGGCCTGGGCCTGGGCTCCGACCAGCAGTAGACCGGAGGCACCGGCGAGGGTAATGGCCTTGGCGATTGAGCTGCGTTGCATGTAAGTCCCCTTTGTATGGTATTGGCGTTGTCGGGACCTGCCGGCCAGGGTAGGGCCGGCGGGTAGTTGGCGTCTCGCGGGATGGCCCGAGACGCCGTGAAGCGGGCGATGGCTCGTCGGGCAACTATAGACGCCGGGGGCACCCCCCGGCGTGGGCTGCCGTCCACGCATCGCCAACGCGCCGGGTCAGAACTGCTCCGGTAGCCAGGTGGCGAGTTCTGGGAAGAATGACAGGGCCAGCAGCATGCCGAGCTGAAGCACGATGAACGGAATGACGCCTCGGTAGATCGCGGACGTCGGTACCGACTCCGGGGCCACCCCGCGCAGGTAGAACAGGGCGAAGCCGAAGGGAGGCGTCAGGAAGGACGTCTGCAGGTTGATCGCGATCATGATGCCCAGCCAGATCGGATCCAGGCCCATGGCCAGCAGAATCGGACCGACGATCGGCACCACCACGAAGGTGATCTCGATGAAGTCGAGAATAAAGCCGAGCAGGAAGATCACCAGCATCACGATGATGGTGGCGCCGACTACCCCGCCAGGCATGTTCTCGAACAGATGGGTGACCAGCTCTTCACCGCCGTAGGCGCGGAACACCAGTGAAAACAACGCCGCGCCGATCAGGATCAGGAACACCATGGTGGTGACGTGGGTGGTGGAGCGCAGCACGTCCTTGAGCGTGGCCAGATCGAGGCGACGATAGGCCAGAGCCAGCACCAGGGCGCCGAAGGCACCCACCGCGGAGGCTTCGGTGGGGGTGGCCAGTCCGGCCAGGATCGAGCCGAGCACCGCGACGATCAGCACGATGGGCGGCACCAGGCCCTTGAGCAGCAACAGGCCGATGCCCGAGGTGTGGCCCAGCTCGGCCATCAGTTCCTGGCGATCGGCGGCAGGAGCGGCGCTGGGCTTGAACAGCGCCACCAGGCTGACGTAGACGATATACACCAGCACCAGGATCAGGCCCGGGACCAGCGCCCCCATGAACAGATCACCCACCGACACCGTCTTGGGGCTGAAGATGCCCATGGACAGCTGGGCCTGCTGGTAGGCGCTGGACAGCACGTCACCAAGCAGCACCAGAGCGATGGACGGCGGGATGATCTGACCCAGGGTGCCGGTGGCGCAGATGGTGCCGGTGGCCAGCGACTGGCTGTAGCCGCGCTTGAGCATGGTCGGCAGCGACATCAGGCCCATGGTGACCACGGTGGCGCCGACGATGCCGGTGGAAGCGGCCAGCATCATGCCGACGAGAGTCACCGAGATGCCGAGTCCGCCGCGCAGCGAGCCGAACAGCAGGGCCATGGCGTCGAGCAGGGTTTCGGCGACCTTGGACTTCTCGAGCAGCACGCCCATCAGCACGAACAAGGGCACCGCCAGCAGGGTGGTGTTGGTCATGATGCCGTAGAGGCGATTGGGGAAGGCGTTGAGGTAGCTGCCGTCGAAGTTGGCATCGATGCCGAGGGACTCCAGGCCGTAGCCGAGCCCGGCAAAGGCCAGGGCGGTACCGGCCAGCGACAGCGCGACCGGAAAACCGAACATCAATACCGTACAGATGACACCGAACAGCACCAGGGGCATGAACTCCAGCATTTACAGGTGCTCCTCGTCGGCGTCATGGGGAAGGGCGTTGGGGTCGAGACGTCCCTTTAAAATCAGGATATTGCGGTAGATCTCGACGAGGCCCTGGACAATCATCAGCACGGCGAAGGCCGGTATCAGCGTCTTCAGCAGGAACACCCCGGGGATGCCGCCGGCGTCGGGCGAGCCCTCGAAGATGGCCCAGGACTTGCCGACGTAGCCGAGGCTGGTGGCGATCACGAAGCCCATCACCGGCAGCAGCAGCAGCAGGGTGCCGAGCAGGTCGACCAGCGCCTTGCGCCTGGGTGACATCGCGCGATAGAAGATGTCGACGCGCACGTGCCCGCCGTGCTTCAGGGTGTAGGCCGCCGCCAGCATGAACACGGCGGCGTGCATGTACATCACCGATTCCTGCATGGGGATGCTGTTGACGCTGAAGGCATAGCGCAGCACCACGATCAGGAACTGGATGATCATCATCGCCAGGATCAGCCAGGAAAGGCCCCTGCCAAGGCGTTCGGAGAAGGCGTCCAGGGCCGCCAGTGGCCCCGGCAAGCCGGAAGATGTAGACATTAGGAACTCGCTGGTGGTGTCAGGGCGATCATTGTCCAGGCTGGCGCCCGGGCACGCCGTCGCCAGGGCAGGACGTCGGCTTGCCGGGGGGACCTGGCGTCATGGATAGTGTGGCACGCGGAGACATTAGCGAATCTCGGTGCACGTCAACGCTGACTATACGGCAGTCGAGGTAGCACTGTCATGACACCAAAAGTCGAGGTCCGCTGGCGTGGCGTCCGCCGCCGACAGGATAGCTCAGGCAGGTTGCTCGGGCTGATCGGCCTGGATGGCGGCGAGGCAGGGCTGGGGCAGGCGAATATCGACGGCCACCGGCAGGTGGTCCGAAAACAGTCGGTCGAGGACTTCGGCCTCATCGGCCTCCAGCGACGACGACAGCAGGATATGGTCCAGCGCTCGGCTGGGGCGCCAGGAAGGGTAGCTCAGTGCCGGTCGCACCGGATGCAGCGGCAACGAGGCGCAGAAGCGGTCGTGGGCGTGCAGGCGATCCGGGGTGCAGTTCAGGTCCCCCATCACCACCACGTGCTTGAGTGGCTGGATCAGCTCGCTGAGGTAGTCGAGCTGCAGGTTCTGGGTGCGCTGGCCCAGGGCCAGGTGGGCGACGAACAGGTGCAGGGCCTCGGGGCCCTGGCCGAAGCGCGCATGGATGGCGCCCCGGCCGGGCAGGGTTCCCGGCAGGCGGTGCTCCTCGATGCGGCTGGGTGCCAGCCGGGAGAGCAGACCATTGCTGTGCTGGGCAAGTCGACCGAGGTTGCGGTTGAGCTGCTGATAGTGGTGGGGGAAGCCGCCTTGCATGGCCAGGTACTCGAGCTGATTGACCTGGTTCGAGCGAAAGCTGCCGCCGTCCACCTCCTGTAGCCCCACCATGTCGAAGTGCGACAGCACCTCGGCGATCATGTCCAGACGTCGTTGCCGACGCGGGTGAGGCAACAGGTGCTGCCAGCTACGGGTGAGGTAGTGGTGGTAGGCCGAGGTCTGGATACCCACCTGCAGGTTGAAGGTCACCAGCCTCAGGTGACCTCTGTCCAGCGTGGGGTGGCGTTCCTCGGCCAGTGACGTCATTGGGCTCCAGACTCCTGTTCGCTGCGGATCTGCTCCACCAGCGCCTCGGCGATGCGCGGCATGTTGTCGAGGCTGCCGGCGGTGCTCGGCGAGACGATGTAGCGACCATCGACGATCAGCGCGGGGACGCCCATCAGTTCGAGGTTGCGCATGGTGGCGCTGGCGCGATTGATCTGGGACTTCACGCCGAAGCCATCCAGCGCCTTGAGCGCCTGCTCTTCGCTGACACCGTAGTCGCTGAAGAAGGCGGCGATGTCTGCTGGCTCGGTAAGCTGCTCGCCTTCCTGGTGGATGGCGTCGAAGAAGTCCTCGTGCACCTCGTCGAGGATCTCGAGCTGCTGGGCGGCATAGAAGGCCTTGGCATGCTTGACCCAGGTCTCGCCCAGGGTGGCCGGCATGCGTTCGAACTCGACGTCATCGGGCAGCTCGGCGACCCAGGCGTTGAGCGGATCTTCCAGCGAGTAGCAGTGTGGGCAGCCATACCAGAACACTTCGGTCACGTTGATCTTGCCATCGTCGCTGCCCAGCTCGACCTGATTGGGGGCGACGGTGTAGTCCTCGCCCTCGGTGATCGAGGCGGCGACCGCCATGGTCGACAGGCTAAGGCCAGCGAGGCCCATCATCAGTGACTTCAGCATAGAATGTTTTCTCCTTGATTGAGGCGGGCATGCCATGGCGGCGCGAGGGCGCGACGAACCTGGAGCCGCAAAGCGAACGCTGTTTTGAGTCTACAACGTTCGAAGGGTTCCCGAATATCCCGATTGGGCAGGCGTCGCATGTCTATCTTTGCTGGTAAACGCAACGGGGCGGCCACAAGGGCCGCCCCGCGGGACGCATCGAAAGGTGAATCGATCAGTGCAGGCCCTGGACGTAGTTGGCCACGGCTTCCATGTCGGCGTCGCTCATCTTGGCGGCGATGTCGGCCATCACGCCGCCGGGGCTGTTGGCGCGGGCGCCGGAGGCGAATGCCTGGAGGGTGCTGACCACATAGCCGGCGTGCTGGCCGGAAAGCCCCGGATAGACCGCCGAGCCGATGCCGCTGCCGGTCGGGCCATGGCAGGCGCTGCAGGCCGGGATGCCCTTGGCCAGGTCGCCAGCGCGGTAGAGCGCCTCGCCGCGCTCGAGCAACGCCTCGTCATCCTTGGCCTGCCCCACCACCGGGTCCTGGCCGGCGAAGAAGGCGGCCACGTCCCAGGCGTCCTGGTCGCTGAAGTTGTCCACCTGCCCCGCCATCTGCGGCACCGGACGGGTGCCGTCACGGATGTCGATGATCTGCTTGGCCAGGTAGGAGGCCTGCTGGCCGGCCAGGTTGGGGAAGGTCGGCGCGATACTGGCGCCGGTCTGGCCGTGGCAGGCGGCGCAGGCGGTAGCCTTGTCGCGTCCTGCGGCGGCGTCTGCGTCACTCTGGAGGTCGGCATGGGCGGCGCCGACGACGCCGATGGAGATTGCCAGGCTTGCCAGTAACTGTCTCATCGCTAGTTCACTTATGCCGTTTTAATGTTTTCACGGTCCCGCGGAAGGCGTGGCCTTCACTGCAGGGGGAAGCGCCCGCGCTGAGGCCGGTCGCTGGCGACAGCGGCACAATGTTATGATGATTCCCCGGGTCGCAGCCGCCTCAAAGCTTACTATAACCAAACACCCCGGGGGCGGGAATGCCAGGGCCCTCGACCCTACCTTTGATCACCGTCAGGATTTCTTCCATCTCATGGCTTTCAACTACTCCTTGGCCCGATTCCTCACCAGTGCGCCGACGCTGGCCCGATGCCCCGAAGACAGTGGTGTCGAGGTCGCCTTTGCCGGACGTTCCAATGCCGGAAAGTCCAGCGCGATCAACACCATCACCCAACAGAAGGCGCTCGCGCGTACCTCCAAGACGCCGGGTCGCACCCAGCTCATCAACGTCTTTTCGCTGGGCGAGGACAGCGAGCGCCGGCTGGTGGACCTGCCCGGCTACGGCTACGCCAAGGTGCCCGAAAAGGTCAAATTGGAGTGGCAGCGCCACCTGGCCGAATACCTCCAGAAGCGAGCTTCGCTCAAGGGGCTGGTGCTGGTGATGGACGTGCGTCACCCATTGACCGAGTTCGACCTGGCGCTGCTGGATGTGGCCGATGAGCGCGACCTGCCGGTGCATATCCTGCTGACCAAGGCCGACAAGCTGAAGCAGGGCGCGGCCAAGAATGCCTTGCAGCAGGTGCGCTCGCGGCTGCGTGAGTGGGAGGACCTGGTCAGCGTGCAGCTTTTCTCGGCGCTCAAGCGCCAGGGCGTCGACGAGGCCCATCGGCGCCTGGACGGCTGGCTTGCGCACGAAGGCTAGCCAGCCTGACGAGCCCTAGCCAGCCTGACGAGCCCGCCGGCTACTTGTACGTGGCGGTGACCTCCAGCAGCCCCTTGACGCGCCCCCCGGATGCCTGTTCGGCATAGCGGTAGTAGCTGACGCGTAACGGAACCCTGGGCGCCTCCCCCATCAGGCCAACCGCTCGCGAGCCAGACAGGTCCACGGGGTCGAAGTCGTGGGCTGAAAAAGCGTCGATTTCCAGCGCCAGCCCGATGCCCTTGGCGCCTTCACCTGAGGTGTCGGCGTTGCCGAGGATGCCTTGGCGGGCGTTGATGACGCTGGCGCCGCTCGAGCGTATGGACAAATCCGCCATGTTGACCTCATCGCAGTCGTTGAAGCTCAGGTAGGCGGTGGTGGTGCCGCCCCGAGATCCTGCTCCCGGCAGCTCGCTGAGGTCGATATCGGGCAGGATGATGTAGGGGGTCCACATCTTGCAGGTGCTCTCGATCACGGTGACGTAAGCGCCGCCAACTCCGACTACCGTACCGGTATAGTTGTCGCTGGCGCCGGTGCTGGTCGCCACGTGGGTATGAGGCCAGTAGGTAAACTGTTTGTAGTTGCCCGGTTCGGTGTCGCCATGGCGTACGATCGGTATCTCCTTCGTGACGCTGCCGGAGACACAGCCAGATGCATGGTTGGCGGTGCGCAGGGAAGCGACCAGGGTCTGGTGGTGATGGCCGCCCATGCTGGTGTCGGCCTTGTCGAAGTAGAAGCCCTGCACTGAGCTTTCGGCGTCACCGGTGGCGCTGTCGTAGGAACCCTGGGTATCGAGCAGGATATAGACGCGGCCGTCGCTGCCGGTCTGGCAGGCGTAGGTGGTGTGGAAGGAGGCTATCCCCGCGGTGTTGCCTTCCGGCGTGGTGCCGGACAAGGTCGAGGGGTAGGACATGCCGGTGCTATAGAGGCCGCAGGTACCGGGCGGGCGTACGGTGTCGCAGGTAGGGCGTGCCGCCAGGGCTGGCGCGATGCCCAGGGGCAGGGAGAGAGCGGGCCCCAGTCCTGAAACACGCCCCGAAAGCAGTCCCGAAGACAGCCCCGAAACAAGCCCCAGTCCCGAAACCAGGGCAAACGCCAGCCCGAGCTTGAGCACTCGTCGCAGGTGACGCCGGGTCGGCGGTGATGAAGCGAGGGGGCGATAGAGCGGGCGGGGCATGGCGGCAGGCACTCAGGGAACAGGTGCCTGCCGGTTTACCACGTGGCGCCGGCGGTCGCCGGGGTTTTTCTCGCTTTATTGATCCTGATGCTCACCGAGCAGGGCTGGCAGCTCGGTGACCCGAGACAGTCGGGTCACGCCGCGTGGCAAGGGAGCCGTCTCGGCCTCTGGCGGCGCGATCCAGATCGCCCGCAAGCCCAGGCGAATCGCCGGCAGCACGTCTTCCTCCCAGGAATCGCCCACGTGCAGGGTCTCGCAGGCCTTGACCTGAAGCCGTGCCAGCATCGCCAGAAAGGGCCGTGGATCGGGCTTGGGTGCGAACATCTCGCCGGCAGCGATACGCGCCTGGAAGTGGCGGGCCAGCGGCAGACGGTGGAAGGCCACGTTGCCGTTGGTGATGCTGCCGAGACGATAGCGGCCCTTCAGCCTTTCCAGCATGGCGTCGGTGTCGGGGAAGGGCGTGACGAGGATGCGCAGCGAGTGAAAACGCTGCATCGCCAGCGCCGCCCACCAGTGAGCCGCCGCCCGGTTCACGCCGCTTTCCTCCAGCAGCTGGATCAGGGTGCGCTCACGCAGCCAGCTGAAGTCGCCGCGCCGCGACCAGCTGCGCCTGGCCAGAGCCTGGCGTTCACTCAGGTAGTCCGAAAGCGCGATGGGGGGCGTCAACGGCTCCTCGCGGCCGCGTTGCCAGGCGCCGAGCTGTTCGGTCAGCCAGTCGACGTGGCCCTGCTCGGTGCGCTGCATGACGCCGCTGTTGTCCCACAGGGTGTCGTCCAGGTCGAAGGTGATGGCCTTGAGTCGGCTGAAGTCGTCCGCTGCCGCGTGGTCGATCAAGGGGTGTCTCCGGGATGGCTGTCGTCGCTCCGGCTGCGCCGCGCGCGGGGGTGGGCCTTGTCGTAGCTCTCCGCCAGGTGCTGCCAGTCCAGCCGGGTATAGACCTGGGTGGTGGACAGGTTGGCGTGGCCCAGCAGCTCCTGGACGGCGCGCAGGTCCTGGCTCGATTCCAGCAGGTGGCTGGCGAAGGAGTGGCGCAGGCGGTGGGGATGCAGGTGCTCCGGCAGGCTGCGCCGGCGGGCCTGGGTGACCAGGCGTGCCTGGATGGCACGATGGCCGAGCCGGTGGCCCTGTTGGCCGACGAAAAGCGCTGTTTCGCCGTCGGCGGCCAGCACTGAGCGCACGCTTAGCCACTGGTCGATGGCCTGGCGCGCACGCGAGCCCACCGGCACCTGGCGCGGCTTGTTGCCCTTGCCGAGGACCCGCACCCGGCCGCCATGAAGGTCGGGGAGATCCAGCGCCGCCAGTTCCGCCAGCCGTAGCCCGCTGGAATAGAGCAGCTCCAGCATCGCCTGGTCGCGTACCGACAGCGGCGAGCCGTCGTGGGGGGTGTCGAGAAAGCGCGCCAGCAGGTCCACGTCCACCGGCCGAGGTAGATCCTTCGGTGCCCGGGGGCCGCGGCTCAGGCCGACCGGGTTGTAGTCGAGTCGGCCAGCCGCCACCAGGTGTTCACACAGTCGCGACAGGGCGGCGCGGCGGCGCTTCAGGCTGCGCGGTGCCATGCCTCGGCTGCGTTCGGCGGCCAGAAAACGCCGGAGCGTGTGGGACGTCAGGGCCTGATCATCCGGCGGCCTGGCGTCGGTGTCATTGGCCTGGGCGTGCCACCAGTTCTCGAAGGTGGCCAGGTCACGCCGGTAGGCGTCGACGGTGGCAGCACTGGCGGTGCGACCCAGCTCATCGAGAAAGTCCGCTACCGCGCCGGCAAGCTGCCACTTGGCCGTCGTCTCAGCCGTCGTCTCAGCCGCCTTTTCAGCCATCATCACGCTCGCACAGCCGCACGCTCAGGCGCACCAGCACCTCGGCCAGGTACTCGGTAAACAGGGTGTCCATGCTGGCACGGAAGTGGTCGGGATCAGGACTTGCCAGCACCACAAAGCCCTGGGGCTCGCCCAGGGTCATGCGGGCGATGGCGCAGGAGCCCGACTTGGTCGGCGCCTTGGCGTGGGGCAGCAGGCGCTTCCAGTCGGTGGGAGCAAGACGGGTACAGCGGCTGGCGCGCCCATCGAGTAGCGCGGTCAGGCGCTGGCCGGTGTGGTCGTCGAGCACGTGACGCGGGGCCTGGGGCGGTCTGGGGTCGCGATCGGTCAGGCTGGCGGGGCACCACAGCGACACCGCCGGCGTCTGGAAGCGCTCGCTTAGCTGGGTGGCCAGGGCCTGGCCCAGGGCGTCGTTGTCCTGGGCTTCCAGCAGTGCCAGCACCAGCTCGCGGGTGCGCCGATACTGCGCCTCGTTGTGGCGGGCCGAGTCGAGCAGTTGCTCGAGCCGCAGTTCCGCGCCTTCGGCGCGCTTGCGCAGGTCATGGACCAGCCGTTCCAGCAGCGAGGTGGCGCCCTGGGTCTCCGGGTGGGGAATCGTGAGGCTCTGCAGCAGGCCTTCGCGACCGACGAAGAAGTCCGGGTGGCGTGCCAGCCATTCGGCGACGCGGTCCGGGTCGAGCGTCTTGCGAGGCTCTGGGGCGGCTTGAGGCATGCGCGTCTTCCTGTTGGAGTTCAATGTCTAGGCTGGATCGAGTTTCCGGGAACGCGAGGGACCGGTACCTTGCTGGCAGCTTAGCCCAGTCCCGTCGAGTCCTGTGCGCCTGGGGTCAACGCAGCGGAATTCGTCCATCGAACACCCGCTCGGCGGGGCCGGTCATGATCAAGGGGCGCTCGCCACCTTCCCAGCGGATCGTCAGGCTGCCGCCGGGCAGGTGGACGGTCACCGGGCTTTCGAGCAGGCCCTGGCGAATGCCGCAGGCCACCGCAGCGCAGGCGCCGGTACCACAGGCCAGGGTCTCGCCGCTGCCGCGCTCGAACACCCGCAGCCGAATCTCGTGGCTGGAGACCACCTGCATGAAGCCCACGTTGACCCGCTTGGGAAAGCGCGGGTGGTGTTCGACCAGCGGTCCCAGGCGCTCCACCGGCGCCTGGTCGACGCTGTCGACCTTGATCACCGCGTGGGGGTTGCCCATGGAGGCGGCGGCGATCTCGAGGGTCTCGCCGTCGACCTCGAGGGTGTGACGCAGGCGGTCCTCGTCGGCCTCGAAGGGCAGGCTCGGCGGGGCGAAGCGCGGGGCGCCCATGTCGACGCTGACCTGCTCGTCGTCATGCACGTCCAGCACCAGCGGGCCGCCGGCGGTCTCGACCTGGATCTGGCGCTTGTGGGTCAGCCGCTTGTCGCGTACGAAGCGGGCAAAGCAGCGCGCACCATTGCCGCAATTCTCGACCTCGCTGCCGTCGGCGTTGTAGATCCGGTAGCGAAAGTCCATGTCCGGGTCCCGCGGCGGTTCCACCACCAGTAGCTGATCGAAACCGATGCCGAAGCGCCGGTCGGCCAGACGGCGGATTTCCTCGGCCTCGATGCGGGCCCGCTGGGTGACCAGATCGACCACCATGAAGTCGTTGCCCAGGCCATGCATCTTGGTGAAGTGCAGAAGCATCAGCGCGGTGCTCCTGACGTCGATCCCGATGCCGATCCCGGTTGCGATTCGCCGGGCAGCGACTCACCGGCCCAGAGGTCCTCGAGGGTCTCGCGTCGGCGCACCACCTGATAGCTGTCGCCGTCCACCAGTACCTCCGCCGGACGCGGGCGGCTGTTGTAGTTGGAGGCCATCACGAAGCCGTAGGCGCCTGCCGAGCGCACCGCCAGCAGGTCGCCCGGCGCCACCGCCAGCTGACGCTCCTTGCCGAGGAAGTCGCCGGTCTCGCACACCGGGCCGACCACGTCGTAGACGTCGCTTGCGCGGTCCAGGCGAGTGTCGACTTCGATGATGGCCTGCCAGGCCTGGTACAGCGAGGGCCGAATCAGGTCATTCATGGCGGCGTCGACGATGGCGAAGTTCTTGGTTTCGCCGGGCTTCACGTAGGTCAGCCGGGTCAGCATGACGCCGGCGTTGGCGGCGATCGAGCGGCCCGGCTCGAACAGCAGCGTCAGGCGCTCGCCGCCGTCCCAGCGCGACAGGCGCTCGAGCAGCTTCGAGGCGTAGTCGAACGGGGCCGGCGGCGTCTCGTCCCTGTAGGGCACGCCGAGGCCGCCGCCCAGGTCGAGGTGCGAGACCTCGATGTTCTCCTCGCGCAGGCGGTCGAGCAGCACCAGCAGACGCTCCAGGGCGTCGAGGAAGGGAGCGATCTCGGTGAGCTGCGAGCCGATATGGCAGTCGAGCCCGGTGACCTTGAGGTGCGGCAGTTCGGCGGCCAGACGGTAGACCTCCAGCGCCTCATCCACCGGGATACCGAACTTGTTGTCCTTGAGCCCGGTGGAGATATACGGATGGGTGCCCGCGTCGACGTCGGGATTGACCCGCAATGACACCGGCGCCACCTTGCCCAGGCGGCCTGCCACTTCATTGAGCACTTCAAGCTCTGGACGCGACTCCACGTTGAAGCACTTGATGCCGACCTCGAGCGCGCGCGCCATCTCGTCGGGGCGCTTGGCGACGCCGGAGAACACCACCTTGGCCGGGTCACCCCCGGCGGCCAGCACCCGCTCGAGCTCGCCCCGGGAAACGATGTCGAAACCGGCACCCTGGCGCGCCAGTACGTTGAGCACCGCCAGGTTGCTGTTGGCCTTGACCGCGTAGCAGATCAGATGCGGGTGGCTACCCAGCGCCTCGCGGTAGGCCTGGAAGTGGCGCTCCAGGGTGGCACGTGAATAGACGTAGCAGGGGGTGCCCACCGCCTCGGCGATGCGGGCCAGAGGCACTTCTTCGGCGTGCAGCTCGCCGTCTCGGTAGTTGAAGTGATCCATGCTCAGCTCTCGTCCTCGGTCGCGCTCTGGTCGCTTTCCTGGCTGTCCTCTTCGCCCTGTTCGTCCTCGACGGTTTCGCGGGGGCCGTAGCGCTCCGCCGCTTCTTCGTCACCGGGCAGGTACAGGGGGCCTTTCTGGCCGCAGCCCGCCAGGGCCATCAGGGCCAGCAGCAGGGCCGGCAACAGGGCGGGTCGCAGCACCTTGACGAGGCGGTTCATTGGGCGCCTCCCTGGCCGGTCGCAAGGGTCTTGAGGGCCTCACGGGCGCGCTGGGCAGCGGCGCGCACCTGGTCGGGGGCGGTGCCACCGATATGGTTGCGGGCGGCCACCGAGCCTTCCAGGGTCAGCACCTCGAACACGTCCTCGCCGATGACGTCGGAGAACTGGCGCAGTTCGTCGAGGCTCATGTCCGACAGATCCTTGCCGCTCTCGATGCCGTAGGCCACGGACTGACCGACGATTTCATGGGCGTCACGGAAGGCCACGCCCTTGCGTACCAGATAGTCGGCAAGGTCGGTGGCGGTGGAGAAGCCCTTGCGAGCGGCCTCGCGCATGGAATCGCCCTTGGAGACGATGGCCGGGACCATGTCGGCGAAGGCGCGCAGGCACCCCTTGACGGTATCCAGGGTGTCGAGCAGCGGTTCCTTGTCTTCCTGGTTGTCCTTGTTGTAGGCCAGCGGCTGCGACTTCATCAGCGTCAGCAGGCCCATCAGGTGACCGTAGACGCGGCCGGTCTTGCCGCGTACCAGCTCGGGCACGTCCGGGTTCTTCTTCTGCGGCATGATCGAGGAGCCGGTGCAGAAGCGGTCGGGCAGGTCGATGAAGTCGAACTGGGCGCTGGTCCACAGCACCAGCTCCTCGCTCATCCGCGACAGGTGCATAAGCAGCAGGCTCGCGAAGGCGGTGAACTCGATCGCGAAGTCCCGATCGCTGACCGCGTCGAGGCTGTTCTCGGCGGGGCGTTCGAAGCCGAGCAGCTCGGCGGTCAGGTGACGATCGATGGGGTAGGTGGTGCCGGCCAGGGCGGCGGCGCCCAGCGGCAGCACGTTGACCCGCTTGCGGCAGTCCAGCAGGCGTTCATGGTCGCGGGCCAGCATCTCCTGCCAGGCCAGCAGGTGGTGGCCGAAGGTCACCGGTTGAGCGGTCTGCAGGTGGGTGAAGCCCGGCATGATGGTGTCGGCCTCGCCCTCGGCCAGCTCGATCAGCCCGGCACGCAGCCGCGCCAGCTCGCTGGCGACCAGGTCGATCTCCTCGCGCAGGTAGAGGCGAATATCGGTGGCCACCTGGTCGTTGCGCGAGCGCCCGGTGTGCAGCTTCTTGCCGGTGATGCCGATCTTCTGGGTCAGCCGTGCCTCGATGTTCATGTGCACGTCTTCCAGCGCCACCGACCACTCGAAACGCCCTTCGGCGATCTCCGTCTCGATCTCCTTGAGCCCGGTCAGGATGGCGTCACGTTCCTCTTCGCTCAGCACGCCAACCTGGGCGAGCATGGTGGCATGCGCGATGGAGCCCTGGATGTCATGGCGGGCCAGGCGCTGGTCGAAATCGACCGAGGCGGTGAAACGAGCGACGAAGGCGTCGGTGGGTTCGCTGAAGCGGCCGCCCCAGGACTGGTTGGTGGTCTGGCTCATTGAATGGACTTCCTGAATGACGATGCGATGGCGACGTGATCGGTGGCCGGCGCCGAGGGCGCTGACGGAGCCGGCAGCCGTTGTCGTTGGTATGCCCAAAGTGTACCAGAGTCGGCCCTTGAGGCGAGGGTGCAGCGGGCCGGCAAGGACGGTGCGGCATCAGCCCCTGAAACGAGGGTGGCAGCAGGCGCTTCTGGCAGGCGCGGCAACGGGTCCCGTCGCCGTCGATTTTACTGACGGAGACCGTGCTTTATGATGACGTCATTCATTTAACATGGCGGACGCGGCGATTTGGTCGCAAGCCCGACCAGGGAGAGCAACGTGCAACAGATGTCCAGGCTGCGTATCGCGACGCGCAAGAGCCAGTTGGCCCTATGGCAGGCCGAACATGTTCGCGATCGCCTGATGGCGATTCACCCCGGGCTCGAGGTCGAGCTGGTACCGATGTCGACCCGCGGTGACAAGATTCTCGACACGCCCTTGGCCAAGGTTGGCGGCAAGGGGCTGTTCGTCAAGGAACTCGAGGAGGCGATGCTCGACGGCCGCGCCGATATCGCGGTGCACTCCATGAAGGATGTGCCGATGCAGTTTCCCGAGAGCCTGGGGCTTTCGGTGATCCTGGAAGGCGCCGAGCCCACCGACGCCTTCGTCTCCAATGACTATGCTCGCTTCGAGGACCTGCCCGAGGGCGCCCGTCTGGGTACCTCCAGCCTGCGCCGCGGACTGCAGATGCGCGAGGCCCGTCCGGATCTCGAGGTCATCAGTCTGCGTGGCAATGTCCAGACACGCCTGGCCAAGCTCGACGCTGGCGAATTCGATGCCATCCTGCTGGCTACCTCCGGGCTCAAGCGGCTGGGGCTGGGTGAACGTATCGCCCAGGAGCTGCCGCCGGAGATCTGCCTGCCGGCCTGTGGTCAGGGCGCGCTTGGCATCGAATGCCGCATGCACGACACCGAGCTGGTGTCGCTGCTGGCACCGCTCGACGATATCGAGACGGCGACCAGAGTGCGTGCCGAACGGGCCATGAATACACGTCTGGAAGGCGGCTGCCAGGTGCCCATCGGTGGGCACGCCATCTATCAGGACGATGGCAGAACCCTGTGGTTGAGAGCCCTTGTCGGCACGCCCGACGGTTCCCGCGTGCTGCGTGCCGAAGGGCGTGGTTCGGTGGACGAACCCGAGGCGCTGGGGATCCGCGTCGCCGAGCAGCTGCTGGAGCAGGGCGCCGGGGATATCCTGGCCGAGGTCTACGGGCCGCGTTGATGGGCACTCCGGTACTGATCACCCGGCCCGGCGAACGCGCCCAAGCGCTGGCCGAGGCCATCGAAAGCAAGGGGTTCAGCACCGAGCGGCTCGAGGTGATGCGGCAGGAAACTGTGCCAGAGACGGCAGATGTGCGCTCGGCCTGGCTCGACATCGACCACTTTCATAAGGTGGTAGTCATCAGTCCCGCTGCCGCCGAGCGGTTGGTCGAGGCGCTGGATCGCTACTGGCCACAGCTGCCCCAGGGGCTTGAACTGCACGCCGTCGGGCAGGCCACGGCGATGGTCTTGCACCAGGCGCTGGGGCTAAAGGTGAGGGTGCCTGCCCCCGCCGCCGGAGAAGAGACCAGCGAGGCCTTGCTGGCGCTGGCCTCGCTGCAGCGCCTGGAGCACCAGCGAGTGCTGCTGGTGGCGGGCGAAGGTGGCCGCCCGCTGCTGGGCGACACCCTGGGGCAGAGGGGCGCGCGTGTCACGCGTCTCGAGGTGTATCGACGCCGCCTGATCACTCCCGACGCCGGGGCCAGAACATGGCTCGAACAAGGGGGCTATCAGGCGTTGGTGGTCAGTAGCGGAGAAATCCTTGAACATCTGGCAAGATGGTGTTCAGAGGCCGCCTTTCAACAACCGCTTGTCGTATCCAGCCAGCGGTTGGCTACACTGGCGAAAACGCTGGGATTTCGCATCCCGGTCGTGGCGTCTGGCGCGTCTCCTGCGGCGCTGGCGGCCGCGGTGGCAAGGACCTGCGACCCAGAGGATGGCGAATGAAGATCTCTAAAAGGGCTAGCGACAGATGAGCAACCAACAGCACGATCAGGACGAGCAGCAGACCCCGTCCGCTTCCGGCCAGCAGGGCACAGGAAGCGCGACCTCAGGCACGGACGCCTCGAAGGGCGGCGCGGGCAAGGGGGGCTCCCAGCGGCGGTCGCGGCGTCGCGACAAGAGTGGCAGCAGCTCGACCGGATCCACCTCGTCCAGTGCCAGCGCGGCATCCTCCACACCCGCTGCGGCGACGGGCGGCTCATCGCCTGCCGGCGCCACATCGTCGAGCGCAGGCACCGCCAAGGCCACGCCGAGTGACGCCGCTCCGGTTGCCGCGAAGGGCACCGCCGGGGACAGTGCCAGCAAGCCAAGTGCCAGCAAGCCCAGCGCTAGCAAGCCCGACAATAGCGGCAAGGCCAGTGCCGGCAAGCCCGGCGATGGCAAGCCCAGTGACACCAAGGCCAGTGACACCAAGGCCAGTGGCGCCAAAGCCAGTGACAACAAGCCCAGCCCAGCGGCAGGCAAGGGTGGTAACGGTGGGGCTTCTGCCGGCGGTGCCGCGACCTCGTCTTCCGGAGGCTCTGGTGGCGGCTCTGGTGGCGGCAAGGCCGGCGTCGTGGCCCTGGTGCTGGTGCTGATCCTGATCGCCGGTGTGGCCTTTGTCGGCTGGAAGGGCTGGCAGCTGCAGCAGGCCATGTCCGCGCGCATCGACCAGCTCAAGCAGAACAGCCCCAGCGTGGCCGAGGTCCAGGAGCTGTCGTCCCAGCTGGAAAGCGGCCTTGCCGAGCGTCGCGAGACCATGGGCCAGGCGGTGGACGGCATCAAGAGCGACTTCGACGCTTACAAGTCCGACGTCAACCAGACCCTCGATCGGGTACTGGCCGAGCTGTCCAAGGAACAGAACGCCGACGAGCGTGACTGGCTGCACGCCGAGGCCGCCTACCTGCTGCGTCTGGCCAATCAGCGCCTGCAGCTCGAGCGTGACGTCGAAGGTGCTGCGGCGCTGCTGCGCACCGCCGACGCTCGCCTGGAAGAGGCCAACAATCCGGCACTGGTCCCGGTACGCCGCGCCATCGCCGAGGAGCTTGCCGCCCTGCAGACGGTGCCCAAGGTTGACCGGACTGGCCTCTACCTGGCCCTGAACGCCCAGCAGGAGCAGATCGCCGGCCTGCCGCTGGCCCAGGACATCGAGCAGTTCACCGCCGATACCACCATCGAGGAGGCTCCTTCCGGTGCCTGGCAGGAGCAGCTGGCACGGGTCGGTGAAGAGCTCAAGGAGCTGGTGACGGTACGCCACCACGACCAGGCGCTGGAAGCCCTGATCACCCCGGAGCAGGAGTCCTATCTGCGTCAGAGCCTGCGCCTGGTGCTGGAGCAGTCCCAGCTGGCCCTGCTCAAGGAAGAGACCGGCCTGTACGAGGCCAGCCTCGACAAGGCCATCACCCTGCTCGAAGGCTACTACGACGTCGACGACGAGTCGGTGCAGTCGGTGATCGCTCGTCTGGGCGAGCTCAAGGGCAAGTCCATCCGCCCGGAGCTTCCTGATATCAGCGCTTCCCAGCAGGCGCTGGCCCGGTTCATCGAGCAGCGCTTCGAAGCGGGCGCTTCCGGCCAGGGAGATAACGCATGAGAAAGCTGATCCTGCTCATTGTCGTTGGCCTCGCGCTCGGGGCGCTGTTCGGTCAGCTGATGATGTCGGTGCCCGGCTACTGGCTGGTGCGGGTGGGCGACACCTCCTTCCAGACTTCGTTCTGGTTTGGCCTGGTGATCCTGCTGGCCCTGTTCATGGTGCTGCACTTTGCCCTGCGCGTGCTGTTCCGTCTGAGCCGTCCGGTCAGCCGCTTCAAGGTGTGGAACTCGCGGGCACGCAATCGCACCGCGATGAAGCGCACCGTGCGCGGCCTGGTGGCATTGGCCGAAGGCCGCTGGAAGCGCGCCGAGAAGGCCCTGGTCAAGGCCGCCGATGACTCCAGCACCCCGCTGGTCAACTACCTGTCTGCCGCCCTGGCGGCCCACTACCAGGGCCGCTATGACCAGGCCGACACCCTGCTCAAGCGGGCCCACATCTCCACCGACGGTGCCGATCCGGCGGTGGGCATGATGCAGGCCCAGCTGATGCTGGACCGCCAGCAGTACGAGGAAGCACTGGCGATCCTGACCCGTCTGGACCGTCATCTGCCGCGCCATCCCCAGGTGCTCAAGCAGCTCAAGGCCGCTTATATCAGCGTCAGCGACTGGGACGGCCTGCGTCGCCTGCTGCCGCGTCTGGCCGACCAGCAGCTGATCGCCCGGGAAGAGCGTGAACAGCTCGAGCTGCAGGCCTACCGCGAGCTGATCCTGCAGGAGACGCGCAATCCCGAGGATATTGAGCGGGTGCGCAACCTGTGGTCCGACATGCCCGAGTACCTGCGCACCAACATCGACCTGCTGGTGCTCTACGTCGAGACGCTGGTGCGCTGCGACGAACAGGTGATCGCCGAGAAACTGCTGCGCCACTCGCTCAAGACCAACTGGGACAGCCGTCTGGTGCTGCGCTATGGCCTGCTTGGGGTGGACGCTTCACGTCAGCTGGTGACCGCCGAGAAGTGGCTGCAGGAGCGTCCCAACGATCCCGACCTGCTGTTGACCCTGGGTCGCCTGGCGCTGCGCAACGCCTACTGGGGCAAGGCCCAGGAGTACTTCGAGGCGAGCCAGCGTCAACGTCCCAGCGGAGTGGTCTGTGCCGAGCTGGCGCGGCTCTACGCCAACCTGGGCGAGCACAACAAGAGCCAGCTCTACTATCGCCAGAGCGTCGAGCTGCTCGACAAGTCGCTGCCCTCGTTGCCGCAGCCGAGCGACGCTCAGCAGGCCTGAGCCAGGCGTTCGATCTACTAAGCAGTACCCACAAACGCCACGGGCGGGGCTTCGGCCCCGCCCGTGGCGTTTGTGGTCCTGGAGGATGGGGCTCGTGCGCAGCGCCAGCCAAGGGGACTGCGGTGTGGCGTCACCATGCTGAAGGCGAGTACAGGCCCGGCGTGCAGCTGCCGCCACGCCTGTGTTGTCAGAGTTGTGGCGTCAGGGCGTGGCGGCAGAGCGTGGCGTCAGGGCTCGGCACCCTGGCGATTCGATCAATAAAAAAGGGCGGCCCGTAGGCCGCCCCAGAAGCGTTGCAGGTAAGGTCTGTCAGTTGCCGTCGGGGTCGTAGTCGCCCCTGAACTTGGCGTTGGTCTCGGCATCCTCGCGGGTCTCGTGCTCGCGGGGCGAGTCGATACTGCCGTCCTCGCCGGGCAGCGGTGCGGTATCCCTGGCTTCGCCGGTGGCCACCACATCCTTCTCGACCAGGCGCAGGTTGGCGGCTGGCGCCTGGCCCTGCTTGTCTTCGCCAAAGAAGATCGTGGTGTGCGGGAAGGGGATCTCGATGCCCGCCTCGTCCAGGTGCAGCTTGACCAGACGGTTGTAGGCACGGCCCACCGCCCACTGGTTGCCGGGGGTGGTCTTGATGCGTACCCGGATGTTGACCGAGCTGTCGGCCAGGGCGATGACACCGGCCACCTCGAGGGGTTCGAGGATCTCGGACTTGAGGTCCTCGTCGGAGGACAGTTCGTCGAAGGCGTTGCGCAGGGCGACGATCGCCTCGTCCACGTTCTCGCGGTAGGCGACGCCGTATTCGCCCACATGGTAGCCGAAGCCACGCATGTAGTTGGAGACCACATCGACGCTGGAGAACGGCACTAGATGGTAGGTGCCGTGCAGGTCACGGATACCCACCGAGCGGATGCTGAGCTTCTCGGCGGTGCCGGTGATGCCGCCCAGGGTCACCACGTCGCCGGTATTCATGGCGTTTTCCACCTGGATGAAGATACCGGTGATGATGTCCTGCACCAGTTTCTGGGCGCCGAAACCGATGGCCAGACCGAGCACACCGGCACCGGCGATCAGCGGTCCGATGTTGATGCCGATTTCCGACAGCACGATCATCGCCGTCATGGTGACGATGGCGATGGCCAGAGCATTGCGGAACAGCGACAGCAGCGTCTGGGCCCGGGCCGAGGGCATGCCGCGGCCGGTGGTCGGATTCAGCTTGTGTTCGATCAGGCTGGCAAGGCCGATCCAGACCGCCGCGGCGACGATCAGGATGATGGCCACGTTGATCACCTGGCTGACCAGCACGCGACCCGCTTCGGAGGCGTACCAGGTGGCCATGTCGAACACGCCCCAGGCGTTGAGCAGGGCCATGGCGGCGACGATCAGGATCAGCACGTTGAAGGCGCGCAGCATCGTCGGGACATAGGAGTTGAGGCGTGCCTCGAGCAACGGCAGCTTCTTGCGCAGCTCACCGGACAGGGTGATGCGACGACCGATGGCCTGGGCCAGCAGGCGCGACACCAGCATGGCAGCCAGCACGATACCGAGGGTCTTGAGGGTCGCGATCAGCACGAACGGCAGGGCGTCCTCGGGGCGTGTCAGGGTCAGCACCAGCACCACGGTGAAGTAGGTGATCGCCAGCAGATGCCAGATGCGGCCGAGCAGGCGCAGCGCGACACGGGAGGCCGACAGGCTGGACCTGACAGCGGCATCGAACAGCCCATCGCGCAGGCGGCTGCGATTGATCAGCACCACGGTGATGGCGTACAGGTAGGCGCCGATCATGATCAGGGCGCCGATGCCCTCACCGACACGGTAAGACAGGTAGGTGTTGATCAACGGGACCACCACCATCAGGCCGTAGCCGGTAAGGCCAATCAGCCGGGCGATCCAGCGATTCCAGTAGGACGCGCTGGGAGCGGTGATGGGCAGCAGTCGCAGGCCCTCGTAGCGCGAGGCGAACAGCATGCGCACGGCCGCTTTCAACAGCTCGATGACCAGGAAGGCATTGAGGAACAGCGACGCCCGGGTCGACAGGCTACCCGTTTCACCGATGGCGAAAGTGGCGGCCAGGTTGCCGCCGACGTAGGCAAGACCCACCACGGCGGCGTCCACGATCACCGCCAGCACCACGCACAGCACCAGGCGGATGGTGGGGTTGAGGTTCTGACCGTTCTGCGAATATTGGCTCAACCGCGTGAACAGTGGCCTGACCAGCCGCCTGATGATCACGAACAGCACAAAGGTCGCCAGGATCACCAGGCCGAGGTTGATCGCCGCCTGGGTGAACAGGTCGAAGTTGAGTTCGCCTTCGGTCAGGGCGCCGTCGATCATGCCACCGAAGATGGCGGCGAGATTCTCGAACTGATTGCCGAACTCGCTGACCACGCGGCTGGTCATGTCTGCCAGTTGCTTGGGCAGGGTGGCCTCGGCGGCGCTGTCGACGGCCTGTTCACCGGCGGCCTGGGCCTGCTCGGGGGCGTTTTCCGCCATCTGTCGCAGTTGCTCGATCAGCTGGCTGCGGGCCTGTTCGTTTTCCAGCAGGTCGGCCAGGGTCGAGTAGGCCGGACCGTCACTGGAGGAACCGCCAGAGCCGCTGGCGTCACCGCCCTGCTGGGCGATGGCAGGTCCCGCGAGCAGCACGAGCGCGAGCATCAGCACGCTGAAGAGTCGAGAGCAGAGTCGTGATCGCATCACGCAAACCTTCTCCTTTGATGGGTGGGCCCGTCGGGGCAGAGGGGCGTCCTTGGACGAATCTGTCGCAGGCTAACATGCCCGTTTGCCGCTTGTACGCAATCAAGGATGTACAAAAGTTGTACGGATTGCCAATTCTGTGCCATATTGATCGTGAACGCATCCCATGCGCTTCATCCCTGCTAGGCAAGCACAACTTCGCCGCCCCCTCGGGCGGCGTTTTTTTTAGATTTTCAGCACCTTCAGCATCTTTGATCTCCCGCCTTCCGAGGCTCGGCATTGTTTGTGCCTTGTCGCTTTACGGGCCATCTGCGATCAGCCCGTTTCGCCACGCCGAGGGCGAGGTCCAGCGGTATTGCCACCGGTCACGACATCGACCAGGTATTTGCATACCATGGCGGTTTTGGCCGAGGCGATTCGTGATGGAGTGGTGGACGCTGGCAGCGGTAGCGCTGGGGGGCGCCGCAGGAGGCATGGGGCGACTGTTCGTCAGTCGTCGGGCAGCGGCCGCCTGGGGAGTGCGCTTCCCCTGGGGGACCCTGATCGTCAATCTGCTGGGAGCCTTAGTGATCGGCCTGCTGGCCAGTCGCCTGGTGGCAGGCTCGACCGCGGCACTCATGCTGCTGAGCGGGGTGATGGGCGGCTTCACCACGGTGTCCTCCTTCAGTCTGCAGACTCTGGACCTGATGCGCGAAGGTCGTCATGCAGCCGCCGCGCTCAACGTCTCTTTGACCCTGCTGGCGGGCCTGGCCGCCGTGGTGGCGGGACTTGCCCTCGGGGGTGGCCTGTGAGGTGTCGGCAGAGGGGAGAAGCATGAGTCAGGCAACAAGCGTCTGGCGGCTCTATCTGGCGGTGGGCCTTGGCAGCGCCCTGGGATCGGTGTGTCGCCTCTTGACCGGCGTCGCGGTCTCGGGCCTGGTGGCGTCGTCCTTTCCCTGGGCGACCCTGCTGGTCAACGTGCTGGGATCCTGGTTGATTGCCCGCTTTGCTACCCATGCGGCCCTGAGCGACAGCCCTCGGCTGGCGAGGCTTCATCCGCTTGTCGTGGCGGGCTTCTGTGGAGGTTTCACCACCTTTTCGCTGTTCAGCCTCGAAGCGGCCCGCCTGGCCACCGGCGGCAGCCCCTGGCTGGCGCTGGCCTATGTGGTGCTGAGCGTGCCGCTATGGCTGGCGGCGGCCTGGGCCGGTGACGTCAGCGCACGGCGGGCCCTGGTCAGAGGCTCGTCCGAGTAGCCCAGACGCTCGTCAGAGTAGCCCCAGCGGTCGTTCAAGTAGCCCAGGAGTTCGTCTCGGCAAGCCAGGCGCTCGTGCCAGGCGCTCACGCCAGGCGCAATCCCGCTATTCCAGCCCCCGCGAGCCAGAACAGCGCGAGCCAGACCAAAGCGGGCCACCCTGGAGCGCAGACTCCGGGGTGGCCCGTTGGCGATTCTCGATCATTCCTTGTCCGTTGATGGTCGCCACCATGGCGGGCGGCGTGCCGAGCACTCGGTGCTCGGCACCTTCCGCCTCCGCCCTGCTTACTTGGCCTTGGCGTCCTTGCCGGCGGGCTTGGCGGTCTTCTTCGCTGCCTTTTCGGCGGCCTTTTCCACGCTCTTGCCGGGCGCCTGGAAGTGCTCCCGCACCAGGCCCAGCAGTCCCTGGGTCGAGGCGTCGAAGTCCTGGCTGCGCTCGTCGATCTTCTCGCTGATCTCGCCGGCGATGCGCTTGCCCAGCTGGACACCCCACTGGTCGAAGGAGTTGATGTTCCAGATCACCCCCTGGACGAACACCTTGTGCTCGTAGAGCGCGATCAGCGCGCCCAGGTTGCGCGGTGTCAGTTCGTCGAGCAGCAGCACGCTGGAGGGGCGGTTGCCGGGGCAGCTGTAGGGGTCCAGGTCGCCGCCCTTGCTGCTGCCTTCCATGAAGGCGTTGGCCTGGGCCAGCATGTTGGTGAGCAGGGCGAAGTGGTGGTCCTCGACGCCGGGCTCGGGCTTCAGCGAGGCGATGAAGTCGATGGGCACGTAGCGGGTGCCCTGGTGCAACAGCTGGAAGAATGCGTGCTGGCCGTTGGAGCCGGTCTGCCCCCACACGATGGGGCCGGTCTTGTAGTCCACCGGGCGACCGAAGATATCGACCGACTTGCCATTGGACTCCATGTCGAGCTGCTGCAGGAAGGCCGGCAGCTGATGCAGGGCCTGGTCGTAGGGCACGATGGCCTGGGTCTCGGCACCGACGAAGTTGATGTACCAGATACCGATCAGCGCCATCAGCACCGGCATGTTCTCGCCGAGCGGGGCGTTCTGGAAGTGCTGGTCCATCTCGTAGGCGCCTTCGAGCATCTCGATGAAGCCTTCATAGCCAATCGCCAGGGCGATGGGCAGGCCGATGGAGGACCACATCGAATAGCGACCGCCGACCCAGGCCCAGAATTCGAACACGTTCTCCTCGCGGATGCCGAACTCCATGGCGGCCTTGCGGTTGGTCGAGGCGGCGATGAAGTGAGCGCCGATGTCGGCGTCATCGCCGGCGTTCTCGACGAACCAGCGCCGTGCGGTGCGGGCGTTGAGCAGCGTCTCCTGGGTGGAAAACGTCTTGGTCGAGACGATGAACAGGGTGGTGGCCGGATCGAGGCGGCTCAGCACCTTCTGGATATGCGCGCCGTCCACGTTGGAGACGAAGTGGAAGTTCAGGTCCGCCTGGCGGTACTTGAGCAGGGCGCGGCTGGCCATGTTGGGGCCCAGGTCGGAGCCACCGATGCCGATGTTGACCACGTCGCGAATACGCTCGCCGCTGTAGCCCTTCCAGTTGCCACTGCGGACCTCTTCGGAGAAGCGCTTGATCTGCTCGCGGGTGGCGTGGATCTCCGGCATCACGTCCTTGCCATCGGCGATGACCGGGCTGTCACCCAGATTGCGCAGCGCCGTGTGCAGTACCGGCCGGTCCTCGGTGACGTTGATGATGTCGCCGGAGAACATCTGGGCTCGACGCTGGACCAGCGCCGAGTGTTCGGCCAGCTCGACCAGCTTCTCCAGCACCGCGTCGGAGATCTGGTGTTTGGAGTAGTCCAGAAAAAGCCCGCCCACGCGCAGGCTCATCTTGTCGAACCGCTTCGGATCCTTGGCAAAGTAGTCGCGAATCCGGTCGTCGGCGGTCTCGTCGCGAAGCTTCAACAGCGACTGCCAGGTCACGCTTCGGGTCAGCTGGAACACGGGAGAATCCTCGATATTGGTCAGTTGTTATCGCTGCGAGAGGAAATCCAGGCGTTGGCATCCGGGATCTGCATCTCGTAGTCCTGGCCGAGCCAGGGCGAGCTCATCATGAAGTCGGCGCTGGAGGGGTTGCAGGCCACCGGCACATTCCACAGGGCGGCCAGGCGCAGCAGCGCCTTGACGTCCGGGTCGTGGGGCTGGGGGGCGAAGGGGTCCCAGAAGAAGATCAGCAGATCGAGTCGTTGCTCGGTGATGCGAGCACCGATCTGCTGGTCGCCTCCCAGTGGACCGCTCATCAGGCCTTCCACCTCCAGCCCCAGGGTGCGGCTGAGCCGCGCGGCGGTGGTGCCGGTGCCGAGCAGCTGGTGAGCGATCAGGGTGTCCTTCCAGCGGGAGGCCCACTCCATCAGTTCCTGCTTCTTGCCGTCGTGGGCGACCAGGGCGATGCGCTTGCGAGCCGGCAGAATGCGGCTGACTTCCTTGGCGGGTTGGGGCATGGGGCCTCCGGGATAAAAGGCGTGGTGAATGGTGTCACCGGGATGAGGGATACCTTAGAGCGTTGAAGGTAATATTACTACGGCCTGACGATGCGACTAAGGTCTAGCGCTGGCCTTCATAGAGAAGGCGTGGGCAGTAAGTTGTCGAAATTTCGTGCTTATTAGAGTGTCCTTCATCAATGTTTTTGGAGAAATGTTGTAAGTTTAACAAAATAGTGCTTGAGTCCCGGCGCTGTCTGTACCACATTGGTGCCCACTGACGACGTCCTTGCGGGGGATTTGCATCTTTAGTGAATCCGCCTACCGTCGACTCACCAGCTTTCACGCAAGAACGCTTTCGCCGCTCAGGGGGATATTCGCTATGACGCTCAAGGTTGCCATCAACGGTTTCGGACGTATCGGTCGCAACGTGCTGCGCGCACTGTACGAGAACGGTTACCGGGACCGGATTGAGGTCGTTGCCATCAACGATCTCGGTGATCCTTCGCTCAACGCCCACCTGCTGCGCCATGACACCGCTCACGGTCACTTTCCCTTCAAGGTAGAACATGACGAGGAGAGTCTGAGCGTCGATGGCGACCGTATCGCTATTCTGTCCGAGCGTGACCCGGCCAGCCTGCCCTGGGCGAAGCTCGGCGTGGACATCGTGATGGAGTGCACGGGCCTGTTCACCACGCGCGCCGACGCCGGCAAGCACGTCGAAGCCGGTGCCGCCAAGGTGCTGGTCTCCGCGCCGAGCCCCGACGGCGACGCCACCATCGTGTTCGGCGTCAACGACGGCGTGCTCAAGGCCAGCGATACCATCGTCTCCAACGGCTCCTGCACCACCAACTGCCTGGCGCCGGTGGCCAAGGCGCTCAACGACGCCGTCGGTATCGAGAATGGCCTGATGACCACGGTCCATGCCTACACCAACGACCAGAACCTGTCTGACGTGTACCACAAGGACCCGTACCGCGCGCGTAGCGCCACCCACTCCATGATCCCGACCAAGACCGGCGCTGCCGCTGCCGTGGGCAAGGTGCTGCCGGAGCTCAACGGCAAGCTGGATGGCCTGGCCGTGCGCGTGCCGGTGATCAACGTCTCGCTGGTGGATCTGGTGTTCAACGCCTCGCGCGACACCACCAAGGAAGAGATCAACGAGATCGTGGCCAAGGCGGCGGAGAATTCTCCGGTGCTCAACGTCAACGCCCAGCCGCTGGTGTCCATCGACTTCAATCACGATCCGGCCTCCTCGACCTTCGACGCCAACCACACCCGCGTCAACGGTCGCCTGGTCAAGGTCATGGCCTGGTACGACAACGAGTGGGGCTTCTCCAACCGTATGCTGGATACCGCCCTGGCCATGCAGGCCGCCAAGTAAGCCAATAGCCCCCGCCCGCTGCCATCGGCGGGCCTGGTGTGGCACTCTGATGGTCGGGGCGATTCGCCGCCCTCATCATTGGTACAGACGCCGAAGCAGTCACTGCTTCGGCGTCTTTGCGCGCAAGGAATGCCATGCTGCCCGAATACTCCTGGCTCGCCTGGGGCCTGATCATCCTCTCCACCTACCTGACCGGCATCTCCAAGGGCGGCTTCGCCGGGGGCTTCGGTACCCTGTCGGTGCCGCTGATGGCGCTTGCGATAGATCCTATCGCGGCCGCTGGCCTGTTATTGCCCTTGCTGCTGGTGATGGATGTTCTGGCGGTCAAGGCCTGGTGGGGGCACCAGGATATGGCTGAGGTGAAGCGATTGATCCCCGGCATGGCGATCGGCGTGGTGGTGGCTACCCTGGTGGCGGGCAGCCTCGACGAGGACCACGTCAGGCTGCTGCTGGGGGTGATCTCGCTGTTGTTTGTCGCCTACATGATCGTGAAGCCGGCGGCCTCTAGGCCGATCGCCTCTTTCTGGGCGTGGCCCGCGGGTATCGCCACCGGTATCACCAGCTTTATCGCCCACGCCGGCGCCCCACCGATGAACCTCTACCTGGTGCCCAGGCGCCTGCCCAAGACCACCTTCATCGCCACCACCACATTGGTGTTCGCCGCGGTCAATACCATGAAGCTGCCGCCTTACCTGTGGCTTGGCGAGATCAACCTGACCAGTATCTGGGCGTCGCTGGCGCTGGTGCCGGTGGCCTGGTTCGGCATCAGGTCTGGCCTGTGGCTGCAGCACCGGGTCAACGAGCGGTTGTTCTACCGGCTGGTGATACTGGCCATGGCGGTGGTCGGGGTGCAGTTGATCATCAAGGCGCTCGCCTAGGGCTCGCCTGAAAAGTGCCTGCGCTCGGTAATACGGCGTTAAAAATCGGCTGGTGCGCCAGCCCGGTCAAAATACTCATTTACACCCTGTAAACTGCGCTTTCTCACCGATTTTTGCCTTGTCTAACCTTCGCTCGTCGACTTTTCGGGCAGAGCCGAGCGACGGGCTGTAGCGGGCTCACGCCGACATGAAGTCGTTCCAGCGCCGCACCAGGTAGTTGTGCTCGTCCATCACCGTGTTCCACACCGCGATGCGGCTCATGCGCGTCATGTAGTCGCCGCCGTCGCGTACCTCACCCTTGTGAATCATGCCGCAGGGGCCTGACGGTCCGGCGAGTTCCTCCGCCGCGGGCTTGCCGGCGTACCAGTAGTCCCATTCCGCCGCAGACAGGTGAGGGCGGGTCAATTCAGGGGTCGAGATGTAGTAGCCCTGTCGTGCCATGACGGCGCCGGGCCAGCCCGAGATCCACCAGTTGAGATACTCATAGGCGGCGTCCAGGCTGCGGCCTTCGATGCTGCGTGACAGCGACATGCCGCCGTACCAGGCCCGATAGCCTTCCCTGGGTGCCGCCATGCGCACCTTGAGCTGGCGCTGCTTGAGGTCGGTCATCGCCGGTGACCACAGGCTCTCGATGCCGACGCGACCGCGCAGCATGTCCGAAGAGGCCTGGTCCTGGTTGCTCCAGAAGGTGCGGAAGTGCTGAGCCCGCTTGAGCTCGATCAGGCAATCGATCAGGCAGTCGATCTCAGCGACGCTCAGGTTGCCCAGGTCCTCGAACTGCACCAGGCCCGCGGCCTTGGCGGCCAGGGCCGCGTCGATGGCGCCGATGGCGCTGTCGTTCTGCAGGCTGACCATGCCGCGCCAGCGCGGGTCCAAAAGCCAGCCCCAGCTTTCCTGCTCGCTGTCGAGGCCGTGGGGCAGCATGTCCAGGCGGTAGCCGAAGCTGTCCACGTTGTGGCTGACCGGCAGCATGGTGATGCGCTCGCTGGGACGGGCGCCGCAGCTGCCGTCGGCCTGGATATAGAGCCGGTCGACCGGATTACCACCGGCACCGAGCGGCGCGTGGGGCGTCAGTCGGCCGGTCTTCGGCAGGTCGTTGATCGCATCCCAGTGGTGGATGCGCGAAAGCTCGATGGGCTGGATGGCCCCGGCCGGCCACACGAAATCGACGTTGTGAAACCACTGGTCGTAGATGTCGAAGCTGTCCGGTGCCAGCACTCCCGCACGCTGTGCCGCCACCCCGTCCATGACGGTGAATTCCAGGCGCAGGCCCAGGTCCTCGCGAGCGCGCTGGCGAATGCTCTCCAGCAGTGTCACCGAGGTGCCCAGCACCCGCAGGGTGACCGGACTGCGCTGGACAAAGGGAGCGCTGGGCTTGGCGATGTCAGGCATGCAGGATCCTTGGGCTGGGATGGTCGCTGACCTTGTCCATGAAGGTCGCAAGCGATTGTGTCACGCGCTCGGCGTCGATGTCCCGAGTGATGAAGATCAGCTCCGAGCGGCGGTCGTCCGAAGGCCAGGCCTCCACGTGCTCCGGCGGGTGGATGGTGTGCTGGACGCCGTGGAGTACCACCGGTCGATCGTCGCCCTGGACGTGGAGCACGCCCTTGACCCTGAGGATATCGCTGCCATGGCGGTTGAGCAGCATCGACAGCCAGATGCCGAGGCAGGTCCAGTCGACCTCGCCCTCGAGGCCGAGACGGAAGGAGCGAATATCGCCGAGATGGTCCGGATCATGCTGAGGTGGTTTGCGCCAGGGGCCGAGCCAGGACTTCACCTGGCCGGGGGTGAAACGCTGCAGGTGCGGTCCGCTGGCGAACAGCTCATCACTGGGCTGGCGTAGCGCCTCGGCGCCCAGCCGCTGGGCCGCCGGGTTGATCGTATCCAGCATGGCCTCGAGCCCTGCCAGGGTGTCTTCCTCGACCAGGTCAGCCTTGCTGATCACCAGCTTGTCGGCCACCGCCACCTGGGCCTCCCAGACGGGGTGCTGGGCGCGACTGTCGACGGCGTTGAGTGCGTCGACCAGGGTCAGGTTGGTGCCGGGGCGCAGGTGGTGGCGCAGTACCGGGTCGGCGGTGATGGTCGAGGCGATCGGGCCCGGATCGGCGAGTCCGGTGGTTTCCAGCACGATCCGCTTGAACGCCGGGATCTCGCCGTCCTGGCGTCGGGACAGCAGGCTTCTGAGCGCCTCTGACAGTTCGCCGCGGATGGTGCAGCAGACGCAGCCGCTGGACAGCAGCACCGCATCCTCGGCGATCTCGCCGAGCAGGCGGTCGTCGAGACCGACGTCGCCGAACTCGTTGATCAGTACCGCACTGTCGCCGAAGGCTTCGCTGGCCAGCACCGACTTGAGCAGGGTGGTCTTGCCGGCGCCCAGAAAGCCCGAGATCACGTGCACCGGCACCAGGGGTGTCGTCTCGTTCATGGTGGTGTCCTCGTCGTGGCGGTCTGGCGTCATTGCAGCGAGGCCAGGAAGGCGGGATCGAGCGGGTCGAGTTCATGACCGCCCATGCGTTCTGCCTGCAGCCATACGCCGCCCAGATCCTGCACGATCTCGCGCTTGCCGGTGGCGGTGGCGAGCACGAAGCTCGCCGCCTGGAAGTCCTCGATGGTGATCCGGCGGGGGCTCAGCACGCGATTGATCAGGGTGACCCGGTAGGCGCGGGCGCGCCTGCGCGCGAAGTGGGCCTGCTCGGGGTCCTCGATGTTGGTGCTCCAGTGGCTTTCGCCGCCGAGTGCACCGCACAGTCCGCACATGCCAACCTCCGATGGCGCCGTCGGCGCCGAATGAATGTGATTTATGCCGTCAGCGCCGAGCTGGCGCCAAGGGCCACCCGCAGCAGCGCTTCGTCCTCGCCGCAGGGGCCGCTCAGCTGCAGGCTGGTGTGCTGGCGGTCGTCGTCGCGCCCGCTGGGCAGCGCCACCGCCGGCGAGTCGAGCAGGCTTGCCACCATGCTCAGGCGCAGCGTCGCCAGATTGACCTCGGAGAAGTGCTCGGGGTCGGCTTCCAGCGGCGCGAGCAAGGGCGCCACATGCGCCACCGTGGGCGTCAGCAGGGTCGCGCCGGCAAGCTCCTCGCGCAGCCGCGTCTTGAGCGCCTGGCGCAGGCGGTACAGGCTGACCACGCTGTCCGGGGGCATCTGGCGGGCGGCCTCCAGGCGCTTGCGTACCCTGGGGTCCATGGCCTCGGCATCGGGGCCTTCCAGCAGGGCGCGGTACTCGGTGTAGGCCTCCGCCGCGCCCAGCCAGCCGTGGCGGGTGATGGCTTCCAGGGTGTCGGCGACGCTCGCCACGCGGCGACGGACGATGTGGAAGCCGGCGTCCTTAAGGCGGCTGGCGCAGGCCTCCAGATTGTCGCCCACGGCGCGGGATACCCTCGGGTCGTCGAGGCAGCCTGCATCGAGCACGATCACCGACTGTTCGGGCACGGCGGCGGCACGAACCAGCGGCGCGCTGCCGCGCATCGTGTCGTCGATGGCCAGGCAGTCCTCGAGGGTGCTGGCGATGACGCCGATGGTGTCCAGGCTGTCGGCCAGCGGTGTCACTCCCAGGCGCGAGTGGCGGGCTTGGGAGGGGCGATAGGACACCAGCCCATTGAAGGCCGCGGGGACGCGCAGCGAGCCGGCGGTGTCGGTGCCGATGGCGGCCGGCACGATGCCTTGGGCGACCGCCACCGCGGAGCCGGAGCTGGACCCGCCGGGGGCCCTGGGCTCGTTCTCGTTTCTGCTTTCGTGCTCGTGCTCGCTCGAGGTGGGGGGAGGGGTATGGTGCGGCGTACCGTAGTGGGGGTTGAGGCCAAGCCCCGAGTAGGCGATCTCGGTGAGGTTGGTCTTGCCGATGCAGACCATGCCCGCGCCGGCTGTGTGGCGTACCGCCTCGGCGTCGCGCTCGGCCGGCGTCTTGCCCAGCACCTTGCCGCCGGCGGTGGTGGCGGTGCCGGCGATGTCGAACAGATCCTTCCAGGCCAGCGGCACGCCATCCAGCGGCCCGCGCAGGGTGCCCGAGCGCTGACGCTGGGCACAGGCCTCGGCCTCGACCAGGGCGCGTTGTTCGGTCAGCGAGATAAAGACGGCGTCACTGTCGGTGGCCCGGGTCAGGCATTGGCGGGTCAACGCGACAGGATCGAGTTCGCCGCGTCGGATTGCCTCGCCGATGGCCAGGGCGGTGAAGGGTTGTGCAGGCATGCACGTCTCCTGTAGCGGGTGGTGGGCGCCGCCGCGGGCGGCGCCAGACGACGACTCAGCGATCCTCGCGCTTGAGCGCGGAGTCGGGGATGTCACCGGTTTCCAGGCGTTCGAAGCGCCCCTTTTCGGTGTAGACCCAGTTGCGGCCCACCGAGGTGGCGAGGAATCGGTCGTCGTAGCCGGAGGTGATCTCCTCCTGAGGATAGCGCCGCAGCACCCAGGCTTTCATCAGTACGATATAGACCACCAGGGCCGAGCCGAAGCCTACCGCGTAGGCGTACTCGAGGAAGATCAGCGCCAGGCCGCCGCCGATGATCCAGGCGATGAGGCCGGCGGGGTTGAAGCCGCCGCTGAAGCGGAACTGGCCGTTGGGATCGTACAGCGCCGGAACGTTGAGGCGACGCCGACGCAGCAGGTAGTAGTCGGCCACCATGATGCCGCCCACCGCCGACAGCACGGCGCCGTAGTAGCTGAGGAAGGTGAACAGGTTGTTGAGGATCAGCCAGGGCATCGAGGCGGTGCCGATGATGCCGGCGATGACCAGGGCGACCGGGTAGCTGACCCTTGGCGCGCCGGCGTTGACGAAGGTCAGCGCCGCCGGGATCAGGTTGGCCGCGTTGTTGGTCGACCACTGGGCCAGGATCACCATCGCCAGCAGTGCGATCAGGGTGAGGCCGCCGCCCTGTCCCTGGATGACGGTGACCGGATTCCAGTCACCGGCGGCGATGAATGACACGCCGCCGATCAGCGCGATCCAGGCCTGGGTGGCCGGCAGTGCCAGAAACTGGGCGACGAAGACGTTCTTGTTGCGCTGAAAGAAACTGCGCTCGCCACCCTTTGTCTTGAGGAAGCGGGTCAGGTTGGGGATATCCACCGCCAGCGCTGACCAGAACGCCATGTTGGCGAAGAACAGGCCGAGCGCGGCCACGTTCTGGTCGCCGACGAAGGTCCAGATATTGATGCCCTGGGTCTCGGCAAGCACGTCGAGGGTGAAGTACATCCACACCGAGATGGCCACGATGCAGGGGGCGGCGATCGACGCCAGCAGCTCCACCGCGCGGATGCCCAGGGCGGTGTTGACGATCTGGACCACGGCAAACAGCACGTACCACAGGATCCAGTTGTCCAGGCCCCACAGGTACTCGACGATGCCGTTCAGGGCCAGCGCACCCAGATAGGTCTGTACGCCGAACCAGATGGCCGCCACTACCCCGCGAGACACCGCCGGCAGATGGGTGCCCTTGAGGCCGAAGGGCGCGCGCAGGTAGACCGCGAACGACAGTCCATGTTCGGTACCGATGTCGGCGGTCAGGCTCATCACCACGCCGAGTACCAGATTGGCCAGAAAGATGATGGCGACGACCTGGATCAGCGGAAGGCCCGCGACCCCGCCGGCACCCAGTTGGAAGGTGGCGATGATCACCGCCATGCCGATCCATAGCCAGATGAAACCGAAAAAGCCGATGGTGCGTTGATTCAGCCAGACCGGCAGGATCGCCGCTTCCAGCAGGTGGTCGCCGCTGTCGCGGGCTGCCGCCGAAGTGGCGGGGGTGGGGGCGTCTTGTGGTGTGGCCACGGTAGCGCTCCTTGAATGTCGTTGGTTGTTGTTGGAGGCGATAGCGACGTCGGACGAAGAGATATCTCCGTTTCGCATAAATGCAGTATGGATACAAAAATCATTTTTTGGCAAGGGCCGTCCTGCGCCTTAAGCCGCATAGGGGCCGAGGACAATCTGTAATAGGCTGTTTTCCGGTAAAAAGGCTTTTTTGTGTTCGTGCAGACGGGCATGGATCTTGTGAAGTTGGCAACAAACGTCATTTCCGAGTGGCTCGAAAGGGTCCTGAAGAGGTGTCAAGATGGGCGCTTGTTGCCCGGCTGCCGGGCCTTGGATCGTGGCTACCGGACATCGGTGGCGTGTAAGCGAGAGGTCAGGTGATTGGACGTCAGGGAGGAACGGGTGCTGAGTACGCCAGCTAGGTCGAGGCAGGAGGGCAGTCGCGCCCCCCGCTACGCGCTGATCCAGGATTCACTGCGAGAAGCCATCGAGTCGGGGCGGGTGCCGCCCAATCAGGTGTTGCTGGAAGGGCCTATCGCACGGCTGTTCGGCACCAGTCGTGGGCCGGTGCGCAAGGCGCTGGAGCTTTTGCACCAGCAGGGCCTGATCAGCCGCTTTGAAGGGCGCGGCTTTCTGGCGACACCCGACCCCGAGGCGGTGGAGCCGGCGCGGGAGGCGCTGACCCCTGAGCGTCTTGGCCTCGGCGTCGATGAGTCACCGGTGGTGGATACCCGTCCGGCGGCCGAGCGTATCCACGCCGAGGTCGAGGAGGCGGTGGCCACCTGCCTGGCGTTTGGTCACTTCCGCATCGTCGAGACCAGCCTCAGCGACTACTACGGCGTCAGCCGCACCGTGGCGCGAGAGGTGCTGGGACGGCTGCGCAGCCAGCGGCTGATCGAGAAGGATCGCCACTCCCATTGGCTGGCGGGGCCGCTGACCGCCCAGGCGGTGGCCGAGGACTACGAGATTCGAGTGCTGCTGGAGCCGGCGGCGCTCAAGGCCTCTGGCCCGCTGGTCGAACGTGAGGAGCTCGAGCTGATGCGCGACCGGGTGCAGCGACTGATCGACCACCCCGAGCAGCAGTCTGCCGCGACCATCGCTCGACTGGAACGCGACCTGCACCAGGGTTGCCTGCGCCACTACCGCAATCGCAAGGCCGGCGAGATGATCGCCCAGAGCCAGTTGCCGGTCATCGTCAATCGCATGTTCTTCCAGACGCTGGGGGTTCCTCGGGACGAGCCCCTGTTGATGGAGCACAAGCTGGTGATCGATCACCTGCTGTTTGGCGCCTTCGACGCCGCCGCCTCGAGTCTGCAGTCCCACCTCCAGGCGGCTGCCGAGCGCACCCGCCGTCGGCTCAAGGTGCTGTCGGTGTTCCCCGAACCCGACCTTCCCCCCTACCTCCAGCGTATCGTCTGACGCAAGCGCAGGGCGCAAGGCGTGCGTCGGCGCCGCTTTGCGCTCCGTCCTCTGCATGTTCCTTTGTTTCCGGTCTCTTGCCTTTTGCGGCCTTTCCTCAAGTCTAGCGGTCGGCCTGCCCCAGGCCGGCGTGCTGTCCTGTCACCCCCCCCCCCTGGTCTGGAAATAAAAAATGTCAGTTGGATACCGTGCCCATAAAAAATGACGTTTTATTCGATCGGCATTTTTGGGGCTCGTCTGTTCTCACCTATTGGTCGAAGAAGGTTTGCACTTTTGGCTGTTGCTGAAAGCCTGAATGGTCGGCCTGTTATCGCCAGTTCTGCCTGTAACCGGGCTTTAGCCGCAGGTTTTGGTCATTGGCGAGCGTCGTGACGCGCTGCTCTACGCCTGAAATCTCCGTCTTGACAAAAATGACCTTTGTATCCAGTCTTCAATTGATGGCGGTCGACACAACCGCTGACGCCGCGGGATCGATGGCACGTCGGTAGTCCAGCAAGCGCACGACCGACACCAGGGCCAGTGGCGCCACCGCAAGCCCCAACAAGACCAAGCAACAAGACGAGGTGTTCAAGATGGCGAAGAAAGAGATTCTCTGTGCATTTGGTGTCGACGTGGACGCCGTGGCCGGCTGGCTCGGTTCCTACGGTGGCGAGGACTCCCCCGACGATATCTCCCGCGGCCTGTTCGCCGGTGAGGTCGGTGCACCGCGCCTGCTCAAGCTGTTCGAGCGCTACAACCTGAAGACCACCTGGTTCATTCCCGGGCACAGCATCGAGACCTTTCCCGAGCAGATGAAGGCGGTGGTCGACGCCGGTCACGAGGTCGGGGTCCACGGCTACAGCCACGAGAACCCCATCGCCATGACCCGCGAGCAGGAACGCGACGTGCTCGACTACAACATCGAGCTGGTGACCCAGCTGTCGGGCAAGCGGCCGACCGGCTATGTGGCGCCCTGGTGGGAATTCAGCCCGGTGACCAACGAGCTGCTGCTCGAGCGTGGCATCAAGTACGACCACAGCCTGATGCACAACGACTTCCACCCCTACTATGTGCGCGTCGGTGACTCCTGGACCAAGATCGACTACTCCAAGCCGGCCAAGGAGTGGATGAAGCCGCTGGTACGTGGCGAAGAGACCGACCTGATCGAGATCCCGGCCAACTGGTACCTCGACGACCTGCCGCCGATGATGTTCATCAAGAAGTCCCCCAACAGTCATGGCTTCGTCAGCCCGCGCCAGCTGGGCGAGATGTGGCAGGACCAGTTCGACTGGGTCTACCGCGAGAACGACTACGCGGTGTTCACCATGACCATCCACCCCGACGTCTCCGGCCGTCCTCAGGTGCTGATGATGCTCGAGCGACTGATCGAGCATATGCAGAGCCACGAAGGCGTGCGTTTCTGCACCTTCGACGAGATCGCCGACGATTTCGCCAGCCGCCATCCTCGCGGCTGAACGCGCCATCGCGCCTCCCCTGACAACCACACCACAACGATAACGAAAGAGGGTGACGTCAATGACCGAGCCAACCCAAACCGCGCCCTCCGGGGCCCGTCCCGACGCGGACGAGCCCTGGAACGCTGTCATCACCAAGAAACAGATCGGCTACGCCTCGCTGGTCTGCTTTATCGCCTGGGTGGCGTCGGTCTACGACTACACCCTGTTCGGCACCCTGTTGCCGGTCATCGCCGAGGACTTCGGCTGGACCACCGCCAAGGCCACCGCGGTCAACACTTGGGCCACCATCGGGGTGTTCCTGGTGTCGCTGGTGGTCGGCACCATGCTCGATCGCTTCGGCCGCAAGAAGACCCTGATCCTGCTGGTGATCGGCGGCGCCGTCAGTTCCGGCCTGTCCGGTATCGCCATCGGTGCCGCTTCCATGGTGATCATTCGCGCCTTCTCCGGCTTTGCGGTCTCCGAAGAGGTGGTCAACGCCGTCTACCTCAATGAGATCTACAAGAAGGCCAAGGGCCGCGGCTTCATGTACAGCCTGGTGCAGAGTGGCTGGCCGGTCGGTGCCCTGCTGGCCGCCGGCATGACCTCGCTGCTGCTGCCGATCGTCGGCTGGCGCGGCAGCTTCTTCGTCGCCGCCTGCGCCTCGATCATCGTCATCGTGATGGCGGTCCGGCTGCCCGAGTCGCCGGTCTTCGCCGCGATCAAGGAGGTCGAGCGGCGGCGCAAGGCGGGTGACGCCGAGGGCGCGGCCCAGCTTGCCGCCGAGCACGACGTCGAGGTCAACACCGGCAGCAACCTGGGCCTCAAGGGCGTGTTCACGCCGGAACTGCGTCGTCACACCATCTCGCTGTCGCTGGTCTGGCTGTTCAGCTGGATGGCGATCCAGGTGTTCGCGGTGCTGGGCACCACGGTGCTGGTGGAGGCCAAGGGCGTCAGCTTCGAAAGCTCGCTGTACGTGCTGATCCTGGCCAACGCGGTGGGCTTTGTCGGTTACCTCAGCCACGGCTGGCTGGGCGACCGCATCGGTCGGCGCAACACCGTGCTGATGGGCTTTCTGCTCGGCGGTGTCGCCAGCATCCTGATGCTGCTGGGGCCGGCCAGCGACGGTTTCGTCTACCTGATGTACGCCGTCACCCTGTTCTTCCTGCTCGGTCCGTTCGCCGCCATCCTGTTCTACATGGGTGAATCCTTCCCGCCCCATGTGCGCGGCACCGGGGCCAACGTGGCCCACGTCATGGCGCCGGTGGGGGCCATCGTCGGCTCCGGTCTGGTGTCGGTGCTGCTGACTGCGGGTGTCAGCATGACCTGGTCGGCGATCCTGGCGGGCTCGCTGCCGCTGGTGCTCAGTGGACTTTTGATGTTCGGCACCCGTCATGTGGACCATCGTGAACACGACACCCTCGAGGAGGCGGTGGCATGAGTGCTCTGACACGCGACGATGGTCTGGCCGGCAAGGTCGCCATCATCTCCGGTGCCGCCAGTGGCATCGGCCATGCGCTGGCGGTCAGCTACGCCAGGGCAGGCGCCAAGGTGGTTGCCGGCTACTACCCCGGTGATCCCCATGACGTCGAGGCGACCGTCTCGGCGGTTGCCGATGCCGGCGGCGAGTGTGTGGCGGTGGCGCTGGACGTGCGCGATGGCGCCCAGTGCGACGCCCTGGCCCAGGCCGCCATCGACCGCTTCGGCAGGCTCGATATCGCGGTGGCCGGCGCCGGCATCCTGCGTCAGGCAGCGCTCGAGGATCTGACCGACGATGCCTGGAACGACATGCTGTCGGTGGACCTGACCGGCGTGATGCGGATATTTCGCAGCGCGGCGCGGGTGATGACGGGGCCTGGCGCCATGGTCGCGGTGTCGTCCATCGCCGGCGGCGTCTATGGCTGGGACGAGCACGCCCACTACGCCACCGCCAAGAGCGGTCTGATGGGCCTGGTCAGGTCGCTGGCGGTGGAGCTTGCCCCTCGGGGCATCCGCGTCAACACCTTGATCCCCGGGCTGATCGAGACCCCGCAGTCACTGGACCCGGTCAACTCCCTGGGCCCGGATGGCCTTGCCGCCGCAGGCAAGGTGATCCCCGCCGGCCGGGTCGGCCACGCCGATGAGGTCGCTCGCACGATACGTTTTCTGACCAGTGACGACGCCTCCTACGTGACCGGCCAGCAACTGATCGTGGACGGCGGCTTGACCGTGCGCTGGCCGAGCTGAGGCCAGCCGTCAAGGCGCCGGCCAAGGCGCATCCAAGCCAGCGACGCGAGGCGAGGGCGGCGGCCCTCGCCTCGTGCCCCCAGCGAGTGGAGAGAATCCCATGTCACAGAAACTTCAGGGCAAGGTTGCCCTGGTGGTAGGCGGCGCCAGCGGTATCGGCCGTGCCATCGCCAACCTGTTCCACGCCGAAGGTGCCACCGTTGCGGTGGCCGACCTCAACGCCGATGCCTGTGATCAGGTGGCCCGCGCGCTGCGCGCCCGGGTCAGCACCCATCGGGTCGATGTTTCCGACGAAGCCTCGGTGAAGGCCATGGTCGATGAGGTGATCAGCACCCACCAGGTGATCGACGTGCTGGTCAACAGCGCGGGCATCCTCGACGAGACGCCGTTTCTCGAGATGACCAGCGAGACCTTCGACCGCATGATCGGCATCAACCTGCGCGGGGTCTTTCTGGTCAGCCGCGCGGTGGCCCCGCATATGGTCGAGCGCAAGGCCGGGCGGATCATCAATGTTGCCTCGCAGCTGGCGCTCAAGGGCGGCATGGGGCTGTCCCACTACTGCGCCGCCAAGGCCGGTGTGCTGGGCCTGACCAAGTCCATGGCGCGGGAGCTGGCACCCTTCAACGTGCTGACCAATGCCATCGCGCCTGGCCCCATCCTGACCCCGATGCTCGAGGGACTGAGCCCGGAATGGATCGCCGACAAGGAGGCGGAATTGCCGCTCGGACGCTTCGGCAGGGCCGAGGAAGTGGCGCCTTCGGCGCTGATGCTGGCGGCGTCTCCGGATGGCGATCTGTACCTGGGCCAGACCCTCGGTCCCAATAGCGGCGACGTGATGTAGCGGCCAGACAGGAGTCCGTGAATGCTCACCCTGCTGCTGGTCAAGTGGCTGTCCACCGCCCTGGTAGTGATCGGCGTGTCGGTGGCGGTGGTGCGCCTGGGGCCACGCCTGGGCGGGGTGCTGGCCGGCACCCCGATCGTGCTGGGGCCCGGCTACTTCTTCATGCTGGGCGAGCAGCCCGGCGCCTTCGTTGCCGAGGCGGCGCTGGGCTCGCTGCACGCGATGTTCGCGACCCTGGCGTTCTGTCTGGCGTATGTGCTGCTGGCGGGGCGGCAGGGCGCGCTGGCGGCTGTCGCCCTGGCCGCCGTGCTATGGCTGCCGGTGGCGGCGCTGGCTGCCGTCTTGCCAGGCGGCACGGGTCTCGCGCTGGTGCTGTTCATCGCTTGCCTGGCCCTGGCGATGCGGCTGATGCGCGCGCTGGGCTTGTCGCGGGCGGCGGTGTCGGCGCCGCTAGTCTGGGCCGACCTGCTGATACGCGGCACCCTGGCCGGGGGCATCGTATGTCTGGCGACCGTGGTGCTGGCGGATATCGCCCCGGCGCTGTCCGGCGTCGCCCTGAGCTTCCCCATCGGCATGCTGACCATCGCCCTGACCCTGCACCAGCGCTACGGCGCCGAGGTCGCCCGGGCCACCCTGGCCGACACCCAGCTTGGCATGCTCAGCCTGGTGGCCTTCAGCGCCGTCCTTGCGGCAACCGCCGCGCACCTTTCCCCCGCGCTGTCCTTTGGCCTCGCCCTGGCTGCCTCGCTGGGCACCAGTAGCGCCCTGTGGGCGTGGCAAAGGCGTCTGCACAGCCCGCGTCACGCGTGAGGCCGGGGAAGGGGTGCGCGCGCCCCGCCCGGGCTCTTGTCGGGCCTTGCTCCAGGCAAGGTGCGATGAACCAAAAAAAGCCCCGCCGTAGCGGGGAAATGCCTCACGAATATCGCTACTGCGCTACTGCGGCCCAGCCGCCGCTGTCGACCGAGGCGAAGATGGCGTCGATCACCCTGAGATTGGCGATGGAATCTTCCAGCCCATAGAGCCCGACCTCCTCACCGCGCAGGGCGCGGCAGAAACGACTGACCTCCTGTTCGTACTGGTCCATGGGCGGGAAGGTTTCCGTCTTGGGGTCGCTCTGATAGAGGTCGAAGACGTTGTCGTGAACCACCCGGGTCGGGCGCTCGACCGGAGCGATAAAGGGCTCTGGCAGATCGATGGCACCTTGGCTGCCGACGATGTGCAGGTGCTGTGCGGCACTGGTGGCGGTGGAGACCATCAGGCTGGCGTGGCGCCCCTCGCCGTAGTCGAGCAGCACGCTGGCGACGACGTCCACGCCATGTTCCGGGTCGCGGCTGGCGTGGGCCATCACCCGCCGGGGTTCGCAGCCGAAGGCGAAGCGAGTCGCCATGGCCGCGTAGCAGCCGACATCATAGAGCGCGCCACCGCCGAACTCCGGGCGCATGCGGTAGTTGCCGGGGTCGTCGAGACCGAAGGTGAGCATGGCCTGGACCATGCGGATGTCGCCGTAGTCGCCGGCCTCGATGCGCTCCTTTACCGCCAGCCAGCGCGGCTGGTGGCGCACCATGAAGGCCTCGCAGAACAGCAGTCCCGGCGGTACTCTGAGGCTCGCCGCCTGTGCGGCGGTAAGCGCCAGGGGTTTTTCGCACAGCACGTGCTTGCCCTTGTCCAGCGCCTTCTGGGCCAGCTCGATATGCAGATGGTTGGGCAGCGGGATGTAGACCGCCTCCACCTCCGGGTCGTCGAGCACCGCTTCGTAGCTTGCGTAGGCGCGCGGAATATCCATCTCGTCGGCGAACGCCTGGGCCGATTCCTGGTTGCGTGAGCCCACCGCCAGAACCTCGGCGTGGGCGCTCGCCCGCATCGCCGGTATCAGCTTGATGCGCGCAATATTGGCGGTGGAGAGTATGCCCCAGCGTACCGGTGCGTCGATCATGGTCGGGTTCCTTGCGGTCAGGGTGTGAGTTGTGCGGATGAGCGCTGCTGGGGGGCGGGCACCGATACCCAGCGACGCTGCTGGCAGGAGACGTCGATGGCGGTGAGGATATTCTGGTTGTGGCGGCCGAAGGCGAAGTCGGGGAAGCAGCCGGCAGATGAGGCGATGCCCTGGACCAGGTCGTGGACCTCGATCACCTTGACGTCGAAGTAGCCGATGCCGCCACCACCGTAGTCGAACGGAAAGAAGGCGCGGAACTGCGGCACCTGGGAGCCCGCCAGCAGGGTCTTGAAGCCACGATCCTCACGCCGGTCGGCATAGCGAAAGAGCTTGAGCTCGTTGAAGCGCTCGCCGTCCATCACCAGGGTGCCCTCGCTGCCGCTGACCTCCCAGCCGATGCCGAAGACCTTGCCGGCGGCCACCCGAGAGCTTTCGATCACGCCGCCGGCACCGTTGGCGAAACGCACCAGCGCCTGGGTCTGGTCGTCGTTCTCGACCTCACGACGCTCGGCGCCTGCGGTCGCCTTGCTGGCGTAGCCGGCGCCCTCGCCGGCTCCATCCACCACGGGCCGGGTCGCAAACAGGATCTGGCTCTGGGCGCAGACCTCCTCGATATCGCCCATCAGGAACTGGGCGACGCTGATGGTGTGGGCGCCCAGGTCGCCCAGTGACCCGGTGCCGGCCTGCTGGCGCGAACAGCGCCAGGACCAGGGCAGCTCGGGATCGTTGAAGAAGCCCTGGTCGAAGGTGCCGCGAAAGCGTATCGGTGTGCCGATGGCACCCTCGTCGATCAGCCGCCTGGCGAGCAGGGCCGCCGGCGTCTTGATGTTGTTGAAGGCGACCATGGTCTTGACCCCGCGGGCGCGGGCCGCCTCGGCCATCTTCGCCGCCTGGTCATCGTTCATGGCCAGGGGCTTTTCGCAGTAGACGTGCTTGCCATGGTCGATGGCGGCCATCGCCATGTCGAAGTGCAGGGCGTTGGGCGAGGTGATGTCCACCACTTCCACCTGCGGGTCGGCGACCAGCTCCCGCCAGTCGCCGTAGGCGCGCTCGACGTCCAGCCGTTCGGCGGCGGCCCTGGCGGCCTGATCGCCCTGGTCGGCGATGGCGACCAGGCGAGGACGCAGCGGCAGATCATGGTAGAGCGTGCGGGCACGGCGGTAGGCATCGGCGTGGGCCTGACCCATGAAGCCGCTACCGATCAGGCCAATGTTGAGCGCCTTGGGCATTCGCTTGTCTCCGCTGGTGGGCCACGTCGGTCACGTCGCCCGGGGATGGTGAGGCTGGTCGAGCCGGGCGATCACCGGCGTGGCCTAGTTGGCGTTGGGCAGCTCGTAGTCGGGCTTTTCGCTGGGCATGCAGGCGCGCAGCAGTTCCACCGAGCGCACCACGCCCTCCCGGCGCGACAGGTTGATATCCTCGTGCTCGATGCTCAGCACGCCGTCCTGGTAGCCCCCGGCCTGCAGCCAGTAGCAGAAGTCCTTCCACCACTCGAGTTTCTGGCCGTACCCTAGGGTCACGTAGGACCAGCCGCGATCACGGAAATCGCCCATTGGCTGATTGTCCAGACGGGAGGTCAGGCCCACCGCCGCCGGGTTGAGCGCGGTGTCCTTGGCGTGAACATGGTAGATGTGGCGGGCGTAGCGCTGGACCACCTCGATGGGATCGGCGCCCATCCACAGAAGGTGGCTGGGATCGAAGTTGAGGCCGACGATGTCGCCGATCTCGCCATGCAGGCGCAGGAAGCCCGGCAGGTTGTAGACCAGCTGGTTGCCATGCATCTCCAGGCATAGTTCACGAATGCCTTCGCCGCGGGCGTGGTCGGCCAGCTTGCGCCAGTAGGGCAGCGCGACCTCGTTCCACTGGTAGTCGAGCATCTGGGCGGTTTCCGGTGGCCAGGCGGCGGTCACCCAGTTGGGGAAACGGTCATCCGGGCCACCGCCAGGCAGGCCCGACATCAGATTGACCCGGGGCACCTCGAAGTGACGGGACAGCGCGATGGCCTGCTCGACCACCCTGTGCTGGCGCTCGCCGTCGGTGGGGTGCAGCGAGTTGCCGTTGGCGTTGAAGGCGGAAATCGTGACGCCATGGTGGGCGAGCCTGGCCTTGAGGTCCTTGCGCGCGGCGTCGCTGTCGAGCAGTGCAGCGGCGTCGAGGTGGGGCGAGTCCGACCAGTTGCCGATGGAAAATTCCACGCACTCGATGCCCTGTTCGGCGCAGAAGGCGAGCAGGTCGTCCAGTGACATATTGGCCAGGCTGTCGGTGACGAGGCCGATTTTCATATGATGCTCCTGTCAAGCGAACCCGCCCATGAAGGGCGGGCGAGGTGTGGATGGTCAGTACCGACAAGGCCTGCTCGGTGAGTCGCCGGCCTTGCCATGGTGGCGGATGGCCATTGGATGAGGTGGCCGCTTAGCGATAGCCCTGCTGAGTCAGCTCGATGACCTGTTCGGCGTTTTCCTGGGTGATGAAGTTTGGCCCGGTCTGGATATTGTTGGTGGGCTTGAGGCCGTAGCGGTTGTACAGCGCCAGCGAGATGATCGGCAGGTAGCCCTGAAGGTACTGCTGCTGATCCATGGCGAACAGCATCTCGCCATCGCGAACCGCTTCCAGTGTCTCTGCGGACAGGTCGAAGGTGGCGAAGGCGATCTGGCCCATGGCGCCCTGACTACGGAATTCGTTGATCAGCGGGTCGGTGGCCAGCGATCCCAGGCTCAGCACGCCGTCGGTGTCCGGGCTCGAGTTGAGGTGGGCAAGCACGGCATTGGTGATGGCGGTGGGATCCTGGGTGGTGGAGATCTGTTCGGCACTGCCGTCGAAGGCGTCGGTAAAGCCCTTGCAGCGGGCATCAAGCTGCGACTGGCCGGGGGCGAAGTTGATACAGATGGGGCTCTCGACGCCGGCTTCCTTCATGCGCTCACCGGCCATCTTGCCCGCGCGGTACTCGCTCTGACCGACATAGTTGAGTGCGCCGATCTCACCGGCGATCTCTTCGCCGGTGTTGAGCACCACCACCGGAATGCCGGCGGCGATGGCCTCGCGCACCGGCTCGGCGAAGGCGCTGGCATCGGGCATGGTCAGCGCCAGGCCATCGGGTTGGGTGGCAATCGCCTGCTCGATCATCCTCAGCATCTGGGAGGTGTCGTACTGGGCCGGAGAGTTATAGAGAAGCTCCACTCCCATCTCCTCGGCGGCATCCTCGAAACCGCGCTTGAGAACGTTGCCGAAGGGGTCCGCCGCGACGATATGGGTGATCGCCACGAACTTCAGCGGGTCGGCGTCCTGGGCAACGGCCGCCTGGCTCGCCGACAGCGCCATGGCGCCAGCGACCAGGGCGCCGGTGATGGCTCTGGAGAACGGATTGGGGCGCTTGATCCCGGTGTGTGTTGCGCTGGTCTTGTCGGTGGTCTTGCTCATGGCTGTACTCCGATTGTTGTTGGTGTTGCGGGTGATCGTGCTCAGGGGTGTCACGTTGATGCAGCGATTCAGGCGCGTCGGTCCTGCGCCATCCGGTCGAGTGCCCGGTCCAGGCGGTCGGCGTCCCAGTCTTCGTCCAGGGCCTGTGTCAGCAACTCGCATTGGCTCTGGGGGGCCAACCCGCCCTGGGGTGGGGTGCGATCAAGATTGGCCGGGAACGGGTAGGCCTCGGCCAGGGCGGTCACACCTGCGCGGATCGCCGCTGTCCAGCCATCGCGCTGAAAGCGGGCCTTTAGCGCGGGAAAGCCGGCGCGCACCAGGCGTGTGTTGTCGACGCTCTCCATGGCACGGCCAAAGGCCGAGGAGATCTGCAGCAGGTTGGCCATGCGCCGCAGGTCCTGGCTGTCGTTGTCGCCAGCGGCGTGAAACAGCGCCGGGTTGAAGAACAGGCCGTCGCCCCTGGTCAGCGGAAGCTGAACGCGATGGCGGGCGAACACTTGCTGGAAGGCCGGGTCGCGGTAGGCCAGATAGCCTTCGGGGTAGCGCTGGGAGTGAGGCAACAACTGGGTTGGCCCGCTTTCCAGCGGCATGTCGTCGTGGGCCACGGCGCCCTGCAGCGTCAGGTGTTGTGAGGCGACCTGCAATGACAGCGGGTAGCCCAGCGCCTGTGCCTCGCTCAGAAAACCCAGGTGATAGTCGCGATGAGGCAACTGAGCGCGCCCGCCCGGTTTAACCACATTGACCTGGGAGGTGATCTGGTAGCCCGGGCCAAGCCAGGCTTCGGCCACCAGGGCCAGCACCGGGTTGGCGTAGTAGTCGACGAAACCGTCCGGGTCGGCCTCGCCGTGCTTCTGGAAGGCATTCCACAGGCGATCATTGGCACCCGGCGCAGCAAAATGGTCGCCCTGCTGGCCGTGTCCCCGTTCAGCTTCGATCAGCGCAAGAAAGCTCTCGCTGGCGCGGTCCACCGTGGTCCGCTCCATCATTCCGGTGATCGCCAGCACCCCGGGACCGTCCAGCAGGCAGTGATGCCACTCGTCAAGCAGCGTGCGCCGCCGCTGCGGGTCGGCGAGACAGTCACGGGCATGGCTTGCGCGGTAGAGCGGGATGCCGGAGACGATGCGCTCGGCCTGGGGCAGTTCTTCGGCATTGGTCGTCGATTGGACCAGGGCCTCGAAGGCGGCCACATCAAGCTGGGTTCGATCGATGAAATGCTCCATCGTCTGTCCTCCTCAGTCAGGCCAGCGCATGGCGGCGGGCGGCTGCGGCGCGCTGTCGTGACAGCCCAGCACGCTCTGGTCCATGTCGACGATGGTCCCGGTCATCATTCCCGAGGCGTCGCTGGCCAGGAAGGCCACCGCGCTGGCGACCTCTTCCGGTTCCAGCAGGCGCCCCATGGGCTGCGCGCGGGCGGCCGCTTCCAGCCAGTTATCCTCGGCACCGTGGGTATCCGTCTGGATGCGGTGTTCGCCCGGGGTGTTCATCCAGCCGATGTTGAGGCCATTGACGCGGATGCGATTGCGCAGCAGCGAGTAGGCGGCGTTGCGGGTCAGGGTGGCCAGCGCCCCCTTGCTGCCGCTGTAGGCGCAGATGAAGGGCTGGCCGCCGTGGCCGGACATGCTGAGGATATTGACCACGCGGCCTTCGATACCGTCGCGGATCATTCGCCGCGCAGCTTCCTGCATCAGGAAGAAGGGCGCCTTGGTGTTGACCGCGAACAGTCGGTCGTAGGCGGCCTCGTCGGTGTCGAGCAGGGTGCCGCGCTCGGTGTTGCCGGCGCAGTTGATCAGCATGTCGATGCGCCCGAAGGCCTCGTCGGCTTGGGCCACCAGCCGGCGGCAGTCGTCGACCCGGGTCATGTCGGTGGGCACGAACAGCACCTTGGCGTCCTCACCCAGACCCTCGAGCTCGCGAGCCAGGGCTTCACCCTTGTCCCGCTGGCGCCCGCAGATGACCAGGCCGGACAGGCCACGACCCAGCAGGTGGCGAGCCACCGCCTCGCCCAGTCCCTGGGTGGAACCGGTGACGATGGCCACCTGACCTTTGAATGAACGATCTTGCATGGAAACTCTCCCTGTTCAGGCCGCCTGGCCGTTGCCGCTCGCGTTGCCGTCGGCGCGCTGAAATTCTGCAAGCTCGGCGTCCAGGCTCTCGAGCTCGGCGCCACCGGCCATCATGTTGAGCACTTCCTCACGGCTGACCTCGTCCTTGCGGAAGGTGCCGAAGCTGGAGCCGCGCTTGAGGATGGTGAAGGCGTCACCCACCGGATAGGCGTGGTGCACGTTGTGGGTGATGAAGATGACCGCCAGGCCATCGGCGCGGGCCTTGGCGATGTAGCGCAGCACCACCGAGGCCTGCTTGACCCCGAGCGCCGAGGTGGGCTCGTCGAGGATCAGCACCTTGGCGCCGAAGTACACCGCCCGGGCGATGGCCACGCACTGGCGCTCGCCACCGGAAAGGGTGCCGACCGGCTGAGCCGGATCGCGCACATCGATACCGATCTTGGCCATCTCTTCCTTGGCGACGCGATCGGCGAACGTCCAGTCGACGCGACGGGTCGGTCCCCAGCCCCTGGTGGGCTCGCGGCCCATGAAGAAGTTCCGGGTGATCGACATCAGCGGGATCATCGCCAGATCCTGGAAGACCGTGGCGATGCCGGCGTCGAGGGCATCCGAGGGCGAGCTGAAGTGGGCCTCCTTGCCGTCGACCAAGAACTCGCCGTGGGTCGGTACGTGGACCCCCGAGAGGGTCTTGATCAGGGTCGACTTGCCGGCGCCGTTGTCACCGAGCAGGCACATGACCTCGCCGGAGTGAACCTTCATGGAGATGCCGCTCAGGGCGATCACGCTGCCGAAGTGCTTGGCTACGTCGCGCATTTCGATCATCGGGACGGGAGCGTTCATTACTTGGCCTCCAGCGCCTTGCGACGCACGTAGTTGTTGAACAGCACCGCGATCAGCAGCATCGCGCCGAGGAATACCTGGAACCAGTCGGTGTTGACGCCGGTGTAGAAGATGCCCATCTGCACCATGCCGAAGATCAGCGCACCGAAGCTGGCGCCGATGGCGGAGCCATAGCCACCGGTGAGCAGGGCGCCGCCGATGACCACCGCGATGATCGCCTCGAGCTCCTTGAGGATGCCGCGGATGGAGTCGGCCGAGCCGGTGTCCATCACCTGCAGGGCGGCGAACACGCAGGCGGCGAAGGCGGTGAACATGAACAGCACGATCTTGACCAGATTGACCGGCACACCGACGTTGCGTGCCGCTTCCTTGTCGCCGCCGCAGGCGAAGATCCAGTTGCCGAAGCGGGTGAACAGCAACACCCAGGTGGCCAGCGCGGTCAGGCCGAGCCACCACACGATGGAGACCGGGATGCCGCTGACGGTGGGATTGCCGGCGAAGTTGGTACCGATCACGCCGATCTCGGACAGCCAGAGGAAGAAGCCCTCGCCGACCTCTCCGCTGAACAGCGCCGCGAACCAGTCGTTGCCGATGACGTCATGGACCCCGCCGATCTGGGTGCGATCCGCCATCAGACGGGGAATGCCGATAGCCACCCCGCGCAGGATGAACAGAAAGCCCAGGGTGACGATAAAGGATGGCAGTCCGGTCTTGACCACCAGCCAGCCGTTCAGGGCGCCGATCGCCAGGGCGCAGCCGAAGGCGAAGGACAGCGCCGCCCAGATGGGCCAGCCGTACTGCACCGCGGGGATGGCGATCAACATGCCGGCGAAGCCGATCATCGAACCGATCGACAGGTCGAACTCGCCACCGATCATCAACAGCGCCGCCGCCACGGCCAGGATGCCGAGCTGGGCAGAGACTTCGAGGAAGTTGATCACCCCGGCGCCGGAGAACATGCCGGTGCCCGAGGCAACCAGGGCGAAGAACACGATGACCAGCAGGGCGCCGGCGACGGAGCCGAACTCCGGTCGGTGCAGGGCTTTCTTCAGCGGACTGACGTGGGCAAGACGCTCGTCCTTATCTTGGCTGGTGGGAGAGGCGGTGGTGCTCATGGTGACTCCTTGTGAGGGTCGTCTTGTTGTAGGGGCGGAGACGTCCGCGGTGTTGATGGACGTGTTTCGAACTCGCGGACGGATGTTTCGATTCGTCGTGTTATGAAATGTAGATTCCAAGGGAGAAATTAACAATTCAAAAATTCTATACTTTGGTCTATGCGGAATGTTTGTTCCTTTTTGCGTAGGCTGGGCAACAGGCTTGGGGGCTGCCGGGGTCTCACTGTCGATCGACGATTGATCGTGGTAATCCCGTTCGCCTGAAAGCCACCAAGGCATACCCCTTAGCGGCAATGCACATGGATACAAGGAGCAGACGATGAAACTGGCATTGATCGGAGCAGGAAGGATCGGCAGGGTGCACGCACTGTCCATCGCCGCCCATCCCGAGGTCACGTTGGCGGCGGTAGTGGATGCCTACCCCGAGGCCGCCGAGACCCTGGCGCGGGACTTCGGCTCCCGGGCTCGGGACATCGATGACGTGTTCGAGGACCCTGAGATCGACGCCGTGCTGATCGCTTCCAGCACCGCGACCCATATCGACTACCTGGAGCGCGCCGCATCGGCGGGCAAGGCAATGCTGTGCGAGAAGCCCATCGCCCTGGACCTGGCGGCTTCACGGGCGACCGCCGAGCGTGTGGCGCAAAGCCTCTGCGCCTTGGCCTTCAATCGTCGCCATGACCCGCAGTTCTCGGCGCTCAAGGATCAATTGGGGCAGGGCCGCATCGGCAAGCTGGAGACGCTGGCGATCACCAGTCGCGATCCCGAGCCGCCACCCCTCGAGTACGTCAAAGGGTCAGGTGGGCTGTTCCGCGACATGATGATCCACGACTTTGATATGGCCCGCTGGCTGCTCGATGAGCCCATCGTCAGCGTCCACGCCAGCGGCAGTTGTCTGGTGGACCCGGCCATCGGCGAGGCCGGCGACGTGGACAGCGCGGTGGTGGTGATGAAGACGGCCTCGGGGCGCTTGTGCACCATCAGCAATTCTCGGCGTGCGGTATACGGCTACGACCAGCGCATCGAGGCCTTCGGCAGTGACGGCATGTTGCAGGCCCAGAACGAGTGCGACACCCGACTCAAGTTCGTCGGCAAGCAGGGCCAACTGGAGGAAGCGCCGCGCTGGTTCTTCCTCGAGCGCTACGCCGAGGCCTATCGCCGCGAGCTTGACGACTTCTACCAGAGCTGGCGGGAAGGCCGCGCGCCCCGCGCCGGTATCACCGATGGCGTCGAGGCGTTGCGGTTGGCCGAGGCGGCGGATATCTCACGTCGCGAGGGGCGCACGGTCTACGTCGAGGAGGTGTGAGCCCCGGGGCTCTGGGCTAGTGACTCAATCTTTTCCAGCAAAGCGATGAGAGTCACGCACCACCAGCCGGCCTGGGAGCAGCGTTGGGTCACCAGGGATACGTCGATCGAGCAGGTGTGTGATGGCGCTGTCCACCACCGCATCGAGGTTCGGCTGGTAGCTGGTCAGACGGTAGCGCGGTGAGGCGGCCAGCTCGATATCGTCGAAGCCGACGATCGCCAGCTGTCCGTCGAGGCCGGCCTGGTGCAGGGCATCGAGGGCGCCGATGGCAAGGATGTCGTTTTCGCAGAACAGCGCATCCAGGCGCTGTTCTGCCGGTGTCCTTTGCAGGTAGTCGTGCATCGCCTGATACCCCAGAGCGTGGCGATAATCCGTGGCAGCCAGCGTGGCTGCCAGGGTCAGGCCGTGATCCTCAAGCGTCTGGCGATAGCCGTCGAGACGGGGCAGTCGTGATCTGCCGCTGTCGGGGCCGGCCAGATAGCCCAGCCGTCGATGACCTTCGCCGAGCAGCAGCCGGGCGATTTCCGCGCCAGCCGCATGCTCCTGAATTGCCACGATCTGCACCCCATCCACCTCGGTGGTACGAAACAGCTGCACCAGTGGCACGTGCTGGCGCTCGGTAGCAAAACGCACGATGTCCTCGCTCAGCACCGTGCCGAGAAACAACAGCCCGTCGACCTGGAAGCGCTCGGCGATATCGAGCAGCTCACCGGAGCGCACTGGTGGCGAAATATTCAAGAGTATCGACAGCTGGCCCCGCTGTTGCAGCGCCAGGGTGGCGGCATTCAGCATCGCCTGGGTATGCGGATTGGCGAATTGATCGACGACGACGCCGATCAGTTGAGTGCGTCTTGTGGTCAGGCTTCGTGCCAGCAGGTTGGGGCGATAGCCCAGGGCTTCGGCGGCCTCCATCACGCGCTGTCGGGCATTCTCTGAGATCGAGGCGCCGGGAGTGAAGGCCCGCGACACCGTCCACTTGGAGACACCGGCCCGTTCGGCCACCTGGGCGGAGGTCACCTTGCGACCTTGGTCGCGATCGGAACGAATATTCATCGATGATCCTTGACGGAATTTTTCATTCCATACTAGGCTCGTGCTGGCCTGTTTGCAACCGGTTGCATCGGGTCGGATGACGGTGTTGACCCTCTTGAGGTGTTGGCATAGGTCGCCGTCGGAAGAGCCCTTTGTGCCCGCGCCGCCGCCGATGCGTCCACCCGAGCAACGGCGAAACCACACAGCCATATGACAAGGACAACGCCATGAAGCTCTCCATCTGTACCGATGTGATGGCGGACCTCAGCTTTACCGAGATGCTCGACAAGTGCGTGGCGCTCGGGGTGGAAGGTATCGAGATGACCGGTGGTGGCTGGTCGCCGGCGCCGCATTTTCGTGCCGACGAACTGCTCGCCGATAGAAGCCTGCTGGCCTCACGCCTGAAGGAGATCGACGCCCGGGGACTGAAGATCGCCACCTTGAACTGTTCCGGCAATCCGCTCGACCCGGGGGAACTCGGCGAGCGCCACCGAGGTGAGATCGAAAAGACCATCCGGCTCGCCGGTGAGATCGGGGTCAAGCGCATCGTCACCATGTCGGGCCTGCCGGCGGCGGCGCCGGGGGACAGCGTGCCCAATTGGCTCGTCTACACCAGGAGCTGGCCCGATGAGATGCCCGAGCGCGATCGGTACCAGTGGGAAGACTGCGCCTTTCCTTACTGGCACGGCCTGGTGAGGCTGGCCGATGAGGTCGGTGTCGAGCGATTCGCGCTGGAAAATTTTTCGGCGATGCTGGTGTGGAACCCCCAGACCCTGTTTCGCCTGCGTGACGAGGTCGGGCCCAAGGTCGGCATGAACCTGGACCCTTCGCACCTGTTCTGGATGGGGGCCTGCCCGATCGCCGCGGCCAGGGCACTGGGCGATGCCATCCACCACTGCCACGGCAAGGATACCCGCATCGAGCGGGGGCTGGCCGATGTCAACGGTCTGCTCGAGCTCGCCGAGGTCACCGACGTCGCCAATCGCGCCTGGAACTATGTGGCGGTGGGGGCGGGACATGACCTTCAGTGGTGGAAGGAGTTCTTCTCGGTGGTGCGGATGCAGGGCTACAACGACTGGGTCAGCCTCGAGATGGAGGACTTCACCATGTCCACCGAGGCCGGTATCCAGTCGTCGATCGATGCACTGAAGCAGACCATCAGTCGTTAGCGATATGAATATGCTGGTCAAGGGTGCTGCCAAGATGGCCTGTCCGCGGCTGACATGCCTGCGGCTGGCGGAAAAGGGAAGCGATGCACCATAAAAAAGCCCCGCCGGTGGCGGGGCAAAGAGAGAGACGTTCCTTGGTCCGCCGATGACGCCAGCCCCTTACCTGGGCTGCCGGAATCGGCGGAGTTTGTACGGTTACTGTTGCTGCACGATCCACTCGTGTTCAGGGTCGTTCTTGAACTTCCATTCGCGCTTGGGACCGGCCATCACGTTGAGGTAGTAAAGCTCGTAGCCGTGAGGAGCACCCACCGGGTGGTAGCCCCGAGGCACCATCACGCAGCAGCCATTGTCTACCGCCATGGTCTCGTCCAGCGAGCGGTCATCGGTGTAGACCCGCTGAAAGGCGAAGCCCTGGCTCGGATTCAGCCGGTGGTAGTAGGTTTCCTCGAGGATCGACTCCTCGGGCAGATTGTCGACGTCGTGCTTGTGGGGCGGATAGCTCGACCAGTTGCCTGGCGGTGTGTAGACCTCGACCACCAGCAGGCCGTCGGCGGGTTCGGTCTCCGGCAGGATGTCATGGATATGGCGAGTGTTGGTGCCGCCGCCGCGGGTGGAGCACTTGACCTGCTGTGGCGCGATCAGCCTGGCCTTGTGGTTGCCGTGGCCCGGTGCGCTGCACACCGCGATCTCGAGATCGGTCAGTGCCTCGACCTCGAAGTCCGCTCCATCGGGCAGGTAGACCGAGTAGGGTGGCACCTTGTCGAAGATGTCCATGCGCTCGCCGATGTCCTCCCAGCGTTCGCCGGCGCCGGCGACGGTGGCGCGTCCGCTCAACAGCACCAGGCAGTGTTCGCGTGAGCCGGTCTCGCCGCTCAGACGCTGGCCCTTTTGCAGCCGGTGGACACGAAAGCCGACGTGGTCCCAGCCAGCGGATTGCGGGGTGACTTCCAGCACCTTGCCGTCGGCGTCGGGGCTCTGGGGGCGTACAAGAAGCGATGTCATGGACAGGATCTCCTGTTGGTGGCCTGCCCGGTCGCGCAGGGCGCGGGGCGTGGGCGGGCCAGAGTGTCGAGGGGCGAGCTGGCGGCTAGCCCGAGGCGGGGGCCTCGGGAGACGAGCCCTTGTCGGCGGCGCTGTCCTGGCGCACGCCCAGGGCGATGGCCATGCTCTGGGCCAGGCACAGGGTGGCGGTGAGGCCGCGGAAGCTCTTCACTTCCGCTTCCTGTACCACCAGGGTCACGTCGGCGACGCGGGCCAGCGGGCTCAGGGTGGAATCGGTGATGGCAACCACCGGCACGCCTTTATCACGGGTCTGTTCGGCTACTTCGCGGGTTTCCGATGCGTAGGGCGAGAAGCTCACCGCCAGCAGGGCGTCGCGGGGACCGATGGCCCGTGCCTGTTCCTGATGCATACCGCCCAGGGCATTGATCAAGAAGCAGCGTTTGTCGACGTGGTTGAGTGCGTACTGCAGGTAGCTTGCCACCGGGAAGGTGCGGCGCATGCCCATCAGGTGCACCGCCTCGGCGCCTTCCAGAAGGTCCAGCGCGCTCTCCAGCTGGCGCGGGTCGGTACGCCCGGGGAGTTGCTCGAGCATTTCCCGGTTGGCTTCGGCAAATTCCCACAGCAGTTGAGAGCCGCTGGGGGTCTCGCCGGTGGCGGAGCGCACCGCGTGGATGCGCTCTGAGTAGTTGGGCAACTCATCCACCAGGCGTGAGCGAAACAGCTTCTGCATGTCCGAGAAGCCCTTGAACCCAAGGCTGTTGGCAAAGCGAATCAGCGTGGACGGCGTGACGCCCGCCTGCTCGGCCAGCCTCGCCACGGTGGAAAAGGCTACTTCCTGCGGGTGATCGAGCAGAAAACGCGCCGTCTGCTGCAGGCGACGGCTGAGGTCGGGGTACTGCTCGGTGATCTGCGCTTCCAGCGCGCTGAAATCCTGAGGTAGCTCTGCCATGGCGGTTCACTCGGTTGCAGGGTGTTGCCCAGCGTTGGCCGTCGTCTGGGATCACCCTAGTCAATTGGGAATAAAAATTCCATTTATGCTTTAGTATAGAACGTCCGAATGGAACGTTTCATTCAGTGCCAAGGCTATCATTGTTCCCCTGGAGGGGGAGGGTCGCCTTGTACTTTGGTCGACAAGTTGCGGCCACGCCGTCGGTCTTCGTGGGCTCGAAGCCGAGCCCAGATGATTGATTAGCGGGAAAAAGCCACAATCAGCTGAATGCCAAGGCATCTAAGGAGGAAACATTCCCTCTATTTGACCTTGGGAATTTTTGTTCTAAAGTGCGACCTAACCGGTTGCAAACAGTTCTGATGTGACGTTTCCGGCACCTTCTCCTCGGCTCAGGGAGCGCCCCATGCCATCTCGATCACTGCACTTTGCCCTTAACCATATGGTCTGTCCTCGCTACTCCATCGAGCAGCTGATGCGCCTGGCCGCCGAGCTCGGCATCGACGCGGTGGAGCTGCGCAACGACGTCGGCGACAACAGCCTGGCGACCCTCGAGCAGGCCGTTGCCGCCGGAGAGCTGGCCCGGGAGCTGCGTCTGAGCGTGCTCAGCGTCAATGCGCTGTATCCGTTCAATGTGTGGGACAAGGAGCGCGCCGTTCAGGCCGAGCACCTGGCCGAACGGGCAGCGGCGGCGGGCGCCCGGGGTCTGGTGCTGTGTCCGCTGGTCGCCGCGCCCGACGAGGCACCAACAGCCACCGATGTGACCAAGGCGCTGGTGGAGCTGGGGCCAATCCTTGGTCGTCACGGGCTCGTGGGGTTCGTCGAGCCACTGGGCTTTCCTCGCTCGTCGTTGCGACTCAAGGCTGACGCTTTGGCCGCCATCGACGAGGCCGTCGCCATCCTGGGGCCATCGGAGCCGGCGCGCTTTTCGCTGGTGCACGACACCTTTCACCACCGAGGGGCCGGTGAAGCGGCACTGTTCGTCGCGCGCACCGGCCTGGTTCACCTGTCCGGCGTCGAGGATCCGACGCTGACCTTCGACGCCATGCTCGACGGCGACCGGGTGCTGGTGGGTGAGAGCGATCGCCTCGACAACGTCGAACAGGTGCGTCGCCTGCTCGCCGATGGTTATCGCGGTTACCTGTCCTTCGAGCCCTTCGCCGAGTCGGTACACGCGCTTCAGGATCCGGCGGATGCCCTCGCGCGCAGCATTGACGTCATCCGCGATGGAGTGGCCTGAATCGCCGCCGTGACCGCTACATCCATCTAGGTTGACCACGCTGCGATCCTCCAGCGTCGAGCTGAACGCCACCCACCTGGTTCAGTGACAACGTCCTGAACCTGAGCGTGAACAATGATAAGGAGACTTCCATGAAAATCGCCCTCGACCCCTTCATGCATCGCCACGTGCCCCTGGAAAAGCTGCCGCGCCTGGCCAAGGACCTGGGATACGACTATCTCGAGCTGTCGCCCCGGGATGACTTCTTCGACTGGTTCGTCCACCCCCGGGTGTTCCCGTCCCGCCTGCGCTCCTTCAAGCAGGCGCTCAAGGACAGCGAGGTCGAGATCGCCTCGCTGCTGCCGATGTTCCGCTGGGCCAGTCCCCACGAGGACGAGCGCCAGGCGGCGGTGAAGTACTGGAAGAAGGCCATCGAGGTGGCGGTGGAAATGGGGGTGGACACCATGAACTCCGAGTTCGGTCGTGGCCCGCACCCCGAGCGTGGCAGTTGCTCAGCCTGCTGCCATGGCGGCGCCACCACCGAATCCAGCGAGGCCGCCTGGTGGCGCTCGATGGAGGAGCTGGTACCGATCTTCGAGCGCGAAGGCATCCAGCTCAACGTCGAGCCACACCCGGATGACTTTGTCGAGACGCTGCACCCGGCGGTGGACATGATTCGTACTATCGACTCGGACAACGTGAAGTTTCTCTACTGCGCACCCCATACCTTCCACTTTGGCGATGACATGGCGCAGATGATCCGTGACAGCGCCCCGGTGCTGGCCCACGTCCACGTGGCGGATACCTTCAATCACAGGGGATCGTCGGGGCTGCGCTACATCATCAATCCGCCGGGCTCCACCGCCCGCATCCACCAGCATCTGGATATCGGCCAGGGCGAGATCGACTGGGATCTGTTCTTCAAGACGCTGGCCGAGGTCGGCTTCGACGGCATCATGACCGCCTGTGTGTTCGCCTGGGAAGAGCGCGCCGAAGACTCCTCGCGCTTTATGCGCCAGGAGATCCAGCGCTACGTCGATACCTACTTCAACCCACGCTGAGGCTCGTCCTGGCCGCGCTACCTCCACGCCCTGTCCGGCGCCACCGGGTGGGGCGACTTGCCCCCCGGGAGCGTGACGGCAGGCTCCCGTGCTTCCCGGACACTGCTACGACCAAAGATGAACTGAATCGGTTGTTCCAGAGATTGAACGAGTGGAATATCAGTTCTATCATGGATTCAAATAGAACGAACAATCCAAAGTCGTCGGGACGCCCGTCACGGGCAGAGCACGGCTTATCGTGACCACACCAGGGTGACGCCATGACCACCAACAAGACGCTGGACCTAATCTGCCTGGGCCGAGCGGCCGTGGATTTCTACGGCGAACAGATCGGCAGCCGGCTTGAGGACATGTCGTCCTTCAACAAGTACCTCGGCGGCTCGTCGGCCAATATCGCCTACGGTACCGCTCGCATGGGGCTGAAGTCTTCCATGTTGACGCGGGTCGGCGACGAGCACATGGGGCGCTTCGTACGCGAGGAACTGGCCCGGGTGGGCGTGGACGTCAGTCAGGTCATCACCGACCAGGAACGACTCACCGGTCTGGTGATCCTGGGCATCAAGGATCAGGACACCTTTCCGCTGATCTTCTATCGCGACAATTGCGCCGACATGGCGATCAGTGCCGATGACATGGATCCCGAGTTCATCGCCTCCAGTCGGGCGCTGTTGATCACCGGTACCCATTTCTCCACCGACGGCACCTATCAGGCCAGCAAGACCGCCATCGAATACGCCAAGGCGGCCGGCACCAAGGTGATTCTCGATATCGACTATCGTCCGGTGCTGTGGGGCCTGACCTCGCTGGGTGACGGCGAGACCCGCTTTATCTCCGATGATGGTGTCAGCGCCCACCTGCAGACCATTCTGCCGGACCTGGACCTGGTGGTCGGCACCGAGGAAGAGGTCCACATCGCCGGTGGCAGCACCGACACCATCACCGCGCTCAAGCGTATTCGCGAGCTGAGCGATGCCACCATCGTGCTCAAGCTGGGCGCGCAGGGCTGCACCGTGCTCGACGGTGAGATTCCCGACAGCGAGTCCGAGTTCGAGGTATTCACCGGGGTGCGTGTCGAGGTGCTCAATGTGCTGGGTGCCGGTGACGCCTTCCTCAGCGGTTTTCTGCGCGGCTGGCTCAACGGTGAAAGTCATGAGCAAAGCTGTGCCTACGCCAACGCCTGCGGGGCCCTGGTGGTCTCCCGCCACGGCTGTGCCCCGGCGATTCCCAGCAGCGAGGAACTCGACGACTACCTGAGTCGCGCCGAGGATATCCCGCGTCCCGACCTGGACACGCGGCTCAACCACCTGCACCGGGTCACCACCCAGCGTAGCCCGACGCAGTGGTCGGATCTGTGCGTGCTGGCCTTCGACCATCGCAAGCAATTCTACGACATGGCCCGGGAGGTTGGCGCCGACCCCGGAAGGATCAAGACGTTGAAACGGCTGCTGGTGCAGGCGGCGGAGCAGGGCGCCGGACATATCGGTGACAGCCAGATGGGCGTGCTGATCGACGACACCTACGGTCAGGATGCACTCAATGACGTGACCGGGCGCGGCTGGTGGATTGGCCGCCCGGTGGAGTTGCCGAGCTCGCGTCCCATCGAGCTGGAAGGCGGGCGCAATATCGGTGCCCGACTGGCCGCCTGGCCACGCGAGCACATCGTCAAGTGCCTGGTGTTCTACCACCCGGAGGACCAGCTCGACCTGCGCCGCACCCAGGAGCGCCAGGTGGTGGAGCTGTATGACGCCTGCCTCAGGACCGGGCACGAGCTGCTGCTCGAGATCATTCCGCCCAAGGATCAGCAAAGCGATGACGATACCTTTCTCAACGCCATGCAGCGCTTTTACAACCTCGGCGTCTATCCCGACTGGTGGAAGCTGCCGCCGCAGACCCCCGCGGCCTGGGAGCGCATCAGCGTGCTGCTGGCTCGACGCGCCCCTCACTGTCGCGGCGTGGTGATGCTGGGGCTCGATGCGCCCCTCGAGACGCTCAAGAAGGGCTTCATGGACAGCGCCGGGTTCGACGTGTGCAAGGGCTTCGCGGTGGGGCGCTCGATCTTTGCCGAGCCCAGCCGTCGCTGGCTCGCCGGCGAGGCCGACGACCAGGCGCTGATCGACGATGTCGTCGCCAATTACCGCGAACTGGTGGACTGCTGGAAAGAACGCCAGAGCGTCTGAACGAGAATGAGCGAAATGGGGGTGAGCGTGGTAGCGCTCCCAGACCATGACCAAGATAACGATAATCCGGGTCCCCTCAGGACCCGGTAGCCATCTCCGAGAGCATTGCCATGTCCACGATTCGACTGACCATGTCCCAGGCGGTGATCCGCTACATGCAGGCCCAGAAGGTGAACGTCGCCGGCCAGATCAAGCCGCTGTTTCCCGGCGTCTGGGCGATCTTCGGCCACGGCAACGTGGCCGGCCTCGGCGAGGCGCTGTATCAGGCCCGTGAGACGCTGCCGACCTACCGCGCCCACAACGAGCAGGCCATGTGCCACGCCGCCATTGCCTTCACCAAGACGCTCAATCGGCGCCAGGTGATGGCCTGTACCGCCTCCGCCGGTCCTGGTTCGGTGAACATGGTAACCGCGGCGGCGGTGGCCCACGTCAATCGACTGCCGCTACTGCTGCTGCCGGGCGACACCTTCGCCACGCGCAAGCCCGATCCGGTGCTGCAGCAGGTCGAGAACTTCCACGACCACACCCTGACCTCCAACGACTGCTTCAAGCCGGTGAGTCGCTTCTTCGATCGCATCACCCGGCCGGAGCAACTGCTGACGTCGCTGCCCCAGGCGATGCGAGTGCTGACTGACCCGGTGGAGTGTGGTCCGGTGACCCTGGCGCTGCCCCAGGACATCCAGACCGAGGCCTACGACTATCCCGAGCATTTCTTTGCCGAGAAGGTACACCACCTGCGCCGTCAGGCCGCCGACCCGCGCGAGCTCGACGATGCCATCGCCTTGATCCGCTCGGCCGAGCGACCGCTGCTGGTGGCCGGTGGCGGCGTCCACTACGCCGAGGCGCTGGCTGAGCTCGACGCCTTCGTCAGCCGCTACCAGGTGCCAGTGACCGAGACCCAGGCGGGCAAGGGCGCGCTGCCCTGGGACCATGCCAGCAACGTCGGCACCCTGGGTGTGACCGGTTCAGCCGCCGCCAACAGCTTGGCCCAGGAAGCGGATCTGATCATCGCCGTGGGCACCCGGCTTGGCGATTTCGCCTCTGGCTCCCGGGCGCTGATCAACCCCGAGGCGAAGATACTGTGTCTCAACGTGGCCTCCTTCGATGCGGTCAAGCACTACGCCCAGCCGCTGGTGGGCGATGCCCGCTTGAGCCTTGTCAGCCTGAAGGACGGGCTCGAGCAGGGCACCGACCCGTGGCGGCCGGCCTCGTCCTGGAGCGAGCGGGCGGCCGCGCTGCGCGACGACTGGAATGCCACCGTGGAACGGGTGACCCAGGATCGCGGCACCGGGCTGCCCTGTGACGCCGAGGTGGTGGGGGCGGTCAACCGCGCTGCCGGCGAACGCGACATCGTGGTGTGTGCCGCGGGTGGCCTGCCGGGCGAGCTGCAGAAACTGTGGCGTACTCGCTTCGATCGCGGCTACCACATGGAATACGGCTACTCCTGCATGGGCTACGAACTTGCCGGAGGCCTCGGCACCAAGATGGCGCTGCCCGATTCAGAGGTGTTCGTGATGGTCGGTGACGGCTCCTACCTGATGATGAACTCGGAGATCGCCACCTCGGTAATGCTGGGGCACAAGATCATCGCGGTGGTGCTCGACAATCGCGGCTATGGCTGCATCCATCGACTTCAGCAATTCTGCGGCGGCCCCGGCTTCAACAACCGGCTGGAGGACTGCCTGAGCGTCGAGGCCGGCGCGCCCAAGACCGACTTCGCCGCCCACGCCGCCGCCCTGGGCGCCAATAGCGAGAAGGTCGCCAATATCGCCGAGCTTGAGCAGGCGCTCGTGCGCGCCAGGGCGTCCGACATCAGCTATGTGATCGCCATCGACACCGATGGCCTCAACGACACCAAGGAAGGTGGTGCCTGGTGGGACGTGGCGGTGCCTGAAGTCTCGCCGCGTCAGGAAGTGGTGGACGCCCGCGAGCGCTATCAGTCCCACAAGGCGCGTCAGGCCAGAAATCTCTAGGCCCGAATCCGCCCTGCCATAACAACCAGATATTCCAGGCGCGCCGGCGCCTGGAGCACCGAACGCCGGAGGACGCCATGAGCATAAGACTGGGCATCAACCCCCTGACCTGGACCAATGATGACCTGCCCTCGCTGGGCGGAGACACCCCGCTGGAGACCTGCCTCGCCGAGGGACGAGAGGCCGGTTTCGACGGCTTCGAGCTGGGCCACAAGTTCCCCCGCGACGCCGCCACCCTGGGGCCGATCCTCGAGCGTCACCAACTGTCGCTGGTGTCAGGCTGGTACAGCGCCGAGCTTTTGACCCGCAGCGCCGAGGAAGAAATCGCAGCGCTGACGCCCCATCTGGAACTGCTCAAGGCGCTCGGCGCCAGGGTCATGGTGTTCTGCGAGGTCTCGCGCTGCGTGCATGGACAGATGGGGGTACCGCTGAGCCATCGCCCCACCATGAGCGACGAGGAATGGACGCTGTTTACCGAGCGCCTTGACCAGGTGGCCGAACACTGCCAGCGCGAGGGCGTGCAGATCGCCTATCACCACCATCTGGGAACGCTGGTGGAATCCGAGGCCGACATCGACCGGCTGATGGCGAACACCGGACCGGCGCTGGGCCTGCTGCTGGACACCGGCCACCTGGTGGCCGCCGGTGGCGATCCGTTCGGCGTGCTCGAGCGTCACGCTGCACGCGTCAACCATGTGCACTGCAAGGATATCCGTGCCGAGGTGCTGGCCGATGTGCGCAACCGCAACCGGAGCTTCCTGGAAGGGGTACTGGACGGCATGTTCACCGTGCCCGGTGATGGCTTCATCGACTATGGCCGGTTGTTCCAGGGGCTGGTCGCGCACGACTACCAGGGCTGGGTGGTGGTGGAGGCCGAGCAGGATCCCGCCGTGGCCCATCCACTGACCTATGCCCGCAAGGGCTATGACCATCTTGCACGCTGCTGCGACGAGGCCGGGCTGGCCCTGGCCTCGTGACGGCGCCCCCCGTGCCGATGTCTTCAGCCATCTGTTCGATAACTCTTTGTATCAGGAGCACCGCATGACCATTCTGGGCAACTTTATCGCTGGCCAGCCCCAGGCCAGCCACAGTGGCCGCACTGCCGAGGTCTTCGACCCGGCCAGCGGCGAGGTGACACGTCAGGTAGCACTGTCCAGCGCCGACGAGACCCGCGACGCCATCCGCGTCGCTGACGAGGCCTTCCCCGGCTGGGCCAAGATGTCACCGCTCAAGCGTTCACGCATTCTGTTCAAGTTCAAGGCGCTGGTGGAAGAGCACGCCGACGAGATCGCGCGACTGATTTCCTCCGAGCACGGCAAGGTGTTCTCCGACGCCAAGGGCGAGCTGACACGCGGGCTCGAGGTGGTGGAATTCGCCTGCGGCATACCGCACCTGCAGAAGGGTGAACATTCCCTCAACGTCGGCACCGGTGTCGACAGCTTCTCGCTGATGCAGCCGCTGGGCGTGTGCGCCGGCATCTCGCCGTTCAACTTCCCGGCCATGGTACCGATGTGGATGTTCCCGGTGGCGCTGGCCTGCGGTAACACCTTCGTGATGAAGCCATCGGAGAAGGATCCGTCCACGCCGATGCGCCTGGCTGAGCTGCTCAAGCAAGCCGGCCTGCCGGACGGCGTGTTCAACGTAGTCAATGGCGACAAGGAGAGCGTGGACGTGCTGCTCACCGATGAGCGGGTGCAGGCGGTCAGCTTCGTCGGCTCGACGCCCATCGCCGAATACATCTACGCCACGGCGTCTGCCCACGGCAAGCGGGTTCAGGCGCTGGGCGGCGCCAAGAACCACATGGTGGTGATGCCCGATGCCGACCTCGACCAGGCGGTGGATGCGTTGATGGGCGCGGCCTACGGCAGCGCTGGCGAGCGCTGCATGGCAATCTCGGTGGCGGTGCCGGTGGGCGAGGAGACCGCCGAGCGGTTGCGCGCCAAGCTGGTCGAACGGCTGCGGACGCTGAGCGTCGGCCCCGGCATCAAGGATGGGCCGGACCACGACATGGGGCCGCTGGTCACCCGCGCTCACCTGGACAAGGTGGTCGGCTATATCCAGGCCGGCGTCGACGAGGGCGCCGAGCTGGTGGTGGACGGACGCGAGGCGACTATCGACAACGCCGGCAATGGCTTCTTCGTCGGTGGTTCGCTGTTCGACCACGTCACGCCGGGCATGCGCATCCACCGTGAGGAAATCTTCGGCCCGGTGCTGGCGATCGCCCGCGTCGACAGCTTCGAAGACGCCCTGGCCATGGTCAACGACCACGAATACGGCAATGGTACCGCCATCTTCACCCGTGACGGCGCCGCCGCTCGCCAGTACTGCGAGCGCATTCAGGTCGGTATGGTCGGCGTCAACGTGCCGATCCCGGTGCCCATGGCCTTTCACAGCTTTGGCGGCTGGAAGCGCTCGCTGTTCGGCCCGCTGCATATGCATGGCCCCGACGGCGTGCGCTTCTACACCCGCATGAAGACCATCACCCAGCGCTGGCCCAGCGAGGTCCGTGATAGCGGCGGTCACTTCACCATGCCGACGCTGTAGCTGTAGCTGTACCTGTGGTCCTGTGACTGCGTATGACGCCGTAGCGGTGCGTGTGTCGCCTTGGCGATGCATCAAGCGTCCCGCTTCGGCGTTGGTGCCCTGTCCCGTCGGCGATGCTGCGGCGTACCGGGGGCGGATGCTATCCGGTTGCGCCGTTTCACGCTTGCCAAGGCGCCGAATCCGGCGCCTTCTTTTTGGCTATCGCGGCAGGTGTTGAAGCGTGGGACTGGAGCGAGTGGTTAAGGCGGATAGATGATGTTTGTGTGCGCCAATTCAGTTAAAGGTGTCGTCATGGATTACGTTATTTACAATTTTGTCGGATCAGGCGTTCGAGTCGACTAAAGTATAGAACGTTTGGTTTGTTGTTTTTTTCTTTCGGAATGTATGTTTCATTTGGTGCGGGCCCTGGAAAAGCATGGACCGCCGAGGTTGGAGTCCTGACCGTTTGCAACCGGTCACAAGGGCCATCGATCCTCCAATAACAAGTGGACAACGTTATGAGCACAGAAGCGGCAGGGGCGCAGGCGACCGCGACAGCGGACGACAACGCCCAGAGCGAAGAGCTCGAATATCAACGCATTCCCCCCAGCCGGCAGTTGAGCGGCAAGTACTTTCTCGGGGCCTACTCCGGTGAGCACGTGGCCGGCACCGAATTCGTCATCGGCGCAGCGCTGGTCACCTTAGGTGTTTCCACCGGTGATCTGATCTGGGGCCTGATTCTCGGTAATTTCATGGCGGTGCTGTCCTGGGCCTGGATCTGCAGTCCGGTGGCTACCCGCACCCGCATGACGGTGTACTGGTTCCTGGCCCGGCTTGCCGGCAAGAAGATCTCCACCGTCTACAACATCCTCAATGGTGTCTTCTACGCCGTCATCGCCGGCGCCATGATCACGGTCTCGGCCTCGGCCTTCCGGGTGCTGACCGATATTCCGCCCCAGGTGGGACTCTATCCCACCAGTGCCAGCTTCGTGATCCTGGCGCTGCTGGTCGGCGCCTTTACCGTCTGGCTGACCCTCAAGGGCTTCAAGCGCATCGCCAACTTTTCCACCGTATGCGCGCCCTGGATGGCGATCATGTTCCTGGTCAGCGGTATCCTGTCGATCCCCATCGTCACCCACCTGGGCGCCGAGCAAGGCATCGATGGCCTGGGCAACGTGCTCGGTGCACTGGTGTGGACCGGCGTTACTCCCGAAGGCGAGCCTGGCATCAACATGTGGGTCATCGCCGCCTGGGCCTGGGGCATCAACCTGCCGATGCACCTCGGCATGAGCGACATGAGCATCCTGCGCTTCGCGCGCAAGTCCTCCTACGGCTACTTTTCAGCCTCTGGCATGTACATCGGCCACTTCATGGCCTGGGTCTGTGCGGGCATCCTTGGCGCCACCTCGGCGATGCTGCTCAAGGAAGCCATGGTCGATCTTGATCCGGGCGCCATCGCCTTCCGTCTGCTCGGCGCCATGGGGCTGGTGGCGGTAGTGATCGCCGGCTGGACCACTTCGATCCCCAGCCTCTATCGCTCCGGGCTGGCGTTTCAGGCGGTGTTCCATCGTCACAAGCCGTTCAACGTTGCCCTGGTGGTGGGGGCTGCCACCACGGTCGTCGCCTGCTTCCCGTTCGTCTTCGGTTCGCTGCTCAACGTCCTGTCCTACTTCGTGATGATGATGGCCCCCATCGGCGCGATCATCGCCGCCGAGCATTTCCTGCTGCCGCGCCTGTCGATCCGCCCGCTGTGGCGCGAACATCAGGGACTCGAGGACAATCGTCCGGCCATGCTGACCTGGGCCATCGGGGTGATCCTCGGCGTCGTGCTCATTGCCCTGCCCCAGGTGCATCTGTTTGTCGTGTTTCTCCCGGTGTGGACCCTGAGCTTTCTGCTCTACCCGCTGCTGTGCCGCCGGATGGGCGCGAACACCGAGTCCGGTATCGACTACTACGAAGAGGCCTATGGTCCGGTGGATCCGCCGGAACTGCCCGGCGAGTCGCCCCAGGCGCAGCCCGCGGTCAATCGTCGTGATCCGCTGTACCTGATCTCGTTTGCCTGTCTGGTGACCATCATCGCCGTGGCGCTATGGTCCTGGACCGGTGACAACGCCGCTGTCGTCGACTACGTGGAAACCTTCAAGTGGCTGGTGATTCCGCTGTCGCTGGTGTACTTCGTGTGCGCCTCGATCTGGATTCATCGTCGTCGCCCGGCGGCGGCGCTTGCCGCAGACGATCCCCATGTGTGATGACCCCAACCCTCAACAAGGATAAGTGACATGGCCGCCCGAGCGATCGGGCGGCCATGCCACCTGGCTCTGGCACCAGCGCCACGACGCTGGTCGAGCCTCGACGCTGCCCATATGACGTTTTCGACCCATGGGAGGGCAGCAGGTGCGATTTCAACAAGTGGTCAATAACAGAAAGGAGCCAGACATGACGCTATCTATCGGCATCATCGGTACCGGAGCCATCGGCAAGGAACATATGCGCCGGCTGAACCATACCCTCAAGGGTGCGAGGGTGGTGGCCGCCAGTGATGTCGGCCTTGAGCAGGCGCAGGCCGCCATCGACGAGGTCGGCATCGAGGCCAGGGCCTATGCCAGCGGCCACGACGTCATCAACGCCGCCGAGGTCGACGCCGTGGTGGTGACCTCCTGGGGACCGACCCACGAGGAATTCGTGCTGGCCGCCATCGAGGCGGGCAAGCCGGTATTCTGCGAAAAACCCCTGGCCACCACCGCCGAGGGCTGCCTGCGTATCGTCGAGGCCGAGATTGCCTCGGGTCGTGCGCTGGTCCAGGTAGGCTTCATGCGCCGTTTCGACTGGGCATACCGCCAGCTGAAGGCGCTGCTCGACGAGGGTGGCATCGGCCAGCCGCTGATCGCCAAGTGTGCGCATCGCAATGCCCAGGCCAACTTCTCCGGCGATGCGGGCCTGATCGATTCCTGCGTCCACGAGTTCGACGTGATGCGCTGGCTGCTGGAGGACGACTACGTCAGCGCCCAGGTCATCCAGCCGCGGGTTTCCAGCCTGGTGGAGGGTGATCTGCAGGACCCCTCGCTGATCATCCTGCGCACCCGCAAGGGCATGGTCATCACCATCGAGAGCTTCCTCAACTGCCAGTACGGCTATGACATTCGCTGCGAACTGGTGGGGGAGAGCGGCGTTGCCGATCTGCCGCAACCGGCGAGCGTGCCGCTGCGTCACAGCGCACGGGATTCCCTGGGCGTGATCACCCACTGGAAGGATCGCTTTATCGACGCCTTCGATGTGGAGTTTCAGGAGTGGGTTGATGCCACCGCCAAGGGCGAGCGTCATGGCCCTACCGCCTGGGATGGCTATGTGGCGGCGGTGACCAGTGACGCCTGCGTCAAGGCGCGGCATTCGCAGCAGGTCGAGCCGATCGCGCTGGCCGAGCGTCCCGCCTTCTACCGCTGAAACTGGTGTCACGCTGCTTGCCCTGATGGCGCAGGCGGCTGGCATCGTTGGCCACGGGCGTCGCTATGCTCGGCGCCCGCGACTTTTTCACGGGGCCACGAGTGTCTTGGCGCCGTGGCACGAATCACGCCAGTCGAATATGCTGTTGGCCGGCCATTTCCGCCAGGTCCTGAAGCCTGGCGGGAGCATAAGCAAAACGAGGCACTGGCCACGCCCGCTGTCGACTGGAGACTCCCTCAATGCGTCATCTTCGAAGCCGTGGCCTCAAGGCCCTGACGGCTGTGCTCGCCGGTAGCATGGTGCTGACCGCCGCAAGCGCCCACGCCCAGACCCGCCTGACCTACAAGTCCGCCTCCGCCGGTACCGCCTACTACCAGATGGGAGTGGAGCTGTCCGAGGCGATCAAGGCCGGCACAGAGGGTGACATGACCCTGACCCTGGAAGAGAGCCAAGGCTCGGTGCAGAACGTCATGGAGGTGATGGCGCGTCCCGGCAACTACGTCTTCACCTCGCCGCCCGGCCTGGTGACCCGCGCCCGCGAGGGTACCGGCCCCTTCGAGAGTCGCAACCATCCGCGCTTGCAGGACATTCGTGCACTCTTCCCGATTCCCTCGCTGACCATGCACTTCGTGGTGGCGGGCGAGCAGGACACCCTCGGCATCGATGAACTGGCCGGCAAGCACCTGCTGATCGGCCAGGGCTCCTTCGGTGCCCGCGAGGCCGCACGCTATCTCGAGCTGTTCGACCTCGCCGACCAGGTCGAGGTCGACGACGCCGACTTGGGCAGCGCCCCCGACGCGCTCAAGAACGGCCAGATCGACGCCTTCGCCACCGCCAGTTCCTTTCCCGCACCCAACGTGATCGAGACCGCCGCGAGCCATGATGTCGGCCTGGTGTCGTTCACCGAAGCACAGGTCGAGGCCACCGGCGCCGCGCCCCAGACCATCCCCGCCGGCACCTACGCCGGTATCGACGAGGACGTGCTGACCACCTCGCTGCCGGTGGTGGCCTACACCACCAGCGCGATGGACGAGGACACCGCCTACACCCTGACCAGGACCTTCTGGGAGCGCCGCGAGGCCATGGCCGAGACCTCGCCCTGGTGGCAGGCGATCTCGCCGCAGATGCTGACCAACCTCGAGGGTCCGCTGCACCCCGGCGCCCTGCGCTATTACGACGAGGTCGACGTGAAGGTGCCTGAGGCCCTGCGCTGAGACGATCCTGTCCAGATCTCGACCCGGCGGGCCCCTGTGGGCCCGCTCCGTTTCATCGATGATGTGCTGAATTCATGAACTCAAGCGACGCTTCATCGTCGGCCGCAGCGGCCGACGCGCGTGACCCTGTGCGTTCGCCGTGGCCGGGTGCCCCGTTGTGGATCGCGCTCGGTGCCCTGTCGGTGGTGTTTCACCTGGGGTTGATCTTCCACGGCCTGACGCCGGCACTGATCAGTCGGCCACTGCACATGGCGCTGGTGTTGCCCTGGGTGCTGGTGTTTGCCGCCCGCACGCCGTGGCAGCGCATCAGCGGCCTGGGGCTGACCGCCCTCGGTATCGCCGCCTGCGGTTATATCGCCTTGAACGAGGACGCCCTGAGCGGCCAGTACGGCTTTATCGACACCCCCCTGCAGATGGCGGTGGGCTTGCTGCTGATTGTGGTGGCGCTGGAGGCCGCCCGGCGTGCCATCGGCTGGCCGCTGCCGCTGGTGACCGCGATCGCGCTGGGCTATGCGGCCCTGGGCCAGTACGTGCCCGGCGAGTTTGGTCATCCTGGCCTGCCCATGGCCAGCCTGGTCGGTTCGCTGACCATCGCCGAGGGCGGGCTGTGGGGCAAGCTGACCGGGGTCAGTGTCTCGGTGGTGGCGATCTTCGTGATCTTCGGTGCGGTGCTCAACGCGGGCGAGGCGGGGCGTGGCTTCATGAACCTGGCCGGCGCCGCGGCGGGCCGCCTGACCGGTGGTGGTGCCAAGGTATCGGTGATTTCCAGTGCGCTGATGGGCTCGATCTCGGGCTCGGCATCGGCCAACGTGGCCTCCACCGGAGCCATCACCATCCCGTCCATGGCGCGGCTTGGCTATCCGCGCTCGCTGGCGGCGGCGGTGGAGGCGGTGGCCTCGTCCGGGGGCCAGATCATGCCGCCGCTGATGGGCGCCGGGGCCTTCGTCATGGTCGAGCTGACCGGCACCCCCTACACCGAGATCATGGCCGCGGCGCTGCTGCCGGCTTTCCTCTACTTCGCCACGGTGTGGCTCGGCATCAACGCCTTCGCCACCCGTTTCGATCTCAAGCCGGTGGCTGCCGAGGACCGCCCGGCAGCGCGCGAGGTGATCACCACCGCACTGTTCTTCGCGGTGCCCTTTGCGATCCTGCTTGAGCGCATCTTCCACGCCGGCAATACACCCCAGTACGCCGCCAGCGTGGCGATCTTCGCAGGCCTTGCGCTGTTGGCCATGAACGCCGAGCTGAAGGTGTCGGGGACGGAGTTCCGCGCCCGCCTGGCCCAGGCAGCGCTGACCGCCGGGCGCCAGATCGCGGTCATCGGCGCGATCATCCTGTGCGCCTCCCTGGTCATCGGGGTGCTGTCGCTGACCGGGCTCGGGGTCAAGGTCACCTCGGCGATCCTGTCGCTGTCCGGTGGGCAGCTGTGGCCGGCGCTGCTGCTTACCGCTCTGGCCTGCCTGGTGCTGGGCATGGAGGTGCCGACTACCGCCGCCTACGTCATCTGCGTCTCGGTGGCTGGGCCGGCGCTGACCGAACTGGGCCTGCCGCTGTTGACCGCCCATCTGTTCGTGTTCTGGTTCGCGCTGCTGTCCACCATCACCCCACCGGTATGTGGTGCGGTATTCATCGCCGCCGGCATGGCCGACGAGAACTGGCTGAAGGTGGCGGGCAAGGCCATGGCGCTGGGGGTCGGGCTCTACGTCATTCCGCTGGCGATGGTCGCGCACCCGGCGCTGCTCGACCTTGACTCCGGCGTCTTCGCCGCCCTGGCCACCACCCTGGGCGTGCTGATCGGCCTCGGTCTGGTGTCCTACGGGCTGATCGGGCGTTTCGCCTGGTGGCTAAGGGCTGCGCTGGTGGCGCTCGGGCTCGGCGTCATCTTCGTGCCCTGGCCGGTGTAAAAGCGTGGTGGCAAGTATCGCGTCGCTCCGTCAGGTTTAGCCTCGATCCGCGCGACGACTCGTCTCCCTGAAGTGCTCTGCCATGGCGTCGTTGGCGCCCAGCATCGGCCCCTGCTCCCTGTCCGGGAACAGGGGCCGATTGGCGTAAAGGATCCAGGTATCCAGGGCGGGCCCCAGGGGCTGAATCAGCCGCAGCCGGTCGGGATGACGCTCGATGGCGTCCTCGGCGACGATGGCGGCGTCGGCCTGGCCGTCCAGCAGTCGCTCGAGGGCGGCGACTATAGTGGGGGCGTCGTGTTCCGCGAAGGCCGAAAGGTCGGTGTAGTGGCGGGTGGCGGGCTGTCGCAGCACGCTTTTCGGCAGGGCCACGTCAGCGCGGGCTACCAGCGCCAACGGGCGGCTGGGGGCGATGAAGGCGTCCACCGGAAAGGCGCGATGCATGAAGCGCCCGACGCAGTCGGCGTGGCTGGGGTGGGCGCTGACCTGCAGCACATAGTCGTAGCCCCCGGCGACCAGCTTTTCGAAGGCGCCGATGAAGTCATCCACCAGGCTGATCCGGGGCTCGATGTCGGAAATGTCAGGCTCCTTGAGCCTGCGATCGTCGAGATAGCGGGCGAGCACCAGGGCGTGGTTGCTGTCCTCGGGGCCGAGGGTGGCGAAGTGCATGGCGGTCTTTCCCTGTGGTGTGGTGCGTGGATAGCGGGCGGAGGGTCGCGCTAGGGCGAGCTTACGGGGCGCCGGGGTTGCGTCCGAACTCACGCTGTCGCAGAAATCTTGTAGGCGAAAGCTTGCTGTCGGGCAACTCTGGTCGCACTGTCAGGGCGCTTCGTCTCTGGCAGAATAGCCCTCCTACCGGGCAAGCGATCAAGGAATCCCAATGGCTCACCTGTTGCGCATCGTGATGATCCACGGCCACCTCGAGGGGGTGGTCGAGCTGGACGTCGACGGCCATACCAACATCTGCGGCACCAACGCCTCGGGCAAGACCACGCTGCAGCGTCTGGTCCCGGTGTTCTACGGTGAGCTGCCCAACAAGGTGGTGCCCAAGACTCGCAAGAAGTTCGACGCCTTCTACCTGCCCAACCGCAACAGCTACCTGATCTACGAGTACCGACGCGAGGCGGGCAACGTCTGCCAGGCGGTGCTGACCCGCAAGAGCGACGGTGGCGTCGAGTATCGCTTTGTCGGTGCGCCCTACCAGCCCGGGCACTATCTGGTGGAGAGCGAGGCCGGGGTGGCGGCGCTGGACTACAGCGACTGGGCCAGCCAGCTGCGTCGTGAGGGAATTCCAGTGTCGCCCAAGCTGGGCGCCACCTCGGAGTTTCGTTCGGTGATCCAGAACGACTTCACCCACCAGCAGGGCAACCGCAAGGAAAGCCTGCGTCTTCGCCAGATGGCTGCCCAGTTCAGCCTGGTCAAGCCGGAGCATCGCATCCGTCATATGGAGAAGCTGATCAGCGCGGTGCACGCCAAGGAGGGCAAGATGGATACCCTCAAGACCATGCTGGCGGCGATCTTCGAGGAGGACGGCGTCGAACTGCCGGTGACCCGCATCCGCAATACCAAGGCGCGGGAGTGGATCGCCCAGATGCGCCAGTCCAAGCGACTGGAACCGCTGGAGCGATCGCTTGGCAAGCTCGATGAGCTCGATCAGGAGATCGCCGAGCGCGAGACGACCCTGTGGCAGTTGAAGCCCCAGCTCGAGGCCGACCGCCACCGCGCCGAGCGCACCCTGGCCGACGCCGAGGCCGAGATCGGCAACCGCCAGCGCGAGTTCCAGGAGCGTGAAGCCGCCTACGAACAGGCCCGCGATGCCCTCAACGACCGCTTGAGCGAGATGACCAGCGAGCTGGAGCAGACCCAGCGCGAGCTTTCTGACCTGCAGGCGACCTTCGAGGCCTACGAAGAGGCCGACATGCCGGCGCTGGAGCGTGACGTCCAGGCGCTGCCCCAGTGGCGCGACCAGAGCCAGCAGCTGCGCGAGCACCTGGCGGTGATGCAGAACGCCTTCCAGGAAAGCCAGTCACGCCTTGAAGGACGCCTGCGTGAGCTGGGCGATGAGCTGGCCCGCCAGACCGAGGAGACCCAGGCGCGCATCGACGAGCTGGGCGAGACCCGCGAAGAGCTGCGTGACCAGCAGTGGCGTCAGGAAAGCGAGCTCGAACAGCGCTACCAGCAGCAGCGCCAGGAGCTCGACGAGAGCTACCGTGAGCGCCTGGAAAGCGGCGTCGAGCGGCTGGCCGAGCTCAAGGCCCAGTTGGCCGCCAGCGCTGCCAGCGCCGAGGAAATCCAGGAGGCGGAGCTGGCCCAGGCTCGCCTCGACCAGGCCCAGACCGACCGCGAGGCGGCGAGCGAGACGCTGGGGGCGCTGCGCGAGGAGCTCGACACCCTCAAGCGCGCCCGTGATCAGTCCGAAAAGGAACTCGACGAGGCCCGCCATCAGCTTGCCAGGGCCGAGGCTCACACCTATGGCCTGCACCAGCAACGTGATCCGGCCCAGGGCACCCTGCGCCACTTCCTGCGCTTCCATCGTCCCGGCTGGGAGCAGCGTCTGGGCAAGGTGATCGCGCCGGAGCTGCTGGAGCGCCGCGACCTGTCCCCCCGTGTCGGTGAGCAGGACCACGATGAGCTGTTCGGGGTGGGCCTGGATCTGGCCGCGGTCGAGGTGCCCGAGTACGCCCAGGAGGAGGCCAGCCTGCTGGCCGCCATCGAGCAGGCCGAGGCCGCCCAGGTGCGTGCAGAGAGCGCGGTGCAGGCGGCCGAGCGCCAGATGAAGGCGGCCAACGAGCGGGTACAGTCCGCCGAGGAAGCGCTACGTCGCGCGCGCATGGAGCTCAAGCGCGCCGAGTCCGAGGTCGACTACGCCCGCGACGCGCGTAGCCAGCTGCAGGAGCGTCACGCCCGCCAGCAGAAGGCGCGGCGTCAGGGCCTGGAGGAGGCGCTGGCCGCCCAGCGCGCCAGCCACGATGGGCTGAAGGAGGAGAAGCGCGCCGCCCTGGATACCCTGGCCAAGACCCACCAGGCGCAGATGCTGGAGGTGAAGGCCGACGGCCAGAGCCGCCTCGACGGCGTCGACGACCAGATCCGCGAGTTGAAGCAGTACCAGAGCGACCAGAAGAGCGAGCATCAGCGCCAGCGCCAGGAGCTCGAGGCCGCCTTCGACCGTGAGCTACAGGAGCAGGGCGTGGACCTGGCCTCGCTGAAGGACACCAAGGCGCGACTGGCCTCGCTGGACGAGCGTATCCGGCTGACCGCTTCGCGCCAGGAGCAGCTGGAAGACTATCGCCGCTTCATGCGCCTGGACTGGGGCCAGCGCAAGCCCGAGCTGGTCGACAAGGAAACCCGGCTGGTACGCGACAAGGAGGGTGCCGAGCGCGAACGCGAGCAGCGCAAGGCCGAATTCCAGTCCGACCGCGCCGCCCACCAGCAGGCGCTGGGTGAACTGAAGGCCCGACGCAGCGCCGAGGCCGAGGTGATCGATGCCTTGAAGCCACTGCTGGTGCAGGTCGAGCAACTGCCGCTGGACCCCTCGCCGGCGCCCCGGCACGATGCCCCCGGCGACGTCCACGAGCGCATCGAGCGCACCCGCCAGGCGCTGTCGGAGCGCGCGCGAGAGATGGACGCCCTGCGCAAGGGCTGCGAGCAGGTCGAAAGCGAGCTGATCAAGGGCGCCAGCACCGGCTTTGTCGATACCATGAGCGCCGAGCGCGCCAAGCTGCGCGAGGATGACGCCGCCGAGGGTGCAGAGCCCAGCCCGCGCCGGCTGCTGCCGCTGCTGCGCGGGATGCTCAAGCTGCTCGAGGACCAGCAGCAGCAGCTGGTCCAGCAGGGGCGCAATCTCGGCGCCGATCTGGACAAGTTCTTTACCGTCTTTCGTGACCTCAACCGGCGCATCAGTGCCCAGAGTCGGCGGCTGTCCGAAGAGGTCGCCGACGACCTGCGCCTGGAGGGCATCACCAAGGCCGAAGTGCGCATTCAGTCGACCATCGACGAGCTGGGCTTCTGGGAGCCGCTCAAGCGCTTCGCCCAGGACTATCGCGACTGGCAGGAGACCGGCGGACTGCCGGGGGACGACTACCTCAACGCCCTGGCCGACGTGGTCGACCTGCTGCGCAGCGACCAGCAGTACAGCTTCGAGAGCCTGCTGCGCCTGGAATTGCACCTCAACGAGGGCGGCACTGACCTGGTGATCAAGAACGATCGCCAGCTGCTCGAATCCTCGAGCCACGGCATGGCCTACCTGATCCTGTGCAAGTTCCTGCTGGCCTTTACCCGACTGCTGCGCGGTCAGGCCGAGATCAGCGTGCACTGGCCCATCGACGAGATCGGCACCTTGGCCTACCACAACGTCGAGAAGCTGTTCGAGGCCTGCGACAGCAACCATATCCACATCGTCGGCGCCTTCCCCAACCCGGAGTCCGACGTGCTGCTGCTGTTCCACAACCGCTACCTGATCGACCGTGACGCCGCCCAGCCGGGCCGGCGCCGGCTCAAGCGCATCGAACCCCGCCTGAGCAAGCTGGCTCAGCGTCTCAAGCAGCGCAGCGCCGAGGAGGTCACCCAATGATCGAACATGGTCCCCTGCTCGAACGGCTGCTGGCCGGCGAGTTCATCTGCGCCGTCAGCGACGAGAGCGCCTTTCGCAAGCTCCAGGACGAGGAGGTGCGCGAGCAGATCGACATCTACCTGCGCCCGCTCAACCGCCGCCTGGCCACCAACGAGGATCGCAGCGTCCACTTTCTGGCCTGGCGTCAGCTCAACGAAGACGCCCGCGAGCAGTTGTCGCGCCAGCTCGGCGAGACCGTCAACAGCCTGTTGCCGCTGCTCGAATGGCTGCAGCTGGTGCAGGAGGCGCTGGGCCAGGACTCCCTGGCGGCCCCTGGCGATGTGCTCAAGCCCGCCGAGTTCAGCGCCAAGTGCGAGGACAACCAGAGCCTGCGCGAGCGCCTGGAGCGGCTGGCCACCGATCCCTTCTTCGGCTCCCAGAGCGAGCAGCTCGACGCCCAGATGAAGCAGGTGTTCAAGCGTCTGAAGGAGCACGGCTACCTGCTGCAGCCCCACGCCGACCGCCAGGTCTTTCTGGTGACCGCCAAGATCGACTACCTGGTGGAGCTGGTGCGCTTTATCCGCGACGAGGAGAACCTGCCGGTGGATGACGAGGCACCGGCCCGCCAGGAGACGCTGCTATGAGCGAGGAACACTCGCTCGAGAGCCGGCTGGTCGCCACCGGCACCGAGCGGCTGTCGCTGCTGGGGCGCTACGCCGACGTGCTGATGCAGGGCTATACCCGCGACGAGGTGCCGCTGGAGACTCTGACCGAAGGCGCTCTGCGCAAGCTGTTGGCGGCGCGGATTCTGTGGCGGCCCGACGAGCACGGCGCGGTCAAGCTGACCCCCAAGGTGCGCGAGCTGATCGCCGAGATGCTGGCCGACGAGACCCGCCGCCACGTCAACGCCGACGTCGGCGAGACCCTGGAGCAGATCCGCAACCTGGTGCAGAGCTACCGCGAGGCGGTCAGCCTGGGCGAGCACTGGCAGCAGGGGCCGCTGATGCTGCGTCTGCGCCAGGAGGTGGACGACCTCAACGGCCGCTTCGCCGACGCCATCGACAGCCTGTGGCAGCGGCTCAACAGTGACTTCGGTTTCGTCAGCCGACTCAACGACAAGATCCGCGAGAACGACCGCGCCCAGAAGCAGATCGTGCGCCTGCTCGACGGCATGGCGCTGATCGACTTCGACGAGCTGATCGATCTGGTCGGCAGCGACGGCGCCCTGCGCAAGCTGCTGATCAGCCAGCTTCAGCAGCAGTTGAGCCAGCACTACACCAACCTGCGCGAGGTCCAGGGACGACTGATCGAGCTGATGGCGCGCTTTCGTCAGCAGCAGAAGCAGAGCCGGCTGGTGGCCGGCATGGCCGCCTTCCTGCGCGAGCATCCGGGCTTTGTGCCGGGCAACTACACCCGGCGCAGCGAGGTGCCGGAGCTGTTCAACCACGCAAGCCCGCTGCACGCCGCCGCCGCCCCGGCGCTGGATCACCATCGCGACGCCGAGGTGCTCACGGGGCTGCTGCACCAGTTGCCGGTGGCGGTCCACCGGCCGGAGCAGGCCGAGGTGGCAGGCCCTGCGATGGTCGACGCGCAGAGCATGGTGGAGGCCCGCCAGCAGGCGCTCAAGCAGGACGTCGAGCGCTTCTACCTGGACGTGGTCGACCAGCAGACGCCCGCCGCTGGCGCCTCGTCGGGCACCAGCGCTCTGGCGTACCTGAGTGAGAGCGAGCTCGAGTGGGACCCGGAGATCTGGCTGTTTCAGGTCATCGCCGAGTACCAGGGCCTGCCCCGCGAGGAGCAGCGCGCCTTTCGGCTGATCCCCGACGAGAGCCCGGCCGGGCCCTTCAACGACGTCCAGCTGATTCACGACGTCAGCCTGGCGTTGGTGGTCTAGGCAGAGGTGATACGTGATCGAACTGAGTAACCGTGCGCGCAATGTCCTGAAGAACATTCAGGGAGAACTGGATATCTCCCCCCGCACCGAGCGCAAGCGCGAGACTGCAGCTATTGCCAATATCGAGGCCTGGTGCGACGCCCACGATATTTGGCTGGATGGCTATCGCTGGGGGAAGACGCTGCGCTTTGACCGGCGTCTGTTGGCCGACATTGATGCCATGCTCGACAGCCTCAAGCAGCCGGGGTTGGGGCAGTCGCTGAGTGGCTTGTCCACGGTCGAACAGGCGAAGCTCGGGATCCGGGAAGACAAGAACGTGCGCGAGCCACCCCGACGCTATCGGGTGCTGGTGAGCGCACCAAGCACCCAGCATCGCCCCGGGTTTCCGGCAGTTGTGAGAGAGACCCTTGAGGTAGATGGGCGAACGCTTGAGCTTGCCGCCTTCGACGCCCTGGTACAGGTGGAGAATCTGGATAGCGTCCATGAGTTGAAAGTGACGCAGGCGGAGCTGGGTGGTTTCGCCAATCCGCTGGTGGTCTATCGCGGTGATAAAATCTATCGCAAGGGCTTCGATGACTTGGTGGTGGCCTGGGGGCGGCGCTTTCGCGACCAGCGACCGCACCTGTATCTGGGCGACTTCGACGCTGCCGGTGTTCGCGAAGCGCTTTCCAGCGGCGCTGACGGGATGTTGCTGCCACGCCTTTCCTGGCTAGCGCACGAGGCCGACTCACAGCACCAACGCGCGGAGCAGCTACCGTACAAGAAAGCACTCGAACGCCACTGCGCGCGTCTGCCCGCCGCCCATCCCCTGCGCGACTACCTCGCGCTGATCCTCGATCAGCAGCGCGGCCTGCGCCAGCAGTGGTTCGCTGGCCCCCTCGAGGCCGTGGCGCTGCGCTGAGTCAGTTCCCTAAAGCTGGCGCCGCCAGCGATTCTCGATGGTGTCCAGTTCCGCCGGGCCGTACAGCGCCTGGGGGTGGCCGCCGTAGTGCGCCCATAGCTGGTCGCCGAAGTCGAAGTGCCACCATTCGCTGGGCAGGTTGGTGAAGCCCTGGGCGGCCATGGTGTGGTAGAGCAGGCGGCGATTGTCGCGGACCTCGCGTTCGGTCGTGCTGGGGGCCTCCTTGGCTTCATAGAAGGCCGTGTGGGAGGCCGGAATCGCCTCGTCGAACAGCGTACCCATGGGCAGCGGCAGGCCGTCTTCGTCGCACAGGGTGACGTCGACTGCGCCACCGCTCAAGTGCGGGCTGGGGCCGGTCGGGCTGGTGCTCGGCTCGGCGACGAACTCCCGGGTGCGCTCGAGCAGTTCATCCTCGGCGATGTCGGGGTGATTGCCGCGAATCGCCTCCATCAAGGTCTCGAACAGGTACTGCTGGACCCGCCAGGGGCGCCAGCCGTCGAGCACGATCAAACCGACGCCCTGGGGCAGCGAGCGGGCCGCGGCGAGCACCCGGCGGTAGACGCCCTCGCGCACATAGCACTCGTTGATCGCCCCGGGGATGCCGAGGCGGGCGTAGGCCGGAAATACCTTCACCGGCACCGGTGCCAGGCTCATCGGCACCAGCGGCTCGTCGAGCCCCTGGATGGCAATCTGGCGCAGCTGCGACCAGGCCGGTTCCGACGCGAGGGGGATCGGTGTGTGGCGCGGATCGCGGCAGGCATCACGAGAAGAGCGATCTTGGGTCATGGTTGCCTCATCCCAGGGTGGTCGGGAGCCACAGGGTCAGTGACGGCACCAGGATCAGTGCCACCAGGACCAGCAGGGCGATGACCACGAAGGGCCAGATGGTGCGAAACAGCGCGGTGATCTCGAGCCGGCTGACGGCGGCGGCGACAAAGACGCAGGCGCCCATGGGCGGCGTGATCAGCGCGATGGTGATATTGAGGGTGATGATGATGCCGAGATGAACCGGATCGATACCCGCCATCATCGCCACCGGGGCAAAGATCGGCGTCAGCAGCATCAGTGCCGAGACCTCCTCCATGAACATGCCGGTGATGAAGGTGATCAGGCTCAGCAGCAGCAGGATGACCACCGGGTTGTCGACGTAGGGGGTCAGCAGTTCGACGAACTGGTTGGGTACCTGGGCGTAGGACAACAGCCAGCTCACCGTACTGGAAGCGGCCATGATCACGAAGATCGCCGCCGTCAGGCGGGTGGTGTCCACGCAGGCCCGCCATAGCCCGGCCAGGCTCAGGTTGCCGGCAAGCACGCCGTAGAGCGCCACATAGGCGACGGTCAGCGCACCCGATTCGGTCGGTGTGACCAGGCCCATGACGATGCCGGCGACGATCAGGAAGGGCGCCATCAGCGCGGGCAGCGCCCCCAGGGCGGCGATGCCCAGCTGGCGTGCCCCGGGCCAGCCGTCGCCCCTGGGCAGGCCCTTGCGCCTGGCGTAGACGGCGTTCATGCCCATGAAGGCGGCGCCCAGCAGCAGCCCGGGGATGACGCCTGCCAGAAACAGGTCACCCACCGAGGTATTGGTCAGAGAGGCGTACAGAATCATGAAGATGCTGGGAGGGATGATCGGTCCGATCAGCGAGCTGCCGGCGGTGAGGCCGGCGGCAAAGGCGGTGGAGTAGCCTTCCTTGCGCATGGCCGGTACCAGCAGCGAGCCCAGCGCCGAGGTGTCGGCGACCGCCGAGCCATTGACGCCAGCGAAGAACACGCTGGAGACCACATTGACGTGGCCCATGCCGCCGCGCAGGTGGCCCACCAGCAGACGCGCCAGCGCCATCAGCCGGTCGGTCAGTTTCGAGGCGTTCATCAGGTTGCCGGCGAGGATAAACAGCGGGATGGCCATCAGCGAGAAGGCGTCGATGCCGCCGAAGAACTGCTGGGGCATCATGCGCGGGATCATCGACAGGTCGACGAAGGCGAAGCCGACCACCGCGGTGGCCAGCAGCGAGATGAACAGCGGCAGGCCGAGCAGCACGTGGATGATAAACACCGCCAGCATGGCGAGGGTCATGAGTGCGGCTCCTCGGTGTCCAGGGTGGGCAGCGGGTGAGGCCCGTGGCACAGCGCCATCAGCGCCAGCAGGGCGAACCCGATAGGCACGGACATCACCGGTACCGCGCGGCTGATGCCAAGCCCCTGGCTCTGGAAGATGGCCACCGACTGGGCGTACTGGAAGCTGAACCAGGCACCGCCGATGGCCAGCACCAGGGTCAACAGCCACTGGTACCAGGACAGTAGCCTGCTGGCCAGGCGCGGAATCAGTCGCTCGATCAGAGCGACACGCATATGGCCGCCCTCGATCCAGACGCTGCCAAGCGCCAGCATCACCGCGCCGATGATCAGGTAGCGGGCCAGCTCATCGGTCCAGATCGGCGCGCCGCCGGCCAGGTAGCGCGCGAGCACGCCGTAGAGCATGGCGAGCAGGTCGATCACCAGCAGAGCGCTGGCGACCCATAGCGATAGTCGCCGCAGGGCCATCAGCGGCGGAGAGTGGGCAAGTGACCAGGACATGGGCAAAGGCTTCCACGGCAGGGGTGAAGATCGGCGGAGCGCCCTCGGGCAGCATCCAATCGAGGATTATCCGGAGATTGAGGCTTTCCAGCGACTGGGCTTTAGTGAAAAGTCCCAGTGTAGAGGGGCTCAAGGCAGCCGCGCTCTGGGCAGCGCCTGGTTGACGGGTATGGCCACCAGGCGCTTGCTTGGGCTGTCTGGCTCAGGCCCGCCAGGGCCTGAGCACGGTCTAGCGGTTATTCGCCGCTGAGCTCGACGCCAGCGTCATCCAGGGCCATGTCGATGTAGCGCTGCTCGATGTTCTGGTCCTTGAGCCACTCCAGATAGGCCGGCTGGCCCTGCTGGCGGAAGGCCTCGAGCTGCTCGGCGCTGGGACGGATGACCTCCATGCCCTGCTCCTCGAGGTAGGCGATACGCTCGTCGACCTTGGCCTGGTTGTGCTCACGGGCCAGCTGGTTGGCCTCGGCCACCGCCTCGCGGAAGGCCGCCTGGGTTTCTTCATCCCAGCCGTTGATCATGCTGGCGTTGCCCACCAGGAACTGGTCGGAGTACTGGATGTTGGCCAGCGTCAGGTAGTCCTGCACCTCGTACAGGCTGCCCAGGATGATGTACATCGGCGGGTTCATCTGGCCGTCGGCGACACCGGTCTTCAGCGCCATGTAGACCTCGGTCCAGGGGATCGGGGTGCCGGAGGCGCCAAAGGCTTCGTACAGGGCCACCTGGCTCGGGTCCATGGCGCGGAAGCGCAGGCCCTCGAAGTCAGCCGGCTCGGCGATCGGTGTCTTGTCGTTGGTGAAGGCCAGGAAGCCGCCTTCCTCGACCACCGCCAGCAGCTCAAGCCCGGCGCGTCCCTCGAGATCGTCCTTCACCGCCTGCCAGTAGGCGCCTTCGTCGAAGAAGCTGCGGGCGTCATCGAAATCCTTGAACAGGAAGGGGATTGCGCTGACGAATACCTCGGGAACGATCGGCGACATGCCGGCGAAGGAGGCGATGTTCAGGCTCGGCGAGGCCATGGTCTGCTCCATGCGCTCCTGCTCTTCACCCAGCATGCTGTTGGGGTAGAGCTTGAGCTCGAGCTCACCGCCAGTCTTTTCTTCCACCAGTTCCTTGAGGTTGGTGGCGAAGACGTGGACGGCGTTCTTGTCCGGATCCGGGGCGCCGTTGTAGCTCAGGTTGACGGTGGTGGCGGCCAACGCCGAAGCGGCCGACAGGCTCAGCGCCGCGGCGGTGGACAGGGCGGCGACCAGGGGAAGGGGGCGAAACAGGCTCATGGGACTCTCCGGTGTTGTCGTGTTGTTGTAAAACGGCATCGTTGCAAGTCGATATCGAGACTAGGCGTTGTCGCGTTGACTAATCAAACCCTATGGCGTTGATCTTCAGGCAACGCCTCAGTAGCGGCAAGCTGCCTTGACGCGAGGGGCGTCATCCTGAAAGAAGCGCATGCCTCGTCTGAGATGGGACAGGCACGCCTCGGCGGCCACCGAGAGCGGTCGATCCTGGCGGCTGACGATCTGGGCGCGGGCACCATTGAGCACCGGATGGGCCAGCGGCAACACCCGGATCAGCCCCTGCTCGATATCGTCGGCAACGGTCAGTTCCGGCATGAAGGTGACACCGATCCCGGAGCGCACGAAGTTCTTCAGCACCGCCACCGAGTTGGTGTGCAGCCGTGAGGTCAGATGCAGGCGCTCCTGGTGGGCCACCTGGTCGACCATCTGGCGCATGCCGAAGGGGTTGTCCATCAGCGCCAGCGGCCAGTCGCTGATCTCGTAGAGGGTCAGCGGCGTCTGGCGCCGCGTCAGCGGGTGGTCGGCGGGTACGATCAGGTCCAGCGGGTGGCGGCGCTCGACATGGCAGTGCAGCGTCGGGTCCACCGGTGGGGCATACAGCAGCGCCAGGTCCACCTCGCGATCGCGGATCAGGGCCATGGCCTCGTTGACGCCGGCCATCACCACCACGATGTCGATGCCCGGGTGGGCGGTCATGAAGGTCTGCAGCGGGGCGTTGATCAGATCAGCGATAAAGCCTTCGCCCACCGCCAGACGAACCTCCCCGCTGTTCAGGCTCTGCAGGGCGTTGAGCCGCGACAGGGTGGCGCTTTCGGCGTCGCACTGGGCGCGATGGTGGTCGACCAGCAGGCGCCCGGCTTCGGTCAGCGAGACGCCGTCGGGGTGGCGGGTCAGCAGGGGCGTCGCCAGCTCTTCTTCCTGGCGCCGGATCAGTCGGCTGATGGCCGAAACGTCCACATTGAGGTGGACGGCGGCGGCGCGCAGCGAGCCACGGCGCTGCACTTCACACAGATAGGCCAGGGCACGGCCGTTGAGCATCGGAATTCCTTGGTCGTGGTGGGGCGGTGTCTGTCATTGTCCTGTAAGTGGCTTGGCGGCGCAGGCGGAGAGTGGCAGACTCATCAGGCCCAAAAGGCATAGATCAATAACCATAACGCAAAAAAGGAATCTCACGGATGCGATCGTTTTCCCGCCCCCTGCTGCTTGGCGCCCTGATCGGGCTCTCCGCCCTTGCCACCACCACCGTTCAGGCGGATGAGCCACTCAAGCTGGGGGTGGATATCCCGTTCGAGCCCTTCGAGTATCGTCTTCCCGATGGCACCCTTGCCGGTTTCGAGGTAGAGCTCGGGGAAGAGGTGTGCCGGCGCATCCAGCGTCAGTGCGAGTGGGTGGAGCAGAGCTGGGACGGCATCATCCCGGGGCTGATGGCGCGCAAGTACGACGCCATCATGTCATCGATGGCGATCACCGAGGAGCGCAGGCAGCAGGTGCTGTTCTCCGAACCCTACTACTCCAACCCCAGCGTGTGGGTGACCCTTCGCGACCAGCAGATCGACCCCGACGATCGCGACAGCCTCGAAGGCCTGACGGTGGGCGTGCAGCGCGGCACCATCCGCGACCGCTTCATCACCGACACCTATGGCGACATCATGGAGGTTCGTCGCTACGCCACCGCCGAGGACCTGGCGCTGGACGTCAAGACCGGACGCCTGGACAGCGCCTTCATGTACTACCCGCTGGCGCTGGCCAATCTGCAGGTGGACGAGGCCGACAGCGAGGTGGTGGTCAGCTCCGAGTTGATCCGTGAGCCCAAGTCGTACTTCGGCCATGGTGTGGCGGTGGCCTTCCGTCCCCGCGACAAGGAGCTCGCCGAGCAGTTCAACCAGGCCCTGGCCGAGATCAAGGAAGACGGCACCTACGACGAGCTGATGCACAAGTACGTGGACTACGACATCAAGATCTGAGGATGGTCTGGCCTGGCCGGACCCTCGCCAGGCCCAGTAAGCGATTTTGCTACCGGTAGTTGGAACACGAAAAGGGCGGCCATTGGCCGCCCTTTTTGTTGCGCTAGCTGGGCTTATGTCGCTGCCAGAGGCGTATCCGGGTCCGCGCGGTGCTCAGGCTCAGGCCCCGGTCTCGGCCTTGGCGCCGGGCTCGAGTATCTCCCGGGCCAGGTTGCGTCCGGCCTGGGTCAGGTGCAGGCGCTCGCCCTCCTGGACGACCAGATGGCGCTGGCGCGAGCGCTCCACCACCCGCTCGGCACGGGCGGGGTCCCACATCAGGTGATCACGCAGCGCCATGGTGACGTTTTCCACCGCCTTCTCCGGGCCGTCCTCGTGGTGATAGAGGTGCACCATCAGGGTACGGCTCTCGTTCAGCTCGCGCTGGCGGCGACGTTCGAGCCATTGAGCGAAGACGCCGTAGCGCGGGCCGAGGAGGAAGGCCAGGGCGAGGAAGACGCCGGTCATCACCGCCATCATTCCGCCGATGGAGACGTCCCAGGCCACCGCCAGGTAGTAGCCCGAGACGCTGGAGGCGGCGGCGATCAGCGAGGCGTAGACGAAGATCTTCCACAGCCGGTCGGTGAGCAGGTAGGCCGCCGAGGGCGGCACGATGACAAAGGCCACGAACAGCACCGCGCCCACAGCGTCGAAGGCGGCCACCGCGGTGCCGCTGGTCAACAGCAGCAGCGCATAGAACAGCGCGGTAGGAGCGAAGCCCAGCGCCTTGGCCAGGGCGCTGTCGAAGGTGGCGAGCTTCAGCTCCTTGTAGAAGGCCGCCACGAAGGCCAGGTTCAGCGCCGTCATGGCCCCCATGGAGACCAGCGCCCGGGGCACCTCGACACCGCCGATAGGCAGGGTGTCGAGCCACACGAAGCCGATCTCGCCGAGCAGCACGGTGTGGGCATCGATGTGCACGTCGCTGGCGTAGAGGTTGATCAGCAGGACCCCGAGGGAAAACAGCACCGGGAACACCAGACCGATGGCGGCGTCCTTCTTGACCTTCTGGGTCGACACCAGCAGCTCGGTAAGAAACACCGTGAAGATGCCGGTGAGCGCCGCACCGATGATCTGCAGCGGGCCGCTGGCCTGGTGGGTCAGCAACCACACCACCACGATGCCGAAGACGATGGAGTGTCCGATGGCGTCGGACAGCATGCTGGTGCCGCGCAGTACCAGAAAGGTCCCGACCAGGCTGGAGGCGATGCCGACGAGGGCGCCGACCAGCATGATCATCAGCGGAATATTGTTGAACAGCGATGCCATCATGCGCGGCCTCCCCGGCCCAGGTCATCGAGGATGCGTTCGGCCTCGCGACAGCCTTCCGGCGTCAGTACCCAGCGCTTGTGGTCACCGGGTTCGTGGGACGGCGGGGTCTGCTGGGTGATCAGGCCACGGGCGGTCAAGCGCTCCAGCGCGCGCCGGCTGTCGGTGCCCAGGTAGGCGTCCACCATGCGTTTCTCGGAGCGATACTGGCGATCGGCGTGGTGGCTGGCGAGCTGGTAGAGGGTGGTGAGCACCCTCTGGTGACGTAGCTGGCGCCGATCACGCTGAAGCTTGAGGATTTCCCACACAAAGCCCCGGTGAGGCGCAAACAGCAGCGATACCAGCACCACGCTGGACAGGCTCAGGATGATCAGCGGCCCGGTGGCGAGCCCCGGACCGAGGGCACTGATCAAGGCGCCGGTGACGCCACCGACGATACCGAACAGCGCCGACAGCATGACCATGGTCTCCAGTTTGTTGGCCCACTGACGCGCCGCCACCGCCGGGGCGATGACCATGGCAGCCATCAGCACCACGCCGACCATCTGCAGGCCGACCACCACGGCCAGGGCGATCATCACTGTCATCAAGGCCTCGAGCAGTGTGACCGGCAGGCCCTGGGTGGCAGCGAATTCGGCGTCGAAGGACACCAGCTTGAATTCCTTCCACAGCCCACCGACCAGCACCAGCGCCACGCCGCTGACGCCGGCCATGATCCACAGGTCGCTGCGCAGGGTGGCGGCGGCCTGGCCGAACAGGAAGGCGTCGAGCCCCCCCTGGGATGCGTTGCCGGTGCCCTGGATATAGGTCAACAGCACCACCCCTATGGCGAAGAACACGCTGAGCGAGATGCCCAGGGCAGCGTCGGTCTTGAGCCGGCTCATGCGGGTCAGCAGCAGCATCACCAGCGCCGCCAAGGAGCCTGTGAACAGCGCGCCGGCAAGGATGCTGCCCATCTCGCGGCCCCCGGCGATGATGAAGCCCAGGCAGACACCGGGTAGCGCCGCGTGGGACAGGGTATCGCCGAGCAGGCTCTGCTTGCGCAGCACCGCGAAACAGCCGAGCACGCCGCTGACCAGACCCAGCATCGCCGCGCCCATCACCACGTTTTGCAGGGTGTAGTCGCCGAGCAGGGCGTTCAGGCTCATCTCGGCACCTCTTCGCGACTTTCCTGCGGGCGCGCCTCGGGGCGCTGGCCGGCGAGCTCGCGCTCGGCGGGAATGGCGCCGGTGACATCGTCGAGCAGGGCGATCTGGCCGCCGTAGGCGCGGCGCAGGTTGTCGGCGGTATAGACGTCGTTGACCGGCCCCTGGGCGATCACTCGCACGTTGAGCATCAGCATCCAGTCGAAGTAGCTGCGCACCGTCTGCAGGTCGTGGTGGACCACGATCACCGTCTTGCCCTGGTCCCGCAGCCTGCGCAGGATGTCGACGATGGCGCGTTCGGTGGTGGCGTCGACACCGGCCATGGGCTCATCGAGGAAGTAGACGTCGGCCTTCTGAACCAGCGCCCGGGCCAGGAACACCCGCTGCTGCTGGCCGCCGGACAGCTGGCTGATCTGGCGATCGGCAAAGCCGTCCATGCCGACCATCTCCAGCGCCTGCATGGCCTCGTGTCGCTCGCGGCGGCCGGGCCGCCTGAGCCAGCCCAGCCGGCCGTAGAGGCCCATGCCGACCACGTCCTGTGCGGTGGTGGGAAAGTCCCAGTCCACCGTGGAGCGCTGGGGCACGTAGCCGACCCGCCGCCGCGCCTGGCGGTAGGGGCGCCCATGCAGGGTGACGTGGCCGGCGACGCTGGGCACCAGGCCGAGGATGCTCTTGATCAAAGTGCTCTTGCCGGCGCCGTTGGGGCCGACGATGGCGGCCATGACACCGGGCGGTACGTCGAAATCGATGTCCCACAGCACCGGCTTGCCATGGTAGCTGACCGTCAGGTCCTCCACGTGGAGGGCCAGGTCGGGTTCGTGGAGCTGCTCGCTCATGGTGTGGCTCCTGTCGACCTCGCGGTGGCGTTCAAGCGCTGCGGGGTGGTGGTGTTCACTGGTCGGCGTCCTGGCTGGCGGAGGCGATCTGCGCCGCGAGGGCCTCAGGCAAGGGAGCGGGCTGACCGCCCAGGGCGCTGACGATATGCTCGGTGTTGCTCTTGAGCATGCCGATGTAGGTGCCCTCCAGGGTGCCCTTGGCGCCCATGGCGTCGGAATAGAGCTGACCGCCGATCTCGACCCGGTGGTCCTGATCGGCGGCGGCGTCGATCACCGCCTGGACGGTGCGCGGATTGATGGTGCTCTCGACGAACATGGCGGGAACGCCACGCTCGACCACCAGCTCGGCCATGCGGCGAATATCGGCCACGCCGGTCTCGGTGGCGGTGGATAGCCCCTGGATGCCGGCCACCTCGATGCTGTAGGCGCGTCCGTAGTAGCCGAAGGCGTCGTGGGCGGTCACCAGGATGCGCTGCTCGGCCGGGATGCTGTCGATGCTGGCCTGAATCCAGTCATCGAGTTCGGCCAGTGACGCCTGGTAGGCCTCGGCGCGCTGCTGCATGGCCTCGGCACAGTGCGGACGCTGCTCTCCCAGCAGTTCAGCGATGACCGGAACGTTCCGGGCCCAGAGTCCTGCATCCATCCACAGGTGGGGGTCGACGCCATAGGCGTCCTGGGTGTGGATAAGTTGGTCGTCGCCGACGGCCTGTTCACTTACCGCGGCGGTGGGCTTGATCCGGGAAAATCGATCGAACACCTTGCCGAGCTGGCCCTCCAGTGAAAAGCCGCTGTAGAGGATCAGCTCGGCCTTATCGAGATCGTGCACGTCGCGGGCGCTGGCCTGGTACAGGTGGGGATCGATCCCCGGCCCCATCATGGTGTTGACCGCGACGCAGTCGCCGCCCACCTGCTCGACCAGATCGCCGAGCATGCCGACGGTGACGACCACATCCAGCGGCGCCTGCGTCTTCGCGGCGTCGGATTGGGCGTGAACCTGGGTGGTGGTCAGAGCGGCCAGCGAGGCCAGGGTCAGCAGGGCCGAAGCCGGGGCTGAACGACGCATGAACAGGGCTCCTCGGGGCAAGAACGACGCGCAAGCAGCACCGAAGTGCTATTTGGCTATCATTTATAGACGTGGCTAAGTTTTGGCGCCTAAGGCCCCTCGCGTCAAGCGTAGAGCGCTAATCGAGGTGATCGAGTCAGGCTATTCGCGCGTTGGAGCGCACCGACAGGCCCACTAGCCTGGAGGTGGCCAGGGGCTGGCTGAGGGCTGGCATAGTGTTGGCAGAGGGGGGGCACGGAGCCTGATGGGCTCCGGCGATGGCGTCAGCGTTTCAGAAAGCGTTCGAAGGCGGCCAGGGTCTCGGCGCTGACATGGTGCTCGATGCCTTCGGCGTCGACCCGCGCGGTTTCGGGATTGATGCCCAGCTTGATCAGGAAGGCTTCGACGATCTGGTGTCGTTCGCGGCTGGCATCGGCCAGGGCCTTGCCCTTGTCGGTCAGGAAGATGCCGCGGTAGGGGCGCTTGATGATCAGGCCCTCGTCATCGAGACGCTTTAGCATCTTGGCGACGGTGGGCTGGGCGACGCCCAGGCGGCGGGCGATATCGGTCTGGCGCGCTTCACCGCCGTCGGTGATCAGATCCGAGATCAGCTCGACGTAGTCTTCGATCAGTTCGGTGCGGCGGGCGTCTCGTGCCTTGCGAAACCCCTCGACGTGGCTTTCCGGGGAAATCAGCGATGCGCGTTCGTCGTGGTTGAGGGGGTCGTTCATGGGGGATGGAGTCGCCTCGGGTCAGGGTGTCCATCTTGCCAATTGGTGGCGGTAATGCAAGTTCAGCAAAGGTGATACCTCACGTAGAGGTGTTCCGCGGGAAGAGGCGTACCCGCGTCGAGACCTTCTCGCATATGCCCATGTCAGAGAAATCGTCAGCCCTGAAGCAGTGGCATCGCCGATCCACCTGCCGGCAGTCGGCGGCGCGACGACAGGGCCAGGAATTGATGGAGGGGAAGGGGCTTCGAGTACAGGTAACCCTGGAATGAACGACAGCCCAGCTCCAGCAGCCGCTTTTGCTGCTCCACGGTTTCGACACCCTCGGCGATGACACCGAGTTGCAGGGTCTGGGCGAGGGCGATGATGGTCTGGGCGATGGGAGCCGCAGTGGGGTCATCGGTCAGATCGCGGACGAAGGCCACATCGATCTTCAGGCTGTCCAGCGGGAGGCGCTTGAGGTAGGCCAGAGAGGAGTAGCCGGTACCGAAGTCATCGATGGCGAAGCGCACCCCGAGGGTGCGCAGGTGGGTCAGGGTATCGATGACCGGATAGGCCTCACCCAGCATCAAGGACTCGGTGAGCTCCAGGGTCAGCTGGCTTGCAGGCGCCCCGGTATCCGTCAGGGCCCTCTCCACGCCGGTGACGAAGTCGGCGCGCTGGAATTCCCGGGCGCTGACGTTGACCGACAGGGTCCAGGCGCTTCTGTGGGGGTCGTGTTGCCAGTCGGCCAGCAGCTCACAGGTCTTGCGCAGCACCCAGTTGCCCAGTTCGATGATCTGGCCGGTGTCCTCGGCCAGGCTGATGAAGGCACTCGGCGAGACCAGCCCCAGCTCCGGATGCTCCCAGCGCAGCAGTACCTCTGCGCCGGTAATCGTGCCCTGGTGATCGACCTGAGGCTGCAGGTACTGGCGCAATTGCTCGCCGACGACCGCGTCCTTGAGCTGTCGCTCGAGCCTGAGTCGAGCATTCAGGCGCTCGACCATGCTGGCTTCAAAGGCGCAAGGACGCTGGGCGGCCTCGCTCTTGCTCTCGAGCAGGGCCAGGCCAGCGCGCTTGAGCAGTTCGCTGACGCCGAGGTCACCGCCACGAAACAACAGGTAGCCGCCGCTGACGCGGCAGCTGTGGCGCTCGCCGGCCAGCGAATAGTCGCCGTTCAAGGATTCCAGTACGCTGCGTGCCTTTTCCCTGGCCTGCCCCATGGCATTCTCAGGGGAGACCGAGAGACCGTCGTAGAGCAGCGCAAATTCATTGCTGCTCAGCCGCGCCAGATCGTTGGCTTGCCTGGCCCAGGGCCTGAGACGGGCCGCCAGCGCCTTGAGCAGGCGATCCCCGGTGGCCTGACCGAGGGCATCATTGATGCCCTTGAAGTTGTCGATATCCACCAGCAGCAACATGATGTGCCGGCCACTGATGTCGCTGGCCAGTTGCAGGGCGTGGATGCGCTCCTGCAGCGAGCTGCGATTGGGCAAGGTGGTCAGACCGTCGTGATAGGCCTGGTAACGGATATGCTGCTGGGCGTCATGGTGGGCGGAGGTATCGCTGAGGGTGGCGACAAAATGCCCACTTCCTTCCTCGTCGGCGCGTACACGATTGATGCTCAGGCGCGCAGGGAAGCGGCGACCTTGGCGGTGTCGGACCTCGACATCGCCGATCCAGGCGCCATTTTCTCGCAGCGAGCGCAGTACCTGGCTGCGATGCTGATCGAGCCGCAGCAGGGTGTTGAGCTTGAGCATCGAGTGGCCCTGGAGGTCGGTGTGGGGCACTCCTGTCAGGGTCTCGAAGGCGTGGTTGCACATGATCATGCGGGCACGCTGATCCAGCAGTACGACGCCATCGTGCATCGATTCGATGACATCCACCAACTGGCGGCGTGAGACCTGCATGCGCATGGCGCTGTCCTGTAGTCGCCTGTCGACAAGCACCGTGACCAGGGTGGCCACCGCAAACAGAAATGACAGCACGGCGACGGCGGTGGCCAGTAGCGAGCCGTGATGGGCCATTGGTGCCGTCGCCTGCCAGCCTGGGTCCGGCAGAAAGTACACCGCCATCATGGCCGAATAGTGCATGCTGCAGATGGCCAGGGCGGCGAAAACTGCTGCCAGCAGGCTGCCCAGGCGAATGCCCTGCACGCGGGGCAAATGTCTGGACGCATGGAAGCTGTAGATGCTGGCGATACCAAAGGGCAGCGAGATCACCAGTGACAGCAGCAAGGGAATGGGAGCGAAGCGCATGCTGGCAGGCGCCTCCATGGCTGCCATGCCGGTGTAGTGCATGGTGGCGATACCCAGCCCCAGCAGGCATCCCGCGATGATCTTGCGCGTGGTGGACAGTCCCCTGCGAGCCATCGCCGCCACGGCGATCAGGCCGGCGACCACCGCCGGCAGCAAAGAAGCCAGGGTCAGCCACAGACCATGATGGGCGGGAAAGGGCAGACGATAGGCGAGCATGCCGGTGAAGTGCATGCTCCAGATGCCTAGCCCCATCATGGTGCCACCGGCCAGCCACCAGGCCCTGCGTCGATGTTGCCATCGCGCAGAGTGAACGCGTTCGCCGACGGCCATGGCCGAATACACCGATACCAGTGCCACCAGACACGACAGGACGACGAGCCAGGGCGTGTGTACTCCTTGTATGGCCTGGGCGACCTGCGGGTAGGTAATAAAGATGGGCGGCATGGGTCGGGGTGGGTCCCTTGTAGTAAGGCCTTAAGACAACCTCTTCATTGATTAGCATGACCTGGCGCGTAGAGCAAAGGCTCCTGCCGGGCTGAGTGGTCGCCACGCCAGCATGATGGATCCGCGTTTGAGTATAGAATTGTCGGTCAATGCTTGCGTGATACAGGGCGCTATATTGTTGTCCTGGCGGTGAAAAAAGTGTAAATGCCGGCGTCTGGCTCAGAGAAGAAAATCATAGTAGGCAGGCGTTGTCAGGCGCTGAGACAGCGCTGATAAAGTGCCGTTGTCTTTAGTCGAGTCGACCTTGGTTGCCGATTCGGGCAAAGCTTTACGTGGCCCCCTGTTACATCAGGAAAGCATTCTGGTATTTCCGTGCCTCTTCACGATGAGCTTTGGAGCAAATGGGCGGACAGCTGTGACGTTTTCCTCCGGGTGGGCCGGTGACGGCCAGTGAAAGCGCTTCACCTCGCGGCGCTGGCGTGCTGACGCCAGCGGAGCGTGGCGTTCAACCCTCCAGACTCACGGTTGTTCAGGCTGACTTCGACCTCTTGCTGATGAGCCAGTGCAAGCACGATGGAAAGGCCCAGACCGCTACCGGTGATGGTGGCGTCGCTGGCGCGATGGAAGCGCTCGGCGACACGCTCCATGTGCGTATCGGGAATGCCGGGGCCGCTATCGAGGATGCTTAGGCGAACACCCTGGGGCTCTGCCTGGAGGATGGCTTCGATGGTGCCACCGTCGGGTGTGTAGCGCAGCGCGTTGTCCAGCAGATTGCGGATCATGATGCCGAGCTCCGTGGCATTGCCCATGACCGTGGTCGGGTCGACGTCTTCCAGGCGGAGTTGCTGGCCACGGGCGTCGGCCAGCGGCCAGAGCTCGGCCGCGAGGTCCAGCAGCAGGGAGCGCAGGTCTACGCTTTCCGGTGCCGCGGCGGTGTGGCGATCGACCCGTGCGAGTACCAGAAGCTGCTCTACCACGCGCTGGAGTCGTTCGACACCCTGACGAGCCTTGGGCAGGGCGTCGCCTTCGCCCGCCAGGGCGTTGTCCAGGTGGATCTTGAGGGCTGCCAGCGGAGTGCGCAGCTCGTGGGCGGCATCGGCGGTAAAACGTCTCTCCTTTTCCAGGGTCGCCTTGAGTCGCCCGATAAAGTCATTGAGCGACCCTCTGAGGCCAGCCAGTTCCGTCGGTACGTCCAGTGCTATGCGGCTGAGGTCGGCGGAGTCGCGATGCTCCACCTGCTGCGATAGTCGCTCGATGGGGCGCAGGCCGCGCCGGATATGACGCAGCGCCAGCAGCAGGCACAGCGGCATCAGCAGTAGCATGGGCCAGAGGTGATTGAGCGCGATGCGCTCGATGATGTCGAGAAAGAAGTCCTGCTCGATACCGATCTGTAGCCACAGACCACGACCCGGGTCATGCAGGGCAAAGACCCGCCAGCGAGACTCGCCCAGCGATCGCCACTCGAAACCCTGCTCACCAGGTGGCGGCATCTGGGGCTGGCGATCGACGTCTTGCCATCCAGGGCCAATCACCACCGGCTGGCCGGTCTCGGTCCACAGTCCGAAGCCCATCTTGCGCTCTTCGTGGTGATAGGTCTGGCCGGGTGCCACCGGCAGGTCATCGGACGTGCCGCTGTCGGTGTACAGGTGGGCGCTGGCCTTGCGCTGGTCCATCCATCGGGCCAGACGTTGATAGTCGTCTGCCTCGGGTGCCTCGGGGAGCATGCTCATCAGCCCCCTGCCGGTGAAGGCGAGCTGGGCATCGAGGATCTCCTCCAGCTCGTTTTGCGAGATCAGCCAGGCGGCCACCACCGACAATAGCGCCACCATGGCCAGGGATAGGGCCAGGGTGCGGAAAAGATAGCGATGGATCGACATCACGGGGTGATGGCCAGGAAGTCGGTATTGAGGCGATAGCCGATGCCACGCACCGTGGTGATCATCTCCTTGTGCAGCTTCTTGCGAAGATGATGTACGTGAACTTCCAGCGCGTTGGACTCGAGTTCTTCGCCCCAGCCGTAGAGCAGGCTCTCCAGGCGGGGACGCGACAGTACCTGGCCGGGATGACGGGCGAGCTCGATCAGCAGGGCGAACTCGCGACGACTCAGGGCGATACCGCGTCCCTCCCAGTCGACACAATGGCGAGCCTCATCGATGCACAGTGTGCCGACGTCGATGGTGGAACTGGCGCGACCGGCCGCTCGTCGAATCACCACGCGCAGGCGCGCCAGCAGTTCCTGGAGGTCGAAGGGCTTCAGTACATAGTCGTCTGCCCCGGCGTCCAAGCCCTGGATACGTTCTTCCACGGCGTCACGGGCGGTCAGGATCAGGACCGGCAGGGCAGTTTGCTGGCGCAGGCGTCTCAGGACCTCCAGTCCATCGCAGTCGGGCAGGCCAAGGTCGAGGATCACCACCGAGAACGCCTCCAGGGTCAGCGCCTCGAGGGCCGGCTTGCCGCAGGTGAACCAGTCGACTGCATAGCCCTCTCGTTCAAGTGCGACCTTGATACCGTCCCCCAACAGAGGGTCATCCTCCACCAGTAGTGCCCGCATGGCGTCTTCTCCGTCGATCTACCCAACTGTCTCTCAGGCAGTATGGGGCGCAAAACCTTAATCTACGCTTAAGGATCGACGGGAGCCTTGATCCGGCGCTGTTCTCTGGCTAGGCGCTGTCCGAAAAGTCGACGATCGAAGGTTAGACAAGGCAAAAATCGGTGAGAAAGCGCAGTTTACGGGGTGTAAATGAGCATTTTGATCCGATTTTTAACGCCGTATTACCGAGCGCAGGCACTTTTCAGACAAGCCCTAGGACTGCGAATCGTGCCTGGGCTTGCCGGTACGCTCGGCCGACGCCATCTTTTCCAGTTCGTCTTCGCTCATCGAGTCGTACATCGACCGGGCGGCACCGTCGAGTTCGCTCACCTTCTGTTCTCCGCGCTTGGCAGCGAGGGCCGCTCCTGCCGCCATCTGCTGGGCTTTCGATTTCGCTGGCATGGTTACCTCCTTGAAGGGAAAGAAGATTGTCGTACCGGCGTTAATAGTTTGCTGCCTGGCAGGCTCGACAGACCCAACGACGAAAAGCCAGACTCCGCCAGGTTCGACCCGGATCAGTCCCAGCATAATCACTTGCCATTTACGTCTTCAACGCCAGTTGCCTGAATACCGAAACGTATCCAGAGGCGAGTGGGCGAAATCATATGAAAGGAAGAGCGACGTTCGCCAGGGAGTGTGTCGGCCTGTGTTCTTTCGTGGAGGTGTCCTTTCGCTGGAGGTTTTTGCGCTTTTGCCTGGGCACAGCGGTGCTACCTTGGCCGCCGCTGAATCTGACCGTCGAGATTCGAAGTAATGTGAAGAAGTGAAGTCACACGGCGTTACAACTCTTTTCAATAAGAAGTACGAAACAGCGCCCTGCTCTGGCAGCGTCTGATGGCGACGTAAAGGATTACCTTGATGACTTTCGAATTGACGTTGTTTAGACGCTATTGCAACAGCTTTGACATAAAGCGCCCATCGAGTCTTGTCCGCGACGGTTTATTGGTGACTCGGGCAGGCGTGGCGTCTTCGTCTTTCGTTCAGCGATTCTGCCATGACAAGGGAGCAAGCCACCATGCGAGATACACAGGATCTTTTTCCGACACGCCTGGAGCGCAAGCTGGGCATGTTCGAGCGCATCGACCCGGTCGTTCATTACGATGAACAGCAGCGAGCGAACGGCCCCCTCAGCGAAGAAGAGCTTGATGAGTTTGATAGAAAAGGCTTTCTCTCTTTCGAGAACTTCTTCGACAAGGAGGAGATGGATGCCTTTATCCAGGAATTGCGGGAGTACGAGGAAGACGAGGACCTCAAATTGTCCGAAGGGACGGTGCTGGAGCCCGGAAAACAGGAGATCCGGTCGATCTTCGGCATACATCAAGTCTCGGATCGTTTCAGCCGTCTGACACGGGACCCGAGGCTATTGGCCATGGTGCAGCAGATACTCGGTAGCGACGTCTACATCCATCAGTCGCGTATCAACTACAAGCCCGGCTTCAAGGGGAAAGGTTTTGACTGGCACTCGGACTTCGAGACCTGGCATAGCGAAGACGGCATGCCTCGGATGCGGTCACTGAGCTGCTCGATCATCCTGACGGATAACGGTGAATTCAACGGCCCATTGATGCTGATTCCCGGGTCCCACAAGCAGTTCGTTCCTTGTGTCGGACGCACCCCGGAGGACAACTACAAGGAGTCATTGAAGAGCCAGGACATCGGTGTTCCTGATGCCGCCAGCCTGAAGAAACTGATGCTGGAGAACGATATAGAGGCGCCGAAAGGCGATTCTGGCTCATTGGTGATGTTCGAGTGCAATACGCTGCACGGCTCCAATATCAATATGTCCTGCTGGCCGAGGAGCAATCTGTTCTTCGTCTATAACAGTGTCGAGAATACCCTCCACGATCCCTACTGCGGCAACAAGCCTCGCCCCGAGTTCCTGGCCACGCGCAAGGACTACAGCCCGCTCACACCTGTCGAAGGAAAGCGTCAGGAAGAGTGAGAGCCGACGCCACCTACCTCTCCGCCATCACAGGCACTGTCACGCGCTTACCTGGCCATCGTCGCTGGGGCTCGAGATCTTCCAGCAGCAAACGCCACCTTGATACACAAGGTGGCATTTTCGTCGGTGTTGATGGAGGCAGCGGGAATCGAACCCCTGGGTCTGTAGAGAGCGCCGACTTTGCCCTTGGCTCTGCTTTTCTGGGGGTGTGCCCTGAAACGAAAAATGCCACCTTTGGGAAGGTGGCATCTTTCTGGTGTTGGTGGAGTCGGCGGGAATCGAACCCCCTGGGTCTGTAGAGAGCGCCGACCTCGCCCTTGGCTCACCGTATCTTCCGGGTACAAAAAAGCCACCTTCAGATGAGGTGGCCTTTTCGTCGGTGTTGGTAGAGGCGGCGGGAATCGAACCCCTGGGTCTGTAGAGAGCGCCGACCTCGCCCTTGGGTCTTCTTTGCCTTTGGAAACTGTCGGGCACAAAAAAACCTCCACAAGGGAGGTTCTTTCGTCGGTGTTGGTGGAGGCGGCGGGAATCGAACCCGCGTCCGCCGACACTCGCCCATTGGCTCTACATGCTTAGTTCCGTCATTTGATTTAACGCCTCGGGCTCCGACGGGCAGGATCCCGAAACGCGATTCCTCCAAAGTTTAGCGATTGACGAGAGGACAGCGCCAACCGCGATCTCACCTATCTTGGCTCGTAGCCCATTGGCAACGGATGAGCACGTCGCCGCCGGGTAGGACTAGAAGCTAGCAGTTTTTACGCTGCCAGCGCGCCCTGAGCGTAGTTTTCGTCGTTTGCGACTATTTAGTCGTGATGTTGGATTTACGAGATACATCACGCTCTCGGCATGCACCTCAGGGGTTGTCATCGGCGTCGAAACCATGTCGCCCCCGTAACGCCCCGCCAGTGTACCAAAGATCCGGCGGTCTGTACTACATCTGACGGCTCAGGCGCGGTTTTGTTCCCGCATGACGCGGCCCTTCTGACGCTGCCAGTCGCGATCCTTCTCGGTGGCGCGCTTGTCGTGGAGCTTCTTGCCCGTCACCAGCGCCAGCTCACACTTCACCCGGCTGCCTTTCCAGTACAGCTTCAGCGGCACACAGGTGTGCCCCTTGTCCTGGGTGCGCGAGAAGATCTTGGCGATCTCCTTGCGATGAAGCAGCAGCTTGCGCGTGCGCGTGGGGTCCGCCACCTCGTGGGTGCTGGTGGTGTTGAGCGGCATGATATGGCTGCCGAGCAACCAGGCCTCGCCGTTCTTCACTAGAATGTAGGTGTCGGTGAGCTGGGCCTTGCCGGCACGCAGGCTCTTGACCTCCCATCCCGCCAGCACCAGCCCGGCCTCGAAGGACTCGTCGATATGGTATTCGAAGCGCGCCTTCTTGTTCTGAGCGATGGTGTTGTTGCCGGGACCCTTGTCCTTTCCCTTCTTGCTGGCCATGGAACCTCTTGATGTCTGAATCGGTCGTGGAAGCGGTGTCGTAACCGATGTGGCCCGATGTGTAGCCTTCCGGGTCGACGCCAGGCGGTTGCCACGGCGGCGCTGCCCGTCGGTCCCCCTTTCGGCTGTCTCCAGTTCTGCCGGGGAAGCGTGCTACCATTTGAGGCCGAAATAACCGCTCATGATACGCCCTGGGCTTCTGGAAGTCAGCGGAGAGGTCAATGCCAACCGTCAATCGGTCCGCCATGGTGCGGCACACCCCCAAGCAGATGTTCGATCTGGTCAACGATTTCGAGCGCTATCCGGAGTTTCTGCCGGGCTGTCGTCGCGCGCGGCTGCTGGAGAAGGACGAATCGCACCTGATCGGCGAAATGACCCTGGGGCGGGCCGGCATCGAGCAGACCATCGTCACCCGAAATGACCTGCACGAACCTGACCGTATCGAGCTGTCGCTGGTAAAGGGGCCGTTCAAGCGACTGGACGGACGCTGGAAATTCATCACCATGGGCGAGAACGTGTGCAAGGTCAGCCTGGAGATGGACTTCGAGTTCTCCAGCCGGCTGCTCGGCATGGCCTTTGGCAAGGTCTTCCAGCAGATCGCGGGCCAGCAGGTGGATGCCTTCACGCGGCGTGCCGATGAGCTCTATGGGCGCTGACAGCGCAAGACCCTCGACTCCTCGCGTCGAGCCGGCACCCGCCGATCACTCGGCGGGGCCAGATATAAAGGAAGACGCAAGCGACGAGGTGCTTCGCGTGGAAGTGGCCTTTGCCTTGCCGCACAAGCAACGTCTTGTCGCGCTGCGCGTCGCCAAGGGCACGACCGCCAGCGAAGCGCTGGCGTTGGCCGACCTGCCGTCGCTGTTTCCCGAACTGCCTGTGGAAACCTTCAGCGAGGCCAGTCTCGGTATCTTCGGCAAGGCGTTGAAAGAACCCTCACGGCAGATACTGCGTGACGGTGATCGCGTAGAGGTCTATCGACCGTTGAAGATCGATCCCAAGGCGGCGAGGGCAGAGAGGGCGGCTCGTAGCCGCTCTTCCTCCTAGCGACCCTGGGCGGCCGGGGCAGGTGCGTCGCCGTCTGAGCGAAGGCGCTGCGCATGGAAGCACCTAGGTGTAGAACCAACCAGGCGTAGAACCAACCAGGGTGGCCGTTGTGGCCACCCTGATGCGTGTTCTCGCTGGCGCCAACGGCTTACTCGCGCTCGGGGTCCACGGTGCGGTTGTAGATCGGCTCGATATTGGCTTCGCCCTCGGGGTTATCGTCGCCGCCGCCGCTGGTGGGGCCTACGCCGTAGCTATGCTTGCCTGCCACGTCCGGGTTCATGCTGAAGTCGCCTTCCCGGTCGATATTGACCAGGTTGTTGCCGGCGAAGGTCAGGGTGACGCGTCTTTGCATCACGTCGCCGTAAGCTTCGTCGAGACGGTAGACGTAGTCCCACTGGTCGGCGCTGAACGGGGCCTCCAGCAGCGGCGAGCCCATGAGGTTGATGACCTCCTGTCGGGACATGCCGGGGCGCAGCTGTTCGACCATGCTGTTGGTCACCAGGTTGCCCTGTGCCAGGTCGCGCTTGTACACGCTGAAGTAGGTGCAGCCGCTGGTCAGCGCCAGGGCCAGTGAAAGGGTGACAATTCCGGTCAACTTTTGCATTTGCGCCTGTTCTTCACTATCGTGGGGTCGGTCGATCATACCCGACCCTACCTGATACTGCGAAGAGCAACCATGGCCGACAAGAACCATGAATTGCGCAAGGCTGGACTGAAAGTCACTCTGCCGCGCGTAAAGATCCTGCAGATCCTCGAATCTGCCACCGATCAGCACCACCTCAGCGCCGAGGACGTGTACAAGACGCTTCTCGAAGCCGGTGAAGATGTGGGCCTGGCGACGGTGTATCGCGTGCTGACTCAGTTCGAGTCGGCGGGCCTGGTGATCCGACACAATTTCGACGGTGGCCATGCGGTCTTCGAGCTCTCCCAGGAAGAGCATCACGACCATATGGTGTGCCTGGAAAGCGGTGAGATCATCGAGTTCTTCGACGAGACCATCGAGCGTCGGCAGCAGGAGATCGCCGAGGAGCACGGCTTCGAACTCGTCGATCACGCGCTGGTCCTCTACGTCAGACCCAAGGGTTCCAAGGCGACGCGTCAGGAAGGCATCGCCAAGAAGTAACGGATCCCTCTGCGCGTAGCGCTGAGCAAGAGTCTCTGCCCCCGGGCGGAGGCTTTCTCGTGTCTGGAAGATGTGATCAGCGCTGTGCGGTCAGTGGGTACACAAAAGCGCCACGTCCCCGTCAGTTGGGGGCGTGGCGCTTGCGTTGTGGGCTCACTGTAAAATGCTGCTTTTTCTTGCGTACTGCTCTTCAGTAGCGCTTTTCTGTGCTGCCTGGGTTCGCCGGGCCTAGTGGTGCGCCCTTTGGCTTGCGTCGAGCATCTCGCGGGCATGGGCCAGGGTCTGGTCCGAGAGTTTGACGCCGCCGAGCATGCGTGCCAGCTCGCCGACCCGCCCGGCTTCGTCGAGGTGTGCCATGCGGGTGCGGGTGGAATCCTTGCGTGCCTTCTTCTCGATGTGCAGATGGTGGTGGGCCTGGGCGGCGACCTGGGGCAGGTGGGTCACCGTCAGTACCTGGCCGCCCTGGCCCAGTCGCTTGAGCAACTGGCCGACGATCTCGGCGGTGGCACCGGATACCCCGACGTCGACCTCATCGAACACCAGGCTGGGGATGGTGGAGTGCTGGGCGGCGATCACCTGGATGGCCAGGCTGATACGCGACAGCTCGCCACCGGAGGCTACCTTGGCCAGCGGGCGTGGCGGCTGGCCGGGGTTGGCGGCGATCAGGAAGCGCACCCGGTCCATGCCCTCTGGGGTAGCGGCATCGCGCCGACTGACGTCGACCTCGAAGCGGGCCTTGCCCATGGCCAGAAACGCCAGTTGCTGCTGGACTTCCTTGCCGAAACGCTTGGCGGCCTTGTGGCGAGCGGCGCTGACGGTCTCTGCCAGGGCACGCCATTCTGCCTTGAGGGCGTCGGCCTTCTCGGTCAGCGCCTCGAGGTCCTCGTCACCGCCCTCCAGCCCCTGAAGTTCTGCCGTCAGGCGCTGGTGCAGGGCGACGATCTCGTCCGGCAGTACATGGTGCTTGCGAGCGATGCGGTGAGCCTCGCCCAGGCGCTGCTCTACCCAGGCCAGGCGCTCCGGGTCCAGCTCCACGTCGGCGACCACCTGATGCAGTTCGCGGCCGGCTTCCTCGAGCTGAATGCTGGCGTCACCCAGCAAGGCGATGGCGTTGGCCAGGGCTCCCTTGTCGCTGCCGGGCAGGGCGGCCAGGTGTTGGCTTGCCTGGTGGAGCAGGGGTAGGGCACCGCCTTCCTCGCCATCGCAGCAGTCGAGCGCGAACTGGGTCTCCGCCAGGCGCGACTCGGCGTGGGCCAGCAGCTCCTGTTCACGTTCGAGCTGTTCGAGCTCGTCTTCGCCCAGGCCGAGTTGGTCGAGTTCTTCCACCTGATAGCGCAACAGCTGGCGACGGGCGCGGATTTCATCGCCGTCGTCGGCCAGCCGTTTCAGTTGTCGCCGGGTGGACTGCCACTCACGGTAGAGCTCGGCCAGCCGACTCACCGATTCACGGTGGCCGGCCAGGTCGTCGAGCAGGCGCAGGTGGGTGTCCTCGGCCAGCAGGGCCTGGTGGGCGTGCTGGCCGTGGATCTCGATCAGGGTCTCGCCCAGCGACTTGAGGTCGGCGATGGTGGCCGGCTGGCCGTTGATCCAGGCCTTGGAGCGACCGCTTTTAGTGACCACGCGACGCAGCAGGCAGTCGTCATCGGGCAGTTCTCGGTTGGCAAGCCAGGCCCGGGCGTTGGGCAGGTTGGCAATGTCGAAGCGCGCGCTCAGGTCGGCTCTGGACTGGCCGTGGCGCACGCTGCCGGCGTCGGCGCGTTCGCCGAGACACAGGCCCAGGGCGCCAAGCAGGATCGACTTGCCGGCGCCGGTCTCGCCGGTGATGGCAGTCATGCCGCCCTCGAGCTCGAGTTCGAGGTGGTCGACGATGGCGAAGTCCTGGATCGAGAGTTCGGTCAGCATGCGTGCCTCCTGGTGGCGTCACCGAGCGGTGCGACGGTCAGTGCAAGGGTGGCGGTCGTACAGGGCGATGGGTGCGGCAATCGCTCGCGCAATCGCTAGAGCATCGATATGGCGCAATGGATGGGGGGTGGCATTACTGTTTATCCATCCATGTGGTGTCTGTTTATACAGTAGTCCAGGCGCGCCCTCAATGCATCCTTGCGCAGCAACTTCAGTGGTTGCGGGTCAGCGCTGCGGCAAATCCTGGGCCTGCCGGGGAAAGTCTGATCAGGATCTGCGTCTTTCCCCTTGAGATTGTTGTGGCCAACCCCATATACCTCTGCAACCTCTGGTCCCCGGACCAGCCACTGTACAGGCGGTGCTACCGCAATTGTTGGACTTCTTCAGGAGGCTGCACATGGCCAAAGATCCCCAGACCCCGTTGGATGACGAACTCGCTCGCCAGGAGCAGGAAGGCGAGCCGGAGCAGGCGGTCGATGCTGCCGAGGCCGTCGAGGGCGAACTCGAGGACATCGTCGATCAGGCTGAGGATGAGGCACAGGCCGAGGCCGTGGAAGGCGGTGACAACCCCGAGGCCGAGGTGCTGGCGGCCCGCGTCGAGGAGCTCGAGCAGAGCGTGACCGAGGCCAAGGACCAGGCCCTGCGTGCCGCCGCCGAGGCGCAGAACGTGCGCAGGCGGGCGGAAGCCGAGGCCGAGAAGGCGCGCAAGTTTGCGCTGGAGAAGTTCATCAAGGACCTGCTTCCGGTGGTCGACAGCCTGGAAAAGGCGCTTGAGGCCATGGGTGAGGACGCCTCCGAGGTGCATCGCGAGGGTGTCTCCATGACCCTGAAGATGCAGCTCGACGTACTGGCCAAGTTCGGCGTCGAGATCGTCGAGCCCCAGGGCGAGCCGTTCGACCCGCAGTACCACGAGGCCATGGCCATGGTGCCGAACCCCGAGGTCGACCCCAACACCGTCATCGACGTGATGCAGAAGGGCTACGTGCTCAACGGACGCCTGGTGCGCCCGGCGATGGTGGTAGTGAGCCAGGCGGCCGGCTGAAACATCCGGCCCACGGGGCCTGACCGATACGGGTTGTCGACAGGAGTTGAACATGGGGCCTTGAAATCGGCGGAGACGCCCCCCAGATAGTCGGCAACCCCGCGGCGAACGCCGCAAGCCAAACTTCAGTTACGCAAGACACGAATTCGAGGATTTCCTATGGGACGCATCATCGGCATTGACCTTGGTACCACCAACTCCTGTCTGGCCGTGCTCGACGGCGACAGCGCCAAGGTGATCGAGAACGCAGAAGGCGCACGTACCACCCCGTCCATCATCGCCTACACCGATGATGGCGAGACCCTGGTGGGTCAGGCGGCCAAGCGTCAGGCGGTGACCAACCCGGAAAACACCCTGTACGCGATCAAGCGCCTGATCGGCCGTCGCTTCAAGGACGACGTCGTCCAGAAGGACATCAAGATGGTGCCCTACACCATCACCGAAGCCGACAACGGCGACGCCTGGGTCGAGGTCAAGGGCAAGAAGCTGGCACCGCCCCAGGTCAGCGCGGAAGTGCTGAAGAAGATGAAGAAGACCGCCGAGGACTACCTGGGCGAAGAAGTGACCGAGGCGGTCATCACCGTGCCGGCCTACTTCAACGACAGCCAGCGTCAGGCCACCAAGGACGCGGGTCGCATCGCCGGTCTCGAGGTCAAGCGCATCATCAACGAGCCGACCGCGGCTGCCCTTGCCTATGGCATGGACAAGTCGCGCGGTGACAAGACCATCGCGGTCTATGACCTGGGTGGCGGTACCTTCGATATCTCCATCATCGAAGTGGCCGACGTCGACGGCGAGACGCAGTTCGAGGTGCTGGCCACCAACGGCGACACCTTCCTGGGTGGTGAGGACTTCGACCTCAAGCTGATCAACTACCTGGTCGACCAGTTCAAGGCCGACAGCGGTATCGACCTGTCCGGCGACAACCTGGCCATGCAGCGCCTGAAGGAAGCCGCCGAGAAGGCCAAGATCGAGCTGTCCAGCGCCCAGCAGACCGACGTCAACCTGCCTTACATCACCGCCGACAACACCGGTCCCAAGCACCTCAACGTCAAGGTGACCCGGGCCAAGCTGGAGTCGCTGGTGGAAGAGCTGGTGAGCCGTTCACTGGCGCCGTGCAAGACCGCACTGTCCGACGCCGGCCTGTCCGCCTCCGAGATCGACGACGTCATCCTGGTCGGTGGCCAGACCCGTATGCCGATGGTTCAGGCCAAGGTCGCCGAGTTCTTCGGCAAGGACGCCCGCAAGGACGTCAACCCGGACGAAGCCGTGGCCGTGGGTGCTGCGATCCAGGGCGGCGTGCTCGGCGGTGACGTCAAGGACGTGCTGCTGCTGGACGTGACTCCGCTGACACTGGGTATCGAGACCCTGGGTGGCGTGATGACGCCGCTGATCGAGAAGAACACCACCATCCCGACCAAGAAGACCCAGGTGTTCTCCACCGCGGACGACAACCAGACCGCCGTGACCATTCACGTGCTGCAGGGTGAGCGCAAGCAGTCCAGCGGCAACAAGTCGCTCGGTCGCTTCGACCTGTCGGACATTCCGCCGGCGCCGCGCGGTGTGCCGCAGATCGAGGTCGCCTTCGACCTGGACGCCAACGGTATCCTCAACGTGTCCGCCAAGGACAAGGCCACCGGCAAGGAACAGTCCATCGTCATCAAGGCCTCCAGCGGCCTGTCCGACGATGAGATCGAGCAGATGGTCCGCGACGCCGAGGCCCACGCCGACGAGGACAAGAAGTTCGAGGAACTGGTGGCGCTGCGCAACCAGGCCGACGGCATGATCCACGCCTCTCGCAAGACCCTCGAGGAAGCCGGCGACAAGGCCTCCGAAGACGAGAAGCAGGCCATCGAGAGCGCCATCAAGGAGCTCGAGGAAGCGCTGCAGGGCGACGACAAGGATGCCATCCAGGCCAAGCTCGACGCCCTGACCGAGGCCTCCGGCAACCTGGCGCAGAAGATGTACGCCGAACAGGCGGACGCTGGCCAGCAGGCGGGTGACGCCGACGCTGGCGCCAAGAAGGAAGATGACGTGGTCGACGCCGAGTATGAAGAAGTCAACGACGACCAGAAAAAGCAGTAACCACGACATCTGAACCTCGGATGACGCCAACGCGGGAGCCGGACTCCCGCGTTGGTGTTGCTGAGCGTCGCGACGGAGGCGGACAGACCCATGTCCAAGAGAGACTACTACGAGGTACTAGGTGTCGAGCGCGGTGCCGATCAGAAGGACATCAAGAAGGCCTATCGGCGCCTGGCACAGAAGTACCACCCGGACCGTAACCCGGACGATGACACCTCAGCGGAAAAATTCCGTGAAGTGTCCGAGGCCTACGAGGTCCTGACCGACAGCGAGAAGCGTGCGGCCTACGACCAGTTTGGCCATGCCGGCGTCGACGGCCAGGGCGGTGGTGGCTTTGGCGGCGCCGGGGCTGGCGGCTTCAGTGACATCTTCGGTGATGTCTTCGGTGACATCTTCGGCGGTGGCGGCGGACGTCGTAACCCCAATGCGCCCCAGCGGGGCAGCGACCTGCGCTACAACCTCGAGCTTGACCTCGAGAGCGCGGTGGCCGGCACCAGTGTCGACATCCGTGTGCCGCGTCACATCGAATGTGAGCGCTGCGACGGCGAAGGTGCCGAGCCGGGTTCCACCAAGGAAACCTGCCCGACCTGTCACGGACACGGTCAGGTGCGCATGCAGCAGGGCTTCTTTGCCGTGCAGCAGACCTGCCCGACCTGTCACGGCAGCGGCCAGCACATCAAGGTGCCGTGCCACGCCTGTCATGGCGAAGGTCGCGTGCGCGAGACCCGCACCCTGTCGGTGAAGATTCCGGCCGGCGTCGATTCCGGCGATCGCATTCGTCTCAATGGCGAGGGCGAAGCCGGTATCAACGGCGGTCCGCCCGGGGACCTGTATGTGCAGGTCGCGATCAAGCCGCACCATATCTTCGAGCGCGAAGGGCGTCACCTGCAGTGTGAGGTACCGATCAACTTCGTCGACGCCGCCCTTGGCGGTGAGCTCGAAGTGCCGACGCTGGATGGTCGGGTGAAGCTGAAGATTCCGGCGGAAACCCAGACCGGCAAGCTGTTCCGGCTGCGCGGCAAGGGTGTCAAGCCGGTGCGCGGCGGCCCCGCCGGCGATCTGTTGTGCCGGGTGGTGGTGGAAACCCCGGTCAAGCTCAGCGAGGAACAGAAGGATCTGCTGCGCAAGTTCCAGGACAGCCTGGGTGGCAGCAACGCCCAGCACTCGCCGAAGAAGTCGAGCTTCTTCGACGGGGTGAAGAAGTTCTTCGAAGATATGAAGCTGTAAGTCGCGTACCCTCGGGCCAGGAGTGATCCTGCGCCGACCAGGGCTTAGTGACGATGATCGACCCCCGACGCCTGGCGCCGGGGGTCGGTTTTTTTTGTCGGCAGCACAAGGGCCGTCAGCGGGGCGTCGCGCTCGGGCGGTTCTCGTGGGCGCTTCTGCTGGGCGGCTTGATTGGGTGGGGCAGGGCTTGTGGACGGCGCGGCTCTTCTGAACAGGGACGATGATCATGAGTGATAGGGATAGGCCCCTGGCGGGTATCGTGCTGCGCATCGCCTCCGGGGTGCTGTTCGCCGCCATGCTGGTCTGCGTGAAGTGGGTGAGCGACGAGGTGCCGCTGGGCCAGGTAGTATTCTATCGCTCCGCCTTTGCGCTGTTGCCGATCGTGCTGTTTCTGGCCTGGCGTCGAGAGTTTCCGGCGGGGCTGGCGACCCGTCGCCCCTTGGGCCATCTGTTGCGCTCGAGCCTCGGCGCCGCTTCGATGTTTGCCACCTTTGCGGCCCTGGCGCGTCTGCCCGTAGCCGAAGCCACCCTGCTGGCGCAGCTGGCACCGGTACTGATGGCGATCGGCGGCGTGGTGTTGCTGGGCGAGCGCCTTACCCCGTCGCGGGCGCTGGCACTTGTGCTCGCCTTGGGCGGGGTGGCGGTGCTGGTGGTGCCGGATATCGGCAACGCCGACAAGGCCGGCCAATTGTCGGGCTACGCGCTCGGTGTGCTGGGGGCGTCGTTGACCGCCGCAGCGCTGGTCACGGTGCGGCGCATCTCGCGCACAGAGGGGGCCGGTGCCATCGCCTTCTACTTCGTGCTGGCCTGCACCCTGGCGGGGCTGGCGACCCTGCCGCTGGGCTGGGTAGCACTGCCGACCCAGACGCTGACGCTGCTGATCCTGGCCGGGTTGCTGGGGGGCGCGGCGCACATCTGCATGACGTTGGCGCTGCGCTTCGCCGAGGTGTCGAGGCTTGCCCCCTTCGAGTACATCGCCCTGGTGTGGCCGGTGCTGGCCGATCTCTGGCTGTTTGGCCAGCCGTTGTCGAGCGGCTTTCTGCTGGCGCTGCCGCTGTTGCTCGGCGGTGCCGCCCTGGCCGCCATGGAAGGCCGTCGCCTGGGGTGGCCGCGCCGGCGCTCGCCGCCCGAGAACGGCTAGACATGCGTGGGTACGATGAACAGCAACACGCCGTTGCCTGACGCCGAGATGACATGGGGGATATGATTCTGCGATATATTCGTATTCTCAGAAACGGTGGAAAGCATGGTGGAATCCCGAGCCTTCGTCGAGACCGCATCAGGGCAACGCTTGATCAATCGCCTGTGCAAGCACTGGGCCCACAAGCTCGAGGTGGATGCCGAGAGCGGTCACGTGGTGTTCCCCGGCGGCGAGTGCTGGATGAAGGCGTCCGACTCGCAGCTCAGCGTCGATCTCCAGGCCGAGGACGCCGAGCGGCTGGAGCGCCTCAAGGACGTGGTGGCCAGCCACCTGGAGCGGATGGCGGGCAAGGAGCCGCTCAGCGTCGTCTGGCAGTGAGTTTGGCTGGACGCGATTGGCGCTATAGCCAGCCGGTGCGACGGAAGCGTCGGTAGAGCGCGCCGCAGCACAGGACCATCATTCCCAGCGCCAGCGGATAGCCCAGCCGCCAGTCCAGTTCGGGCATATGGGTGAAGTTCATCCCCCAGATGCCGGCGAGGATGGTCGCCACCGCGAAGATCGCCGCCCAGGAGGCCAGGCGCTTGTGCACCTCGCTCTCGTCGATGGCCACCATCGACAGGTTGACCTGGATGGCGGTAATGATGGTTTCGCGAATGGTGTCGATGGCCGCCTCGATACGATGCAGGTGGTCGTAGACGTCGCGGAAGTAGTCCTGGGTCTCGTAGCACAGCGCCGGGACGCGTCCGCCGAACAGATGGGAGCTGGCTTCGGCCAGTGGGGTCACCGCGTGCTTGACGCACATGGTGCGGCGCTTGAGCTGATACAGCCGCTCCAGGCTGGCGCGGGCGCTGCCGCGCACGAAGATCTGGTCCTCGATGCTTTCCAGTTCTGCCTCGAGTTCTTCGAGTACCGGAAAGTAGCGGTCCACTACGACATCCATCAGCGCATAGAGCACGAAGGCCGGCCCTTGCTTGAGCAGCTCGGGCTCGCGCTCGCAGCGGGCGCGTACATCGGCGAAACCACGCCCGGAGTGCTGACGTACCGACAACACATAGCCGGGGCCGGCAAAGATGGCTAGCTGGCCATGCTGCACCTCGCCCTGGCTGACGCTGATCACCTGGGTGACGACGAACAGAGCGTCGCCGTATTCCTCCACCTTGGGGCGCTGTTCGCCGACCAGGGCATCCTCCACGGCCAGTTCATGCAGCTCGAAGATGTCCTGAAAGGTGGACAGCTCCTCGGCATCCGGGTCGTGCAGCGCCACCCAGACAAAGCAGTTCGAGCGCGAGCGGTAGTCATCGATCTCGCCTCTGTCGATGTTGCAAAGACGCCGTCCTTCTTCATACGCCACGCAGTTGACGATCATCGTTGTCCCCTTGCGGTTGTTATCGTGGTTCTGAGGAAAAGGTAGACGCTACGTCGCGGTTGCCGGCTGCATGTTGCGCCCAGGCGACCATCGCTGTTCGGCGTTGTGGGCATGAGGGGCTTGGCATTTTGCGTCGGAATAACTATCTTCAAGTGAAGATACTTTTCTTGGAGATAAGTGATATGCAGGTTCCGTCCACCGGGCCGAACGATGCCATCGATCGACTGATGGCGGAGTGGTGCAGGGTTCTCCCGGATCGCGACCCTGGCGACATGGGCATCTTTACCCGGCTGTATCGCGTGCTGAAGCATGTCGACCGTCGGGTTCAGGCGGTATTCCGGCAGCACGGCTTGAAGGAAGGCGAGTTTGACCTGCTGGCGACCCTCTACCGGCGCGACGTGCACGAGGGGCTGACACCGAACGCCCTGTGCGAGGCGGTGGTGCTGAGTTCAGGGGCCATGACCCACCGCCTCGATCGGCTCGCCAGTCGTGGCCTGGTGGAGCGTGTTGCCAACCCTGAAGATCGTCGCAGTGTACTGATTCGTCTCAGTGAGTCGGGAAAGGCCATGATGCCGGCGCTGCTGGACGCCTACCTGGCTGAACTCGCTTCGATGCGCGCCACCCTGGCAGATGATGAGGCGGCAGGCCTGGCGGCTGGTCTACGCCAGTTGCTGTTGGCGCTGGAAGGGGAGGTCAGCCGTGATGACGACTGATTGCCGGGTGTCCAGCGATAGCAGTGTGTGGTGGGCCCACGCCGGGATGCTGGTGTGGGCGACGCTGGTGGGGCTGTCCTTTCCGGCGGTGGGGATGTTGAGTGAAGGGCTTCCGCCACTGTCGCTGACCGCACTGCGCTTCGTGATTGCCGCTCTGGCGGTGTTGCCGCTGGTGTGGGGTGCGCCTGGTCTCCGGCCGAGTCTGGCCGGGCTCGGGCTCTATGGGTTGATGGGGCTCTGTCTGGCGAGCTTCTTCGGCACCATGTTCTGGGCAGCGCACCTGACCACGGCGCTGTCCATGGCCACGCTGTTCGTCAGCGTGCCGCTGCTGGCCTACGGCCTGGGCCGGCTGGTGGGGGTCGAGCACCGTGCTTTGGCGCTGCTGGCCTTGCTGGTACTTGGCGCCGTCGGCGCCGTGGGGCTGGCCTGGGCCGAGGCCGGTGGCTCCTTTGCCCGCATGCAGTTCGGCGTGGGCGAAGCCGCCTTCTTCGCTGGTTGCATCGCCTCGGCGATGTATCCGGTGTTGTCCAAGTTGGGGTTGGCGAAGGGCTGGCTATCCGAGCACGCGGGGGTGCGTACCTTGTGGAGCCTGGTGATGGGGGCACTGCTGATCGGGTGTTCGGGTCTGGTCTTCGGGGATCCGGCCGCGCTGGGCCGCATGACGCTGTTCGATCTGGCGGTGGTGGCCTATCTCGGGCTCTTCTCCAGCGGAATGACCTTCTGGCTGCAGCAGCGGGCGACCGCCATCCTGACCCCGGCGGCGGTTACCGCCTACGGCTATCTGGTGCCCTTTGTGTCGATGCTGTTGCTGTTTGCCCAGGCGCCTGAACGCCTTGCACTCGAATGGCTGCCGGGCAGTCTGCTGGTCGTGCTGGCCATCGCGCTGCTGCTGCGGCGGGACGTCAAGCTGCGCAGCCAGGTGTGAACAGGCGAGTTTTACTCAGACATCTTTGCATCATTGGGCAAAGAGGTGGGCGGTGTACGGATTTAGCCTAGTGCGGTGTGGTGGTGGTTATATGAAGCTGTAAAGGTGGGGCAAAGGCGCATCAATGCCAAGGAGCCTCCCATGCCGTCAGCCAGCCCCCTTCTCGGCGCACAAGCCGTTTCCCCTTGTCAGCAGCCTGGCGACCGCGGCCTTGCCAACGACGTCTTCTCCGAGGCGCTGAGCGAGCGCTACGACCAGCTGGCCCGCGACGAGCGCTACGGCACCTTCACCGGTTCCGTTCTTCACTATCTCAATCTGGAAGAAGATCTGGTCGGCAAGCGTCTTCTTGATGTGGGCTGTGGCAACGGAGCGCTGGCGGCCGAGCTCAAGAGCAAGGGGGCGCAAGAGGTGCTGGGTATCGACATCAGCCCCTCCCAGGTCGCGCTGGCCAGCCGGCGCCACCAGGCACCGGGCCTCGGCTTTCGGGTCGAGGACGCCTATCGCAAGCTTGTTCTGCCGGAGGCGCCCTTCGATACCCTGGTCAGTGTCTTCGCCTTCCACTTCATCCAGCACCAGGCCATGCTCACCCGTGCCTGCCGTAACCTGTTCGAGGCGCTCAAGCCTGGTGGTCTGCTGGTGTGGCTCGATATCACCCACGACTATGTGCTTGACCCGGCGCGTATGGATCGCCTCGAGGCGTTGACCAGCTATCGCTACGACCCGGGTGTGGCGCCGGGTGAGCGGCCCCGGCCCTGGAGTCTGGTGCCTGGTCAGGTGCGCGCCGGTGACGACGTCTTGCCGGTGGACCACGTGGCGATCCCCGGGCGTACCGTGGTCAAGACGCTGCGGTCGGTCGGCTTCTCCCAGGTCCGGCGCGAGCCGCTGCGCTTCACCGATGCTGAGTCGGCCTGGCTGTGGGGCCCCGACGGGTTCAATCACCACCTGTTGGTGGCCCGCCGCTGATCAGCGGGCAGTGACATCACCGGCCGTTGGCACGGGCAGATCCAGTGTCGAGAGAGAGCGCCTTATCAGGCAGTCGAAAGCAGGCGAGCAGGTTGCGCTGCAGGGCGCTGAAGTTGTCGTCGCTGACCATCAGCAACTCACCACCGGGCAATCGCGCCAGCCCCTCCATATTGTCGACGCGCCAGCCTTCTCCGGCGGACAGGCTGGCCAGGCGTGTCACCCGTACCTGCGGCGGTGGCAGCAGCTCCACCAGGCTTAAGCTGATGGTCAGCGGACGTGGCGGGGAAAAGGCCCGTTCCAGCGCCAGCAGTCGCGGTGGCGTCTCGGTTACAGTGTCCTCCAGCGCCAGCAGGTCGGTCAGGGCGCTGTCGACCGGTGAGGCCAGTGGGTAATGCCACCGGCGCGTGTCGCTACCGTCCTCTGCCAGGCTGAACAGAAGGGTGTGTCTGACGCCATCTTGCGCGGTCATGTCGGCGGAGGGTGACTCCAGGCCCGCTACCAGCCCGATGCCCGGCACCCGGGCCAGCGCTTCCAGGCTTTCGTTATCACCGGCGTTGTGGCTGGCCGTGGAGCGCAGTGGTTCTCCTTTCGGCGTGCCGTCGACGGAGAAGCGCTGTAGCCGATGGTCCTGCTCGAAGCCGATCAGTAGTTCGGTGTTGCCGATGACTCCATCATCGGCCCGCGCCAGCACCAGCGACTCGGCGTCTGCGGCCTTGCCTTCCAGCAGCGTACCGTCCTGCGCCTTCAATCGGTGGCTGGTGATAGGGCGCAGGTCCACCAGGCGGCCGTCTTCAAGCACCGGCCTTGCCTGGTGCACGCGCCCGCGATCGGATACCAGGTGCAGCAGGTTGTCGTCTTGGTCCCAGGCCATGGCCGAGAGACCACCCAGGGGAACGCTGGTATCGTTTTCGGTGGGGCGCCACTGGCTCGGCAGTGCCAGGGTGCCGCACATGCTCAGCCCCGGCTGGGCGGGGGCCTCGCCCTGCAAACTGGTCGGCTTGACCTGGGCGGTGCAGCCGCCAAGCCACAGGGTCGCTGCCAGCGTGCTGATAAGGGGCAATCGGAGCATTTTTCTGAACGGCATGGGGCGGTCCTGTCGGGCGGGAATGTCAGCGTGATGGCCAGGGCGAGGCAAGAGAGAGCGACGTTGGTATACTGCGCCGAATCCCTTTACATTTTGGCGTATCTACGTTGATCCGCCTGTCTGTTCGAACTCTCGATTCTCCAGGAGATTGCATGAGCCGTACCGCCCCCCGTATCGCCATCGTCGGCGTCGCCGGCCGCATGGGCCGCACCCTGGTCAACGCCGTGATGCAGGACGACGACGCCGTCCTCGCCGGCGGCATCGTCGAGCCGGGCAGTTCGCTGGCTGGCGCCGATCTGGGCGAGCTGGCCGGCGTCGGCCGCCAGGGCGTGGCGGCGGTGGACTCCCTTGAGGCCATCGTCGATGACTTCGACGTGCTGATCGATTTCACCGCACCCAAGGTGACCCTGGCCAACCTGGCCTTCTGTGCCGAGCATGGCAAGGCCATCGTCATCGGCACCACCGGCCTGTCCGATGACGAGCAGGCCGAGCTCGACGGTTATGCCGAGCGAGTGCCCACGGTGTTTGCGCCCAACATGAGCGTCGGCGTCAATCTGACCCTGAAGCTTCTGGAGACTGCAGCGAAGGCGCTGGGCGACGAGGGCTATGATATCGAGGTCATCGAGTCCCACCATCGTCACAAGGTCGATGCGCCGTCCGGTACCGCCCTGCGCATGGGCGAGGTGGTCGCCGGGGCGCTGGATCGCAACCTCAAGGAGCACGGGGTGTTCGAGCGGGTAGGCCAGTGCGGTCCTCGCGATCCCAAGGAAATCGGCTTCGCCACGGTGCGTGCCGGCGATATCGTCGGGGAGCACACCGTGATGTTCGCTACCGAAGGCGAGCGCATCGAGATCACCCACAAGGCGTCCAGCCGCATGACCTTCGCCCGGGGCGCGGTGCGTGCTGCGCGCTGGGTCGCCGAGCGCGAGGCAGGACGCTACGGCATGTCCGACGTGCTGGGCCTGGACTGAGTTTTGTGGGCCTCTGGCGACGTCGGGGGTGGTGTTGCCCATGGCAAAGTGCTTGTTCCGGGGTAGTCAGCCCGGCCCAGATGCTGTAACATTCCAAAAATTTTGGCCGGGCCGGGCATGAAAGTGTCGCGTCGAGAGCGTTCAGTACGTCTCTCGCAGCATAGGTGCCGGCTCTGCATTCCGAGCGAATGACAACAAGCGGGATGAAACCGGTCAAACACCGGGTTTCGTCCCGCTTTTTTACGGCCCGGCTCCTTGTGTGCTTGACGCACGATGGGCCGGGTCGGTGCCGAATGGCCTGGCGACAGGTCGCCGACGCCGGCGAGCGGATGGCGGCGGTCGTAGATACCTTGACGAGCTTTGGGAGGACGTAGCGTTGAACAAACCCGCAATCTTGGCCCTGGAAGATGGCAGCGTATTCCACGGCACGGCCATTGGCGCTGATGGGCAGACCAGTGGTGAGGTAGTGTTCAATACGGCCATGACCGGCTATCAGGAAATTTTGACCGACCCCTCCTATTCCCGACAGATCGTCACCCTCACCTATCCCCATATCGGCAATACCGGCATCAATCCCGAGGACGTTGAGTCCGCCAGCATCGCCGCCGCGGGCCTCGTCATCCGCGATCTGCCGCTCGTCGCCAGCAACTTCCGATCTACCCAGAGCCTCTCGGACTATCTCGCCAGCCAGAACGTGGTGGGCATCGCCGACATCGATACCCGTCGGCTGACCCGTATCCTGCGCGACAAGGGTGCCCAGAACGGTGCCATCGTGGCCGGCGACGAGGCCCTGGGTGACGACGCCGAAGCGCGTGCCCTGGAAGCCGCCCGCGCCTTCCCCGGGCTCAAGGGCATGGATCTGGCCAAGGTGGTGTCCTGCAGCGAGCGCTACGTCTGGAACGAGGGCGAGTGGACGCTGGGCAAGGGCTACGCCGATACCGAAGGGGCCGAGCGGCCCTTCCATGTGGTGGCCTACGACTACGGCGTCAAGTTCAACATCCTGCGCATGTTGGCGAGTCGCGGCTGCAAGCTGACCGTGGTGCCGGCCCAGACCCCGGCGTCCGAGGTGCTGGCGCTCGACCCCGACGGCGTCTTTCTGTCCAACGGACCCGGCGACCCCGAGCCGTGTGACTACGCCATCGACGCCATCCGCGAGATCCTCGAGACGGAAGTGCCGGTGTTCGGCATCTGCCTGGGCCACCAGTTGCTGGCGCTGGCCAGCGGTGCCACTACGGTCAAGATGAGTCACGGCCACCACGGCGCCAACCATCCGGTGCAGGATCTGGACAGCGGCCACGTGATGATCACCAGCCAGAACCACGGCTTTGCCGCCGACGAGACCACGCTGCCGGATAACCTGCGCGCCACCCACCGCTCGCTGTTCGACGGCACCCTGCAGGGGATCGAGCGTACCGACCGTCCGGCGTTCAGCTTCCAGGGCCACCCCGAAGCGAGCCCCGGTCCCCGCGATGTGGCGCCGCTGTTCGACCGCTTCATCGACATGATGCGCAGCCGTCGCTAAGGCGCCGACACAGACTCCGGTTCATCGTCCAATTTTCTTGCGGGAAGCACCATGCCCAAGCGTACAGACCTGAAAAGCATCCTTATCATCGGCGCTGGCCCCATCGTCATCGGCCAGGCCTGCGAGTTCGACTATTCCGGCGCCCAGGCCTGCAAGGCGCTGCGCGAAGAGGGTTTTCGCGTCATCCTGGTCAACTCCAACCCGGCCACCATCATGACCGATCCGGCCATGGCGGATGCCACCTACATCGAGCCGATCACCTGGCAGGCGGTGGAGAAGATCATCGAGGCCGAGCGTCCCGACGCCGTGCTGCCGACCATGGGCGGCCAGACCGCGCTGAACTGCGCGCTGGATCTCGATCGCCACGGCGTACTGGAAAAGTACGGCGTGGAGATGATCGGCGCCAACGCCGACACCATCGACAAGGCCGAGGACCGCGATCGCTTCGACAAGGCGATGAAGAACATCGGTCTCGAGTGCCCCAAGGCCAAGGTCGCCCACAGCATGGATGAGGCCTGGGAGATCCAGGGAGAGCTGGGCTTCCCGGTGATCATCCGGCCGTCCTTCACCATGGGTGGCTCCGGTGGTGGCGTGGCCTACAACAAGGAAGAGTTCAAGGAGATCTGTGGGCGCGGCTTCGAGCTTTCGCCGACCCACGAGCTGCTGATCGACGAGTCGTTGCTGGGCTGGAAGGAATACGAGATGGAGGTCGTTCGTGACAAGAACGACAACTGCATCATCGTCTGTGCCATCGAGAACTTCGACCCCATGGGCGTGCACACCGGTGACTCCATCACCGTGGCGCCGGCCCAGACGCTGACCGACAAGGAATACCAGATCATGCGCGACGCATCCCTTGCGGTGCTGCGCGAGATCGGCGTCGAGACCGGTGGCTCCAACGTCCAGTTCGGCGTGGACCCCGAGACCGGCCGCATGGTGGTCATCGAGATGAACCCGCGGGTGTCGCGTTCCTCCGCCCTGGCCTCCAAGGCCACCGGCTTCCCGATCGCCAAGATCGCCGCCAAGCTGGCGGTGGGCTACACCCTGGACGAGCTGCAGAACGACATCACCGGCGGTCGCACCCCGGCGTCCTTCGAGCCGTCCATCGACTACGTCGTCACCAAGATTCCGCGCTTCACCTTCGAGAAGTTCCCCCAGGCCAACGACCGTCTGACCACCCAGATGAAGTCGGTGGGCGAGGTCATGGCCATCGGCCGCACCTTCCAGGAGTCGCTGCAGAAGGCGCTGCGTGGCATGGAGACCGGCAACGACGGTCTCGATCCCATCGTCACCGAGTTCAGCGACGAGAACATGGCGCTGATCAAGGGCGAGCTGCAGGCCGCCGGCGCCGAGCGTATCTTCTTCATCGCCGATGCCATGCGCTCCGGCATGTCGGTGGCAGAAGTGTTCGAGCTGACCAACATCGACCCCTGGTTCCTGGTGCAGCTCGAGGATCTGGTCAAGATCGAGCAGGATCTGTCCAGCCGTCCGCTGTCGTCGCTGGACGCGCGCGAACTCTATCGTCTCAAGCGCAAGGGCTTTGGCGATGCTCGCCTGGCCAAGGTGCTGGGCGTGTCCGAGGACGATGTGCGCAGGGCGCGCCATGACGCCGGTATCCGTCCGGTCTACAAGCGCGTCGACACCTGCGCCGCCGAGTTCGCCTCCGACACCGCCTACATGTACTCCACCTACGAGGAGGAGTGCGAGGCCGAGGTCAGCGATCGTAAGAAGATCATGGTGCTGGGCGGTGGCCCCAACCGTATCGGTCAGGGCATCGAGTTCGACTACTGCTGCGTCCACGCCGCCTTCGCCATGCGCGACGACGGCTACGAGACCATCATGGTCAACTGCAACCCGGAGACCGTGTCCACCGACTACGACACCTCCGATCGTCTGTACTTCGAGCCGGTGACCCTGGAGGACGTGCTCGAGATCGCCGACAAGGAGAAGCCGGTCGGGGTGATCGTGCAGTTCGGCGGTCAGACGCCGCTGAAGCTTGCACGTGCGCTCGAGGCCGCCGGTGTGCCGATCATCGGTACCACCCCGGACGCCATCGACCGCGCCGAGGATCGCGAGCGCTTCCAGCAGATGATCGACAAGCTGGGCCTCAAACAGCCGCCCAACGCCACCGCCAGAAGCTTTGACGAGGCCTTCAGCAAGGCCGAGGCGATCGGCTACCCGCTGGTGGTGCGCCCGAGCTACGTGCTCGGTGGGCGCGCCATGGAAATCGTCTATGACGCCAGCGAGCTGGAGAACTACATGACCCACGCGGTCAAGGTCTCCAACGACTCGCCGGTGCTGCTCGATCACTTCCTGAGCGCCGCCATCGAGATCGACATCGACGCGGTGTCCGACGGTGAGCAGGTGGTGATCGGCGGTATCATGCAGCACGTCGAACAGGCTGGTGTGCACTCAGGCGACTCCGCCTGTGCGCTGCCGCCGTACTCGCTGCCGGCGGAAGTGCAGGACGAGATGCGCGAGCAGGTCAAGCGCATGGCCGTGGAGCTTGGCGTGAAGGGCCTGATGAACGTCCAGCTGGCCTGGCAGGACGGCGAGATCTACGTCATCGAGGTCAACCCGCGCGCCTCGCGCACCGTGCCCTTCGTGTCCAAGTGCATCGGTACCTCGCTGGCCCAGGTGGCGGCCCGTTGCATGGCCGGCGTCAGCCTCAAGGAGCAGGGCTTCGAGCGCGAGATCGTGCCGCACTTCTACAGCGTCAAGGAGGCGGTGTTCCCGTTCAACAAGTTCCCTGGCGTCGACCCGATCCTGTCGCCGGAGATGAAGTCCACCGGCGAGGTAATGGGGTCCGGCGACACCTTCGCCGAGGCCTTCTACAAGGCCCAGCTCGGTGCAGGTGAGGCGATTCCGGCGCTGACCGGCGATCGCAAGGCGTTCCTGTCGGTTCGCGAGCCGGACAAGGCGGGTGTTATCGAAGTGGCGCGTTCTCTGGTAACATTGGGCTTCACACTCTGTGCGACCCGAGGAACGGCGGCAGCCCTTGAACAGGCTGGTCTGCCCGTCGAGGTCGTCAACAAGGTTTACGAAGGCCGGCCACACATCGTCGATTCCATCAAGAACGACGAGATCGCCTATATCGTCAATACCACCGAGGGCCGCCAGGCCATCAATGACTCCTCGGTGATCCGCCGCACCGCACTCGCCCGCAAGGTTCCCTATGCCACGACGCTGGCAGGGGCCAGTGCCGTTTGTTTGGCGCTCGAGTACGGCAATGCCGTGACCGTGCGGCGGCTACAGGAACTGCATGCAGGAGCGAATACATGAACAAGGTCCCGATGACCGTCGCCGGTGAGCAACGCCTGCGTGAAGAGCTCGAACAGCTCAAGAGCGAGGCTCGCCCGACAGTGATCGCTGCCATCGCCGAAGCGCGTGAGCACGGCGACCTCAAGGAGAACGCCGAGTACCACGCCGCGCGCGAGCAGCAGGGCTTCATCGAGGGGCGTATCCAGGAGATCGAGGGCAAGCTGTCCAACGCCCAGGTCATCGACGTCACCAAGCTGCCCAAGACCGGCAAGGTGATCTTCGGCGTGACCGTCGAGCTTCTGAATCTGGATACCGACGAAGAGGTGACCTACCGCATCGTCGGTGAGGACGAGGCCGACATCAAGCAGCGTCGCATCTCGGTCACCTCGCCCATCGCCCGTGCCTTGATCGGCAAGGAAGAGGGTGAGGTCGTGCTGGTCCGCACCCCAGGTGGTGAGGTCGAGTACGAGATCACCGGCGTCGAGCACATCTAGACCCGGATCCGTCGATCCAGACGACACCGCCCCGCCAGGATTCCTGGCGGGGCGGTGTCTTTTCTGGCGACAGGCTCGTCGGCGCCCGGTGGTAGCGCAGCGACGCCGGTGCGTCAGTGGCGGCCGTGGTGGTTCTCGAAGCGCGTGATGTTGGACAGCTTCGGGTTGGCCTTGGGGTTCTTGCGGTACAGCAGGGCCACCTTGCCGATCTTCTGGATCAGCTCGGAGCGGCTCTGGGCGACGAGTTCGTCGAGCACTGCGGTGCGGTCGTCGCGATCGGGGATCGCGAGCTTCACCTTGACCAGTTCGTGGTCGTTCAGGGCTCGTTCGAGCTCGGCCAGCATACCCTCGGAAATACCGTTCTCCGAGGCCGTCACCACCGGGTCAAGGTGGTGGCCGATGCTGCGCATTGCTTTCTTTTGTGCCTGTGACAAGCTCATGGTATCTTGCTTCATTCCGTTTTGGCCGTAGGGCGCGTGACAGCACATGGTACGGGGATTCCCCGTGCGGTGAAAGCGCTTGTGCATGACAATCTCCAGGCAGCCGTTCGTCGGCGGTGGCAAAGGTGCTCGATGCGTCGTGCAGCCCACCCATCGGTTCCTGCGGCGAGCCTCCCCGCCACGCGGTTCGGCTCCGGCGGCCATGCCGGGTGTCCGCAGCAAATGCACTTCGAGCAACGCCCGTCCGGCAATTGTTCAGGAAATCTTCTTTCAGGTGGCTCAGTGGCAGCATCCCGTCCCCCCTCCGGTAAAAAACCCTCATCCGGCAAGAGCAGCGCGAGCAAGACCAGCGCCAGCTGGTTGAAGGAACACTTCGATGATCGCTACGTTCAGCAGAGCTGGCAGGACGGCTACCGTTCCCGGGCCAGCTATAAGCTGGTGGAGCTGGACGACAAGGACAAGCTGTTCAAGCCGGGCATGACCGTCATCGATCTGGGTGCGGCGCCAGGCGGCTGGAGCCAGATCGCCGCAGAGCGTGTCGGTGACGCCGGCGTGGTCATCGCCTCGGACATCCTCGAGATGGACGCCCTGGCCGGGGTCGACTTCGTACAGGGTGACTTTACCGAGGAAAGCGTGCTGGAAGAGGTGCTGGCAAGGCTCGGTGATCGCCCGGTGGACCTTGTGATGTCGGACATGGCCCCCAATATGAGTGGTATGGCGGCCATCGATCAGCCTCAGGCAATGTACCTGGTGGAGCTGGCGCTCGACCTGGCTCGTCAGACGCTGCGTCCCGGGGGTACCTTCCTGGCCAAGGTGTTCCAGGGCGAAGGCTTCGACGAATATCTCAAGGAGCTGCGCGGCGCCTTTCAAAAGGTGGTGACGCGCAAGCCGGGGGCATCGCGGGCACGCTCCCGCGAGGTCTACCTGCTGGCCCAGGGATTCAAGGGCTGAGCATCGGCGCCGGTCGACGTCTGATAGACCGCGCCTACCGGAGCGATACCGGCAAAAGTGGCCTGGCTGTGGCAGTCTTGAGGCATGGTACAGGCAGGAAAGGACACATGATGGCGTGCGATGGCCTGCCAGGCAGTCATCGCATCGACATTTTTTCGGCATTTTCCGAGGGTGAGTCCCGGCGGAAGGGGCGCTTGCGCCGCTTCGTTGGATCCGATCAGGCTGGCTGAACCAGGCCGGGTCATGTAGTGTCGAACCCTTAGGCACCTAGGCCGACAGATTCTTGCAATTGAGGGTGGTCCCTTGAACGACATGGCGAAGAACCTGATTCTGTGGTTGGTCATCGCGGCGGTGCTGCTGACGGTGTTCAACAACTTCAGCGTCGAGAACGCACCCAACCAGATGAACTACTCCCAGTTCGTCGAGCAGGTGCAAAACGAGCAGGTACGCAGTGTAACCATCGACGGTTACACGATCAGCGGTGAGCGCAACGATGGCTCCAGCTTCCAGACCATCCGCCCCTCGGCGGAGGACCCGAAGCTGATGGACGATCTGTTGTCCAACAATGTCACCGTGGTGGGCAAGAAGCCGGAACAGCAGAGTCTGTGGACGCGACTATTGATCGCGAGTTTCCCGATTCTGCTGATCCTGGCCATCTTCATGTTCTTCATGCGTCAGATGCAGGGCGGTGGTGCCGGCAAGGGCGGCCCCATGAGCTTCGGCAAGTCCAAGGCCAAACTGCTGTCCCAGGATCAGATCAAGACCACCTTTGCCGACGTGGCGGGGTGTGACGAGGCCAAGGAGGAAGTCGAGGAACTGGTCGACTTCCTGCGTGATCCGACCAAGTTCCAGCGGCTGGGTGGCACCATCCCCCGCGGTGTCTTGATGGTCGGGCCTCCCGGTACCGGCAAGACCCTGCTGGCGAAGTCCATCGCCGGCGAGGCCAAGGTGCCGTTCTTCTCGATCTCAGGCTCTGATTTCGTCGAGATGTTCGTCGGTGTGGGTGCTTCCCGTGTGCGCGACATGTTCGAGCAGGCCAAGAAGCAGGCACCCTGCATCATCTTCATCGACGAGATCGACGCCGTGGGTCGTTCGCGCGGCGCCGGCATGGGCGGCGGCAACGACGAGCGCGAGCAGACGTTGAACCAGCTGCTGGTCGAGATGGACGGCTTCGAGGCCAATGAAGGCATCATCGTCATCGCTGCCACCAACCGTCCCGACGTGCTCGACCCTGCGCTGCTGCGCCCGGGCCGCTTCGACCGTCAGGTGGTGGTGCCGCTTCCCGATATCCGTGGTCGCGAGCATATCCTCAACGTGCACCTGCGCAAGGTGCCGCTGGCCGATGACGTCAAGCCGACCTTTATCGCCCGTGGTACCCCTGGCTTCTCTGGTGCCGACCTGGCCAACCTGGTCAACGAGGCTGCGTTGTTCGCCGCTCGTCGTAACAAGCGTCTGGTGGGCATGGAAGAGCTTGAGCTGGCCAAGGACAAGATCATGATGGGGGCCGAGCGCCGCTCCATGGTCATGACCGAGAAGGAAAAGCTCAACACCGCCTACCACGAGTCGGGCCACGCCATCATCGGTCTGGTGATGCCGGAGCATGACCCGGTCTACAAGGTGACCATCATTCCGCGTGGCCGCGCCCTGGGTGTGACCATGTTCCTGCCGGAGCAGGATCGTTACAGCCTGTCGCGCCAGCAGATCATCAGTCAGATCTGTTCGCTGTTCGGCGGCCGCATCGCCGAGGAGATGACGCTGGGGCCGAACGGTGTCACCACCGGCGCCTCCAACGACATCAAGCGTGCCACCGAGCTTGCCCACAACATGGTGGCGAAGTGGGGCCTGTCCGAGGAGATGGGGCCGATCATGTACGACGAGGACGAGTCTCACCAGTTCCTCGGCGGCCCGGGCCAGGGCGGTGGCAAGCTGAAGTCGGGCGAAACCACCTCGCGTCTGGACAAGGAAGTGCGCAAGATCATCGACGGCTGCTACGAGCAGGCGCGTCAGATCCTCGAGGACAATCGCGACAAGCTCGACGCCATGGCCGAAGCGCTGATGCAGTACGAGACCATCGACGCGGATCAGCTCAAGGACATCATGGACGGACGCGATCCACGTCCGCCCAAGGACTGGGATGAGCCCGGTTCCGGCGGAGGTTCCCCGGTCACCGGTGATCCCGAGCCGTCGAAGGAGCCGGAGTCCAGCGCCGACACCAGCGACGGGGACGAGGAAGAGGATGACAAAGGCTCCGGCCGTCGCCCCTCCGACCCCCTTGGCGGCCCCGCCGGTAGCTGACGGCCCGCCCGCTCACAGAGGCGCCCCGCGGGGCGCCTCTGGCGTTGCATGACCCGCCTCTCGTATTAGTATTCTTTGGTGAATACCCAGATTTTCCCAGGACATCCTCTTCGATGGACGCTCGTTACCCCGCTGTACTGCCCTGTGGTCGACACCGCCTCGATCTGACCTTTCCCCGCATCATGGGGATCCTCAACGTCACTCCCGACTCCTTTTCCGATGGTGGCCATCACGTGGTCATCGACGACGCCCTGCGCCATGCCGAACAGATGCTCGCCGAGGGTGCTGCCATCATCGACGTGGGTGGCGAGTCCACGCGACCTGGTGCGACGCCGGTCACCGCGCAGCAGGAGCTCGACCGGGTGATCCCGGTGGTCGAGGCGCTGGTACGGGAGCTGGATGCCCTGGTGTCGGTGGACACCTCGACGCCGGAGGTCATGCGCGAGAGCGCCCAGGCCGGGGCTGGCATGATCAATGATGTACGCAACCTGCGCCGTGAGGGCGCCGTCGCGGCGGCGACCGGTACCGGGCTGCCGGTGGTGCTGATGCACATGCTCGGTGAGCCGGGCGACATGCAGGATGCGCCCAGCTATGACAGGCCGGTGGAGGAAGAGGTCGCAGACTTTCTCGAAAGGCGCATCGCCGAGTGCGAGGCGGCGGGTCTCAAGCGAGAACGCCTGTTGCTTGACCCAGGTTTTGGCTTCGCCAAGACCGTGGAGCATAATCTTCGCCTGTTGCATCGCCTGGAGCGCCTGGAAGCCCTGGGGCTTCCGCTGCTGGTGGGGATGTCGCGCAAGAGCATGATCGGCAAGGTGCTTGACCGGGCAGTCGAGGAGCGCCTGTCGGGCGGTCTGGCCTTGTCGGCACTGGCGGTGGAGCGAGGCGCACGGATACTACGCGTTCACGATGTGGGGCCCCATGTGGACGCGGTGAACATGACCTGGGCCGTTCTCGAGGAAGGAGAACACCATGGCTAGACGCTATTTTGGCACGGATGGCATTCGCGGTACTGTCGGTCAGGCGCCGATCACGCCGGACTTCATGCTCAAGCTGGGCTGGGCTACCGGCCGCGTGCTCGAGCCACGCCGTCAGCGGGCGCGGGTACTGATCGGCAAGGACACCCGGATCTCCGGCTACATGTTCGAGTCGGCCCTCGAGGCGGGACTGTCGGCGGCGGGCGTTGACGTGATGCTGCTCGGTCCGATGCCGACACCGGGTATCGCCTACCTGACGCGGACCTTTCGCGCGGATGCGGGGATCGTCATCTCCGCTTCCCACAACGCCTACCAGGACAACGGCATCAAGTTCTTCTCGGCCGAGGGCGCCAAGCTGGGCGATGAGATCGAGGAGCGCATCGAGCGCGCACTGGATGAGACCCTGACCACGGTGTCACCGAGGGAGTTGGGCAAGGCCAGCCGGGTCGACGACGCCGCCGGGCGCTATATCGAGTTCTGCAAGTCGACGATCCCCGACCGGGTCAACCTGCACGGCCTGCGTATCGTGCTGGACTGCGCCCATGGCGCGACGTATCACATCGCGCCGGCGGTGTTCAAGGAGCTCGGGGCCAAGGTCAGCCTGGTCGGGGCCGAGCCCGACGGCCTCAATATCAACCAGGAGGTGGGCTCGACCCATCCCGCGGCGCTGCGCGCGGCGGTGATCCAGCAAGGCGCCGATCTGGGTATCGCCTTCGATGGCGACGGCGATCGAGTACTGATGGTGGACGCCGACGGTCACGAGATCGACGGTGACGACATGCTCTACCTGATCGCCAAGGACCGTCACGAGCGTGGCGAGTTGGGTGGTGGGGTGGTCGGTACCCTGATGAGCAACTTCGGGCTGGCTGCAGCGCTGGAGTCCATGGGCGTGCCCTTCGAGCGTGCCAAGGTCGGCGATCGCTACGTGATGGAGCGCCTGGCCGCCAACGACTGGCAGCTGGGTGGCGAGTCCTCGGGGCATATCGTCTGTCGCCACGTGCAGACCACCGGCGACGGTATCGTCTCGGCGCTGCAGGTGCTGTCCTACATGGTGCGTGAGGAAAAGCCGCTGTCACGTCTGCTGCACGGCTTCGAGAAGGCGCCCCAGTCGCTGGTCAACGTGCGCTTGTCGGCGGGCGTCGACGCCAAGGCGGTGATGGCCGACCCGAGTCTCGAACAGGCCACCCGTGCGGTCGAGGCCGAGCTTGGCGATGAGGGCCGCGTGCTGCTGCGCCCCTCGGGTACCGAGCCGCTGATTCGCGTCATGGTCGAGGGGCGCCCTCATCTGGATGTCGAAGGGCTGGCCAGGCGTCTGGCCGATGACGTGCGTGAGCTGGTCGGCTGAACCCTGATCTCACCGCCCGGTTTCGCGGTGCCATGACGCGAGGCCTGGTGGACCCTGATGCCGGCGAGAGCGCCTTGTCGGCTTGCTCCAGCGCGGGACCGAAGGCTTCGATCCCGCGGCAAATCTTGTCTTGACAGGGCCGCTCCTATACCATTTCGGCCCACCTTGAAAGAGGATGTTCCATGCGTGCACCGCTGATCGCCGGCAACTGGAAGATGAATGGCTCGCTGAGCCTGATCGATACCTTCGCCGAGGCGCTGTCCGGCGCCGAATTGCCGCAGGCGGTGACGCTGGCCCTGGCGGTACCCTTTCCCTATGTCGGGGTGGCCAGGGAACGGTTGCCGCAGAGCGTCAGGCTGGCCGGCCAGACCCTGAGCGACCAGCCGAGCGGAGCCTTCACCGGCGAGGTGAGCGGCGCCATGCTTGCTGACGTCGGCGCCGACATGGTGCTGGTCGGACACTCCGAACGGCGTACCCTGTTCGGAGAAGACGACGCGGCGGTGCTGGCACGGGTGCAGGCCGCGCTGGGTCAGGGGCTGACGCCGGTGCTGTGCCTGGGGGAAACCCTGGAAGAGCGCGACGCCGAGCGTACCGAGGCGGTGGTGCTCGGTCAGCTCGAGGCGGTGATGGAAGCCCTCGACGGTGACGAGCGCGCGCGCCTGGTATTGGCCTACGAGCCGGTCTGGGCGATCGGCACCGGTCGTACCGCAACGCCTGAGCAGGCGCAGCAGGTGCATGCGGCGATTCGTGCACGACTCGAACGTTACGATGGCGCCCTGGCGGCGTCCATGCAGGTTCTCTACGGCGGCAGCATGAAGCCCGACAACGCGGCGGAATTGCTGGCCCAACCGGACATCGACGGCGGCCTGATCGGCGGAGCATCGCTGAAGGTCGACGATTTTCTAGCCATTTGTCAGTCAGCAGGTTGAATCCATGCAAGTTGCCATTCTCATGATCCATGTGGCGATCGCCATCGCCCTGGTCGTTCTTATCCTGCTGCAGCAGGGCAAGGGCGCCGATGCCGGCGCCTCCTTCGGTGGCGGTGCCTCCCAGACCGTCTTCGGTTCCCGTGGCAGCGGCAGTTTCCTGTCCAAGGCGACCGGGGCGCTGGCGGCGTGTTTCTTCGCCACTTCCCTGACCCTGGCCTACTTCGCCTCCGAGGCGGGCAATTCCGCGCCAGAAGCGGGTATTCCCGACGCCGAGGTGATCGAGCAGCAGAACAGCGCGCCGACCCTGGATGACGAAAGCACCCAGAACAGTGCGCCTGCGCTTGAGGAAGAAAGTCAGGAAAATTCTGCGCCTACGCTTGACGAAGGTTCAAGCGACGTGGATAATGCAGCGCCAGTGCTGGAGGACAGTCAAGGCTGATCTCCGGAACTCCCCTAGCCGAAGTGGTGGAATTGGTAGACACGCTATCTTGAGGGGGTAGTGACCTTACGGTCGTGCGGGTTCAAGTCCCGCCTTCGGCACCATCCTCGTCTTCTGCAATGACGGCGTGGATGACAAGCTCTCCCGGTGATGACCGGTGATCTTCTCTCAGGGTTGGCGGTTCGGTGAAATGCCTTGACGCCCTGGTCAAGGCGCAGTATACTCACCGGCCTAGATTGATGCGGGGTGGAGCAGTCTGGTAGCTCGTCGGGCTCATAACCCGAAGGTCATCGGTTCAAATCCGGTCCCCGCTACCATCTTCTTGGCAGGCATGCAGGTATCCTCAAGGGGCATGCGAACTTCTGCCAGATGGTGACAGGTTTCTTGGAAAAAGCCCCTTCCTGTGAAGGGGCTTTTTGTTAGCAGCTTGCCGGGGCTCGCCCGGCGGCGCGAACGCCAATCAGCCACCTGACTTTCCTGTTCACTCCCGGCCAGGTGCTGATGCAACGGCTGTAGGAGCTTTCATTCGTGGCGACCAAAGATGCTGCGCTCAATGCGTTGATCGAACCGGTGGTAACGGCCATGGGGTTCGAGCTCTGGGGTATCGACTATCTGTCCCAGGGAAAACATTCCCGTCTGGTGATTTACATCGATCACGCCGATGGCGTCAGTGTCGACAACTGTGCCGATATCAGTCGACAGGTCAGCGCCATCATGGATGTCGAGGATCCCATCGCAGGGGAGTACCGTCTCGAGGTGTCTTCGCCCGGGATGGATCGTCCGCTGTTCCGTCTCGATCAGTTCTCCCGTTACGCTGGCCATCACGTGGCTCTGAAGCTGCGCGCTCCCTTCGAGGGTCGGCGCAAGTTCCAGGGCGTGCTCGCCGGAACCGAGGGTGACGAGGTGCTGGTGCAGATCGACGGTGAGGAATACTGCTTTCCGATCGACGGCATCGATCAGGCGCGGGTGGTTCCTCAGTTTGACGAGTGACGCTCACTGATGCGCGACGACTGATGCGCGACAAGAGAGAACAAGGATCGGTTTTTTGGCGAGGCTTTAAGGCATGAGTAAAGAAATTCTGGCGGTCGTTGACGCGATCTCCAACGAGAAGGGTGTCCCCCGCGAGGTCATCTTCGAAGCCGTCGAGGCGGCGCTGGCCAGTGCCTCGCGCAAGCGCTTCGAGGATGAGGAGGCCAGCGTCCGCGTACATATCGACCGGATGACCGGCGAGTACGAGACCTTCCGCCGCTGGGTGGTGGTCGAGGACGATGACTTCGACGGACCCGACGCCGAGATCAAGCTGACCTTCGCCGAAAAGCGGGAACCGCCGCTGGGCCTGGGTGACGTGGTCGAGGAGCGCATCGAGAATGCGGCCTTCGGTCGTATCGCCGCCCAGACCGCCAAGCAGGTCATCGTGCAGAAGGTGCGCGAGGCCGAGCGTGCCGAGGTCGTGCGCATCTATGCCGAGCGTGAAGGTGAACTGGTCGCGGGTATCGTCAAGAAGACGACACGTGACGGCCTGATCATTGACCTGGGCGACAACGCCGAGGCCTTCCTGCCACGCAGCGAGATGATCCCCGGTGAGCGCTACCGCATGAACGAGCGGGTGCGCGCACTGCTGGTCAAGGTCGACGCCGAGGCGCGTGGCGCCCAGTTGATCCTGTCGCGCACCAACCCGCAGATGATCATTGAGCTGTTCAAGATCGAGGTTCCCGAGATCGCCGAGCAGCTTATCGAGATCAAGGGTGCGGCGCGTGATCCGGGCTCCCGGGCCAAGATCGCGGTCAAGACCAACGACCGTCGCATCGACCCGGTGGGCGCCTGCGTCGGCATGCGCGGTTCGCGCGTGCAGGCGGTGTCCTCCGAGCTGCAGAACGAACGCGTCGACATCGTGCTGTGGGACGACAATCCCGCACAGCTGGTGATCAACGCCATGGCCCCGGCCGACGTCGCCTCCATCCTGGTGGATGAGGATGCCCACGCCATGGACGTGGCCGTCGCCGAGGACAACCTGGCCCAGGCCATCGGCCGTAGTGGCCAGAACGTGCGTCTCGCGTCCGAGCTGACCGGCTGGCGTATCAACGTCATGACCGAAGCCGACGCCGAGGCCAAGCGCGACCAGGAAATCGACAGTCTGGTCGAGCACTTCGTTCAGCACCTGGACATCGATGATGATGTCGCTCGGCTGCTGGTCGAGGAAGGTTTCACCTCGCTTGAAGAGGTGGCCTACGTACCGGTCGAGGAAATGCTGGAAATCGAAGAGTTCGACGAAGACCTCATCGAGGAGCTTCGAGCTCGCGCCAAGGACGAGCTCTTGAACCTGGCCATTGCCTCCGAGGAGGAACTGGACGGAGCCCAGCCGGCGGATGATCTGCTGGAGATGGACGGAATGGAGCGCCATCTGGCCTTCATCCTGGCCAGCCGTGGCATCAAGACCATGGAAGATCTGGCTGAACAGTCTGTCGATGATCTGGTGGACATCGAAGAGGTGGACGAAGAGCGCGCCGCGGCATTGATCATGACCGCCCGTGCGCCTTGGTTCGAGAGCGAACAGTAACAGGGTCACGGGCTGAGGAGGGTCGTAATGTCAGAGATGACCGTTAAGGATTTTGCAGCGAAGGTGGGGCGTGAAGTGCCCCGTCTGCTGGAACAGATGAAAGAAGCCGGACTCGAGCACAAGTCGGAAGCCGACGCCGTGTCCGAGGAAGACAAGCGCAAGCTGTTGGACTTTCTGACCAAGAGCCATGGCGGTGGCAGCGGTGTGGGCGCGGCTGCGCGCAATCGCATCACCCTGACCCGCAAGACGCGCAGCAAGATCAAGACCAGCGAGCGCGGCAAGACCATCGAGGTCCAGGTCCGCAAGAAGCGCACCTACGTCAAGCGTGACGAGGCCCAGGAAGAGGCCCCGGCGCCGGTCGAGGACCACGGTCCGCGTCAGCTGGTCGGCGACATGGCCGATTCCCGTGCACGTCGCGAGGCTCAGGAGGCCGAAGAAGCCAAGCAGCGCGCCGAGCAGAAGGCGAGCCAGGACGCCGAGCAGGCCGCCAAGGCCAAGCGCGAGGCCGAAGAGGCCGCCGTCGTGCCCGACATTCCGGTGCCCGAGCTCGACACCTCTGCCCCGGCTGGCGACGAGCCGCCGGCGCCGCCCAAGGAAGGTCGTGGCGACGTGCGTCGTGCCGCCGTCAAGAAGGCCGCCGCCAAGACCGGCAAGAAAGGCCGTGGCGAGCGTGACGACGACGATCGCAGCGACCGCGAAGAGCGTCGTCGTGGCGGTGGCAAGAAGGCCAAGCGCGCCGAGCGCCGTGGCAGCCGTCGTGGCGGCAGCCAGGGCAACGGCAAGCATGGCTTCCAGAAGCCGACCCAGCCGATCGTGCGTGAGGTCTCGATTCCCGAGTCCATCTCGGTGGCCGAACTGGCCGACAAGATGTCGATCAAGGCCAACGAGGTCATCAAGGCCATGTTCACCATGGGCGCTGCGGTGACCATCAACCAGACCATCGACCAGGACACTGCGGCTATCGTGGTGGAAGAAATGGGCCACACGCCCAAGCTGGTCAAGGACGATGCCCTCGAGACCGAAGTGCTCGAAGCCATCTCCTACGAGGGCGAGGAAATCACCCGCTCTCCGGTGGTCACGGTCATGGGTCACGTCGACCACGGCAAGACCTCGCTGCTCGACTACATTCGTCGTGCCAAGGTGGCCACCGGTGAAGCCGGCGGTATCACCCAGCACATCGGTGCCTATCACGTCGAGGACGACAGCGACGGTGTGACCTTCCTCGACACCCCTGGTCACGCGGCGTTTACCGCCATGCGTGCCCGTGGTGCCAAGGCCACCGACGTGGTCATCCTGGTGGTGGCGGCCGACGACGGCGTCATGCCCCAGACCATCGAGGCGGTGGAGCACTCCAAGGCTGCCGAAGTGCCGATGGTGGTCGCGGTCAACAAGATCGACAAGCCGGAAGCCGATCCCGACCGGGTCAAGAACGAGCTGTCCCAGCACGGCGTGATCTCCGAGGAGTGGGGTGGCGACACCCAGTTCGTCCACGTCTCCGCCAAGTCTGGTGAAGGCATCGAGGAGCTGCTGGAAGCCGTTCACCTGGTCTCCGAGGTGCTCGAGCTCAAGGCGGTCCCGAGCGCACCCGGCAAGGGTGTGGTGGTCGAGTCTCGCCTCGACAAGGGTCGCGGCCCGGTGGCCACCGTGCTGGTCCAGAACGGTACCCTGAAGAAGGGCGACATCGTGCTGGCCGGTCTGCACTACGGCCGTGTGCGTGCCCTGACCAACGAACTCGGCAAGCAGGTCGACGCCGTGGGTCCCGCCATGCCGGTGGAGATCCAGGGTCTCGATGGCACCCCGGAAGCCGGTGACGACTTCATGGTCGTGGCCGACGAGAAGAAGGCGCGTGAAGTCGCCAACTTCCGCCAGGGCAAGTACCGCGAGATTCGCCTGGCACGCCAGCAGAAGGCCAAGCTGGAGAACATGTTCTCCCAGATGGGCCAGAGCGAGGCCGCCAAGGTCAACATCGTGCTCAAGGCCGACGTCCAGGGTTCCCTGGAAGCGATCAAGGGCGCCCTCGAGGAGCTGTCCACCGACGAGGTGCAGGTGTCCGTGGTGTCCTCCGGCGTTGGCGGTATCACCGGTACCGATGCCAACCTGGCGCTGGCCAGTGAGGCCATCGTGGTCGGCTTCAACGTGCGTGCCGATGCGGCCGCCCGCGAGATCATCGAGCGTGAAGGTCTGGAGCTGCGCTACTACAGCGTCATCTACCACCTGATCGACGAGGTCAAGCAGGCCATGAGCGGCATGCTCGAGCCCGAGTGGAAGGAAGAGATCGTCGGTATTGCCGAGGTCCGTGACGTCTTCCGCGCGCCCAAGATCGGTGCCGTGGCTGGCTGCATGGTGGTCGAGGGTACGGTCTTCCGTAACAAGAAGATCCGCGTGCTGCGCGACAACGTGGTCATCTACGAAGGCGAGCTCGAGTCGCTGCGCCGCTTCAAGGACGACGTCCAGGAAGTGCGCAACGGCATGGAGTGTGGCATCGGGGTGAAGAACTACAACGATGTCCAGGTCAACGACAAGATCGAGGTCTTTGACCAGGTCAAGGTCGAGCGCACGCTGTAAGCGTTCGAGGAGTCGTCATCCATGCGCGAATTCAAGCGTACCGACCGAGTGGCCGACCAGCTCCAGAAGGAGCTGGCGGTCCTGATCCAGCGCGAGGTCAAGGACCCGCGCCTGGGGATGGTCACCGTGAGCGGGGTCGAGGTCAGTCGTGACCTCGGCTACGCCGATGTCCACATCACCCTGCTGGGTGAGCAGGACCCGGAACGGATCAAGGAAAACCTCAAGGTGCTCAAGCGCGCCGGCGGTTTCCTGCGTAGCCAGGTGGCGCGTCGCATCAAACTACGTCACGTGCCGGAACTGCGCTTTCACTATGACGAAAGCGTGGTGCGTGGTCAGCACCTGTCATCGCTGATCGAAGAGGCGGTGGCCAGCGATCGCTCTCGCCACCCCGAGGGGGATGACGAGAACGACAGCGGCGAGGACGGGGCCAAGGACTGATGGCCCGTCGTCGTCGAGGACTGCCGATCGATGGTGTACTGCTGCTGGACAAGCCCAAGGGCATGTCCAGCAACTTTGCACTGCAGCGGGCGAGGCGCCTGTACCAGGCCCAGAAGGCCGGTCATACCGGTACCCTGGACCCCATGGCGACAGGGCTTCTGCCGGTGCTGTTCGGCGAGGCTACCAAGTTTTCCAACCAGCTGCTCGAGGCCGACAAGGTGTACCGCACCCGGGTCGAGCTCGGGCAGAGCACCGATACCGGTGACGCCGAAGGCGAGGTCATCGCCGAGGCGCCGGTGCCGGCGCTGGTGCGCAGCGACGTCGCGTCGGTAGTGGCGGATTTCATCGGCGAGCAGGATCAACTGCCGCCGATGTATTCCGCGCTCAAGCACCAGGGGCGCAAGCTCTACGAACTGGCGCGAGAGGGCAAAAGCGTAGATCGTGCAACCCGGCGGATAAGGGTGTATGATGCTCGGCTACTTTCCGCCAGCCTCGAGGGCGAGTCCCCAGGATTCGACCTGGAGGTCCGGGTCAGCAAAGGCACCTATGTGCGTACGCTGGCCGAGGACATGGCCAAGGCGCTGGGTTGCGAAGGGCATATCTCGCAGCTCAGACGGCTGAAGACCGGCCCCTTCGATGCCGATGGCATGGTCGATTTCGACACGCTCGAGGCCCAGGACGACGGCCAGCGCCAGGCGCGCCTGGCACCGATCGACAGTCTGCTTCAACACCTCCCGGCTCATCGCCTCAGTGAGGCAGGTGTCCAGGCCCTGCGCTTTGGACGCCCGGCACGCGGTGAGCTCGAGGGCGGCGATTCGGCCATGGCCGAGGAGTCGTTGTATCGCCTCTATCAGGGTGAGTCCTTTATCGGTCTCGGTCTGGTCGAGCCTACCGGGGATATCGTGCCCCGGCGCCTTCTGAGCACGTTCGTCGCGGGCTCAGGGCAAGACTGACCCCCTCAAGGGGTTGCGGCAGCTGGAGACTGCAAATATGCGTGGTCTCCGACATTCATCATTCAGGCATATTGCTTACTGGAGAGACAGATGGCACTTACCGCCGAACAGAAGGCCGAAATCGTCAACGAATACGGCCGTGGTGACAGCGACACCGGTTCCCCCGAGGTTCAGGTGGCCCTGCTCAGCGCCAACATCAACGGCCTGCAGGATCACTTCAAGACCAACAAGCAGGATCACCACTCCCGTCGTGGCCTGATCCGCATGGTCAACCAGCGCCGCAAGCTGCTTGACTACCTCAAGCGCAAGGACTTCGAGCGCTATCAGTCCCTGATCCAGCGTCTGGGTCTGCGTCGCTAAGACGCAAGCGCGACAAGGCTTCCTTCGGGAAGCGGCGTCAGATAACGGGCAGCCCCACGGGGCTGCCCGTTGTCGTTGGTGGTACAGCGTTGTGCGCGGTCGCGGCAGGCAGCGGCGGCCACTTGAAACTCCCTTGACCTTTGTGGTGGCCCTCACGGGCTTGACCCCCTAAAATAGTCGCCGAGTCAAAAACGACCCAAACATCGAAAAGTAAAGGAAGTCGCCGTGAATCCGGTCAAGAAGACGTTTCAGTACGGTCGCAGCACCGTCACCCTGGAAACCGGGCGCATCGCCCGCCAGGCCACCGGTGCCGTGATGGTCACCATGGACGACACCGTGGTGCTGTGCACCGTGGTGGCCAGAAAGGAGGCCAACCCGAGCCAGCCTTTCTTCCCGTTGTCTGTCCACTACCAGGAAAAGACCTACGCGGTCGGCAAGATTCCCGGCGGCTTCTTCAAGCGTGAAGGGCGTCCCACCGAGAAGGAAACCCTCACCTCGCGACTGATCGACCGTCCGATCCGTCCGCTGTTCCCCAAGGGCTTCATGAACGAAGTCCAGGTCATCTGTACCGTGCTGTCCACCGATCGCAACCACGATCCGGACATCGCCGCGATGATCGGCACCTCGGCGGCGCTGGCGATTTCCGGCGTGCCCTTCAATGGTCCCATCGGCGCCGCTCGTGTGGGCTTCAATGAAGAGCGTGGCTACTTCCTCAACCCGACCGTCGAGGAGCTCGGCGGCTCCGAGCTGAACATGGTCGTGGCCGGTACCGAGAAGGCCGTGCTGATGGTCGAGTCCGAGGCCGAAGAGCTGCTCGAGGACGAGATGCTGGGCGCCGTGCTGTTCGGCCACCAGGAAATGCAGACCGTCATCCAGGCGATCAACGAGCTGACCGCCGAGGCCGGCAAGGCCAAGTGGGAGTGGCAGCCCGCCGCCGAGAACACCGCGCTCAAGGAAGCCCTGGCCCAGGGCTTCGAAGCCAAGGTCGGCGAAGCCTACCGCATCACCGACAAGATGCAGCGCCAGGATGCCCTGTCCGCACTCAAGGCCGAGGCCGTCGAGAAGCTGGCCGGTGAAGAAGACGGCAAGTTCGAGGCCTCCGAGGTCGAAGGCGCCTTCGCCGGTCTCGAGAAGCGCGTGGTACGTGCCCGCGTGATCAAGGGCGAGCCGCGTATCGACGGCCGTGACCACAAGACCGTGCGTCCGCTGGCCATCGAGGCCGGCACCCTGCCCAAGACCCACGGCAGCGCCATCTTCACCCGTGGCGAGACCCAGGCGGTGGTCGTCGCGACCTTGGGCACCCTGCGTGACTCCCAGCTGATCGAGTCGCTGGAAGGTGAGCGCAAGGACCGCTTCCTGCTGCACTACAACTTCCCTCCGTACTCGGTGGGCGAGGCTGGCTTCATGGGCGGTCCCAAGCGTCGCGAGATCGGCCACGGTCGTCTGGCCCGTCGTGGTGTCCAGGCCATGCTGCCGGCGGAAGAGGACTTCCCCTACACCATTCGCGTGGTCTCCGAGATCACCGAGTCCAACGGCTCCAGCTCCATGGCCTCTGTCTGCGGCACCTCGCTGGCACTGATGGACGCCGGCGTGCCGATCAAGGCACCGGTAGCGGGTATCGCCATGGGCCTGGTCAAGGACGCTGACGGCTACGCCGTGCTGACCGACATCCTCGGCGACGAGGATCACCTCGGCGACATGGACTTCAAGGTGGCCGGCAGCGCCGAGGGTGTCACCGCCCTGCAGATGGACATCAAGATCGAGGGTATCGATGAGCAGATCATGGAAACGGCCCTGAACCAGGCCCATGAGGCGCGCATCAGCATCCTCGAGCAGATGAACACCGTGATCGCCGAAAGCCGTGCCGAGGTCTCCGACAACGCGCCCTCCATGGCCACCATCAAGATCGACCCGGACAAGATCCGCGACGTCATCGGCAAGGGTGGCGCCACCATCCGCAAGATCTGCGACGACACCGGCGCCTCCATCGATCTGGACGACGACGGCACCGTGCGCATCTACGCCGAGGACAAGAAGGCCGCCAAGAAGGCCATCGATACCGTGCTGGCGATCACCGCCGAGGCGGAAATCGGCAAGCTGTACCGTGGCAAGGTGGTGCGTATCGCCGACTTCGGCGCCTTCGTCAACATCATGCCGGGTACCGACGGCCTGGTGCACATCTCCCAGATCGTGCCCGAGCGCGTCAATGACGTGCGTGACTACCTCAATGAGGGTGACGAGATCGTGGTCAAGGTGCTCGACATCGACAACCGCAATCGCGTCAAGCTGACGATCAAGGAAATGACCGAAGAAGAGAAGGCTGCCTTCGAAGCCGAGGAAGCCGAAACCGAGATCTGATCGCACTCGGTGTCTGACGCCCCCGTCGCTGACGCCACGGGGGCGTTTTTGTGTGTGTCCCGCTGATCTCGGCCTGTCGGCGCGATCACCGGGCGGTAATGAGATGGACATGACGCAACTCGATTCCTCTTCGGCCGCGCCCGCCAAGGCCACCACCCGTCGCCGCGACTGGTGGGCCGTGGTCAGTGTGATGGCCGGCATCTTTCTGCTGGTGACCGCCGAGCAGCTCCCCATCGGGCTGTTGTCCCAGCTCGCTTCCTCGCTGGACGTCAGCGAGGGCAAGGCGGGTTTGATGATCACCGTGCCCGGCGTCGTGGCGGCGTTCGCCGCGCCGCTGTTGCCGGTGGCGGTGGGGCGCCTCGATCGCCGCTACCTGCTGACCGGGCTGATGGCCTTGATGGCCCTGGCCAGTGTCCTCGGTGCATTGATGGACAGCTTTGGCTGGCTGCTGGCCACCCGGGTGCTGATCGGCTGCTGCATCGGTGGCTTCTGGGCCATCGCCGGCGGACTCGCCGGCAGACTGGTGGCGCTCGAGCAGGTGCCGCGGGCGATGTCGCTGATCTTCAGCGGTGTCGCTGCTGCCACGGTGCTGGGGGTGCCGGCGGGGACCTGGCTGGGCGATGTCAGTGACTGGCGCACCGCCTTCGCCGCCCTCGGCGGCCTGAGTGTGGTGGTGTGCATCGGCCTGTGGCACCTGTTGCCGAGCCTGCCCGCCCGCAAGCCGGTACGGCTGGCGAGTCTTGGTGGCCAGCTCAGGGTGCCCGGCGTGTGCATCGGCGCCCTGGCGACCGCGCTTATCGTGGTCGGCCATTTTGGCGCCTACACCTTCGTCAGCCCGATCCTGCAGCGTCTTGGCGGGGTAGCGCTGGGCGATGTCTCTCGCCTGCTGCTGCTGTTTGGCGCGGCGGGGCTCGCCGGCAACTTCATTGCCGGTAGCCTCGCCGGTGGCCGGCCCTACCTCACGGTGCTGCTGATACCCTTGGTGCTGGCGGCCACGACCCTGGCCTTTCCCTGGCTGGGTACCCGCCCGTTCAGCGCCACGGTGTTGCTGATGCTGTGGGGGCTGGTGTTCGGCGGTATCTCGGTCAGCCTGCAGACCTGGATCCTGCGCTCGGCCACCAATCCCGAGGCGGCCACCGCCATGATGGCCTTCGTGTTCAACCTGTCGATCGGCCTCGGCGCCTTGTCCGGCGGCCAGGTGGTGGATGCGCTCGGACTGTCGGCGGTGCTGCTGGCGGCGGGAGGGCTGTTCGTGGCAGCGGCGCTGCTGATCGCAGTGACCCCTGCGCGGGTGGTCAGCCGGCAGGAAACCAGGCCGCCCGGGTCGACGCCGCGGACTTGATCCCGGGCATGACGCAGGGCGTCAGCCCTTATGGCGAGTCGTGGCAGAGGGTAACCTCGGCTCGCTTTCGTTCTTGTTGTTTGATGATGGACTTACCGTGAGTCGAGGAGCCTCGATGTCTTCTTCCCTTGTTGTGCCAGCGAGCCTGCGTGGCTGGCTGGTGCTGGTGGCGGCCGTCGCCGTCTTTGCTGCGGGTATCTGGCCCGTGATCGCGCTGGTCAATCAGGCGCGACTGGTGCTGGGCCTGCCGGCGCTGGTGGCCTGGAGCTACCTGATCCTGGTCGGCTGTACGCTGACGATGCTGCTGGGCAATCGTCTGCTCCATCGGCGCCGGGACGAAGCCTGCGAGCAAGCTGGCAATGGCGATACGCACGCAAGGATCGGAAAGGTGGGAGAGGGCGAGGTCAACGATGAGTGAGTGGTTGCCGCTGAGTCTGACCCTGGGCTACGTCCTGCTGGCCCTGGTCATCGGCCTGGGCGGTCGCGCCGGGCGCTCGTCGAACGCGCTGGAGGAGTGGGGCGTGGCCGGGCGCAGCATGGGCCCGGTGACGCTGTATCTGTTGATCGCCGCCGGCAGCGTCAGTGCCTACACCTTCATGGGGGCGCCGGGCTGGGCCTACGCCAAGGGCGTGCCGGTGTTCTACGTGGTGGTCTACCTGGGCTATCTGGCACTGGTGGCCTGGTACTTCGGCCCCCGGGTGTGGGCCTTCGGTGCCCACTTCGGCCATGTTACCCAGGCCAGTGCCATCGCCGACCGTTACCAGAGCCCGGGGCTCGGTGCGCTGGCGGCGCTGGTGATGGCGATCGGCTCCTTGGCCTACGCGGTGCTGCAGACCATCGGCTCGGCCTACATCCTCAATGTAATGAGTGGTGGGCGCATCCCGATCTGGCTCGGTGTGGTGATCGTGCTGGGCGCCATTGCGGTCTATCTCACCCTGCGCGGACAGCGGGCCATCGGTCGTACCAATGTCTTCCAGGGCATATTGATGTTCGCGGTGGCCTGGTCCGTCGGTCTGTGGGCCACCCACAGCGCCACCGGTCAGTGGGGCTTTGACGAGGTGTACCGTCAGGCCCTCGCCGAGCGCCCGGCGTTTCTGACCCTTCCCGGCGCCGGTGGCGACATGAGCTTTGCCTTCTGGACCACCTCGATCATCGTCTCGATGCTGTCGTTCATGCCGCCGGTGTGGACCCAGTGGATGAGCGCTACCTCGGCGCGCACCCTGCGCCTCTCCGCCACCTGGCTGCCCAGCTACTATCTGGTGATCCTGCCGCTGGTCACGGTGGGCTTTATCGGCGTCTTCGCCCTGCCGGGGCTCGAGCGTGCCGATACCGTGGTGCTCGAGTACGCCATGGCCAACTTGCCGGTGCTGCTGGTAGGGCTGCTCGGCGCCGGCACCCTGGCCGCCTCGATGTCCTCGTCCGAGCCCTTTATCCACTCGGTGGCGCTGAGCCTCAGCCGCGACGTGATCGGGCCCTGGGCAGGCTTCAGCGATGAGCGTGCCGGGCGCTGGGCCAAGCGCTTGATCGTGCCCTTGATGGCGTTGGTGATTGCGCCGCTGGCGATCGCCGAGCCGGGGAGCCTGGTGATGATCCTGCTGATCGGTCTCGGCTTCGCCTCCCAGGTGCTGCCAGCCTTCATCGGCATGTTCTTCTGGCCCCGGGCCAACGCTCGCGGCGTGACCGCCGGCATCCTGGCGGGCTTTGTGGTGACGGTGGCCTGCATCACCCTGTGGCCGCACCCGTTGGGCATCCATGCCGGCTTCTGGGGGCTGTTGGTCAACCTGCCGGTGTTCGTCGTGACGAGTCTTGCAAGCGCCCCCACCGATCGTGCCGTGGTCGAGCGCTTCTTCCGACTGGCGGCGCCGGTCTGGGCGGAAAAGCGGTGGGGAGCCCACCGGGAAGAGCGTCAGGGTCGAGGGACAAGAGGTAGGGCGGTAGACAACGGGGTATGAACCCTGGCGCCCGAGGCGACAGCGAGCGCGTCATGGGGGGGCGCTCAACGTGGCATGAAAAAGGCCCCTGCTGGGCAGGGGCCTACCTGGGCAGTGCTTACTTCGCAAGTGCTTGATTGACGAGGGCCTGTCGGTCAGCGCCCTCTGGCGTCGAGGCGTCGAGGCGTCGAGGCGCCGATCAGCGCTCGATGGCGAGCGCCACGCCCTGACCGCCACCGATACACAGGGTAGCAAGGCCCTTCTTGGCGTCGCGGGCGATCATCTCGTGGACCAGGGTCACCAGCACGCGGCAGCCGGAGGCGCCGATCGGGTGGCCAAGGGCGATGGCACCGCCGTTGACGTTGATCTTGTCGGTATCCCAGCCGAGTTCCTTGTTGACCGAGATGGCCTGGGCGGCGAAGGCCTCGTTGGCCTCGACCAGATCCAGCTCATCGATGCTCCAGCCGGCCTTCTCGAGGCAGCGGCGGGTGGCCGGGGCCGGGCCGATGCCCATGATCGCCGGGTCGACGCCGGCGTTGGAGTAGGCCTTGATGCGTGCCAGCGGCTCCAGGCCGAGCTCCTTGGCCTTTTCGGCGGAACACAGCATGACCACGGCGGCGCCATCGTTGAGCGAGGAGGCGTTGCCGGCGGTCACGCTGCCGTCCTTCTTGAACGCAGGACGCATGGTGCCGAGTTTTTCTGCGGACACTTCGCGCGGGTTCTCGTCGGTGTCGAAGACCACCGGGTCGCCCTTGCGCTGGGGAATCTCGATCGGCACGATCTGGCCCTTGAAGCGGCCTTCCTTGATCGCGGCGGCGGCCTTCTGCTGGGAGGCGGCGGCGAAGGCGTCCATCTCCTCTCGGGTGACACCGTACTTCTCGCCGAGGTTCTCGGCGGTGATGCCCATATGGTAGTTGTTGAAGGCGTCCCACAGGCCGTCATGGACCATGGTATCGATGGCCTTCCAGTCACCCATGCGCTGGCCGTTGCGTGAATTGGGCAGCACGTGCGGGGAAGCCGACATGTTTTCCTGACCGCCGGCGATGATCACCTCGGCGTCGCCGAGCATGATCGCCTGGGCGCCCAGATGCAGGGCCTTGAGGCCGGAGCCGCAGACCTTGTTGATGGTCATGGCGGGCACGGCGTCGGGCAGGCCTGCCTTGATGGACGCCTGACGGGCGGGGTTCTGGCCGACACCTGCGGTCAGCACCTGCCCCAGCAGGACCTCGTCGACCTGTTCCGGCTTGACGCCGGTCTGTGCCAGCACGTCCTTGATCACGGCGGCGCCAAGGTCGCTGGCGGGAATGCCGGCGAGGGAGCCACCGAAGGCGCCAACGGCGGTACGGCGTGCAGCAACGATCACCACTTCTTGCATGGAGTGTCTCCTGACTTTAAGGGGCTGTCCCGTCAGCATAGGGAGCCTTGTGCAACGCGGCAATCCCTGTATGCCCGGTTTCGACGGGGGACTTTAGTATAGCGATCAAGATCAATTCGCGAGCCGTTGTGGTCAATCGCGCATAGAGCACCGACGCTCGCTAAAGTAGCAAAGAGTGGCGAAAAGACCTCCGGTTGGCCTGGGGGGGCCTGGACGAGTGTCTCGCAGCGCCCTGGCCCGGTTACTCGGTGGCGGCGACGCCCCGCTGGTGACCTCGCCGCTCCAGATTCAAGCGCTCGATGGCTGTCACCAGTTCGCTGGCGTGGGTGATGGCGATGGCGCCCTCCGGGGTGTGCTCCTCGTCGGGAAAGTGGTTGATGTGGATGACCTGCATGCCGGCCTTGAGTCCGGCTTCCACCCCTACCGCAGCGTCGTCGATCACCACGCAGTTCTCCGGTTCGGCGCCCATGCCTTCGGCGGCGGCGAGGTACAACCCGGGGTCCGGCTTCCACACCTGCAACTCGTAGGCGCTGTAGAGGTTGTCGCCGAAGTGCGGCGCCAGTCCACTGGTTGCCATGGCCAGGCGGATCTTGGCCAGCGGGCCGTTGGAGGCCACCGCCTTGGGGTGGTCGGAAAGCGCTGCAAGGGCTTCCGGGATGCCCGGGACCGGGGTCAGCTCGGCCTTCATGCGCGCGGCCATGTTGTCCCGCAGGCGATCCTCCATGACGTCGCGCCGGGCGTCATCGAGGACGCCGAAGCGTTGCTCGAGTTCGAGCACGATGTCGAGAAAGCGCACGCCGCGAAACTCCTCCATGTACTGCTCGGGCGTGAACGGCAGGCCGAAGTCGGGGAAGGTCTCGGCCATTGCCCGGGCGAGCAGCGGCTCGCTGTCGACCAGGGTGCCGTCGGAGTCGAACAGCAGGCAGAGGGGGGCGGTGGTGTCGGACATGGATACCTCGCGGGAAGAGGGGGAAATCAGCGCTTCAGCACTTCGTCATTGACCGGGCTCAGCGGGCGTTCACCCTGGAGCGCCAGGCGGATATTGTCCACCGCGCGCTGGGCCATGGCGGTGCGGGTCTCGTGGGTGGCCGAGCCGATATGGGGCAGGGCGACCACATTGGCCATGTGCGGCAACGGTGAGTCCGCCGCCAGCGGTTCCTGCTCGTAGACGTCGAGGCCGGCGGCGTGCAGGGTGCCGTCTTGCAGCGCCGCGATCATGGCGGCTTCGTCTACCACCTTGCCGCGGGCCAGGTTGACGAAGATGGCGCCGGGCTTCATGCGCTGGAACTCGGCGGCGCCAAAGAGCTTTTCGGTCTCGCGGGAGAGCGGCACCGTGACGCAGACGAAATCGGCCTGCTCGAGCAGCTCTTCCAGCTCGCGGCGCTGGGCGCCGAGTTCTCGCTCGAGCTCAGGCTTGGGTGAGGCCTTGGTATAGAGGATCTTCATGCCGAAGCCCAGGGCGCCGCGGCGGGCGATGGCGGCGCCGATACGGCCCATGCCGACCATGCCCAGGGTCTTGCCGTGGACGTCGCTGCCATAGAGCGGCTTGCCGATGCTTTCCTTCCAGTTGCCCTGCTTGACCAGCTCGGCCAGTTCGACGGCCCGCCGAGCGGTGCTCATGATCAGCAGAAAGCCCGTATCGGCGGTGGTCTCGGTCAAGACGTCAGGGGTGTTGCACAACAGGATGCCGCGGCGGGTCAGCTCGTCGACGGGATAGTTGTCGTAGCCCACCGAGATGCTGGCGATAGCCTCGAGGTTCGGCGCCCTGTCGAGCAGCGAAGAGGTGATCTTGAGGCTTGAACCAACCAGGCCATGAGCCCGTGACAGGGCGTCGACAAAGGCCGGGTCCTCGGTATGCGAGACGCCCGGCAGGTAGTCCACGTGGAACTCCTCGCGCAGGGCGTCGAGCTGCTCTTGGTTGATCTCGCGAAATACCAGGATGCGTTTGGTCATGGGGAGCTCTTGTTGGTGTAGCTGTCGTTGTATCTGTCGTTGTCGCTATTGTCGTAACGAGAATGGACCTTTGTCGCACAACAGGGGGGAGTCTGTCTTGTTGACCTGCCCAGGGAGGTGGGAGTGCCAGCGCAGGAGGCTGGCCAGGATCGGAGCCCACCGCAGGCTTTCCTTCGGTGGGCCATCGTTGCGTCTACGGATCAGGCGTCTTCGAGCTGGCTCAGGCGGCTGCGGTCGGGGAGTCCTTCCATGTCGCCCGGTACCTGGACCTGCTCGGCGCCGATAAGGTTGGCGCGCTTGAGGGCCTGGCGTGGATCGAGACCATCGAGCATGGCGCTGACGAAGCCCACGGCGAAGCCATCCCCGGCGCCGACGGTATCAACCACCGTCTCCACCGGGACGCCGGCCACGGTGAAGGCTTCGTCTTGCCCTGTCAGGGTGCCGCGATAGTAGCTGCCCTCCGGACCTAGCTTGATCACCACGGCATCTGCACCCTGATCCAGGTAGAAGCCGGCGATATCGTGGGCGCTGGTCTGGCCGGTCAGCAACTGGCCCTCGGACAGACCGGGCAGCACCCAGTTGGCCTGGGCGGCCAGGCCGTTGAGGGTGTCGCGCATCTCGCTTTCGCTGGCCCACAGGGTCGGGCGCAGGTTGGGATCGAAGGACACGCTGGTGCCATGCTGGCGGGCCTTTTCGAGCAAAAACTGCGAGAGTTCACGGCAGCTGGCGGACAACGCCGGCGGAATGCCGGTAGCGTGCAGATGGCGCAGGGTGCTGAAGTCGACGTCCTGGGCGTCGGCCGGCGACAGCTTGCTGGCGGCGCTGTTGTGGCGACGGTACTCGACTCTGGGGTCCGCGCCACCCACCGCGCGCTCCTTGAACACCAGACCGGTGGCGTGCTCGGCGTCGGTGATCAGGTGGCGACAGTCGAGGCCTTCGCGCTCCAGGCTCGCACGCAGGTAGCGGCCAAAACAGTCTTCGCCGACCCGACTGAGCCAGCCCACCTTGAAGCCCAGCCGTGACAGGCCGATGGCCACGTTGGTGTCGGCGCCGGCACAGCTGCGCGAAAAGCGCTCGACCTCGGCCAGGTCGCCCGGGGCGTCGGCGGCGAACAGCGTCATGGCCTCGCCGAAGGTAAGGATGTCAGGAGTGTTCTGGTTCATGAGGAGGTCTCTGAGGTGGAAGACGAAGAGGACACTGAGGAAGGCTCCGCAGTGACGGAAGGGGTGGCAGCGGGCTGGGTGGAGCCCCTTGCCGTCAGCGTCGGGGCGAAGGTCGCACGCTGCGGCGCCTGCCGAGGCCCGACGGCACGGGCGCGCAGGCAGTCGACGGCGGCCTGACCGATGGCACCGGTGGGCTGGGCAAGGGTGGTGATGCCCGGTTCGGTCAGGTCACACCACTCTAGCTCGTCGATGCCCATCAGCCCGATCTCTCCCAGGAGGTAGCCGAGGGCCTTCATGCGTCGGGTCAGTGCCAGGGTTACCTGGCCATTGGCGCAGAGGATCGCCGGGCGGGAATCGCCTGCGCTATCGACAAATCGAGCCAATGCCTGGTCCAGGCGTTGGCGATCGCCAAGCTCGATGACCAGGGTGTCGCCGGATAGCGAGCCGTCACGACAGCGCTGGTTGAAGCGCTCCAGACGAGCTTGACGAGAGCTGGCCTGGGCCGGCGGTTCGGTAATGAACAACAGGCGCCCGTAGCCCTGTTCGCGCAAGTGCGCGATGGCCATGTCGATGGCGGCGTCGTTGTCGAGCCCTACCTCGTCGGCATGGACGTCGGCGAGGCTGCGATCGAGCAGTACCAGCGGCGTGCCGCTGTCGGCCAGCTGGGCGAGGGCGTCGCTGTGGCGGCCGGTCGCGTTTACCACCAGGCCCTCGATACGGTAGGACGACAGCAGCGCCAGCTGCTGGCGCTCCTGCTCGAGGTCGTTATCGCTGTTGCACACCATCAAAGACAGTCCCGCCTGACGACAGGCCTGTTCGACGCCATGCATGATCGCCACCGAAAAAGGATTGCGGATATCGGCCACCAGCATGCCGACCAGGCCGGAGGGGCCTCCCTTGAGGCCCCGGGCCATGGGATTGGGCTGGTAGCCCAGCGCAGTGGCGGCAGCGACGATACGCTCGCGCATGGCCCCGGACAGCCGTTCTCGTTCACCGCTGTAGTAGCGCGAGACGCTGGTCTTGGAGACGCCAGCCTGGCGGGCGACTTCGAGGATGGTGGCGGGTCGACGGCGGTCATTCATGGGGCGGCTCTTGGATAAGATGGCATCGTCCGTTTACAAGGGCGACGCTGGCGAGCCCTGTCGAGGTGAGCAGGCCAGGTGATGCGACAACGGCAGGACGTCGAGAAGTCCGTATGGGAACGTTCCCATTGGCTGACAAGCTTAGGCGCTAAAGGCCGAAGCCAGCAACAAGGCGTGCCTTAGACAAAGGTCTTGAGGTGATGTAGAGCAATGAAAAGGCCCGACAATTGCCGGGCCTCAGGGTATATGCAGCGGAATTTAGCCGCTGGAGAGCATGGCGTGTCTGTCGCGATCCTTCTGCAGCCGTGAGATGACCGTCGGCAGCTGGAACATGCTGGTGATCATGTGGGCGCCTTCGGGCGTTTCTTCGGCATCGGCGAAGCGATTGAGGTGGACCACGGTCATGCCTGCGGCCAGGGCCGCGTTGACGCCGACGATGGCGTCATCGATGGCGATGCAGTCCTCGGCGGCGAAGCCCATGATGCTGGCGGCATGCAGGTACAGGCAGGGGTCCGGCTTCCAGCAGTTGGCCGTGTAGCCGCTGAACAGGCGATTGCCGAACACCTCGGTCAGGCCCACGGTGGCAAGCGAGGTGCGCACCTTGTTTTCGGGGCCGTTGGAAACCACGCCCATGGGGTAGTGCGACAGCGCGGCGAGGGCCTCGGTGGCACCGGCGATGGGGGTCAGGTCGGTGGCCAGGCGGCGGTTGAGGTTGGCGCGCATGCTCGCTTCCAGCACCTCGAGGTGGTCAGGGTCGACCTGACCATGTTGTGCCTCGAGGGTGGCGACGATATTGCGAAAGCGCGCGCCGCGAAAGTCGCCCATATAGTCCTCGGCCCGGAACGGCAGTCCGGCGGCGGAGAGGCTGACGGCCATCTCGGCGGCCAGCAGGGGTTCACTGTCCACCAGGGTACCGTCACAGTCGAACAGCAGGCAGAGGGGGCGAGCCATGGAGGCGACCTCGCGATTCGTTGCGTTATCGAACAGTGTTGCAGATTTCTGCGGAGTCTGCCTGTGTTCGAAGTCGAAAACCACAATTTTTGAACACTGTTTTTTCACGCTGCGCAGTCCGCACTATTGCGGTGCGGAAAAGGGGAATTTGAGGCGGCGAGGACCTCTTCGCTATGCTGAAACACTGCGGTGTTCGAAACACCACATTCTCGGGGCGGGATGGCCCCGGCCATGGTTCAAGGAGGTACTCATGAAAGAAGAGACACTGTGGTCCATCGTGGGATCCGCGGCCGCGGTGGGGGCCAGCGTGATGTCACGCAAGGCCGCCAAGCGTGCCTATCAAAAGGTATCGGACAAGGAACCGCCGGAAAATCCGGATCGCGACGACGTCGAGTGGCGCGAGGCGATCCTGTGGGGAGCCGCCACCGGCGTGATGGTCGGCGTGGCCCGCGTAGTGGGCCGTAGCGCCGGGCGCAAGGCGCTGGACAAGACCCGCAAGGGCGGGCGTTCTGCCAGGCTGCTGCCCGGCAAGCGTTGATCACAGTACAGGAAGGGGCGTCGCCCACCGCCCCTTCCTGGGTCAACCCGCCATGCCCTTGAGCACCTGGGCCGCGATGTGACCTGCTTCGCTGTGGTCGGGGACCGCCATGAAGGTGCTCTGGGAATAGGCGGGGTCGGGATAGCGGTAGAAGCCTTCGCCACTGGGCAGACCGAGCTTTCCGTTGGCAAGGAAATGTTGATGGAGGAAGTCGGCGTTGGCCCGCATTTCGTCGTTGTCGTCGACCTCGCCCCAGTGGTGGCTGACGTCGAAGCACGTCTTCATGCCGATGATGTCCATCATGCCGCAGGGCCCCGCTGCAGAGCTCCACATCTTCATGAAGGTGCGGTCGATCATCTCGGCGCTGCCGATGCCCTCACGCAGCAGGGTCAGGGAAGCTGTCAGCAGTGGCACCAGCCAGCTGTTGATCAGATAGCCGTTGCGCGGCTTTTCGACCGGAATGGGGATCATGCCGATGTCGATGGCGAAGCGCGTAACCGACTCCAGGGTAGTGCGTGATGTGCGTGGGTGAGCCATCACCTCGGCCACATTCATGATCCACACCAGGTTGGCGAAGTGCAGCGCGCAGTAGCGCTCCGGGCGTCCGCTGTCATCGGCGAAGTCGGCGGGCAGCAGGGTCGAGGAGTTGGTTGCCACCAGGGTCTCGGGGCCGAGCAGCGGTGCCATGGTCCGGTACAGCTGGCGCTTGATCTCGGGATCCTCGGGTACGGCTTCGATCACCAGTTCGGCGTCGGCCACCGCTTCGGCCAGGTCGCTGGTGTAGGCGAGCCGCGCGCGGGTGGCGGCGATGGCTTCGGGCTTGGCGCCCACGTCGGCCTGATAGATGCCGGCGTAGTGGTCATGGCTTGCGCGGCAGCGCTCCAGCGCCGTGTCGTCGATGTCATAGACGATGACACTCTTGCCCTTGAAGGCGCTGTGCCAGGCGATCTGGCCACCCAGGACGCCGCCACCCAGCACGCACAGCCTGTGTGGTCCATTTTCGAGAGAAGAGGAAAGGCTCGGGGTCATGTTCAGTTTCCGTGCTGGATCAGAATCTTGGCGTGCTCACCGGGATGGCGAAGCGTCTCGAAGGCCGCAGGGACCCCGTCGAGGGTGACGCGGTCGGTGATCAAGGGGGCGGCATCGAGGCGGCCGTCGGCGAGGTCGGTGAGGGTGGCAGCGAACTCCTCGGGGCGGTAGCCGAACGAGAAGCTGAGGTCCAGCTCCTTGCCAATACCGACGATCGGCTCGATCTGGTCGGTCTGCATGCAGACGCCGACCACCACCAGCCGACTTCTTGGTGGCAGGTCGAGCATGGTCCGGGCGATCAGACCGGGCACGCCGACACACTCGAAGGCCACGCAAGGCCTGGGCTGAGCGCCGATCGACAGCATTGCCATGGGGCCGTACATGTCGAAGCCCTGTGGCGCTTCTGCGGCCTCGAGCCAGCAATCGAAGGGGGCACGTTCGGCCGGATCGACAACGATATCGGCACCCAGGCACTCGGCCAGTTGGCGCCGATGGGGGGAGAAGTCGGTGGCCACCACCGGGCCAAAGCCGGCCGCCTTCAGTGCCATCACCACCGACAGGCCGACCGGACCGCAGCCGATCACGATCGGCACCTCGCCTCCGGCGAGCCGGGCTCTGGCGACGGCGTGGCGGCCGATGGCCAGTGGCTCGGTCAGTGCCGCCAGTTCGCTGGGCAAATCGCCGGGCACCTCCAGCAGACTGTGTTCCTGAAGGCGCATCAGCTCACCGAAGCCGCCGGGGTAGGCGTTGGCATAGCCGATGTGATGAAAGCCTTGGGCGTTGACCGCGTAGGGCACCGAGCAGACGCGGGTTCCGGCCTTGTATCGCTTGTCGCAGCCGGGGCCGTGGTCGAGGATCTCGGCACAGAATTCGTGGCCGAAGACCACGCCCTGGTCCGGTTCGAAGGCCACCGGAACGCGGCCCTTGCGAAGCCCCGCCAGCGCATCGTGACAGTGATCTGCCATGTGCAGATCGCTGCCGCAGATACCGCAGGCCAGGGTCTTGACCAGCACTTCTCCCGCTTCCGGCGTCGGGTCGGGCAGTGACTCGAGGCCGAGTCGCTCGTTGCGCAGGACGATCGCGCGCATGGGGAATCTCCTTGGCGTCGATGACGGGCCCCGCGGCACCTGCCTGGCGGGACACATACCGAGCGCAATTGTTGTAGGGAGTCTTGTCGATTGACGCCGCGTGGAGGCGTGATCTTGGCGGGCTAGCGCGGCGCGTCGGTGTGGTGCGGCGCGTCGGTGTAGTGCGGTTGGGGAGGCGTGACATAGCGCGCCGGGTCGAGGCCACGCTCGGTGATCAGCGCATCGATGAGCCCCATGATGCTGCTGGCGTCCATCAGCCCCAGATAGTTGCCTTGCTGATCGAAGTTGACGTTGGCGCCCTCGACGACCATGAAGGTGTCGGTGATCCCGTCATTGTCGGCGGGAGTGGCGAAGGTATGGATGGAGCCGCCGGGCTCGTACAGGTAGCAGCCGGCGGTCTGGGGTTGATCGGGATACTCGAGATAGTGCCAGCGTCCCGACAGGGTGAAGAAGTGCACCGTACCGGTGTGGTAGTGCTTGGGCAGCACCACACCGGGTTTGAACTTCACCCGCAGCACCCAGACGCCGTTGTGCGGGTCGAGAAACAGCGGCTGGACGTCGACGCCGGGGATGCCTGGCAGCGCGTCTTCATAGATGGGGAGTTCCTGGGTATCCAGGGTCAACAGGGCATCATGGGTCGAAATCTGGAAAGGAAATGGCATCTTGTTGTCGCTCTTGTCGTGGATGGATCAAAGAAACGTCTTCGAAGCATCATCCTCGTCTGCAAGACATCCTCCGATTTGACATTTGATGACAAGGATTTGACCTTGCACGACACTCAGGGCTAGACCTTAGATGGAGAGGGCCAGGCCAAGCGCGCTGGAGGCAAGAGCCCCAGGATCAACCGCCTCGAAAACGATGAACCGCTTCGAAAATTGAAGAGAGAATCAGCATCCGAGCAACGTAGGTGGTAAGGAAGTCAGGCTGAGGGAGAGAGCATGGCCGACTATTCGCGAGCGTCGTCACTGCACGGTTTCGCCAACTTCGCGCGCCAGCAGGGCATCGACCCCGAGGCCCAGCTTGCCAGGGTGGGACTATCGCTCTCGTTGCTGGAGTCGCCGGAAAGCATCATCGAGTTCTCGAGTCTGGCGATGCTGCTCGAAAACTGTGCCGAAGCATCCGGAGATTCGCTGTTCGGCCTGAAGTTCGGCCAGTACCAGGGAGTCGATATCTTCGGACCCTTGCTCTACCTGATTCAGAATGCCGCTACGGTCGGCCTGGCGCTGGAGGCGCTGGCACATCACTTTTCCGCCCACTCGAGCAGTGCGGTCATCGACATCGAACGTGGCCCCCGCCAGGCCTTTCTCAGCTACACCATGGTGGGGGGCGGGGCGGCTCCCGGTCGCCAGATCAGCGAGTTGCCGGTAGGCGTCGGCCAGCGCCTGCTGTCGTTGCTGCTGGGGCCGCAGTGGCGTCCCAGGGCCATCTATCTGGCGACGTCCCCCAGCGTGCCTGCGCTCCTGTATCAACGTTTGCTGGGGGTGGTGCCGACCTTCAACAGCCCTTCCGATGGCTGGCTGCTGGAATGTTCCGACCTCGAGCGTCCTCTGGTGACCGCCGACGGACGTCTGCATCGCTTGATGGAGCAGTATCTGACCTATCGGCCGGAACAACTCCCTCAAGATCTGGTCGATGAAGTGTCGTGGCAAATCCGTCAGCAGCTGGGGCAGGGGGGCGCTGGACTCGATGACATCGCCAGGCGACTGGCGCTGAACCCGAGAACGCTGCAGCGACGTCTGGCCACCAGGGGGCGATGTTTCCAGGATCTGGTCGATGAGGTCCGCAGGCAGTTGGCGATTCATTATCTTCGGGAAACGTCGCTGCCGTTGACCGATATCGCGAATCTGCTGGGCTACTCCGAGTTGAGCGCGCTGACGCGAGGTTGTCGCCGCTGGTTTGGGGTTGCGCCGAGTCGCTGGCGCCAGCACCAGCGGCGGAGATCGAACGGCGCAGGTTAGGCGCTGGTCTTCGAGTCGGCAGCCCGGGTGGTGGGCGCGAGGCGATTGCGCTGAAGTGCGCTTAGGTTATCGCTTCAGCACAGCTGCAGCCGGGTGTGGTCCGAAGGATGTGTTTCACTCTCCATGGGGACGGCCCGTGTACCCCTGATGTGGCCATGCCAAGGGGCGCCCAGGTCTTGGTGGACACTAGACTTGTTGCTGCTGACATCACTGTCATCAAGGTTGCCATCAAGAGAGCTATCACCATGAGCGAAGGAGAGGCGCGACGATGACGCCGCTATGGAAGGCATATCGGTTTACGCGCCGCGAGCAGCATGCCGCGGAAGCGGCCAGATCACGGGAGTCGCTGATCCAGATCCTGGATCGCGCCCGGGACGAGGACGTGTCGCTCAATCCGCGTCCTTCCTCCACGATTCTGGCGCTGGGGCTTCTCTGCCTGTTGCTGGGCACGCTCGGCTTTATCATCACCCTGGCGGGAGGGCTCTCCTGGCCGTGGCTGATTCCGCTGGCGCTGGTCGGGGCTGCCTTGCTGGGTTTCGACTGGCACGCCACCGAGCGGGTGGCCGCCTTCCTGCGACTGTTGGTGCGGCGTGCGGCGGAGCTCGACTTTCGACTGGCCGAGCCCGATGTCGATCTTGATGCGATGCTGACGACGCTCCGGCGAAAGATCACCGACTTTCAGCGTACCTATGCGGACAATGGTGAGCTTGAGTACTGCCGCAGGGCGGCCGATGAGCGCGTCGGTGGCGAATACTGGGTCTATCGCTTCGCCTATGACGAGGGCATGGACAAGGACCGCCGGACCTACCATCGCAACGGCCTGATCTGCGATCTCTTCGAGGTGGCGGCGGTGGATCTTTGCAACCCGCGAGAGGGCAAGTGGCGACTGTTGCACCACGGTTCCACCGGCGAACGCTGGGGAGAGGGCGCCTTTTCTCGCTATTTCGTCGCCTGCACGGCGGAACATGACGCCCTGGCGGCGTTTCTTACCGATGATGTCGTTGACTGTCTCGTGCGTCTTGCCCGCAGTTATCCGGAACTGAACGTTCAGGTCACCCGGGATCATCTGCTGTGTCTGACCTGGTCCGGCGAAGACCCCTACGCGCGGTTATTCGAGCCTGTCTCGGTGGCGCCTGCTGCGCGGCGGGCACCCTTTACCTCGAGCCAGGCGCCGGGGGAAGACCCCGATGAGGTCTATCGGGCGCTTGAAAGGCGACTGCGTGCTCCGCGCCATCTCACCGCGCTGGAGCCGCTGCTCAATGCCATCGAGGACATTCGCGCCGAGCTACCGGTGTCCTCGGCCCGCACGGAGGCCAATATTCCGTTGCGGCGACGGCTGGAAGAGTCTACCTGCTGACACCTGACGAGCGGTTTGGTGTTGTACCAGCGGCGCACAACGAAACGCCCCAAGCCTTGCCGGCATGGGGCGTTTTGCGTTACCGCTGCGGGAACCTGATCGACGCTTACTTCACCTTTGGATCAAGTTCACCTCGGGCGTAGCGCTCGAACATGCCTTCCAGGCTGATCGGCTTGATCCTGCTGGCGTTGCCGGCGGTGCCGAAGGCTTCGTAGCGGGCGATGCAGATGTCCTTCATGGCGCTGACGGTAAGCTTGAGGAACTTGCGCGGGTCGAACTCTGCCGGGTTCTCGGCCAGGAAGCGACGTACCGCACCGGTCGAGGCCAGACGCAGGTCGGTGTCGATGTTGACCTTGCGCACGCCGTGCTTGATGCCCTCGACGATTTCTTCCACCGGGACGCCGTAGGTCTCGGGGATGGCACCACCGTTGGCGTTGATCACCTCGAGCCACTCCTGGGGCACGCTGGAGGAGCCGTGCATGACCAGGTGGGTGTCCGGGATGCGCTCGTGGATTTCCTTGATACGCTGGATCGACAGGGTGTCGCCGGTGGGCGGACGGGTGAACTTGTAGGCGCCGTGGCTGGTGCCGATGGCGATGGCCAGGGCGTCGACGCCGGTGGCCTTGACGAAGTCGGCGGCCTCTTCCGGGTCGGTCAGCAGCTGGTCGTGGCTCAGCTTGCCCTCGGCGCCGATGCCGTCTTCCTCACCGGCCATGCCGGTTTCCAGGCTGCCCAGGCAGCCGAGCTCACCTTCTACCGAGACGCCACAGGCGTGGGCCATCTCGACGGTGCGGCGGGTGACGTCGACGTTGTAGTCGTAGTCTGCCGGAGTCTTGCCGTCCTCGCCCAGGGAGCCGTCCATCATCACCGAGGAGAAGCCGAGCTGGATCGAGCGCTGGCACACAGCGGGGCTGGTGCCGTGGTCCTGGTGCATGACCACCGGAATATGCGGAAACTCTTCCACGGCGGCCAGGATCAGGTGGCGCAGGAAGGGGGCGCCGGCGTATTTACGGGCGCCGGCGGAGGCCTGCAGAATCACCGGGGAATCGGTGGCGTCCGCGGCTTCCATGATGGCGCGAACCTGCTCGAGGTTATTGACGTTGAAGGCCGGCACGCCGTAGCCATGTTCGGCGGCGTGGTCCAGCAATTGGCGCATACTGACGAGTGCCATGGAGGTACCTGATTCTTGAAGAGGTCGAGAGCGCGATGCTGTCGCGCCCATGTCGCTTGGGTTGTCAAAGGGCCGGCGATGGCCGGCCCCGGGGCTTAGGCTTGGTAGAAAGCACCGGCGAGCGCCGCTGCTTTTTCGGCAAACCTCAGCGAGCGGCCGCCTCGAGGGCGCTGACCGCCGGCAGTTCCTTGCCCTCGACGTACTCGAGGAAGGCGCCGCCTCCGGTGGAGATGTAGGACACCTGCTCGGCGATGCCGTACTTGTCGATGGCTGCCAGGGTGTCACCGCCGCCGGCGATGGAGAAGCCGTCGCTTTCGGCGATGGCCTTGGACAGGGCCTCGGTGCCGCCACCGAACTGGTCGATCTCGAACACCCCGACGGGGCCGTTCCACAGGATGGTGCCGGCGCTCTTGAGCATGTCGCCCAGGCGGGCGGCGGTATCCGGGCCGATGTCGAGGATCATTTCGTTGTCGGCGACCTGGTCCACCGGCTTGGTGACGGCTTCGGCGGAGTCGGAGAACTCGGTGGCCACGACCACATCGGTGGGCAGCGGAATCTCGACCCTGGCCATCAGCGCCTTGGCCTTGTCCACCAGGTCGGCCTCGTAAAGCGACTTGCCGACGTTGTGACCCGCCGCGGCGATGAAGGTGTTGGCGATACCGCCGCCGACGATCAGCTGGTCGCACTTCTCGGACAGGGCGTTGAGCACCTCGAGCTTGGTCGAGACCTTGGAGCCGCCGACGATGGCGGTCATCGGGCGCCTGGGAGTCGCCAGCGCCTTTTCCAGGGCATCGAGTTCGGCGGCCAGCAAGGGGCCCGCGCAGGCGGTCGGTGCGAAGCGGGCCACCCCGTGGGTTGAGGCCTGGGCACGGTGGGCGGTACCGAAGGCGTCCATCACAAAGACGTCACACAGCTCGGCGTAGCGCTTGGCCAGGGCTTCGTCGTCCTTCTTCTCGCCCTGGTTGAAGCGCACGTTCTCGAGCAGTACCACGTCGCCGTCTTCCAGGCTCGGTTCCTGCTCGAGATAGTCGGTCACCAGGCGCACGGGGCAGTCCAGCAGGTCACCGAGGTAGGCCGCCACCGGTGCCAGGGTGAACTCATCGGCGGGCTCTCCTTCGGTGGGGCGGCCCAGGTGGCTCATCAGCAGCACCTTGGCACCTGCGTCGCGAGCTGCCTTGATGGTCGGCAAGCTGGCGCGCAGACGGGCATCGCTGGTCACCTGGCCGTGTTTGACAGGTACGTTGAGGTCTTCGCGAATCAGTACCCGCTGACCCTTGAGGTCGAGATCGGTCATCTTGCGCACGTTCATGTCGGCAGATCCTCGTCTGGAAAGTCTGAGGGAGACAGCGAATGGCAACGGCTGGTCAGTGGAAGTGTCATCGCTCGGGAACCCGGGGAAGGCTGGCGAGGCGCCCGGCCACGTCCAGCATGCGGTTGGCGAAGCCCCATTCGTTGTCGAACCAGCAAAGCAGCTTGAGCAGGCGGCCACCGGCCACCCGCGTCTGAGTGGCGTCTACGATACCGGAGCGGGGATCGTGGTTGAAGTCGATGGACGCCATGGGCTCCTCGGTATACCCCAGCAGGTCAGGAAGCCGTGACTCGCTGGCCTCGCGCAGCAGTCGATTGACCTCGCTGGCCGAGGTATCGCGCTTGACGCAGATGGACATGTCCATGGCCGAGACGTTGATCGTCGGCACCCGTACATGGAGGCACTCGAAGCGCTCCGCCAGGTGCGGCATCAGGCGATTGATGCCTCGGGCCAGGCCGGTGTCCACCGGCACGATGGATTGCATCGCCGAGCGGGTCAGGCGCAGATCGGTCTGGTGGTAGGCATCGATCACCGGCTGGTCGTTCATGGCCGAGTGAATGGTCGTGGTCACACCGTGCTCGATGCCCAGCGCCTCGTCGAGCACGGTCAGGATCGGCACCAGGCAGTTGGTGGTGCAGGACGCTGCCGAGACCACCCGGACGTCGGGCGTCAGGTCGTCGTCATTGATGCCGCTGACGATGGTGGCGTCGACGTCGCTTTCTGCCGGCTGGGAGAACAACAGCCGGCCGGCCCCTGCCGCGAGATGGCGCTCGGCGGTGGCGCGATCCTTGAAGCTGCCGGAGCACTCCAGCACCAGGTCGATGCCGAGTGACCGCCAGGGCAGAAGGTCAGGGTCCTCTTCGGACAGCACCCGGATCGCATGCCCGTTGATGATCAGGTGGCCGTCGCTGCTTTCCACCCGGCCGGGGAAGCGCCCGTGGGTGGTGTCGTAGCGAGTCAGGTAGGTAATGGTATCGAGTCCCGAGAGCTCATTGATCGCCACCACCTCGAAGCTGGGGTCGTTGCGTTCGATGAGGGCTCGCAGGACGCACTGGCCGATGCGGCCGTAGCCATTGATGGCAATACGCTGGGCCATGGGGCTCGATACTCTCCACGGAGGGATGGACACAGGCGCGAAAGTCTATCTCAAATCGCCCCGCGCGTCGCGGCTCCAGCGGCGTCACACTGGGCATAAAACCGCGCAGGTAGCATAAAAATAAAGCTGAATCGGTTCAGCCGAGCATGCCGGCCAGGCGCCAGGCCAGCGGCATCATCAGTGCCGTCAGCACCCCGGTCAGCGTCATGCCGAGAGAAGCGAAGGCACCGGCGGTGGGGCCCAGCTCGAAGGCGCGCACAGTACCGATGGCGTGGCCGTTGATGCCCAGTGCCAGCCCCAGCAGGCGCTGATCGGTGATCTTCAAGAGCCGGCCGAACAGGCTGACGCAGGCGGTGGCCGCGACGCCGGTGATCAACAATCCCCCCATCAGGATCGGCACGGAGCCGCCCAGGCGCTCGGTGATGCCCATGGCGATGGGAGCGGTCACCGATTTGGGTGCCAGCGAGGCCAGCAGTTCCGGCGGCGCCCCCAGTGCCCAGGCGATCAGCAACGCATAGCAGGCGGCCAGCACCGTCGACACCGGTAGGCAGACCAGCAGCGGCCTCCACAGCGCGCGTATGTGGTGCATCTGCTGGTAGAGCGGTACCGCCAGGGCCACCGTGGCCGGGCCCAGCAACAGCATCAGCCACTGGGCGCCCTGGCGATAGTCGACGTAGGCGATGCCGGCCGCCTTGAGCGTCGCGGCGAGCAGCAACGAGGCCAGCAGTACCGGCGGGCACCAGCCGGGAGAGCCGAGCCGCCGAAACAGCGCCATGCCGGCCAAGTAGGCGCCGATGGACAGGGCGATGGCCAGCATTGGGGTATCGAGGTGATCGACCACGGCGAGGTTCATGAGGTCTTTCCTTGGGCGGTGGTGGTCGCCTCGGAGGGCGTCGCCGGCAGCAGGCGGCGCATCAGCCACAGGGTGCTGGCAACGCTCAGCAGGGTGCCCAGGGTCAGCGCCAGCCCTACGGCGAGCCAGTGCCCCGAGATCTGGTCGAGCACCCAGAACACCCCGACCACGCCGGGCATGATCAGCATCGCCAGCAGCATGATCAGCGGCTGTGCCGCCGCTGCCACGTCTTCGTGCATGCGGCCTCGTAGTACGAAGACACCAGTCAATAGCATCAGTCCGACGACGCCGGGGGACAGCGGCAGTTCACCCAGGCTGACCACCAGGTCGCCGACCAGCCACAGCAGCGAAAGCCATAAAAAGCCTCGTAACACGGACATTGCAATCCTCTTGGGTCATTGTCACTGGCCGGGGCCAGGGGAATTGAGCCATTGTGCCGACTCATGGTGCCTTGGTCAGCAGGGGCTCTCGTTGCAGCGCGTCATCCGCTACCCTGTGTAGACTGACTATTCGCCTACCGCCCGACTGGGTCGGGCATGACAGGGAGATTGATGATGAGTGATATTGCCAGCTGGCTGGGTGCCGAGGCAGAGGACCTTTTGACTCATGAATGTCGCGGTATCGCCAAGGAGCAACTCCACCTGCCGGGATCGGACTTCGTCGACCGGGTGATGATGGACTCCGACCGCTCGCCGGCGGTGCTGCGCAGCATGCAGACGATGTTCAACCATGGCCGTCTGGGGGGCACCGGTTACCTCAGCATCCTGCCGGTGGATCAGGGGATCGAACACTCCGCTGGCGCCTCCTTCGCACCCAACCCGATCTACTTCGATCCGGCCAACATTGTGGAGCTGGCGATCGAGGGCGGCTGCAACGCCGTGGCTTCTACCCTGGGTGGCCTGTCGTCGGTGGCGCGCCGCTATGCCCACCGCATCCCGATGATGCTCAAGTTGAACCACAACGAGACGCTGACCTATCCGGCGATCTACGATCAGACCCTGTTCGCCGAGGTCGACCAGGCCTTCGACATGGGGTGCGTCGCCGTGGGTGCGACCATCTACTTCGGTTCCCCCGAGAGCCGTCGCCAGATCGAAGAGATCAGCGCGGCCTTCGAGCGCGCCCACGAGCTGGGCATGGTGACGGTGCTGTGGGCCTATCTGCGTAACCCGGCCTTCAAGCATGAGGGCACCGACTATCATGTGGCCTCCGACCTCACCAGTCAGGCGGTCCACCTGGCGGCGACGCTCAAGGCGGACATCGTCAAGCAGAAGCTGCCCGAGAACAACGATGGCTATCGCACCATCGGCTTCGGCAACACCCACGAGAAGGTCTACAGCGAGTTGACCAGCGATCACCCGATCGATCTGGCCCGCTATCAGGTGGCCAACGCCTACATGGGCCGTGCCGGGCTGATCAACTCCGGCGGTGCCTCCACCGGAGAAGGCGATCTGACCCAGGCGGTGCGTACCGCGGTGATCAACAAGCGGGCCGGTGGCATGGGCCTGATCTCCGGTCGCAAGGCCTTCCAGAAGCCGATGCGTGACGGGGTAAGCCTGCTCAACGCCATTCAGGACGTCTATCTGGCGCCGGATGTCACCATCGCCTGATCCAAGCCTGCCTCAACAACCGCGCAGGATAGAGGATCAGACCGCCTAGGCCGACCATCAAGGTCGCTAGATACAGCAGGGGCACGGCGTAAGCCGTGCCCCTGCTCGTTTCTGCTGGTCACGCTTTCGGTCGCAACAGGCCGGGCGTGCCGGCCCGCGCTGGACTTAACCCAGCAGCGCCTTGGCGCGTTCCACCAGGTTGTCCACGGTGAAACCGAAGTGCTTGAACAGGTCGCCCGCCGGGGCCGACTCGCCAAAGCTGGACATGCCGATGGTGTCGCCGTCGAGGCCCACGTACTTGCTCCAGTAGTCGCGATGGCCTGCCTCGATGGCCAGACGGGCGCGAACACTGCGCGGCAGGACGGACTCACGGTAGTCGGCGTCCTGGCTGTCGAAGACGTCGGTGGCCGGCATCGATACCACGCGCACCTGCTTGCCTTCGGCTTCCAGGGTTTCGGCGGCCTGCATGGCCAGTGTCACCTCGGAGCCGGTGGCGATCAGGATCAGCTCAGGGGTGCCTTCGCTGTCCTTGAGTACGTAGCCACCACGCTGGATGTTGGCCAGCTGGCTCTTGTTGCGCTCTTGGTGGGGCAGGCCCTGACGGGACAGTACCAGCGCGGTGGGGCCGGCGCTGCGCTTGACCGCGTGGGCCCAGGCGGCAGCGGTCTCGACCGCATCGCAGGGGCGCCAGGTGCACAGGTTCGGGGTGGTACGCAGACTGGTCAGCTGCTCGATCGGCTGGTGGGTCGGGCCGTCCTCGCCCAGACCGATGGAGTCATGGGTGTAGACGAAGATGGCGCGCTGGTTCATCAGCGCCGCCATGCGCACGGCGTTGCGCATGTATTCCATGAAGATCAGGAAGGTGGCGCCGTAGGGCACGAAGCCGCCGTGCAGGGCGATACCGTTCATGATGGCGCCCATGCCGAACTCGCGTACCCCGTAGTGCAGGTAGTTGCCGCCGGCTGCTTCGGCGCTGATGGCCTCGGCACCCTTCCAGAAGGTCAGGTTGGAAGGCGCCAGGTCGGCGCTGCCACCCAGCAGCTCCGGCAGCTGTGGGCCGAGCTCGTTGAGGCAGTTCAGCGAGGCCTTGCGTGAGGCCACGGACTCGCCCTTCTGCTGGGCGGCCTCGACCAGCGCTTCGCTGTTGAGCTCGCTCGGCAATTCACCCTTCTGGCGACGCAGGAATTCGCGGGCCAGCTCCGGGTGCTCCTGCTGGTAGCGCTCGAAGCGAGCCTGCCAGTCAGCCTGGTGCTTCTGGCCACGCTCGCAGGCGTCCCAGCCCTGGTAGATATCCTCGGGGATATGGAAGGGCGCGTGGGGCCAGTCGAGTTGCTTGCGCGCCGCTGCGACTTCCTCTTCGCCGAGTGCCGCGCCGTGGCATTCTTCCTTGCCCTGCTTGTTGGGGGCGCCGAAGCCGATGACGGTCTTGCAGATGATCAGGGTCGGGCGATCCTGCTGGGTGCGGGCCATCTCGATGGCGGCTTTGATCTCCTCGGGCTTGTGCCCGTCCACCGCCGGTACCACGTGCCAGCCGTAGGCTTCGAAGCGCTTGGCGGTATCGTCGGTGAACCAGCCTTCGACCTCGCCGTCGATGGAGATGCCGTTGTCATCGTAGAAGGCGATCAGCTTGCCGAGCTGGTGGGTGCCGGCAAGCGAGGCGACCTCATGGGAGATGCCTTCCATCAGGCAGCCGTCGCCGAGGAAGCAGTAGGTGTAGTGGTCGACGATCTCGTGGCCCGGGCGGTTGAACTGACCCGCCAGGGTGCGCTCTGCCATGGCCATGCCGACGGCGTTGGCCAGGCCCTGGCCGAGGGGGCCGGTGGTGGTCTCGACGCCGGGAGCGTAGCCGTACTCGGGGTGACCAGCGGTCTTGGCGTGGAGCTGGCGGAAGTTCTGCAGTTCTTCCAGACCCAGGTCGTAGCCTGACAGGTGCAGCAGGGAGTACAGCAGCATGGAGCCGTGGCCGTTGGACAGCACGAAACGGTCGCGATCGGCCCACTTGGGATCGTCAGGGTTGTGAACGAGGTAGTCGTTCCACAGCACCTCGGCGATATCGGCCATACCCATCGGGGCTCCGGGGTGGCCGGAGTTGGCCTTCTGGACGGCATCCATGGAAAGGGCGCGAATGGCGTTGGCCAGTTCGAAACGGGACGGCATTGAGGGCTCCTCGCCTGGGGCAAAGTGGCAATCTGACGTTGGCCTGCCCGGTGGGGGCGGCGCAGCGGCGTCAAGGATAGGCGCCGCCTGTCGTGCCTGTGGACAACGAGGGCGGGAGGGGCGGCGCGGATCGATCGGGGACATATTGTCGCCGGAAATGACAGATCCATCAAATGCCGGGGACTTGATCCATGCCTGGCAGGGTCTGCCATGGCCCGGCCTGTCGCTAGGAACCGGACGGTCGAGCGTGTAGAATTTCGTCCCGCCAGGTCCACGCGGAATCTGCATAGTGCGATCGTCGATCACGGTCGCTCCCGTTTCCATCTTGCCAGGCCCGCCTGCCGATTATCCTACAGAGGGTCGAGGACGCCATGAGCGAATACTCCCTGTTTACCTCCGAGTCCGTGTCCGAAGGACACCCGGACAAGATTGCCGATCAGATTTCCGATGCCGTGCTCGATGCCCTGATCGCGCGGGACAAGAATGCCCGTGTGGCCTGCGAGACCCTGGTCAAGACCGGTGTCGCCATCGTGGCCGGCGAGATCACCACCTCCGCCTGGGTGGATCTCGAGGAGCTGGTGCGCAAGGTGATCATGGATATCGGCTATACCTCCTCCGACGTCGGTTTCGACGGCGAGACCTGCGGGGTGCTCAACCTGATCGGCAAGCAAAGTGTCGAAATCGCCCAGGGCGTCGATCGCGAAAAGCCCGAGGATCAGGGCGCCGGTGATCAGGGCCTGATGTTCGGCTATGCCACCAACGAAACCGACTCTTACATGCCGGCACCGATCCACTACAGCCATCGGCTGGTGGAGCGCCAGGCCGAGCTGCGTAAGCGTGGCCTGCTGCCCTGGCTGCGTCCCGATGCCAAGAGCCAGCTGACCTTCCGTTACGACGATGCCGGCAAGCCCTGCGCGGTCGATGCCGTGGTGCTGTCCACCCAGCATGATCCGGACATCGACCAGGAGCAGCTTCGCCAGATGGTCCAGCGCGAGATCATCGAGCAGGTACTGCCGGCGGAGTGGCTGTCCGACAGCACGCGTTATCACATCAACCCGACCGGCAAGTTCGTCATCGGCGGCCCGGTGGGTGACTGTGGTCTGACCGGGCGCAAGATCATCGTCGACACCTACGGCGGCATGGCGCGACATGGTGGTGGCGCCTTCTCCGGCAAGGACCCGTCCAAGGTCGACCGCAGCGCTGCCTACGCCGGCCGCTACGTGGCCAAGAACGTGGTGGCGGCGGGACTGGCCGAGCGTTGCGAGATCCAGGTGTCCTACGCCATCGGTGTCGCCGAGCCGACCTCGGTGTCGATCAACACCTTCGGCACCGGTCGTATCGATGACGAACGTATCGTCGAGCTGGTGCGCGATCACTTCGACCTGCGCCCCAATGCCATTACTCGCATGCTGGATCTGCTGCATCCCATGTATCAGCTGACCGCAGCCTACGGTCACTTTGGCCGTGAGCCCTTCGAGACCAGCTATAGCTGGACCGATACCGAAGGCGAGATCCACACCGAGACTTTTACCGCCTTCCCGTGGGAGAAGGTCGACCGGGCCGACGCTCTGCGCGCCGCCGCCGGTATCTGAGCCCTCATCCGACAGTATCGGCACGGTGTCCGCGCCTGCCGACATGACAAGGCCCGCCTGGTTCGCCAGGCGGGCCTTGTCGCATTGTGGCGGCGGGGGGGCCGCGAATGTGCGAAGAGACGTTGGCAGAGCGGTCGCAAGTCTTCTGGTGACCTGGTGGTGATTGTGCGTCTTTGCCTACCTCTTTGTCGCCGGGTTATGCGTCAAACGGCGACATCATCTCATTCCTTTTCATATCCGCGCATGCGGGCGGAGAAGCCTTTGGCTCACGGCTAATATTAGATGGAGACAGGATGCAGATGCCGCTTAGTCGGCAGCGCGGTATCGCATCAGCGCGTCATCATCTGTCAGGCAGCCAGTGATGGTCGTTGGTTCTCGGTAGTCAAAGGTTCGATGTGTCGTTGTCCATCGCCAGATCGTTGTCGAGAAACCACTGTCGAGAAACCGCTGTTCGAGAAACCATCGGCGGCCAAGTGGCCTGCACGGGAAAGTGACGCCCACGTCGCCGGACAAACGGTTAGAAAGCGGTTGGAAGGCGGCCAGAACGTGAGAATGATTAGCGATAAAAAACGCTGGCGAGCCGCCTGAAAGATGTCAGGAAAGAGGCGCTTTCGGCGACAGGCATATATGGCCTGTGTGAGTTGGACGTCGGTATATATCCATGTCCTTGGCATTTGGGGCGCTGGACAGAAGGCGGTTCGTGGAAGGACATGCCTTGGCCGCGATTGAAGTGTGGCCGGCACGATGGTGTGGTCGGCACGATGGAAAGAGGCCATAGCGCCCGTGACAGGAATACTGGCTGGTGCCCCGGGCGGCACGAAGAAGAGCCGATGTGCGGGTGAGACAGGATCAGGGACATGAGCGCTGCGCCAAGACGGTAGCAACGACAGGGGGATCAGAAGATGGGCGAAGCAAGGCACCACTATCACTTCTATCAGCGCCATCATCAGGGGCACTTTCAGCGTCTTCACGCGGACCCGACCTGCTCGCGAACCAGGCTGGCGTCACAGCAGGAACTCTGGCGCAAGGAGTTGCCGTCGCGTAAGGGGGCTGGCGATGACGGGACCACCGAGGCTGGATGGCGATACTCCCATGACGTGGTATCGCCGGACTGTGACGATGATTATCTCCAGTATCGTGAGCTATTCATGACCAAGTTGGCGCTGGAGGCTACCGCCGCACTGGCAACGTTTCTGGTGACTGCCGCCGCCATCATGATGATTCTGCTTCAGCACCAGGGACTCTTGACCGCCGTCATCGTCATTGCACTGAGCGTGCCCGCCTTTGTGCTGTCGACGCAGCGCCTTTCGTGCCTGGGGCATGATGCAACGATGTTCGAGAGCGAACCCTTGGGAGATATTCGATTATGAGCATCGGTCAACAGGTGCTGCTCGGCGTCGCTATTACCTCGCCGTTGTTGGTGCTGACATGGTGGTCGGTGCGACGTACCGATCGCCACCTGAGAAAGCGTCGCCAGTAACCTCAGCATACGGGCTCTCCGTACAGCTGCGCCGTTCAGGTATGTCGTCTGAGCACGCCGTTCGAGCGTGCCGATCGGTGGAGGCGTTTGGCCGTCATGTCAGGACGTGGCCTTCGATGATCACCTTCGGTCGTGACCAAGGAGGGCCAGATGGCCGGGCGTCTCGTATCTTGTCAGAGTTTCGTATCTTGTCAGAAAAGCACCACCCTCTCGTCTCACCGTTCCTCAGCCAGCTGGCGATGCCTGCTGTTCGTGGTGTCGCTGGTCCTGCCGTCGTGGGCCAACGCCAGCTGTCCTGACTGGACGGCGAGCATGGCGTCCAGTCGCATCACCGAGTTGACCAGCCACCTGCGGCAGTGGGAGCAGGCCTACCGCAAGGACGGCAGCTCGCCGGTCAGCGATGATGTGTTCGACCAGACCGAACGTCGGTGGCGCGAACTCCAGCGCTGTTTTCCCGAGCTCGAGGTGGCGGACTTCAAGGATAGGGCTTCCGCGCCGACAGTGGATAGTGCCACCCCTTGGCAGCGCCACCCTGTGGCGCATACCGGGCTGCGCAAGGCGCAGGACGCTGCCGAGGTGCAGCGTTGGCTTTCGACCGGTGTTCCAGACTCGCCGGCGCCGCAAGCTTCGTCGCCACAGAGACAGGACCCACAGCAGGCGACGATAGCACCGGCCGACCGCGCTACCGATATCTGGATTCAGCCCAAGGTGGATGGTGTGGCGGTCAGCCTTGTCTATCACAGAGGCCGCCTGGCGGGCGTGTACAGTCGTGGGGACGGGCGGACCGGCCAGGACTGGACACGCCATGCCGCGGTCATCCCGTCGATTCCCCAGCGCCTGGCAGGTGATTGGCAGTCGCTTGCCGACGGCGATGGTCTGGTGTTTCAGGGTGAGCTGTATGAGCGCCTTGAAGATCATGTCCAGCAGCGGGATGGCGGGGCAGGGGCACGCTCCCATGTGGCCGGCTGGCTTGCCCGCGATGAGTTGTCCCCTGCGCTGGGCCAGCGTATCGGTCTGTTCGTCTGGTCCTGGCCGATGGGGCCGCGGACGCTTGAGGATCGACTGTCAGGGCTCGAGCGCCTGGGCCTGGGTCAAATATCGCGATACACCCACCCTGTTGAATCCCAGGAGGACGCCGCCGCCTGGCGCGAGCGCTGGTATCGCTCGCCGCTGCCCTTCGCCACCGATGGCGTGGTACTACGGCGTGGGCGCAGGCCGGATGGTACGGTCTGGCAGGCCGAGCCGCCGCACTGGGCACTGGCGTGGAAGTATCCACCGCGAGAGGCCCTGGCGGAGGTAGCCGACATAGCGTTCCGCATTGGTCGCAGCGGTCGCATCACCCCGGTGGCCCGGCTTGTGCCGGTGGAGGTGGATGGACGCAGGCTGAGCCAGGTCAGCCTGGGGAGTCTGTCACGCTGGCGCGAGTGGGACCTGCGGCCCGGCGATCAGGCGATCATCGAGTTGGCCGGGCTGATCATCCCTCAGCTAAAGGGGGTGGCCTGGCGCGCAGCCGAGAGGGTTGACCTCGAGGTTCCCGCGGAATCGGACTTTCACCTGCTGAGTTGCTGGCACCCGACCCCGGGCTGTCGGCAGCAGTTTCTGGCTCGCCTGGCCTGGCTCAGTGATTCATCGGCGCTGGATCTCGACGGTGTCGGGGAAGGCACCTGGAAGGCGCTGGTGGACGCCGGCCTGGTGGCGGGGTTGCTGGACTGGCGGGAACTGTCGCCAGAGCGACTGGCCCAGGCAAGCGGCATCGGCAAGGTCACCGCAGAGCGTCTTGGTGTTGCCCTCTCCGAGACCAGCCATCGCGGCTTCACGCAGTGGCTAAGCGCCCTGGGAGCGCCCTCGGCTGGGGGTATCTCCGAGCACGACTCCTGGCGCACGCTGTCGGCGTTGGACGCAGCCGGCTGGCGCCGCCGCCCCGGCGTCGGTGATGTTGGCGCCAGGCGCTGGCGAGCGTTTCTTTCGCATCCCGAGGTCGACGCCCTGGCGAGGCAACTGGCCGACGCCGGTATTGCTGGCTTCGTCGGGGCCTTCGACGATGACGCGACACGTTCGATTGCCACGCTGGGCTCAGCTAGCCCTTCTCATAGCCTTTCGCATAGCCCTTCGAACCGCTCTCCAGCTAGTCCCTTACACCGCGCACCAGCTTCCCCCTCAGCGACTCGACTGAAAAGTGATGCTGGCGCCCGGCTAGAGATCGACGCAGCGCCCTGGTTGGCGAGTCCGCCATAGTGACTCCTATAGTGAAGGCTGGATAACCAGCAGGAGGCGAGCATGACTCCGACCGAGGCTTCGCAAAGGGCGCAGTGGGCTCAGCGTCAGGATGACTACCGGGTCGCCGATATCGGCCTGGCCGACTGGGGGCGCCGCGAGATTCGCATCGCCGAAAGCGAGATGCCGGCCTTGATGTCCCTCAGGGCCCGGTACCGTGAGGTTCAGCCGCTCAAGGGCGCACGTATCGCCGGCTGTATCCACATGACGATTCAGACCGCGGTGTTGATCGAGACCCTGGTCGACCTTGGTGCGAGCGTACGCTGGTCGTCCTGCAATATCTTTTCCACCCAGGACCACGCCGCCGCCGCCATCGCCGCAGCAGGCATCCCTGTATTTGCCTGGAAGGGCGAGAACGAGGACGAGTTCTGGTGGTGTATCGAGCAGACGGTGGATGGCGCCGACGGCTGGACCCCCAATCTGGTGCTGGATGATGGCGGTGACCTGACGCTGCTGTTGCACGAGCGACATCCGGACAAGCTTGACGCCATCCACGGCATCAGTGAAGAGACCACCACCGGTGTCCATCGACTGCTCGAGATGCTCAGGGCAGGCACCTTGAAGGTGCCGGCCATCAACGTCAACGACGCCGTCACCAAGTCGAAGAATGACAACAAGTACGGCTGCCGTCACAGTTTGAATGACGCCATCAAGCGTGGGCTGGATCACCTGCTGGCGGGCAAGCAGGCACTGGTGGTGGGCTATGGGGACGTGGGCAAGGGGTCGGCGGCCTCGCTGCGTCAGGAAGGCATGATCGTGCGCGTCGCCGAGATCGACCCGATCTGTGCCATGCAGGCCTGCATGGACGGTTACGAGGTGGTTTCTCCCTATCGTGGCGGTATCAATCGTGGCGTCGACAGTCTCGATCTCGAACTGCTCGGCAAGACCGACCTGGTGGTGACCTGCACCGGCAATATCGGCGCCTGTGACGCCGCCATGCTGGGCGCTCTCAAGAATGGCGCGGTGGTCTGTAATATCGGCCACTTCGACAGCGAGATCGATACCGCCTACATGCGCAAGCAATGGCTCTGGGAGGAGGTCAAGCCCCAGGTGCACAAGATCTACCGAGACGCCGGGCCGGGGCAGACGTACGATCCCGACAGCCGCAATGTGATCTACCTGCTGGCCGAGGGGCGTCTGGTCAACCTGGGTAACGCCACCGGTCATCCCTCGCGGGTGATGGACGGCTCCTTCGCCAATCAGGTGCTGGCGCAGATGCATCTGTATGCCCGGCGTTTTGCCGAGCTGGGCCCCGACGAACGCGACGGCATGATCGATGTCACGGTGCTGCCACGCCATCTCGACGAGGAGGTGGCACGCTACATGGTGGAGGGCTTTGGCGGCGTGATCACTCAGCTGACCGAGGCTCAGTCGGAGTACGTCGGAGTGCCGGTGGAGGGGCCATACAAGCCAGACCACTATCGTTACTGAGGCTTGCCGGATAGGGGGCTGTGCGCCGCGCCAGCCTTGATCGGGGGCAGGGAATCAGGGCTGGGTAGTCAGCCTGGGGCGAGCCTGGGGAATAGCGGGGCAGGGGGCGGCACCGGTCATCGTTTCGTCATGGTCGCGCCACGGCAGTGTCACCGGGACAGGACAGGCTGGGTGGGCGTCACAGGAGACTGCCCATGGCCACATCACTGACCGCTCGTACCCTGTTCATTTCCGATCTTCACCTCGGCACCCGGGATTGCCAGGCCGCCTTGCTGTCGCGGCTGCTGCGCCGCGTGCGCCCGGAGCGCCTGTATCTGGTAGGGGATGTGATCGACCTTATCGCCATGCATCGGCGGGCGTCGCTGCCGGCGGTGCAGCAGCGCCTGGTGGGGCGTCTCTTGCGCCTGGCCAAGGGCGGTTGCGAGATCATCTATATTCCCGGCAACCACGACGCGGCCTTGCGTCAGCTGTGTGGCATCCGTATGCACCGGGTGCGCATCGAGCGCCGGGCGATCCACGAGACCGCCGATGGTCGCCGTCTGCTGGTGAGCCACGGCGACGAGTTCGATACCCATGTGCGCCTGGCCCCCTGGCTGATGGCGCTGGGTGATGGCATGCATCAGTTTGTGCTGTCGCTCAATCGCTGGTGCAACAAAGCGCGCAGCCTGCTGGGCCTGCCTTACTGGTCGCTGGCGGCGGCGGTCAAGGGGCGCATCGGCGCGGCCCAGCGCTATGTCGAACAGTTCGAGCAGGCGGCCATCCATCAGGCGGCCCGGGAAGGACTCGATGGCTACGTCGGCGGGCATATCCACAAGGCCGGATTTCGTGCCCAGGACGGCGTGCTCTACTGCAACGACGGCGACTGGGTGGAGCACTGCACGGCGCTGATCGAGCGTCCCGACGGCAGCCTGGCGCTGATCGACTGGGAAGGGCAGGTGATCGAGGCCGAGCCTTCGATGCCCCGCGCCTGCCCCGAGGGCGCCCTGGCGGGGGCCTGAGAGGCCTCCCCCTTCGCCCGTGTTGTATCCGTTCGCTTTACCGCGGCCTTGCTCAGTCGTTTTCTTCAGGCTTCCTGGCCGACAACGCCGCTCCGACTGACGGGTAGCGCATTGGCCTTTGCCAGTGTTCTGCCAGCCTCCAGTAATTCTTCCGCCAGCTGCGGGTCATTTACCGTACGCGCCATGGCCAGACTGCCGATCATCGCAATCGTCTGGCCGAGCGCGCGCTTTCGCGTGTCGGTGTCCATGTCAGAGGTGTCGACAAAGCGCGTCAGGAAGCCTTCCAGCAGGGCGGTATAGGTGGTGCGCACCTGCTCGTCGCGCTGCGCCACATCGCTGACCAGACAGGCCAGTGGGCAGGTTGCCTCGTCCTTGGCGAGAGATTGGCTCAAGTAGGCCTCGATACGGGCTTCTCGACTTTCGAGGTGATCGAGCGCGGTGGCCCCGCGCCTGGCAGCATGACGGATGGCATTGGCGTAGAGCGTCGACTTGCTGTCGAAGTGGGCGTAGAAGGCGCCCCGGGTCAGACCGGCGGCGGCCATCACCTCGTCGATACTGACGGCATCGTAGCCTTTTCGGGTAAAGCAGCGGGCAGCTGCGTCGAGGATGCGGGTTCGAGTCTCGTGCTTGCGTTCGCGGCTCCAGGGCATGGGCCGTCTCCGATGGCAGAATATGTTATTGAACATATGGTGTCAGCGGCCATGCTGCAAGACGAGCGAGCACGACTCGCGCACACGTCGGCGTATATATCGGCAAGCGCCGGCGGTTTTTCGTCTGGTAACCAGGAGGTTGGCATGGCAAGCGTACATATCGTGGGTCCCGCGTTCTCGAACTTCGTGCGCAGCGTGATGCTGGTGTGTCACGAGAAGGGTATCGAGCACAGTGTCGGGATGGAGGTCGAAGGACGTCGGGTCGAGCTGCATTCACCGGAGTTCAAGGCGCTCAATCCCTTCGACAAGATCCCCGTGCTGATTCACGGCGAACGACGCCTGTACGAGAGCGTTGCCATCTGCCGCTACCTGGAGGGCGCCTTCGATGGGCCCGACCTGCTACCCAGGGACGACTGGACGCGGGCCCAGGTGGATCAGTGGTGTGCTGCGCTGGCCACCCAGGCCGACCAGGCCATCGTGCGGCGCTACCTGCTGGAACTGGTCTTTCCCAAGGGGCCCAATGGCGAGGTGAGGGAAGACCGGGTACGCGAGGCGGCCCCGGAGGTGGCACGGATACTGGCCATCCTGGAACACCAGTTGGCGGGGAGAGACTTTCTCGTCGGTGATGGCTTCACCCTGGCCGATGCCCTGGCGGCGCCGATGCTCGACTATCTGGAGGCCACGCCGCCCGCTGCCTCGCTGATGGAGGAGGCGCCAAATGTCCGAGCCTACGTGGAGCGTCTGAGATCGCGGCCTTCCGGCAAGGCGGTATTGGTCGCGCCCGTGTTTCCCCGCTAGTCACTCTCGGCGCTAGCGACTTTCGCCTCTCAGCCTCCCTGCACCAGTCCCAGCATCCCGCTCAGGTACAGCGGGATCACCAGCGGCGCGGCCAGGGTGGTGATCAACACCGCCAGGGCGCCCTTCTCGGGCGCGATGCCGAGTTCCATGGCCACCACCACCACGTTGGCGGCCATGGGCACCACCCCGATCAACAGCAGCGCCAGCGCCATGTCCTGTGACAGCCCGGTGGTGGCCTTGAGCAACAGGACGGCGCCGAGCATCAGCAGTGGCCACAGGGCATAACGCACCGCCACGCAGGCGCCGATAAAGCGCCCATCCAGCGAGCGCACAGAAACACGACCCAGGGTCATGCCGATGATCATCATGCCGAGCAGGGTGTAGGTCGCTGGAAATACCGACATGGCATCGGTCACCGCCGCTGGCACCGTCACGCCGACCCCTTCCACCAAAAGCGCCGCCAGAAAGGCGTAGATCAGCGGCAGCCTGGCGATCTTGAGCAGGCTGTCGCGCACCGTAAAGCGGCCGCGGGCGCTCAGATAGAAGCCGACGGTGAACTCGTAAAGGGTGACGCCGAGTGCACAGAACAGGTACAGGGTGACGCCGGACGGGGGCAGCAACACCAGCGCCACCGGCAAACCAAAGTAGCCGGTGTTGCCGGTACCGGCAGAAAACGCCAGCACCGAGCCTTCCTCATCCCCCAGCCAGCGCTTTCCCAGCCGATTGATGAGCACGGCCACCAGGCTTGCGATCACGAACAGGGCGGCGGTCAGAGCGAGGTAGACCGGCGTCGGACCGCCCAGTACCAGCGCGCGGAAGAAGGTCAGCGGAGCGATCAGGTAGATCAGCAGGGTGGCGATGGGACGAGGGTCGACCTTGAGCCGCCTGGCGGACAGGACGCCGAGGGCGACAAAGGCGAGCAGGGTCCACAGGGGGCCCATCAGCGAGGTCGGGTCGACGGCCATGTTCATCATCCTTGGGTGCCAGGCCCCGTATCATGCCGTCTGGGCGCGCCGGTGTCAGCCCGGGCCGGCTGCCGAGGTCATTTTTTAGAACAGATGGTTATGAGTCTCTCTTTTCTTATATGAAGAGAATTGAAGTTTACCCGCGAAACTTTCATTGGTCGGGGTGAGGCCGAGTCGTCACAATGGCACCCATCACCTTTACGGCCGCCGATTTGCGGTAGCCCGACACGCTTCACGAGGACCCCGAGATGAGCGCACAAGAGCACCCGCTGGGCATCAGCTTCGAATTCTTCCCCCCGAATACCGACGCCGGGCGGGAGAAGCTGATGCGCAACCGGGACCTCTTGGCCGAGCGCAATCCGCGGTTCTTCTCCGTCACCTACGGTGCCGGCGGTTCCACCCAGAATCGCACCATCACCACCGTCAACGCGGTGCGCGAGTGCGGCATCACCACCGCGCCGCACCTGTCCTGCGTCGGCAGTGAGAAGGCCCAGCTGCGCGAGCTGCTGACCGACTACAAGGCCCAGGGCATCAACAGCCTGGTGGCCCTGCGCGGTGACCTGCCTTCCGGCATGGGCGGCATCGGCGAGCTGCGCTACGCCAATGAGCTGGTGGAGTTCATCCGCGAGGAGACCGGTGATCACTTCGAGATCGCGGTGGCGGCCTATCCGGAGTCTCACCCCCAGGCGGCGAGCTTCGAGGCGGATCTTCAGAACTTTGCCCGCAAGATGAATGCCGGTGCCAACCTGGCGATCACCCAGTACTTCTTCACCGCCGACGCCTACTTCCACTTCGTCGAGCGGGCTCGCCAGCTTGGTGTGGAAGCACCGATCATCCCCGGCATCATGCCGATCACCAACTACTCCAAGCTGGCGCGCTTCTCCGACGCCTGCGGTGCCGAGATCCCGCGCTGGATTCGCAAGCAGCTCGAGGCGTACGGTGATGACAGCGCCGCCATCGCCGACTTCGGCGAAGAGGTGATCTCGCGTCTGGCCCAGCGTCTGCTCGACGGTGGCGCCCCGGGGCTGCACTTCTACACCCTCAACCAGGCCGAGCCGACGCTGAAGATCGTCGACAACATCACCGGCCGCTCATGACACCAACAACAACGCTGGACGGGTCGCGCTAGCCAGTCGCGACCACAATAACAAGAACGTCGGCCCCGCCCTGTGCGGGGCCGTCGTCGTTCTGGGGGAGGGTAGAAAGACGAAGAAGACTGGCGGTTGGGGGCTGGCCAACGGCGGGCGGCCGTCGTCGTCATGAGGGGTGTCTCTGGTACCAAAAAGCCCCGCCATGGGGCGGGGCCAGAGGGCGGGGCTCAAGGTGCGGGGTTAAAGGGGGGCGGGGTTCAGCCTGCGGTGGCGCTGCGGGTGCCGCCGCCGCTGGCGCGCTGCATCACGAACAGGCCGATGGCGATGGCCAGCCCTGCCAGGTCGGTGACGATGCCGCCGTAGATCAGGCACAGGGCGCCGATCAGCATCACCAGCCGCTGCCAGGCCTTCACCGGTCCGAAGAACCAGGCCTGGACGGTGGCCGCCAGCAGCACGATGCCGATGGTGGCTGTGGTGCCGACCCGCAGGATCTGGGGCCAGTCGCCTTCCATCAGCATGGCCGGGCTGTAGAAGAACATGAACGGCACGATGAAGGCTGCCAGGCCGATCTTGAACGAGGCCACCGAGGTGCCCATGGCGTTGTCGCCGGAGATACCCGCCGCCGCGTAGGAGGCCAGCGCCACCGGCGGGGTGATCGCCGAGACCACCGCGAAGTAGAACACGAAGAAGTGAGCCACCAGCGGCTGGATGCCGATGTCGATCAGGCCTGGGGCGACCACCGAGGCGGCTACCGCGTAGGCGGCGGTGGTGGGCATGCCCATGCCCAAGAGGATCGAGATGCACATGGCGAAGAACAGCGCCAGCAGCTGGCTGACACCGGCCAGGCCCAGCAGCAGCGACGAGAAGCGCGCGCCGACGCCGGTCAGGGCGATGACGCCGACGATCAGGCCGGCACAGGCACATACCGCGATGATCTGGATCGACATGGTGCCAGCCAGGCTGAGGGCCCGCAGGATGGAGCGAATGCCCATCTTGTGGGGTGACAGCCAGCTCACCACAGCGGCGGAGGCGGTCGCCAGCGTGCCGGCGCGAATCACCGAGTAGCCCATGAACAGTGCTGTGATCAGGATGATGATCGGGGCGAACAGGTAGACCTGCTTGATCAGCTTGGAGAACTGCGGAATCTCTTCCTTGCGCATGCCGCGCATGCCCTTGCGGGCCGCCTCGAAGTCGACCATGAAGTAGACAGAGGCGAAGTACAGGATCGCCGGGATCAGCGCGGCCACCGCGATCTCGGTATAAGGAATACCGGTGATCTCGGCCATGATGAAGGCGCCGGCACCCATGATCGGCGGCATGATCTGGCCACCGGTGGAGGCGGCCGCCTCGATGGCGCCTGCGCTTCTGGCCGGATAGCCGACCTTCTTCATCAGCGGGATGGTGAGCGAGCCGGTGGACACTACGTTACCTGCGCTGGTGCCGTTGATCATGCCCATAAGGCCGGAGGCGAAGATCGAGACCTTGGCGGGGCCGCCACGGGCGCGACCGGCGCCGGCGAAGGCGAAGTTGACGAAGTAGTCACCGACCTTGGAGGCCTGCAGGAAGGCCGCGAAGATGATGAACAGGATGATATAGGTGGAGGACACCGCCGTGGTCGGGCCGAGGATGCCGGCGTCGGTGTAGACCTGGCTGAAGAAGCGCCCCAGCGACAGTCCCGGGTAGCCGAGGAAGCCTGGCAGCCAGGGGCCCATGAAGACGTAGGCCAGGAAGATGGCGGAGATCACCACCAGCGCCAGACCGGCGACGCGGCGGGTCAACTCGAGGATCAGCAGCGAGCCGGAGATGGCGGCCCAGCTGATGCCCATGGGCGCGAAGGAGGTGCCGGTGGAGGCGCGCAGCGGACTGTTGAAAACCACCAGCAGGTAGCCGGCCACGGCGGCGGCGCAGACCATCAACACGACGTCGGCCAACAGCAACTGGTGGCGGGCCTGACGGGGAAACCAGGAAAGCGCAATGGCACCGACGGTGGCCAGGATCAGCGGCGCGCCGTAGTGCCAGTTTTCGATGGCCGGCTCGATGCGCATGGCGCCGCCGGCCATGGTCTGCTGCATCAGCACCACCTGGATCAGGGCGTAGCCTGCGGGCAGCAGCAACGCCAGGGCGATCACGCTGGCCCAGCGCGGCGCACCGTCCTGGCCGTCCTCGACGAAGCGCGAGCCGGTGTAGAGGCCGAAGCCGAGGATCAGCGCGCCGGCGATATGGATGATGCGAAACGACCAGGTCTCGATGGGGTAGATATTGAGCGAGACCAGGTGAAAGACGGTGTAGGCCACGGCGAGTACGCCGAACAGCCACCACTTGCCGCCCTGGAAGACACGGCGATTGGGTTCGACGGCTTCGTCGTCGACGCCCGAGGCGACGATGGGTTCGACCGAAGCGTCGGTCGCATCCTCGTCGCGGGGAGAATCTGGGGTGTGGGTCATGGAGCGATACCTTGAGAAACGGACGACCGGCCGGGTGCCCGCCCGCGGACTGGCCGCGGGCGGGTGATCCTGATTACTGCTTGATCATGGACGGATCGATCTCGTAGCCGTTTTCCTCGTACCAGCGCGCGGCGCCGGGGTGGAACGGCAGCACGGTGTTGTACTGAATGTTCTCGGGAATGGTGGTCGCGGCACTGCGGTGCACGTCGAGCATCTTGTCGTTGTTTTCCATGGTCAGCTTGGTGACCTCGTAGACGAAGTCCTCGGGCAGGTCACAGCCGGCGATGGCGAAGTTCCACATGGACACCGCACGGGCGTCTTCCTCGAGGGTGGTGTAGGTGCTGGCCGGGATCTGGAAGGCCGAGACCGGGAACTTGTCGAGGACCTGCTGCTGCTCTTCCTCGGTGAATTCGACGATGTTGACGTCGGTCTGCACCTCGAGCTGGCTGACCGCGGGGATCGGAATGCCGGCGGCGAAGGCGATCACGTCGAGCAGGCCGTCCTGCAGCTGCCCGCCCAGGTCAGACCAGCCGCCGTTGCGGCGATCGAAGTTGACGCCCAGCTCTTCGAGGATGGCCGGGAAGTAGGTGTCGGAGGTGGAGGCTGCCGGGCCGAAGCCGATACGAGCGCCGTCGGGAATCTCGGAGATCGAGGTGATGCCGCTGTCGGACAGGGCGGTGATGGAGAACGGGGTCTCGTACATCGGGAACATGGCGCAGACGTTGTCCATCTTCACGCCGGGGGCCAGCGGGCTCTTGCCGTTCACCGCGTCGGAGGCGGGACCCATGGTGGTCAGGCCGAAGGCCACGTCGCCGCCGTGCACCAGCGCCAGGTTCTGGGTCGGACCACCGGTGACTTCGCCGCCGCCGGATAGACCGAGCTGGTCGGCGACCAGGTTGGCCCAGCCGGAGCCGTAGACGAAGTAGGTGCCGCCCTGGCTCGCGGTGCCCACGGTGAAGCTTTCGGGCCAGTCTTCACGGTCTGCCTGGGCGGCAGCGGACACCAGCAGGGTGCCGGCGAAGGTGGTGGCGAGGACGCCGGTGAGGAGCCGGGTAGAGGTGCTCATGCAATGTCTCCCAATGCGATGGACGTTGTGGTTATCGTGCTGCGGTCTCAAGCCTAGACGCCAAGACCGAGCCTGACCGGACGTCGGTCAACGCAAGAGGTATCGCAAGGGGTGTGCCCGACCCAAGGATTTATCTGTAAATCAGTTGGTTATAAAAGTCGCTTTAGACATTGGTCGAAAATGTCGACACGGCCTTTGTCCGAAGTTTCGCACGTTTGCCGAATTAGAGTGTGCGGATATCCGCACACCCTTGGGCGTAAAAGCGTCGCGCGCTGGATCAGTGGCGTTTGCCGGGGTCGAGAATGCGAACCGGCTGGATCTCTTCAGTGGCGGGGGCTTCGGAGTCCTGGTTGACCCGGGTGGCGAGCTCTTCGACCACGTCGTCCTCGATCGGTAGCTGTTCGAAGAAGTCGCAGCTGACGCACTCACGGTAGCGCACGCCGTTCTGCTCCCAGGCGCGGATACGGTCCATGGCGGCGCAGCGGGGGCAGACGACGCCGGCGATAAAGCGTTTCTTGACGGTCATGTCGGTCTCCACAAATGGCAACGCCCCCGCTGGCGGCGGGGGCGTCGACGAGACGGATGGTCAGGCGGCGCGGATGCCGCTGTGGCGCAGCAGCGGTTCGATGCTCGGCTCGCGGCCGCGGAAGGCCTTGAACAGTTCGGCGGCATCCCTGGCACCGCCTTGCTCGAGGATCTCGCGGCGGAAGCGAGTGCCGGTCTCGGCGTCGAAGGTGCCGGCCTCCTCGAAGGCACTCCAGGCGTCGGCGGACAGCACCTCGGCCCACTTGTAGCTGTAGTAGCCCGCCGCATAGCCGCCGGCGAAGATGTGGCCGAAGCTGTTCTGGAAGCGGTTGAATTCGACTCGCGGTACCACCGAGACCTTGGCGCGGACATCGTCCAGCAGCGACTGGATGTCGGCGGCAGACGGCGCTGCTGGCTCCAGATGCAGGCGGAAGTCGAACAGCGACAGCTCGACCTGGCGCAGCATGCCCATGGCGGACTGGAAGTTCTTGGCCGCGGTGAGCTTGTCGAACAGCTCGTCGGGCAGCGGCTCGCCGGTGTCGACGTGGCCGGAGATCAGGTCCAGCCCTTCACGCTCCCAGCAGAAGTTCTCCATGAACTGGCTCGGCAGCTCCACCGCGTCCCAGGCCACCCCGTTGATGCCCGACACGTCGGCCACCTCCTGGCGGGTGAGCATATGGTGCAGGCCGTGGCCGAACTCGTGGAACAGGGTGGTGACCTCGTCGTGGGTCAACAGCGCCGGCTTGTCGCCCACCGGGCGGGTGAAGTTGCAGGTCAGGTAGGCCACCGGCAGCTGCAGCTCGACGCCGTGGCGGCGACGCACCCGGCACTCGTCCATCCAGGCGCCGCCGCGCTTGCCTTCACGGGCGTAGAGATCGAGATAGAAGCCAGCGATGGGCTGGCCGTTCTCGAGCACCCGGTAGAAGCTGACATCCTCGTGGTAGCTGGGGGCATCGGGGTCCTGCTCGACCTGCACGCCGTAGAGGCGCTCGACCACGCTGAACAGCCCGGCGACCGCCTTGGGCGCAGGGAAGTAGGGGCGCAGCTGCTCCTGGGAGATGGCGTAGCGGGCCTCGCGCAGTTTCTCGCTGGCGTAGCCCACATCCCAGGGGGCGAGTTCCTCGAGCCCCAGCTCGTCACGGGCAAAGGCCTCGAGCTCGCTGAATTCCTGTTGGCCCTGGGGCAGGGCCCGTCTGGCCAGGTCGTCGAGGAAGCCGATGACCTCGCTGGGGCTGTCGGCCATCTTGGTCGCCAGCGAGTAGTCGGCGTAGCTGGAGAAGCCCAGCAGCTCGGCCATCTCGCGGCGCAGCGCCAGGGTCTCTTCCATGATCGGGGCGTTGTCGTACTCGCCTGCGTTGGGGCCCTTCTCGGAGGCCCGGGTGACGAAGGCGGTGTAGACCTCACGGCGCAGTTCGCGGTCTTCGGCGTAGCTCAGCACCGGGAAGAAGCTGGGGAAGTCCAGGGTGATGCGATAGCCCTTGTTGCCCTTGGCCTCGGCGTTGGCCGCCAGGGTGTCCAGGGCGCTCTGGGGCAGGCCGGCCAGACGGCTGTCATCGTCGAGTTCCAGCGCCCAGGCCTGGGTCGCGTCAAGCAGCTGGTTGGAGAAGGTGCTCGACAGACTCGACAGGCGCGTGCGGATTTCCGCCGAGCGCTGTTTCTTGTCTGCCGGCAGGTCGACGCCGGCCAGGCGGAAGTCACGCAGGGCGTTGTCCACCGAGCGCTGGCGAGCCTCGTCGAGCTCGGCGAAGGCCGGGCTGTCCTTGAGCGCCTGCCAGGCGCGGAACAGGCCTTCGTGCTGGCCGATCCAGGTGCTGTAGGCGGAGAGCTTCTCGAGGCAGCCGTCGTGGGCCTCGCGCAGCTCCGGTGTGCTCATGGTCGAGTTGAGGTGCGATACCGGCGACCAGGCCTGGGCCAGGCGATCGCTCATCTCTTCCAGCGGCGCCGCCAGGCTGTCCCAGCTGGGGGTGTCGCGCTCGGCTTCGGCCACCAGCTTCTCGACGCCTTCGCGCAGCTCCTCGAGCAGTGCTTCCACCGCAGGGGCGACGTGCTCCGGGCGAATTTCGCCGAAGGGCGGCAGGGTGTGGCGTTCTAGCAGCGGATTGCGGGACATGGGCACCTCTCGGGAATTCGACAATGGTTCAGTAAATGCGGGCGACTGCCGGCGGTTTCAATGTGCTAGTCTTGCGGCCTTCGTTTTTCTCGATCTGGACACCGAAAGACCATGAACCAAACGCTGGAACGCTGGAGTTCGCGCCGCGCCTTTATCCTGGCCGTGACCGGGGCCGCCGTCGGTCTTGGCAATATCTGGCGCTTCCCCTACATCACCGGGGAGAACGGGGGCGCCGCCTTCCTGCTGCTCTATGTAGGCTTCGTGGTGGTGCTGGGCCTGCCGGTGATGATGGCAGAGATCATGATCGGCCGGGCCGGTCGGCGCAGCCCGATGCAGTCGCTCGCTGAGCTTGCGCGTCAGCGCGGCACCTCGAGCCACTGGAAGTGGCTGGGGCTGTTCGGCGCCTTTACGGTGTTCTGTATCCTGTCGTTTTACTCGGTGGTGTCCGGCTGGTCCATCGACTTTATGGTCAAGGCCTTCAGCGGAGGCTTCGCTGGCCAGAGCGCGCCGCAAATCGGCGCAGGCTTCGACGCCTTCCTGGCTGACCCGCTGCGGATGACGCTCAACCATACGCTGTTTCTGGTGATGACCATGGTGGTGGTCGCCGCCGGCGTGGCCAAGGGCTTGGAGCGCCTCAATAACCTGCTGATGCCGGCGCTCTACCTGCTGCTGATCGTGCTGGCCGGCCACGCCGTGACCATGGACGGCTTCGGTCCGGCCATGGCCTGGCTGTTCACCCCGGATTTCTCGGCGCTGACGCCGATGGTGCTGGTGCACGCCATGGGACATGCCTTCTTCACCCTGGCGGTGGGGGCCTGCGCGCTGATGGCCTACGGCGCCTATATGCCCGACCACCAGAGCCTGCCTGGCGCCGCCGGCGCGGTGGCGGTGCTTGATGTGCTGGTGGCGCTGCTGGCCGGTATTGCGATCTTCTCGGTGGTGTTCACCCAGGGCATGGATCCGGGGGAGGGTCCAGGACTGGTATTCGTGACCCTGCCGGTGGCCTTCGCCGAGCTGCCCGGTGGTCCCTTCTGGCTGGGACTTTTCTTCCTGCTGCTGCTGCTGGCGACTTGGACTTCATCGATCAACCTGGCCGAACCGATGGTCTCGACCCTGGTGGGCTGGGGGCTGTCGCGGCGCATGGCCGCCCTGGCGGTGGGCCTGTGCGTATGGCTGGTGGGGCTGTTGTGCGTGCTGTCGTTCTCGAGTCTGAGCGACGTCCACCTGATCGGGGAGATGAACTTCTTCGGCGTGGTCAGCACCATTCCGCCGGAGATCTTCCTGCCGCTAGGCGGTCTGTTGATCGCCATCTTTGCCGCCTGGGTGATGCCTGAGCAGGAAGCGCTGCGGGCGCTGGATGCGGGGCCCAATGGCTTTCGCGTGTGGCGCGCCGTGGTACGCTGGGTATCGATTCCGCTGGTACTGGTGGTGCTGTTCAGCGGTCTGCTGTAGTGCCGCGACCGACCGGCGCACAACCTTCAGGAGAGACAGCGATGGCAGACAGGGTGGCAACGGAAGCGCACGATGGTGCGCCGGGTTATCCGGTGATCCGTTCCTGGCAGGGCGTAAGCCCCAGGCTGGGCACGCGGGTCTATATCGACCCCCAGTGCATGGTATTGGGTGACGTGGAGTTGGGAGACGACTGTTCGGTGTGGCCGATGGCGGTGATTCGCGGTGACATGCATCGGATTCGCATCGGCTCGCGCACCAGCGTGCAGGACGGCAGCGTGCTGCACATCACCCACGCCAGCGACTTCAATCAAGGCGGCTGGCCGCTGACCATCGGCGATGAAGTCACCATCGGCCACAAGGCGGTGCTGCATGGCTGCACCCTGGGCAACCGGATCCTGGTCGGCATGGGCGCCATCGTCATGGACGGGGCGGTGGTCGAGGACGAGGTGATCATCGCCGCCGGTGCGGTGGTGCCCCCCGGCAAGCGCCTGGAAAGCGGCCACGTCTACGCCGGCAACCCGGCCAAGGCGCTGCGCCCGCTGAAGGATGCAGAGCGCGCCTTCTTCCCCTACACCGCGGGCAACTACGTCAAGCTCAAGGATCAGTACCTGGCCTCGGCCGAGGGCTGACGGCAGAGCCGCAGTGGTGAAGAACACGGATCTGCCCGCGCAGGTCCGTGTTTTTTTATCCAGTATGTTTCCAACCAATTGTTTCTATTGAACTGCCGGGCGATAATCTGGTCATTTATCCAGTATATGCCTTTTCGAGGAGCCCGCCCGGCATGGCCAACTTCCGCACCCACCTCAGCGTGGCCGCCGCCGGCGGCGCGGTGCTGGCCCATGGCGGCTGGCAGGCGGGGCTGTGGTCGGCGCTCGACAGCCTGCCGATGCTGGCGCTGACGACCCTGGGCGGCATCCTCCCCGATATCGACTCCGACAGCTCCAAGGCGATCCGGCTGATCTTCAATCTGATGGCGGTGCCGGCGGTGGTGGCCGGCGCGGTGATGCTGCAGGAGCGGTTCTCCGACGGCACCTTGCTGTTGGTGTGCGGCGCCATCTATCTGGCGGTGCGCTATGTGGCCGGCGCGATCTTCGCCCGCTTCACCGTCCACCGGGGGCTCTGGCACTCGCTACTGGCCGCGGCCATGTGCGGCCTGGCGACCGCGGCGCTCAGCCACCATCTGTTCGCACCACCGGACGCCATGGCGTGGGCCCACGGCGGCGCCCTGACCTTTGGCTTTGCCATCCATCTGTTGCTCGATGAGCTCTACAGCGTGGATCTGAACGGGGCGCGACTGAAACGTTCCTTCGGCACCGCCTTCAAACCGTTTGACTGGGGCGATCCCGGCAACTCTCTGGCGATGCTGTGCGTGACCCTGAGTCTGGCGCCCTGGCTGCCGTCCTGGGACGCGCTGCAGGGGCTGGTCGATCAGGGCGTGGCGCTGGTGTCGGGGCGCTGGCGATAGTCGTCGGGCTTGAGGGCGTGCTTCTTGAGCTTGTCGTAGAGGGTCTTGCGCGGGAGTCCCAGGTGCTCGCAGACCTCGTTGATACGGCCGTGGTGGCGGGCCAGCGACTGGCTGACCAGCTGTTTCTCGAACAGCTCCACCTGCTGGGGCAGCGGCAGCTCGCCACCGTCGCTGCCGACGCCTTCCATCAAGGCGTCGAGGCGGTAGTCGCAGGTGCTGCCGAGCAGCACGTAGCGCTCTGCCAGGTTGCGTAGTTCACGGGCGTTGCCGGGCCAGTCGTGGGCCAGCAGCGCGGTGACGCCGGCCGCGTCCAGCGGCGGCGCTTCCATGCCGCTGCGGCTGGCGGCCACCGCGGCGAAGTGGTGAAACAGCAGCGGGATGTCCTCGCGGCGCTCGCGCAGCGGCGGAATCATCAGGGTCACCACGTTGAGGCGGTAGTACAGGTCCTCGCGGAACTCGCCGGCCTCGGCGGCCGTCTTGAGGTCGATCTTGGTGGCGGCGATCACCCGAATGTCGAGTGTCACCGGGGTATTGCTGCCCAGGCGCTCGACCTGGCGCTCCTGCAGTACCCGCAGCAGCTTGACCTGCAGCGCCAGCGGCATGGATTCGATCTCGTCGAGGAAGACGGTGCCGCCGGCGGCATGCTCGAACTTGCCGATGCGCCGCTCCACCGCGCCGGTAAAGGCGCCTTTCTCGTGGCCGAACAGCTCGGATTCGATGGTGCTCTCGGGCACCGCGCCGCAGTTGATGGCGACGAAGGGCTTGCCGCCGCGGGCGCTGCGCTCGTGGATCGCGCGGGCCACCAGGTCCTTGCCGGCGCCGGTCTCGCCGAACAGCAGCACGTCGGCCTCGACCTGGCTGATGCGCTGGACCATCGACGACAGCCGCTTGATCGCCGGGGTGCGCCCTACCAGACGTGGGCCTGGCGCGGTCTGCTGGGCCTCGAGCTCGGCCTTGAGGAAGCGGTTTTCCAGGCTCAGTCGACGCTTCTCCACGCCTCGCCGCACGACCTCGCCCAGGCGTTCACCGGGAAACGGCTTCTCGAGAAAGTCCCAGGCGCCTTCCCGCATGGCCTCCACCGCTGTGGATACATCGCCATGACCGGTAATCAGTACCACCGGCAGGTCCGGGTCGCGCTGACGAATCTCTCTGAGCAGGCTCATGCCGTCCATGCCGGGCATGCGGATATCGCTGATCACCACCCCGCTGAAGTCCCGGTCCAGGGTGGCCAAGGCCTGTTCGGCGCTGGGAAAGGGCAGCGGTCGATAGCCTGCCAGTTCCAGCGTCTGGCCCAGGGTGACCCTCAGGTGCTCTTCGTCGTCGATGATCATCACGGGGGCTTCGTCGGTCATGTGGCGTGGCTCTCATCGTGGGGCGGGAGGACGTGCTCGGCCTGGGGCAGCTCGATGGTAAAGCGTGCTCCGCCCAGAGGCGAGACACCGGCCTGCAGGCGGCCGCCGAGATCATCGATGATCCGTGCGGAGATGGAAAGCCCGAGCCCCAGTCCGGCGCCGGGGGCCTTGGTGGTGTAGAAGGGCTCGAACACCTGGCGGCGCTGGTCCTCGGGGACGCCGGGGCCGTTGTCGTCGACCCACAGCCTGACGCGGCCATCGGCGGCGGCCACGCCCAGTATCAGGCGTGGCGACGGCGTCTGTGCCATGGCCTGGAGCGCATTGCCGATCAGGTTGACCAGCACCTGCTCGAGTCTGACCAGGTCGGCCAGTACCCAGGGCGCTTCCTCCGGGGTGTCGAACACCACCTCGACCTGTTGCTCGCCGAGGCGTGCCTTGAACAGGCGCAGGGCGTAGTCGAGGCAGGCGCGGGTCGACACCGGGCTTGGCGGCTCACCGCTCTTGCGCGAGAACTGGCGTAGCTGGGCGCTGATCTCGGCCATGCGGCCGGTGAGTTCGATGATCTCGCCGAGGTTGGCGTCGACGGTGTCGTGGCGCTGTCGGGCGAGAAAGCCCCGGGCGTTCTCGGCGTAGGCGCGGATGGCCGCCAGTGGCTGATTGAGCTCGTGGTTGATGCCGGCGGCGAGCTGGCCGAGCACCGCCAGCTTGGCGGCCTGGGTCAGCTCGTCACGGGTCTGGCGCAGAGTCGCCTCGGTGCGCCGGCGCTCCTCGATTTCGTCGGATAGCCGGCGATTGGTGGCGAGCAGGTCGCGGGTCCGGCTGGCCACGTTGCGCTCGAGTTCGTCGCGGGCTTGCGCCAGGGTGGTGCGCTCACGCTCGGCGAAGGCTTCGCGCTCCCGGCGCAGTCGGTGGCGCTGCCAGCCGATGCCGCCGGCCAGTGCCAGCAGGCCGTATAGACCACCCCCCATCAGCATCGCCTGCCACTGGGCCTCGATCACCGGGGCCATGGGCTTGAGGATATGCATCTGCCAGCCCAGGGTGGGAAAGTCCCGAGTGACGCCAAGGTAGTGCCCGGACGCCAACGGGCCGCTGTCGAAGCCCACCAGTCTGGCGTCGTCGGCGAGGTGATCGACGACCTCGAGGCCGCTCGGTTTCAGCGCTTCATCGGCGTAACGCCGGGAGTCGCGCAGCTCGGCCAGGCGCGGTGGCGCCAGCGGGGTGAGAGAGGTCAGGCGCAGCTCGGGTTGGCTGGCCATGAACACGATACCGTTCTGATCCACCACCAGCAGGCTGGTCCCCGGACTCTGCCAGCTCGCCTCCAGCGTATCGACGCGGACCTTGACCACCATCACCCCGGCCGGGGTGGCGTCGGGATTGACCTCGTCGAGCCAGACCGGAGCCGAGAAGTAGTAGCCGCGATCCATCGATACCACGCCGAGGCCGTGGAAGCGGCCGTAGTGCCCGGCGATGGCGTCCTGGTAGTAGGGGCGAAAACGATAGTTCTGGCCGATGAAGTTGTCGGGGCGGTGCCAGTTGCTGGCCGCCAGGGTGGTGCCCTCGGCGTCGAGCAGGTAGATATCGGAGACGCCGGTGGTACTGCGGAAACGGTTGAGCAGTCGGTTGAGCGGCATCACGTCCTGGCCGTCCGGGGCGCTCAGGTATCGCTTGACGGTTTCCCGGGTGGCAAGCAGTTCCGGCAGGTATTCGTGGCGTGACAGGTAACCGGTCAGGCCAGTGGCGGAAAGCCTGAGTTCGGTATCGGCATCACGCTTGAGCGAGGCCAGCGCCTGCTCACGGGCCAGGGTGGCGCTCTGCCACAGCACCAGGGCGAGACCCAGCGCCAGCGCCAGCGCCAGGGTGCGGCGATTCAGCCAGCGTGACCAGCGTCGCATCGACTAGCGCGACCGACGCGGCGGCATGACCTGGGCACGCCGCAGCGCTCGCTGCGAGCGGGTCTCGGCGCGCTCCATCTCGAGCAGACCCTCTTCGACGTAGACCAGGTGTTCGTGGGCCAGCGCCTGGGCGTCTTCGGCGCGCCCCTCGAGGATGGCGTCGAGCAGTGCCCGGTGCTGCTGCATCAGGCGGGGGCGTGCCTCCGGCTTCTCGAACAGATGGGCGAGATTGTCGACGATGCTGCGTTCCAGCAGGTGGAAGATGCCGCGAATGGTGTGCAGCAGAAGGACGTTGTGGGCGGACTCGGCGATCGCCAGGTGGAAGGCGGCGTCGGCCTTGGCCTCACCCTGGGGGTCCTCGCCGAGAAAGGACGTCTCGAGCTCTTCGAAGCGCTGAATCAACAGCGCCCTGTCGGTGGGTGTCGAGCGCAGCGCCGCATAGTAGGCTGACAGGCCTTCCATGGCGTCACGGAATTCGAGCAGGTCCAGGTGGAACTCGCCGTGGCGAGACAGCATCTCCAGCAGCGGGTCGCTGTAGCCGCTGTTGAGGGCCTCGGTGATATAGGTGCCACCGCCCTGGCGGCTGACCAGCAGGCCGCGGGCGGCCAGTTTCTGGATCGCTTCGCGCAACGACGGGCGCGAGACACCGAAGCGCTCGGCCAGTTCGCGTTCGGGGGGCAGGCGCTGGCCGGGGGTCAGGCTGCCTTCCAGAATCAGCGCCTCGAGGCGCTCGGTGATCACATCGGCCAGGCGAGGCTGGCGCACGGGCTGGTAGGCCATGGCGGTTTATCATCGACGTGGGAACGAGGCCGCCAGTGTAACGACAACTAATTGGTATTACCAATAAACGGGGTTGTCCTGTTGCCTGTCCTGATCCTCGTTCTTCCCAGATTATCAACCTGTTACGTTCACGGTCGTCGAGACATAGACCAAAGTATAGCGCAAAGTCCGAGCAAAAATCGGCGTCTGGTTTGACACTCTGGAAGAGCGAACCTACTGTGCCTAGATTCGGCGTTGTCAATTGGTTTTACCAATTTACTCCAACTCTATCCCTGGCGGTCGTTGGCAAGACCGATGATGCTCCGGGGGCCTCGGTTCCGGCGGTGCAGACGAGGCGTGCAGCGGTAGCCTGCTCGCCTCTGTTGTGCCGCTATTGATACCGGGAACAACGACAACGTCCTGCCGTGCCTGACCCTGAGGACCCCGCGATGACCGCCGTCAAGCTTTATCCCCCTCGCCCCGACAAGGTCTACCTGTTCGGAACCTGTCTGATCGACATGCTCTATCCCGAGGCTGGCCTCGATGCCGTTCGGCTGCTCGAGCGGGAAGGGATCGAGGTGATCTTCCCCGACGACCAGACCTGCTGCGGCCAGCCTGCCTACACCTCGGGCTATCACACCGAGGCCAGGGCGGTGGCCAGGGCCCAGCTCGATCTGTTCCCCGAGCCCTGGCCGATCATCGTGCCGTCCGGCTCCTGCGGCGGCATGATGCGTACCCACTATCCCTCGCTGTTTGCCGGCACCCCCGAGGAGGCAAGGGCCAGGGAGGTCGCCGATCGGGTGTTCGAACTGACCGAATTCCTGGTGCACGTCTGCCACCTGACGCTTGAGGATCGAGGCGCGCCGGAGAAGGTCGCCATGCATACCTCGTGCAGCGCCCGTCGCGAAATGGGCCTCGCCGAGACCGGCCCCGCGCTGCTGGCCAAGCTCGGCCAGGTCGAGCTGGTGGAGCAGGAGCGGGCCAGCGAATGCTGTGGATTCGGCGGGACCTTTGCGGTACGCCATCCGGAGGTGTCCGGTGCCATGGTCGAAGACAAGAGTCGTGCCATCGAAGCCGCCGGCGCCGAGCGTTTCGTGACCTCCGACTGTGGCTGTCTGATGAACATCGCCGGGCGTCTGGCCCACCGCGACAGCACGCTCGAAGGCGAGCACATCGCTTCCTATCTGTGGCGGAGGACCTCATGAGCCAGCCAGTTCAGACCTTTACCCCCCAGGCGTTCCATCGTCAGGCCCACGAGGCGCTGGAGAATCCGCAGATCCGTGCCAACTTCCGCAAGGCGATGGACGGCCTGATGGGCAAGCGTCGCAAGGCCTTCGACGACTGGGACCTGGAGACCCTGCGTGAGCTGGGGGCCAATATCCGGCTGCGTGCACTGTCGAAGCTGCCCGACCTGCTCGAACAGCTCGAGGCCAACTGCGAGGCCAACGGCATCCGCGTGCACTGGGCGGAGAACGGCGAGCAGGCCTGCGAGCTGATCACCGAGATCTGTCAGCGTCATGGCGCATCCTCGGTGATCAAGGGCAAGTCCATGGTGTCCGAGGAGATGCACCTGAACGCCCACCTGGAGAAGGCGGGCATCGATGCCCTGGAGTCGGATCTGGGCGAGTACCTGGTGCAGCTCAACGAGCAGACGCCGTCTCATATCATCATGCCGGCGATTCACCTCAACACCGGCGAAATCTCCGACATCATGCACGAGCGCACCGGGACCGAGCGCACCACCGACGTGGACGCGATGACCGCAGCGGCCAGGGCCCAGCTGCGCGAGCGTTTCATGACGGCGGATGTCGGGGTGTCCGGAGTCAATTTCGCGGTGGCCGAGACCGGTACCCTGTGCCTGGTGGAGAACGAGGGCAACGGGCGCCTGACCACCACCGCGCCGCCGGTGCACATCGCCGTGACCGGCATCGAGAAGGTGGTCGAGCACCTGGCCGACGTGCCGCCGCTCTACGCCCTGCTGACGCGCTCTGCCACCGGCCAGCACGTGACCACCTACTTCAACATGATCAGCTCGCCACGCAAGGCCGACGAACACGACGGTCCCGAAGAGGTGCATCTGGTGCTGGTCGACAGCGGTCGCTCGCGGGTCTACCAGGACGATGAACTGCTCGACACCCTGCGCTGCATCCGTTGCGGCGCCTGCATGAACCACTGCCCGGTGTACACCCGGGTCGGCGGTCACACCTACGGCACCACCTACCCGGGGCCGATCGGCGCCATCCTGATGCCGCACCTCATGGGGCTTGAAGCGACCAAGGATCTACCGTCGGCGTCGAGCCTGTGCGGCGCCTGCGGTGAGGTGTGCCCGGTCAAGATCCCGATTCCGGACCTGCTGGTGCGTCTGCGGCGTGAGGCCGTGGGCGACGGCGTCGGCAATGTGCCCGGTGCCGGGGTCAAGCGCTCGCGCAAGGAGGTCGCCGCATGGAAGAGCTGGCAGTGGCTGGCTACCCATCCCGGAGCCTGGCGAGGCGCTACCCTGGTCGCCGGCAGCTTCCGTGCGCTGGCGCCGTCCCACCTGGGGCCCTGGACGCAGTACCGCAGCGCCCCGAAGCCGGCCAAGACGTCACTTCACACGCTGATCAAGCGTCATCGCAAGGAGAAGGGCGAATGAGTGCCAGAGACAACATTCTGGGTCGCCTGCGCGATCGCCAGGGCGGACCGCTGTCGGCCCCCGACAGCGACTTCGGCGTGGTCACCGGGCGCCAGTGGTCGCGCCACGAACGACTCGAGCGCTTCGAGCACTGGATCTCCTCGGTGCATGGCGAGGTGATTCACTGTGACTCTGCCGGCTGGACCGAGACCCTCGCCAGGGTGCTGGCGGACAAAGGCGTCAAGCGCCTGGCGCTGGGCCGGGAGCATCCGGTAGCGCAGCAGGCCCGTGAGGCCCTGGCGGATCATGAGGTCGAGCTGGTCGACGCCGACCGTGACATCGAGGGCTGGAAGCGTGAGCTGTTCGACGGCGTCGAGGCTGGCCTTACGTCCACCCGTGGCGCCATCGCCGAGACCGGCAGTCTGTGGCTGTGGCCGACCCCGGATGAACCGCGTCTGCTGAGCCTGGTGCCGCCTTTGCATATCGCCGTGCTCGATGCCGACAGCGTCGAAGACACCTTCTTCGATGTCGTCACCGGGCAAGGCTGGGCGAGCGCCATGCCGACCAATGCGCTGCTGATCTCGGGGCCGAGCAAGACCTCGGATATCGAGCAGACGCTGGCTTACGGCGTACACGGTCCAAGAGAACTGGTGGTCATCCTGCGCGACGCCTGATTCACCGTGCTCGCGTGCGACACCTGCGACATCGGAGTGGTTTGCGTCCTGACGCGCGTCATGCAAGTTGGCTATAGTGTGCGTTCCCGACGATGTTCTGTTGTCGGCGCAGGAAGCGAAATTCAACTGATGGAGGCAGGCATGTCCAAGCAGCAGTGTCCGGGGTCGAAACGCCCACTTTGCAAGGCCATTTCCCCTTTGCTGGTGATCAGCGGGGTGTCCATGGCGGTCTTGCTGAGCGGATGCCAGGACGACGGCGGTAGCCAGGGCGGGCGGTTTGTCGAGGCGCCGGATGTTGCGCTGGGCGAAGCGATTGAGGGCGAACTGACCTCGCAAAGCGGGATCAACCTCAAGGATGGCTCGCGCCACGACCGTCGCTGGGTCTGCGGCGAGGCCGAATCTGGTGTGCTGTACCAGCTCGATTCACCCTTTGCCGCCAGCCTCTCGGTGTATTCCGAAGACGGCAAGTGGCAGGGAGGTGCGAGCAGCACCCAGGAGGCGCCGGCATCGCTGTTGCTGTCTTCCGCCGAGGGGTGCTCGCTGGTGGTCGTCAGCAGCGACGACATGGCAGGCTTCGGCCCCTACTCGCTGAAGCCGACTGAGGCCCAGGCGTCAGAGACGCTGGGCGACGACCAGGACGTCGTCGGGGCGCTGGGAGGCGAGGCGGCGAGCTACAGCTTCTCGCTGGAGCAGGCTCGCCAGGTCTCTCTGGTGCTTGCCGGGGCGTCTGACGCATCGCTGGTGCTCAGTGGCAATGGTGTCGAGCATAAGGCCGCGCGCTGCGGTGATGACCAGCAGACCCTGAAGGCGTTCCTCGATCCTGGTGACTATGAGGTGCGTGTGACGCCTGGTCAGCCGGTCAAGGAACGCGTGGACGTGGAATGCCAGGATGACTTCGTCAGCGTCGGTGACGGCTATCGTCTGTCGATGCAGCAAGCCGATCTTTCCAGCGGCGAGCGTAATGCCGGACCGCTGCGCGCCGGTGACAGCATCACCGGTACCCTGGCCGACGCCTCCTCCAGCAACACCTACAGCCTCAAGATCGACGAGCCCACCAGCGTCAATCTGGCGCTCGCCTCCAGCGATTTCGACACCGTGCTGCGGGTACGCGGCGGCCAGACCAATATCGAGGTCGATGATTCGGGCAGCGGTACCGACTCTCATCTCGACAGCGTACTGATGCCGGGCGACTACCGGGTGGTGGTCAGCGGCTACGGGGGCGAGTCCGGCGGCTATTCGCTGGAGCTTTCGACCTCGCCCTTCGACGGCGAATTGAAGAACGAAGGGGCCATCGAGCCAGGTGAGTCTGTGCAGGGCATGGCCGGCGGGTTTCAACCCAATGCCTACACCCTGGACATCGAGCAGCCTTCCGAGGTGACGATTGCACTGTCGTCCTCTGCCTTCGACACCCAGCTCTATCTCGAGGGCAACGGTGTGTCGCTCAGCGACGATGACGGCGGCGGTGGTACCAATTCGCGGCTGAGCGAGGTGCTCGAGCCCGGCAGCTATCGCATCGAGGTGGCAAGCTACTCGGGGGTCGCTTCCGGCATGTTCCGGCTGGAGACCGACGTCACTGCCTTCGATGGCGAAATGCGCAACAGCGGTGAGCTGCAGCAGGGAGACACGGTGCGCGGCATGGTGGGGGCCAGCGGTGTCAATCAATACAGCTTCACCCTGGAAGACGCCGCAGAGGTGACCCTGGAGATGAACTCCAGCGCTTTCGACGCCATGCTTGGCCTGCGCGGCGAAGGAATCGACACCAGCGATGACGATGGTGGCTCGGGTACCAATTCGCGTATCAGCGCGATCCTCGAGGCTGGTACCTACAGTGTCGATGCGCGAAGCTTCAGTGGCTCCGGCACCTACTCGCTGAGCCTGTCGCAGACGCCCTTCAGCGGCGAACTGCGCTCCGAGGGTGAGATTCGCACCGGCGAGACCCTTTACGGTCAACTCGATGCCAGCGGCAGGCTCAACTACCAGCTGGTGGTTGAAGAGGCTGGCGTCATCAGCATCGAGACTCAGTCCGACGCCGTGGATACGCTGTTGGAGCTCGAGGGTGAGGGCGTGTTCTTCCAGGACGACGACGGTGGCAGTACCCAACTCGGGTCGCTGATCGAAACCCGTCTGGAGCCAGGTGTCTATGACGTTACCGTCAGCGGCTATGGCGGGGGCGGCGGCATCGTCCAGATCGACGTCAGGGGCTAACCCCTAGCGCCAAACGCCACTCTTCGGAGTGGCGTTTTAGTATCTGAACGGCTGCAATAGCGAATAATCAGACAGGGAGCGCACCATGACGGCCATCACCACCACCAAGCCCAGCATTTCCATCGATGAGTTGACTGCGATGCTGACCGAACGCCTGCCCATCGAGCGATTGGTCCAGGATCCGCTGCGCCGGCTGGCCTACGGTACCGATGCCAGCTTCTATCGGCTGGTGCCGAGCCTGGTGGTGAGGCCGGAGACCGAACAGGAGCTTGTCGAAGTCATTGGCGCCTGCCGCGAGGGCAACTGGCCGATGACCTTCCGCGCCGCAGGTACCTCGCTGTCCGGTCAAGCCATCACCGATGGGGTGCTGATCCAGCTGGGACGTGGCTGGCGCGATGCCAGGGTGCTCGATGACGGTGCCAGAATTGACCTGCAGCCCGGTGTTATCGGCGCCAGGGCCAACGAGCTGCTGGCGCCCTTTGGGCGCAAGATCGGGCCGGACCCGGCGTCCATCGCCAGTTGCATGATCGGCGGCATCGCCGCCAACAATGCATCGGGCATGTGCTGTGGCACCGCCCAGAATACTTATCGGACCCTGGACAGCCTGCGCATGGTGCTGCTCGATGGCACGGTACTGGATACCGCCGATGCCGACAGCGTGGCAGCCTTTCGTCAAAGCCATGCGGCCCTGCTCGATGGGCTGGAGCGACTGTCGACCAATGTGCGCACCGATCTCGAGCTGGCCAAGCGCATTCGCCACAAGTATCGCCTGAAAAACACCACCGGCTACGCTCTCAACAGCCTGGTGGATTTCCGTGACGGTGTGGACATCCTGGCCCACCTGATGATCGGCTCCGAGGGTACCCTGGGCTGTATCACGCGGATTACCTATCAGTCGGTGCCGGAGCCGCCACGCAAGGCCGCCGCCCTGATCTTCTTCCCGGATCTCGGCAGCGCCTGCCGTGCCACCATCGCCTTGCGTGGCACCGGCGTGGCGGCGGTGGAACTGATGGATCGTGCGGGGCTGCGTTCGGTGGAGCGGCAGCCGGGCATGCCGGAGCAGCTGCGTGAGCTACCGGACGGCGCCACGGCATTGCTGGTGGATGTCCGCGAGGAGGATGGGCCTCGGCTGGAGGCGCGTATCGAGGAGGTCGGCCAGGCGCTGGAAGGCATCACCACCCTCGAGCCCATCGCCTTCACCGAAGACCCGGTCAGCTACGCGCTCTACTGGAAGGTACGCAAGGGACTGTTCCCCGCCGTCGGTGCTGTGCGTGATCTCGGAACTACCGTGGTGATCGAGGACGTGGCCTTTCCCATCGAACGGCTGGAGGAGGGTGTCGCCGCCCTGACCGAGGCGTTCAAGCGCCATGGCTACGACGACGCCCTGCTGTTTGGTCACGCCCTGGAAGGCAATCTGCACTTCGTCTTCCCTCAGGGCTTTGAGCGTCCGGGGGAGAAGGAGCGCTACCAGGCGCTGATGGCCGACGTGGCCCAGTTGGTAGCCGTGGACTTCGGTGGCTCGCTCAAGGCCGAGCACGGCACCGGCCGCAACATGGCACCCTTTGTGGAGCTGGAGTGGGGCGAAGAGGCCTATGCTCTGATGTGGCAGATCAAGGCGTTGTTCGATCCGGGCCATCTGCTCAACCCCGATGTGATGCTGACGCGCAACCCGACGCTGCACCTCGAAAATCTGAAGCCATTGCCCGAGGCCGACCCCATCGTCGATCGCTGCATCGAGTGTGGCTTCTGCGAAGCCGTGTGTCCTTCACGCGAGCTGACGCTGACGCCTCGCCAGCGCATCGTGCTGACCCGCGAGCGAGCTCGCCTGGCAGCCCTGGATGAGTTGAGCGATGAAGAGCGAGAGCGTCGCGATGCCTTCGAGCAGAGTGCGCTTTACGATATCGATGTCACCTGCGCCGCCGATGGCATGTGCGGGACGCGCTGCCCGGTCGGTATCAATACCGGCGAGATGGTGCTCGCCATGCGCCAGGAACGTCATGTCGGCAAGCAGGAATTGGCAAGGCGAATCGGGCGTCACTTCTCCGGGGCTACCAAGATTGCCCGGGGCGGCCTGCGTGCGGCCAGCCTGGGGCGTGGGATCATCGGCGACGCTTTGATGGCCCGAGCCAGTCAGGGTGTTCACAAGGCCAGCGGCAAGCGTGTCCCACAGTGGATACCGGCGATACCCGCCGCCGCCCCGATTCGGGTGCTCAAGTCGTCGCGGCCATCGGCGGGCGCATCGTCCACCGAGGGGCCGCGCGATTCGGTGGTGTACTTCCCTTCCTGCGCCACTCGGGTGTTTGGCGCCGACAAGCGGGACGACTCGGCGCGTGCGGTGATGGAGATCGTACTGAGTCTGCTCGACAGAGCCGGGTATGACGTCATCATTCCCGAAATGCCAGGCCACCTGTGTTGCGGGATGGCGTTTTCCTCCAAGGGGATGGATAACGAGGCGACGCACAAGGCGCGCGAACTCAACCGGGAGTTGCTGGTCGCGAGCCAGAACGGTCGTTTCCCGGTGCTGTTCGATACCAGTCCTTGCAGCTTGCAGGTCGAGGGGCATCTGGATGAGCGCTTGAAGGTGCAGGAGCCGGTGGCCTTCGCCCATGACCACCTGTTGCCGCGCCTGGAGGTGACGCCGCTGGACTGCAAGGTGGCGGTGCACGTGACCTGCTCCAGCCATCGCAAGGGGCTGACCGACTCCTTCGTGGAGCTGGCGCGTGCGTGTGCCAGGGAGGTGGTGGTGCCGGATGGTATCAGTTGCTGCGGATTTGCCGGCGACAAGGGCTTGCGCGTACCGGAACTGACGGCTTCATCGCTGCGCGATCTGTCGGGGCAGGTGGCGGGCTGTGACTTTGGTGTCTCCAATTCGAGAACCTGCGAGATGGGCATGACCCAGCACTCCGGCCTTACCTATCACTCCATACTGGAGTTGCTGGACCGCGCGAGTCAGCCGACTGCTCAAGGGGGCGTATCGAAAGAACGCACCGTCTCGCTGTAAGGCCCTGCTCCAGGTCGCGACTGAAGCCTGAACCGCTGTCGATGACGCCCCGAAGACAGCTCGATGAACTTTTTTGCATAAGGGTCTTGCCAAGGGCGGAGGGGATGCGTAAAGTACGCATCCGCTGCCGGCGACGAGCAAACGTCACAGGCGGTGAAGGGTGGTAAAAGTGATTGTTTTGAAAAGGCTTTTTAAAGTCTTCGAAAAATTCTCCACTTGACGGGCAACGAGAAATCGGTAAAATGCGCGCCGCTCGATCGGAGTCGCCAGGACGGCATCGCAGGATGCGCGTCAGGCTCGCTTCGCTTTCTCTTGGGTCATGCAGGCATCGCTTGCACGGCGAAAAAAGAAAGCCTTGACGAAGCGCTTCGATTCTGTAGAATACGCCTTCCTCGCAGGGCGCTGCGACAAGCTTTCGGGCTGCGGCGCAGCAAAGCGAGATGCTCTTTAAGCTCTCTATAGAGTCCAGAGCACGCTCTTTAATAATTTGATCAGGTAATTCATGTGGGCGCTTGCCGATGAGTCAGTGACACTGTCACTGAAATATCAAGGCAAGCGACTCGTCAAACGAGACGTTTGAACCTTG